>NZ_JBVJGN010000039.1:0-1330 GCF_055587305.1 Micromonospora sp. NPDC047521 | reverse complement strand
CTAAGGGACGTCTCGTAACTGGGTGAAGGCGTTGTCTGGGGCGGGGCCGTTGGTCAGCCGGTGAGGATGATGTTGTGGAGGTTCGCGATGCCGGAAGCAGCGTCAGCCAATGTGTGGGCGGCGCGGCGGTAGTCGCGCAGGATCTTGAAGCACTTCATCCTGGCCAGGGCGTGTTCGACGCCTGCTCGGACGGTGCGGTGTTCGGTGTTGAGTGCTTCCTTCCAGTCCGGCAGCGAGCTGCCGTCTGTAGGCTTGCGGTACGGCATGATCACCTCGGGATTGCCGCGGTACCCACCGTCGGCCATCACCGGCCGCCCGCACAGCTTCTGGTTGATGCCGGAGGTGCGGTAGACGATCGTGTCGTTGCGGTTGCCCGGCTGCGGGTCGCCGACAGCGATGACCAGGCGGGTGGAGGCGTCGATGGCGACCTGCAGGTTTGTCGAGTACCGGTAGTTCTTGCTCCGTGCGGCCAGCCGGTGATCGCGGGTCGGAATCAGAGTGCCGTCGACGATCGCGATTTGCTCGACCGGCCGCTTGCGCACCGGCGCCAAAGCCAGCAGCGGTGCCAGGGTGTCGATGACCCGGTGCGCCGCCGAGTGCGACACCCCGAACAGGGGACCGATCTGCCGCATCGTCAGGTTCGTTCGCCAGTAGGCGGCCACCAGCAACACCCGATCCGGCAGGCCCAGGGCCCACTGCCGACCCGGTCGGCCGTCAGCGATGCCGTCACCGCCACGCTCGGCGACCACCCGGACCAGCGTGCGGAACTGCGCGGGCTGCAACCCGGTGAACGGGAAGATCCATTCCGGGCGGGCTGCCGTGATCACCTGCACCCCGGCATCCTGCCCCACCGTCCTTACCAGACAGATGCCCGGGTTACGAGGTATCGCTGAGCAGAGTTTTCGTAAGTCAGTCAGCGCCCGAGCCGGCCCGCCTGGCATAGCCGCATACGTCGTGCACCCAGTAGTCCAGATACCTGGCCACGGCCTCGCGATTGGCAAGGTCCAGCGATAGCCACTCCCGCGCCGCCCGGACCATCTCAGCTGCGGCCTGCTCATGCTCGTCAGGCTTGAGCTCCATCCGGTCGGCTAGATCGCCCCAGATGAGCCACACGAAGCCGGCGGGCTCCACCTCCATCGACGCATGCGCAGAAACCCCGTGGATGTCCAGCGCTACCTCGTAAGGATCCTCCGCGGCGATGAGGCTCTCGGCCAACGCCGTAACCTCCCGCATGTATGCCACCTCGGCGTCATCCTGCGCTGGGCCCGTCATGCCCCGAGGATCGCATCCGGCTGCGAACCACGCTCGGAGTTACGAGACGTCTCTTAGT
>NZ_JBVJGN010000038.1:0-1376 GCF_055587305.1 Micromonospora sp. NPDC047521 | reverse complement strand
CAGCCCCTGGAACAGGCGGGCGATCAGCAGCAACGCCGGCGCCCAGCTGCCGATCGATTCATACGTCGGCAGGCAGGCGATCACCAGCGATCCGGCGCACATCATACAGACCGAAAGCAGCATGGAATTTTTTCGACCATGCTTGTCGGCAATATAACCGAATAGCCAACCGCCAATCGGCCGCATAAAGAAGCCGGCAGCGAATACCCCGGCGGTTTGCAGCAGCTGCGTGGTGCTGTTGCCCGCTGGGAAGAACGAGGCGGCAAAGTAAATGGAACAGAAGGAGTAAACGTAAAAATCAAACCACTCCACCAGATTGCCTGATGAAGCCCCGACGATAGCGAAAATGCGTTTCTTGTTATCCAGCGCCCCCTGTTCGACGCCGTGCTCATCCCCAAGAGCCGAGGTTGTTTCTGTCATGATGTATTCTCCGAGCCATAACAATGATGAAATTTGGCTTCCTGCCGCCCTGGTTGTTACTTTATTGTTATTTATAAGTTAACAGCCAAACTTAATAGCGGACGAAGAATATCTGACATTCAGAGAAACAATGCGTTGGTTTTGTGATGAATATTAAACAGTACGATGAAAGCTGAAGGGGATTACATCGGGGATTTTCCATTTTACGCATAGCAAAAAGCCCTGAACGTCAGTTCAGGGCTTTCGGCTTTATTTGATGCCTGGCAGTGTCCTACTCTCGCATGGGGAGACCCCACACTACCATCGGCGCTACGGCGTTTCACTTCTGAGTTCGGCATGGGGTCAGGTGGGACCACCGCGCTATTGCCGCCAGGCAAATTCTGTTTCATTCCAACCGCCTCACTTCCATGAAGCCATCAGAACCAATCTCGGAACGTCGCTGAAAATCTCTCTAAAAACACCTTCGGTGTTGTAAGGTTAAGCCTCACGGATCATTAGTACTGGTTAGCTCAATGCATCGCTGCACTTACACACCCAGCCTATCAACGTCTTAGTCTTAAACGTTCCTTCAGGGACCTTAAAGGCCCAGGGAAGACTCATCTTGAGGCAAGTTTCGCGCTTAGATGCTTTCAGCGCTTATCTTTTCCGCACTTAGCTACCGGGCAATGCCATTGGCATGACAACCCGAACACCAGTGGTGCGTTCACTCCGGTCCTCTCGTACTAGGAGCAACCCCTCTCAATCTTCCAACGCCCACGGCAGATAGGGACCGAACTGTCTCACGACGTTCTAAACCCAGCTCGCGTACCACTTTAAATGGCGAACAGCCATACCCTTGGGACCTACTTCAGCCCCAGGATGTGATGAGCCGACATCGAGGTGCCAAACACCGCCGTCGATATGAACTCTTGGGCGGTATCAGCCTGTTATCCCCGGAGTACCTTTTATCCGTTGAG
>NZ_JBVJGN010000037.1:0-1390 GCF_055587305.1 Micromonospora sp. NPDC047521 | reverse complement strand
GGGACTGTAAGACGAACGGTGTAACTCCTGATCAAGGAGCAGCACCTGATGTCCGAAGGATCGATGGCCGCCGTGGATACTGCCGCGGTGGCGAAGAACGTGCCGGGACAGCCGGCGGAGGGTGTCGACGCGGAGTTGGTCGCCCAGCTGGTGGAGCAGGCCCGTGCGGCCGGGTTGCAGCTGACCGGCGATGGTGGGCTGCTGCAGCAGCTCACAAAGCGGGTCCTGGAATCAGCGCTCGAGGGTGAGATCACCGATCACCTGGGCTATGACAAGGGAGACCCGGCGGGTAAGAACGGCGGGAACTCCCGCAACGGTGTGCGGGCCAAGACGGTGCTGACCGACGTCGGACCGGTCGAGATTGAGGTGCCCCGCGACCGCGACGGGTCGTTCACGCCGCAGATCGTCAGGAAGCGCCAGCGCCGGCTGTCCGGGGTGGACGACATGGTGATTTCCCTGTCCGCCAAGGGCTTGACCACCGGAGAGATCCAGGCCCACCTGGCCGAGGTGTATGGCGCCGACGTTTCCCGGCAGACGATCTCGACGATCACGGACAAGGTCGTCGAGGGCATGACTGAGTGGCAAAATCGGCCCCTAGACCCGGTCTACCCGGTGATCTTCCTGGACGCGGTGCACGTCAAGATCCGCGACGGGAAGGTCGCCAACCGGCCCATCTACCTGGCCCTGGCCGTCACCGTCGAGGGCACCCGGGACATCCTCGGCCTGTGGGCCGGTGACGGCGGCGAGGGCGCCAAGTTCTGGCTGCAGGTCCTCACCGAGTTGAAGAACCGCGGCGTCCAGGATGCGTGCATGGTGGTCTGCGACGGGCTCAAGGGCCTGCCGGACGCGATCGCCGAGGTGTGGCCCGAAGCGGTGGTGCAGACCTGCGTGATCCACCTGCTGCGGGCGTCGTTCCGGTATGCCGGACGGCAGCACTGGGACGCCATCGCCAAGGCTCTCAAGCCCGTCTACACGGCGCCGACCGAGTCGGCTGCCCGAGCCCGCTTCGCCGAGTTCACCGAAGCCTGGGGCGGGAAGTATCCGGCGATCGTCAGGTTGTGGGAGCAGGCGTGGGCGGAGTTCGTGCCGTTCCTGGCCTTCGACGCCGAGATCCGCACCGTGGTCTGCTCCACCAACGCCATCGAGAGCGTCAACGCCCGCATCCGCCGTGCCGTGCGGGCACGAGGCCACTTCCCGAACGAGGCCGCCGCGCTCAAGTGCGTCTACCTGGCGGTGATGAGCCTCGACCCCACCGGGCAGGGCCGCCGGCGGTGGACCATGCGCTGGAAGCCAGCCCTGAACGCCTTCGACATCGCCTTCGAAGGACGCCTGTCCGCAGGCCGCAAGTAGCCGTCAACAACCCGAGTTACACCGTTCGTTTGACAGACCC
>NZ_JBVJGN010000036.1:0-1971 GCF_055587305.1 Micromonospora sp. NPDC047521 | reverse complement strand
CGTCGGTAAGGTGATATGAACCGTTATAACCGGCGATACCCGAATGGGGAAACCCAGTGTGTTTCGACACACTATCATGTCATGAATACATAGTGGCATGAGGCGAACCGGGGGAACTGAAACATCTAAGTACCCCGAGGAAAAGAAATCAACCGAGATTCCCCCAGTAGCGGCGAGCGAACGGGGAGGAGCCCAGAACCTGAATCGGCTTGTGTGTTAGTGGAAGCGTCTGGAAAGTCGCGCAGTAAAGGGTGATAGCCCCGTACACTAAAATGCACAGGTCGTGAGTTCGATGAGTAGGGCGGGACACGTGACATCCTGTCTGAATATGGGGGGACCATCCTCCAAGGCTAAATACTCCTGACTGACCGATAGTGAACCAGTACCGTGAGGGAAAGGCGAAAAGAACCCCGGCGAGGGGAGTGAAATAGAACCTGAAACCGTGTACGTACAAGCAGTGGGAGCACCTTCGTGGTGTGACTGCGTACCTTTTGTATAATGGGTCAGCGACTTATATTTTGTAGCAAGGTTAACCGTATAGGGGAGCCGTAGGGAAACCGAGTCTTAACTGGGCGATTAGTTGCAAGGTATAGACCCGAAACCCGGTGATCTAGCCATGGGCAGGTTGAAGGTTGGGTAACACTAACTGGAGGACCGAACCGACTAATGTTGAAAAATTAGCGGATGACTTGTGGCTGGGGGTGAAAGGCCAATCAAACCGGGAGATAGCTGGTTCTCCCCGAAAGCTATTTAGGTAGCGCCTCGTGAACTCATCTTCGGGGGTAGAGCACTGTTTCGGCTAGGGGGCCATCCCGGCTTACCAAACCGATGCAAACTCCGAATACCGAAGAATGTTATCACGGGAGACACACGGCGGGTGCTAACGTCCGTCGTGAAGAGGGAAACAACCCAGACCGCCAGCTAAGGTCCCAAAGTCATGGTTAAGTGGGAAACGATGTGGGAAGGCATAGACAGCCAGGATGTTGGCTTAGAAGCAGCCATCATTTAAAGAAAGCGTAATAGCTCACTGGTCGAGTCGGCCTGCGCGGAAGATGTAACGGGGCTAAACCATGCACCGAAGCTGCGGCAGCGACGCTTAGGCGTTGTTGGGTAGGGGAGCGTTCTGTAAGCCGTTGAAGGTGGCCTGTGAGGGTTGCTGGAGGTATCAGAAGTGCGAATGCTGACATAAGTAACGATAAAGCGGGTGAAAAGCCCGCTCGCCGGAAGACCAAGGGTTCCTGTCCAACGTTAATCGGGGCAGGGTGAGTCGACCCCTAAGGCGAGGCTGAAAAGCGTAGTCGATGGGAAACAGGTTAATATTCCTGTACTTGGTGTTACTGCGAAGGGGGGACGGAGAAGGCTAGGCTAGCCGGGCGACGGTTGTCCCGGTTTAAGCGTGTAGGGGGTGTGACCTGGTAAATCCGGTTGCATACTAACCCTGAGGCGTGATGACGATGCACTACGGTGCAGAAGTAGTTGATGCCCTGCTTCCAGGAAAATCCTCTAAGCATCAGGTAACATTAAATCGTACCCCAAACCGACACAGGTGGTCAGGTAGAGAATACCAAGGCGCTTGAGAGAACTCGGGTGAAGGAACTAGGCAAAATGGTGCCGTAACTTCGGGAGAAGGCACGCTGGCATGTAGGTGAAGTCCCTTGCGGATGGAGCTGAAGCCAGTCGAAGATACCAGCTGGCTGCAACTGTTTAATAAAAACACAGCACTGTGCAAACACGAAAGTGGACGTATACGGTGTGACGCCTGCCCGGTGCTGGAAGGTTAATTGATGGGGTCAGCCGCAAGGCGAAGCTCTTGATCGAAGCCCCAGTAAACGGCGGCCGTAACTATAACGGTCCTAAGGTAGCGAAATTCCTTGTCGGGTAAGTTCCGACCTGCACGAATGGCGTAATGATGGCCAGGCTGTCTCCACCCGAGACTCAGTGAAATTGAACTCGCTGTGAAGATGCAGTGTA
>NZ_JBVJGN010000035.1:0-2078 GCF_055587305.1 Micromonospora sp. NPDC047521 | reverse complement strand
ATGCCACCTCGGCGTCATCCTGCGCTGGGCCCGTCATGCCCCGAGGATCGCATCCGGCTGCGAACCACGCTCGGAGTTACGAGACGTCTCTTAGTGGATCGCGACAGGGCATTTTCGGGCGTGGGTGGAGGAGTTCGTCGTCGTCCAAGGACTCGATGATGCCGCGCTGACCTTCCTGCTCATGGCCGACGCGCACCACTCGGGGCCGATGGACAACTTCTTCGCGACCGTCTGTCAGACGTTCGACCTGTCCGTGCCGCCGGAGCATTTGTGGGGGCAGTTGTCGGCGTACGGCTTCGAGTGCAGAGCAGGGTACGCCACCGAGTACACGGCAGCTATCGACACCTACGAGTGCCGCTGCGGCGCGCGGCCGAGCTTACTCTGCAACGATCAACTACAGTCAGTTATATTGGTCGACCCGGCGGCGTCCGGATCTGCCGATGTGCGTGGGTCGGGGTAACGGTCAGCCAGCTCTTGTCTCGTCTTACCGGCAGCTCGGTATGCCGCGGCAAGCTGCTTTGTCCGCGCATTGGGAGCCCGCGACTCCGGTTCCGTGTGGCGGCGATTAGGCATGCCCGCCGACATCGCTTGCAGCTAGACCGCCTCGTCAACATCGACGCACCTTGCACCGCTGGGCCGGCGCCGACCAACCGCCACGGCTCGAAATGCTCGATGTGCCGCCGTCTGCGTGATCCACCGAATCGGCGTACGTCAGCCGGGCGATGCGACGGTCGCGTCGCGGCGGCCGGCGCGGTCCAGGGACGAGGCGACGAACCCGCTGGCCTTAAGCTGTTCAACGAAATCGTGCAGATAGGCGACGGTCTGTTCGCGGCGCGATCGGGTGGTGCCCACCGCCTGTCGGATCTTCATAAAGTGTGGCTCAAGCAGGCGAATGCCACCCTGGGCGGCGGCAAAGTCGGCAAGCGGCTGGCGGATGCCGGCTGCGACATCGAGCTGCTGCTCGGTGAACACCGTGGTCCCCTCGATGCCGCGTACCACCTCCGCATGCTTGAGGGTGCGGGAGAGGTGCAGATCGTAGGCAGATCCCGCCTTGACCCCGACGCGGACGCCAGAGTGGTCTACGTCGGCGGCCGAGAGGAGGGGTGACGCCTCGGGGACTGCGAAGGCTCCCTCGATGACCGCGTAGGGAGCGGTGAAGGCGACGCTCTCCTTCCGCGCTGGGTCGATGGCCAGGAAGCAGATGTCGGCCTGGTCCTGCTCCATCGCCGCGAATGACTCGCGGGCTGCTCCGAAGCAGAGCAGCTCGACCGGGATTCCGAGCCTGGCGGCCAGTTCACGAGCGATGTCCACCGTGACGCCACTAGGGGACCCCGGCGTGCCCTGGGCGAGGACGGGGTTGCCGAGGTTAATCGAGGCTCGCAGCGTACCGGTGGGAGCGAGATCGCTGATGATGTCCATGCGACGTATTGTGCCCGTCACTCCGCCGACAACATGGCCTCGGCCCGTCGAGGCGAGGCCGCCTGCCGCCATGGCCCTACTGGAACGCGCTCTACTGCCGAGATTCGGGCGACGGCCCACGTCCACCGGTCACTCGTCCACCGGTTACTCATCGTGACTATCGGACGTGCGTCGCCGGGGCGACCGGCGCCGCAGGATCCCCAGCGCCACTCGCCCAGACCCCTGCACATTTGGCGTACCTGGCTCTGCACCGGAATCCGTACGCCGACAGCAGTACCGCCGCCGGATGCCTGACCTGGCGTCGTGTCACCCGGACGATCAAGATGCGTTGAAGCGACTACGTCGTGCAGGCTGGCGGGTCGGTATCGTCAGGTCACGTCCGCGCTGGGGGTGAAAGAGGCGGCCATCGCTGGATCCGGTTTGATGTTAGGCGGCGATTGGGGTCGGGTTGGTCGTTGGTGTGTTGGTTGTGCGTGACGGTGACGAGGCGGGCTTTGGCGAGGAGTTCCATGCCCATGTAGCGGCGTCCTTCGGTCCATTCGTCGGTTTGCTCGGCGAGGACCGCGCGGGTCTGTCAAACGAACGGTGTAACTCGGGTTGTTGACGGCTACTTGCGGCCTGCGGACAGGCGTCCTTCGAAGGCGATGTCGAAGGCGTTC
>NZ_JBVJGN010000034.1:0-2264 GCF_055587305.1 Micromonospora sp. NPDC047521 | reverse complement strand
TACGGATGGGCACCCTGGACGCCGAACTGCTGCCCGCACCCCGCACGACCGCCAAGTTCGACCTGTCCTTCGAATTCACCGAACACCACGACGGCGGCTCCCCGGCCGGCATCGAGGCGCTGCTGGAGTACAGCCTCGATCTGTTCGAGTCGTCGACCGCCACCGACATCGGCGTCCGGCTGCACACGCTGCTGGCCGCAGCCGTGACGGATCCCGCGCGGCCGGTCTCCCGGCTGCCACTGATGGACGACCAGGAGCGCGAACGGCTTCTGCACGGACACAATGCCACCGCGCGCGAGTACGACGACCTCAGCCTGCCCGTCCTCTTCACCCGGCAGGCCGCGCGCTCGCCGAATGCCACCGCCCTCGTCTTCGGCGAGCACGCCATGACCTACGGCGAACTCGAAGCCGGCGCGAACCGCCTGGCACACCACCTCACCGCCCGCGGTGTGGCACCGGGTGACGTGGTGGGCGTGCACCTGAACCGCTCGTTCGCGCAGGTCACCGCCGTTCTCGCGGTCCTCAAGGCAGGCGCGGCCTACACCGTGCTGGACCCGCAGCTCCCCGCCGCCCGGCTTGAGGGCATCGTCCGGCAGGCCGGTGTCCGGACCGTCGTGGGCTACCACGACGACCTCGCACCGGAGATCGCCGGCGCGGTCTCCCGGGTGGTCGATCCGCAGACCGAGGCGGCCGCCGTCGCCGGGTGCAGCGACCTTCCGCCGTCCACTGTGCCGGGGCCCGGCGACCTGGCCTGTGTGATCTTCACCTCCGGCTCGACCGGGCGCCCCAAGGGCGTCGCCGCCCCGCATCGCGCCGTCGCGGGCACGCTGCTGAGCCAGGACTACGCACGCTTCGCCGCCGACGAGGTGTGGCTGCAGTGCGCACCGGCCAGCTGGGACATGTTCGGTTACGAGCTGTTCGCGGCGCTCCTGCACGGCGCCGTCTGCGTGCTGCAACCCGGCCAGCTCCCGGAACCCGCAGTGATCGCCGAACTCGTCGACGAGCACGAGGTCACCAGCCTGCACGTCGCGGCCAGCCTGCTGAATTTCCTGCTCGACGAGTACCCGAAGACCTTCCGCACCGTGCGCCAGGTGATGACGGGAGGGGAGGCGGCCTCCGTCGCGCACCTGGCCCGACTCCGCCAGCGTTACCCGGACCTGCGCGTCGTCAACGGCTACTCGCCGGCGGAAAGCATGATCTTCACGAACTGCCACACGGTGACAGCGGCCGACATCGACCGTGGCGTGATCCCGGTCGGGCGGCCGATCGCGAACAAGCGCTGCTACGCCCTCGACGCCGGCCTCGAGCCGGTCCCGGCCGGAGTGACCGCGGAGCTCTACATGGCCGGCGTGGGGCTCGCCGACGGCTACCTGGGCCAATCCGGGCTAACGGCGGAACGCTTCGTGGCAAACCCGTTCGGTGCGCCGGGGGAACGGATGTACCGCACCGGCGACCTGGTGCGCTGGAACCGCGACCGCGAGTTCTACGAGTTTCTCGGGCGGGTCGACGACCAGGTCAAGATCCGTGGTTTCCGGGTGGAGCCGGCCGAGGTCCAGTCGGTGATCGGCAGTCATCCGGCCGTCCGACAGGTGGCCGTGGTCGTGCACGAGGACGTGCCGGGGGACGGTCGGCTCGTCGCGTACGTCGTACCGAGCCTGGACGACCTCGACACCGATGCGCTGCGCGACTTCGCCGCTGCCCGGATGCCCCACTTCATGGTGCCGTCGATGTTCGTGGTCCTCGCCGCGCTTCCGCTGCTGGACAGCGGAAAGGTCAACCGGCGGGCGCTTCCCACGCCGCTGCCCGCGGCCGCAGCGAACGGGCGGGCACCGGACACCCCGACGGCCGCTGCGCTCTGCGGCATCTTCACAGAGTTGCTGGGCGTGCCCGACGTGGGGATGGACGACGGGTTCTTCGAGTTGGGCGGCCACTCACTGCTCGCTTCGCGGCTGGTCAGCCGGGTGCGTTCAGCCTTCGGCGTGGAATTGCCGCTGCGGGCCGTCTTCGAACACCCGACGGTCGCCGGCCTCGACCGGCTGCTCGGGTCGGCCGGCGAGGCCCGGCCCCGGGTGACACGCCGGGACCGACCCGACACCATCGACCTCTCACCGGCTCAGCAGCGTCTCTGGATCCTCGACCAGTTGCCGGGTCACGGCTCGACCTATCACATTCCCGGCCAGATCCGGCTGCGTGGGGCGTTGGATGTGGTGGCGTTGCGGGCGGCGTTGGGTGATGTGGTGGCGCGGCACGAGAGTTTGCGGACG
>NZ_JBVJGN010000033.1:0-3664 GCF_055587305.1 Micromonospora sp. NPDC047521 | reverse complement strand
TGCCGCCACGAGTTCGCCGTCAGCGCACCCGTGTTGTCGTACGACATGCCCAGCAGGTCCAGGCCGCTCTCCGGGACGCCGTTCCACTCCTTGCAGGCCACCTCACACGCCTTGCATCCGATACAGACGCTGGTGTCGGTGAAGAACCCCATCCGGGGCGGCGCGTCCACATAGCCGGCGTCGGGCGCCGGATCCAGCGGACCGTACAGGCTGTTCGGGTCAGGAATCACCGCGCGCCTCCCCCTCGCTGTCGGCGGTGACCGCCGGGGCGTTCTGACCCGGGGTGATCCCGGCGCGCCGCTGGTAGTCGGCGACCAGGTCCAGCAACGCCGGCCCGGTCGGACGACGGCCGGGCCGCACGTCGCAGGTGCCGACCTTGCTCTCCTGGATCAGCACGTTCGGATCCAGGCTGATGCCGAACAGGTCGTTGGCCGAGTCGCCGGTCACCAGACCCTCGAAACCGAAGTGGTACGGCAACCACACCTGGTGGATGATCCGGCCCTCCACCCGCAGCGGGGTGAGCCGATCCGTGACCAGCACCTTCGCCTCGATCACCGCCCGACCGCTGACCAGGTGCGCCCACCCCAGGTGGTCGAGCCCTCGTTCGGCGGCCAGCTCCGGTGACACCTCGACGAACATCTCCGGCTGCAACTCCGCCAGCGGCGACACCGTCCGGCTCATCCCACCGGCCGTGTGGTGCTCGGTGAGCCGGCTGACAGTGAAGACGTACGGGAACACCTGACTGTGTTCCTGAGGCGGACTCGGGTTCACCGAGTTCACCGGATGCGCGTACATCTTGCGGGTCGGATTGGCCTGCTGGCGGTACAGCGGGTTGCGCACCGGCGACTCCACCGGCTCGTAGTGCGTCGGCAGCGGCCCGTCCAGGACACCGCTCGGCGCGTACAGCCAGCCCTTGCCGTCACCCTGCATGACGAACGGGTCGTCACCGGCGACGCCCTCGGGCCCTGACGCCCCGGCCGGCGGCCGGTACGACGGCGGCTTGGTCTTCTCGAAGTCCGGTACGTCGTAGCCCGTCCACTCGCCCCTGTCCGCGTCCCACCAGACGTAGCGCTTGCGCTCGCTCCACGGGTTGCCGTCCGGGTCGGCGGACGCACGGTTGTAGAGGATGCGGCGGTTAGCCGGCCACGCCCAGCCCCACTCGGCGGCGACCCAGTCCTGCTCGTGGCGGGACCTGCGCCGGGCCGCCTGGTTCACCCCGTCGGCGTACACCCCGGTGTAGATCCAGCAGCCCACCGCCGTGGAGCCGTCCGCGCGGGCCTCGGCGAAACTGGACAGCGGGCTGCCGGTCGTCACGTCGTACCCGTTGATCTCCCGCAGGACCGCCTCGGCGCTCGGCTCCGCGTGCGGACCGTGCGTGGGGTAGTCCCAGGTGAGGTCGAGCAGCGCCCTGTCGCGCGGCAGGTCGGAGCCGGCCAGCTTCTCGCGCAGCTTGCGCCCCAGATGGTAGAAGAACCACAGCTCGGAGCGGGCGTCGCCCGGCGGCTCGACGGCCTTCTCCCGCCACTGCAACAGCCGCTGGGTCTGGGTGAAGCTGCCCTCCTTCTCCACATGGGAGGCGGCGGGCAGGAAGAACACCTCGGTGCGGCACTCCTCCGGGACGATCTCACCGGTGGCCACCTCGGGACCGTTCTGCCAGAACGTCGCACTCTCGATCATGAACAGGTCGCGGACCACCAACCAGTCCAGGTTCGCCATGCCCAGGCGCTGCGCCCGGCCGTGCGCGGAGCCGACCGCCGGGTTCTGCCCCAACAGGAAGTACCCCTTGACCTTCCCGTCGATCATGTTGAGCACCTGCTGGTAGGTACCGTGATCACCGGTCATCCGCGGCAGGTAGCCGTAGCAGAAGTCGTTCTCCGGGGTGGCCGCGTCGCCCCAGTACGCCTTGAGCAGACTGGCGGCGAACGACCGCGCGTTACCCCAGAAGCCCTTCTGCCCGGGGTGGCGGATGCTGTCCACCCACTCGTCGAAGCTCGGGTGCTCGGCGTGGTGCGGCATCGGCAGATAGCCGGGCAGCAGGTTGAACAGGGTCGGAATGTCAGTGGAGCCCTGAATGCTGGCATGCCCGCGCAGCGCCATCACCCCGCCACCCGGACGACCCATGTTGCCCAGCAACAGCTGGATGATCGCCCCGGTCCGGATGTACTGCACACCCACGCTGTGCTGCGTCCAGCCCACCGAGTAGATCAGCATCCCGGTGCGCTCCCGGCCCGAGTTCGCCGTCCACGCCCGCGCCAACCCGAGGAACTGCTCCTGCGGGATGCCGCAGACCCGCTCCACCATCTCCGGCGTGTAGCGGGCGAAGTGCCGCTTGAGGATCTGGTAGACGCAGCGCGGATGCTGCAACGTCTCGTCCCGCCGGGTCTGGCCACTCACCTGCGCGCCGTGCGACTCGTGGGTCAGTCCGGCGGCGCTGTCCCGCTCCTGGGCGGTGTGTCCGCTGCCGGAGGAATCCTCGTGACCCTCGTACTGCCAGCTGTCCTGCACGTAACTGCCGGTCTCCGGGTCGAAGCCGGAGAAGAACCCGTCGCCGTCCTCGGTGTCGCTGAACTCCTCGCTGACGATCGTCGCCGCGTTCGTGTACGCGAGCACGTACTCCCGGAAGTCCAGCTCGTTGTCCAGGATGTATCGCACCACCCCACCGAGCAGGGCGATGTCCGTGCCCGCCCGGATCGGCAGGTACGCGTCAGCGACAGCGCTCGTCCGGGTGAACCGGGGGTCGACGTGGAAGACCTTCGCGCCCCGGCGCTTGGCCTCCATCACCCACTGGAAACCCACCGGATGCGCCTCGGCCATGTTCGAACCCTGAATGACGATGACGTCAGCGTTGGCGATGTCCTGCTGGAAATCCGTCGCACCGCCACGACCGAAGCTGGCCCCCAGACCGGGGACGGTGGCGGAGTGTCAAATACGGGCCTGGTTCTCGATCTGCAAGGCGCCGGCCGCGGTGAACAACTTCTTGATGAGGTAGTTCTCCTCGTTGTCAAGCGTCGCCCCACCCAGACTGGAAAAACCAAGCGTCCGGTTGAGTGGCCGGCCCTGCGTGTCGACGTCCTCCCAGGTCTGCTCACGAGCCGCGAGCATCCGATCGGCGATCATGTCGAGCGCGGTGTCGAGCTCCAGATCTTCCCACTGCGTCGAATATGGTCGGCGGTAGCGGACCTTCGTCTGCCGCAACGGGCTGGTCACCAAACTCTTACTGGCCGAACCCTTCGGGCAGAGCCGACCCCGCGAGATGGGGCTGTCCGGATCACCCTCGATCTGGGTGACCTGCCCGTCCTTCACGTACACCCGCTGCCCGCAGCCCACAGCGCAGTACGGACACACCGACCGGGCCACGCTGTCGGCGGCCTCGGTTCGGGGGGTCAGCTCCGCCGAACGGGCGGACTGCGCCGCAGCGCCCCGACCGAGCGGATCGGTGCCGGTGAGCTGCCGGTAGACAGGCCAGCCCTCGATGAAGGTACGCAGACCCATGCCCCGACACCCCCTCCCACGCGAGCGACCCACTGAACATAGGCCAGCCGAGACATCTTCGCGAGCGGGGGAGTTCAGACAGCGCCGCCCCCGGCCCGGGTGGGTCGGGGGCGGCGCTGGTGTCGGTGTGCAGGTCGCCTCTCGGCGAGTGGCGCGACGCGGCTCCAGCCGA
>NZ_JBVJGN010000032.1:0-5396 GCF_055587305.1 Micromonospora sp. NPDC047521 | reverse complement strand
GCCCCGAAACGGGTGCCACTGAGTGTGGTGTTTGGTTCGGTGTGTGGTTGTTCTTTGAGAACTCAACAGGGTGCTTGTAAAGCCAGTGCCAATTATGATTTATACCCCGGACTGGTCAGTTTTTCTGGCTGGTTGGGATTCCTTTGGCAACATTTGTTTGTTGCCGGGACAGCTGTTCCACAATTTTTTGTTGGAGAGTTTGATCCTGGCTCAGGACGAACGCTGGCGGCGTGCTTAACACATGCAAGTCGAGCGGAAAGGCCCTTCGGGGTACTCGAGCGGCGAACGGGTGAGTAACACGTGAGCAACCTGCCCCAAGCTTTGGGATAACCCTCGGAAACGGGGGCTAATACCGAATATTACTTCTGGCCGCATGGCTGGTGGTGGAAAGTTTTTCGGCTTGGGATGGGCTCGCGGCCTATCAGCTTGTTGGTGGGGTGATGGCCTACCAAGGCGACGACGGGTAGCCGGCCTGAGAGGGCGACCGGCCACACTGGGACTGAGACACGGCCCAGACTCCTACGGGAGGCAGCAGTGGGGAATATTGCACAATGGGCGGAAGCCTGATGCAGCGACGCCGCGTGAGGGATGACGGCCTTCGGGTTGTAAACCTCTTTCAGCAGGGACGAAGCGAGAGTGACGGTACCTGCAGAAGAAGCACCGGCCAACTACGTGCCAGCAGCCGCGGTAAGACGTAGGGTGCGAGCGTTGTCCGGATTTATTGGGCGTAAAGAGCTCGTAGGCGGCTTGTCGCGTCGACCGTGAAAACTTGGGGCTCAACCCCAAGCCTGCGGTCGATACGGGCAGGCTAGAGTTCGGTAGGGGAGACTGGAATTCCTGGTGTAGCGGTGAAATGCGCAGATATCAGGAGGAACACCGGTGGCGAAGGCGGGTCTCTGGGCCGATACTGACGCTGAGGAGCGAAAGCGTGGGGAGCGAACAGGATTAGATACCCTGGTAGTCCACGCTGTAAACGTTGGGCGCTAGGTGTGGGGGGCCTCTCCGGTTCCCTGTGCCGCAGCTAACGCATTAAGCGCCCCGCCTGGGGAGTACGGCCGCAAGGCTAAAACTCAAAGGAATTGACGGGGGCCCGCACAAGCGGCGGAGCATGCGGATTAATTCGATGCAACGCGAAGAACCTTACCTGGGTTTGACATGGCCGCAAAACCTCCAGAGATGGGGGGTCCTTCGGGGGCGGTCACAGGTGGTGCATGGCTGTCGTCAGCTCGTGTCGTGAGATGTTGGGTTAAGTCCCGCAACGAGCGCAACCCTCGTTCGATGTTGCCAGCGCGTTATGGCGGGGACTCATCGAAGACTGCCGGGGTCAACTCGGAGGAAGGTGGGGATGACGTCAAGTCATCATGCCCCTTATGTCCAGGGCTTCACGCATGCTACAATGGCCGGTACAATGGGCTGCGATACCGTGAGGTGGAGCGAATCCCAAAAAGCCGGTCTCAGTTCGGATCGGGGTCTGCAACTCGACCCCGTGAAGTCGGAGTCGCTAGTAATCGCAGATCAGCAACGCTGCGGTGAATACGTTCCCGGGCCTTGTACACACCGCCCGTCACGTCACGAAAGTCGGCAACACCCGAAGCCGGTGGCCCAACCCTTGTGGAGGGAGCCGTCGAAGGTGGGGCTGGCGATTGGGACGAAGTCGTAACAAGGTAGCCGTACCGGAAGGTGCGGCTGGATCACCTCCTTTCTAAGGAGCACCTTCCGACGAAAGTCGGTAAGGAGCCCGCACTACCCGGATGTGGTGGTGGGGTGCTCGAATGGCGGAGACACTGGCAAGTTTTTCCTCGGCAACGGCCGGGACACCTAGTACAGCTGCTCTTCGGGGTGGTGGGAACGGCTATGTTCTGGTGCGGCTGAGAAGGAATGTGAGCACCCTGTTGGGTCCTGAAGGAACAACCATTGCGTTGTTGTTTCAGAACCGTAGTGAGGTTGATGACCTCGCGAGGTTGCCAGGCATGGCCTGGCCTCGCATACCGCCAACTGTCGTTGGGTTTGGTGTGGGGCTGTTCGGGTTGTGGGTTGGTCGTTTGTTGAGAATTGCACAGTGGACGCGAGCATCTTTGTGGTCAAGTTGTCAAGGGCGAACGGTGAATGCCTTGGCACCAGGAGCCGATGAAGGACGTGGGAGGCCGCGATAGGCCTGGGGGAGCTGTCAACCAAGCTGTGATCCCAGGGTGTCCGAATGGGGAAACCTGGCACCAGTCATGTGGTGTCACCCGCACCTGAACACATAGGGTGTGTGGGGGGAACGCGGGGAAGTGAAACATCTCAGTACCCGTAGGAAGAGAAAACAATTTAGTGATTCCGTGAGTAGTGGCGAGCGAAAGCGGATTGAGGCTAAACCGGCTGCGTGTGATACCTGTCAGGGGTTGCGTGGTTGGGGTTGTGGGACCCTGCTGAACAAGCTGACACTTGTTCGAGAAGTTACAAAGTCAGTGGCTAGTCGAACAGTCTGGAATGGCTGACCGTAGACGGTGAGAGTCCGGTAGGTGAAAGTTGCTGACCTTCTGTGGGTGTTCCCGAGTAGCGGCGGACCCCTGAAATCTGCCGTGAATCTGCCAGGACCACCTGGTAAGCCTAAATACTTCCTGGTGACCGATAGCGGACGAGTACCGTGAGGGAATGGTGAAAAGTACCCCGGGAGGGGAGTGAAATAGTACCTGAAACCGTTCGCCTACAATCCGTCGGAGCCTTGCGGGGTGACGGCGTGCCTTTTGAAGAATGAGCCTGCGAGTTAGTGGCATGTGGCGAGGTTAACCCGTGTGGGGGAGCCGTAGCGAAAGCGAGTCTGAATAGGGCGATTCAGTCGCGTGTCCTAGACCCGAAGCGGAGTGATCTAGCCATGGGCAGGCTGAAGCGCGGGTAAGACCGCGTGGAGGGCCGAACCCACCAATGTTGAAAAATTGGGGGATGACCTGTGGTTAGGGGTGAAAGGCCAATCAAACTCCGTGATAGCTGGTTCTCCCCGAAATGCATTTAGGTGCAGCGTCGCGTGTTTCTTGCCGGAGGTAGAGCACTGGATGGTCTAGGGGGCCCACAAGCTTACCGAAATCAGCCAAACTCCGAATGCCGGTAAGTGAGAGCGCGGCAGTGAGACTGCGGGGGATAAGCTTCGTAGTCGAGAGGGAAACAGCCCAGATCACCAGCTAAGGCCCCTAAGCGTGTGCTAAGTGGAAAAGGATGTGGGGTCGCATAGACAACCAGGAGGTTGGCTTAGAAGCAGCCACCCTTTAAAGAGTGCGTAATAGCTCACTGGTCAAGTGGTTCCGCGCCGACAATGTAGCGGGGCTCAAGCACACCGCCGAAGCTGTGGCATTCACATTTTAACCACGCGTGCCCTTGATGGTGCGTGCAGGTGTGTGGATGGGTAGGGGAGCGTCGTGCCGCGAGTGAAGCAGCGGGGTGACCCAGTTGTGGACGCGGCACGAGTGAGAATGCAGGCATGAGTAGCGAAAGAAGGGTGAGAAACCCTTCCGCCGGATGACCAAGGGTTCCAGGGCCAGGCTAATCCGCCCTGGGTGAGTCGGGACCTAAGGCGAGGCCGAGAGGCGTAGTCGATGGACAACGGGTTGATATTCCCGTACCCGCGAAAGAGCGTCCCTGATGAACCTCGTTGTGCTAACCACCCGAACTTGGTGAGGTCTTCGGACTGAGTTGAGGGAGCGTGGGAACCTGGCGGGTAGTAGTCAAGCGATGGGGTGACGCAGGAAGGTAGCTGAGCCCGGCCGGTGGTTGTGCCGGGGTAAGCGTGTAGGCCGTGCCATAGGCAAATCCGTGGCGCATGAAGGCTGAGACGTGATGCCGAGCCGATTCAGGTGAAGTCAGTGATCCTATGCTGCCGAGAAAAGCCTCTAGCGAGTTCTTAGCGGCCCGTACCCCAAACCGACACAGGTGGTCAGGTAGAGAATACCGAGGCGATCGGGCGAACTGTGGTTAAGGAACTCGGCAAATTGCCCCCGTAACTTAGGGAGAAGGGGGGCCGGAGACGTGAAGCCCCGCGCGGGTGGAGCGTTGTATGGCCGCAGAGAGCAGGGGGAAGCGACTGTTTACTAAAAACACAGGTCCATGCGAAGAAGTAATTCGATGTATATGGACTGACGCCTGCCCGGTGCTGGAACGTTAAGGGGACCTGTTAGCTCTTCGGGGCGAAGCGGAGAACTTAAGCGCCAGTAAACGGCGGTGGTAACTATAACCATCCTAAGGTAGCGAAATTCCTTGTCGGGTAAGTTCCGACCTGCACGAATGGCGTAACGACTTCCCCACTGTCTCAACCACAGGCCCGGCGAAATTGCAGTACGAGTAAAGATGCTCGTTACGCGCGGCAGGACGGAAAGACCCCGGGACCTTTACTATAGCTTGACATTGGTACTCGAATTAGCTTGTGTAGGATAGGTGGGAGCCGGTGAAGCTTGTACGCCAGTACAGGTGGAGGCAATCTTGAAATACCACTCTGGTTGATTTGGGTATCTAACTTCGGACCGTTATCCGGTTCAGGGACAGTGTCTGGTGGGTAGTTTAACTGGGGCGGTTGCCTCCTAAAAGGTAACGGAGGCGCCCAAAGGTTCCCTCAGCCTGGTTGGCAATCAGGTGTTGAGTGCAAGTACACAAGGGAGCTTGACTGTGAGACTGACAGGTCGAGCAGGGACGAAAGTCGGGACTAGTGATCCGGCACTTGCGAGTGGAAGCGGTGTCGCTCAACGGATAAAAGGTACCCCGGGGATAACAGGCTGATCTTCCCCAAGAGTCCATATCGACGGGATGGTTTGGCACCTCGATGTCGGCTCGTCGCATCCTGGGGCTGTAGCAGGTCCCAAGGGTTGGGCTGTTCGCCCATTAAAGCGGTACGCGAGCTGGGTTTAGAACGTCGTGAGACAGTTCGGTCCCTATCCGCCGTGCGCGTAGGATACTTGAGAAGGGCTGTCCCTAGTACGAGAGGACCGGGACGGACGAACCTCTGGTGTGCCAGTTGTCCCGCCAGGGGCACGGCTGGTTAGCTACGTTCGGAAGGGATAACCGCTGAAAGCATCTAAGCGGGAAGCCTGCTTCAAGATGAGGTATCCCACCCACTTTGGTGGGGTAAGGCCCCCAGCTAGACGACTGGGTTGATAGGCCGGAAATGTAAGCCCGGTAACGGGTTCAGTTGACCGGTACTAATAGGCCGAGGACTTGACTACCAAGCTGCTACGCGTCCACTGTGCAACTCTGAACGAGCGAACACCCGTGAACTTTCGCCCGGGGTTGTTTGACATGTTCATAGAGTTACGGCGGTCATGGCGGAGGGGAAACGCCCGGTTACATTCCGAACCCGGAAGCTAAGCCCTCCAGCGCCGATGGTACTGCACTCGTGAGGGTGTGGGAGAGTAGGACGCCGCCGGACAATC
>NZ_JBVJGN010000031.1:0-6831 GCF_055587305.1 Micromonospora sp. NPDC047521 | reverse complement strand
AAGGGGGAAAAGGTCTTTGCTCCCGGCGGCCCTAAAGGGGCCGGCGTCGGGAAGGGTGTAACGGTGCGGGGCGGCGGGTCATTCCACCCGGGCTCCCGGCTCGTGGTGCTCCGGGGGGTGCCGGGTGTGTAACCGGCCGGGCCGGCCACCCATTCCGCAGGCTCGCGGCGGATGCTCCCGGTGGGATGCGACCGGCGGACGCTCCCGGGGGGGATGCGACCAAGGCCTGTCAGGCGTTCCCGGCGGCTGCCGCACCCCTACGACCCGGGGTCGCGGCGGCATGCCAGGTATAACGACCCCGCCCGACCCACGATTCCGCCCCCAGGGTGGCGCCGGCCACGGGACAGCGACACCCACACCCGACAGCCGCCCCAGGGTTGGACCCGCCGAACCGGACACCACGCCCAGCCGGCGCGGACCGCACCCATCCGCCCCAGACCGGATCTCCCCCCGAACACCCCGCAACCAGGCACCCTCAACCGGACCGCGCCTCGAGCCCACGGCCCGTACCCCACCCCGAGGTGATGGAAGTCCATCACCCACCCGACACGACCCCCAAGATCCCCACAACGTCAGGGAAACTGCTGCCTCACCACACGCTGACACAGCAACATCCCCGAAACTGCGCGGATCTTGACCGGCTGGCCCGGTCCGGAGCGCGCAGTGGTCCTACGGTCTCGACATGTGAGTGCAAGGGTGGCCGACGGGTCCCCGGGGCCCCTGCTGCGCGGCCGATGCCCCGGGCGCCGCACAGGCGGGCGAATCGGACAACGAGTCAGGTTCGTCCCAACCCGCCATTGCTGGGCGAGGGGCAAGCGGCGCTCTCTGTGGCCAAGAGACCGCGCCGGCACCCAAGATCGTGCTCGATCCGCGAAACAGTCCCCTCATGCGCCTGCCGAAGGCACTACATCATGGATCGAGCACGATCATGCGGGGCGTGTCGAGCGTGCGTGGAACCGGCACCTGCGGGGGCTCGGCCGCCGCTGCGACACCGATTCGGGGGGTAGCGGGACTTGCCGCGCACCATCACCGAAACTGCTGCCTCACCACGCGCTGACACAGCACCTTCCCCGAAGCCGCGCGGACCTTGACCGGCTGGCCGGCTCGCCCGACGCGCGGGTGGGGCAGCCCGACCATGTCGGACTGCCCCACCCGTGGCGCAATGGCGAAACTCAGAACCCGAGGGCGCCCCGCCCGCCGACGACAGGCAGTCGCAGCTCACTGTCGTTCGGCGCGACCCGCAGTTCGGTGCCACCCAGCGGCAGCAGGGTGTACTCCTGGTCGGTGGAGAACACGACCACGCCGATCCGGTGGCCCGCCGGGAAGATGTAGTCCTTCGGCTCCATGGCCCACCGGTAGTCGTACAGCTTGCCCTGGCGTACCGGCGATGTCCGGTCGGCGCTCTTGCGGTTCTGCGGGTCCATCCAGCCGCGCGTCACCACTGTGGGCGCGGCGGTCGACCCGGCGGGACCGTAGTCGACCAGGTACGCGGTGAGGTTCGCGTCCGGCTTGTTGTCGATGGCCATCCGCAGCCGCATCTCGGGGCGACCGGAGAACCGGACGTCCTGAGCCAGCGCGGGGGAGAGGTACGCGAGTCGGTTGGCGCTTGCCGTGTCCGGGTTGGCCACCAGGGTGCCCGGCGTGATGGTCCGGCCCTCGTCGACGAAGCGCTGTTCGACAGTGGCCTTCGGCGGCTTGCCGGTGGTCAGCGTGCCGGGTGCGGTGGTGTCGGTGGCGGCGAACCGTAGCGCGACGTCGCGCGCGCCCGGGTCGGGCCAGTTGGCGTACGTGGTGTAGGCCCGGTTCTCACGCTGGATGACGGCGGTCGGCTCGTCCATGATGCCGTTGCGCACGTTCCACAGCCAGAAGTCGAACCAGCGGTTCTCGGTCTGCTTGTACGTCCAGGTGCGGCCGTCGGGCAGGGTGACCGACGCGCTGCTGCCGGGGCCGCCGTGCCCGCCCTGGTGCAGCCAGATCTTGCGGGGTACGTCCCGCTCGGCGAGCTGGTCCCACCAGTTGGCGAAGTGCCCGGTCTTCACGTTCCAGTCGTTGAGGCCGTGCACGACGAAGACGCTCGCCTTGACGTCGCGGGCGTCGAGGTAGTCGCGCTGGCGCCAGAACGGCGAGTAGTCACCGGTGGCCCGGTCCTGCTCCTCGGTGATCTTCGCGAGTTCGTCGGCGCAGGTGCCCTCGGCCCGTGCCTGCCCGGCCGTGTACTGGGCCAGGACGTCGAGGTCCTCACCCTGGAACGTCCCGGGTGCGACGACCAGACCGTTGGCGCGGTAGTAGTCGTACCAGCTGCTGATGGCGGAGACCGGCACGATGGTCTTCAGTCCCTTGACCCCGGTGGTGGCCACCTGGTTGGGAAGCGTCCCGTTGTAGGAGACGCCGGTCATGCCGACCGCGCCGGTGGTCCAGCCGGCGGTGACCGGGGCGCCGTTCGCGTCGTACCCCTTGGCGCGGCCGTTGAGCCAGTCGATGACGGCCTTGGTGCCGAGGGTCTCGGCCTGGTCGCCGCTGGTGGGGCAGCCGTCCGAGTCGCCGGTGCCGATGCTCTGGCCGAGCACCACCGCGTACCCGCGGGGAACGTAGTAGTCGTCGAGCGAGCCGGGCAGGTTGGCCTTCGCCTGGGCGCGCTGGGCGCCCACGTCCATCGCCCGACGTCCGGAGCCGGTCAGGCCGTTCTGCGGCAGGTCGTCGACGAGCACGCTCGGGTAGGGCACCTCGTCCCAGGTGCCCTTGCGGTACGGGCTGTGCTCGAAGATGACAGGCACCTTGAAGCCCTGGGTGGCGGTTTCCCGGGGGCGGGAGATGTCGATCGCGACGCGGTCGGGTCGGCCGTCGTGGTCGCTGTCCACAGGGGTCTGGACGAACACCCGCTCCTCGATCGCGTCGGCGAGCGAGAACACCGGTTGGGTCATGCCGTCGGCGACCACGATGCCTGTGGGCGTGGTGGCCGTGGGCGGGGCCGCCGCCGCGGTGGGGGCTGCGCTGAGCACCAGGGCGCCGGACACACCGACGCTCAGTAGGGCCAGGTGGCGGGGTCGACGCATGCGCGTCTCCCTTCGGTCGGGCTGGTAGCCGGGTCTCGGCAGGACGAATCGTGAAGATCCATTCGCCCGTCATGCTAGGTGCGGGTGGGCGATCCGTCGATCCCTTCGGATGGGGATACGGCTTCCGTTCATATTGGAAGGCTGCCCGGCGGCGCGGTAATCGAACAGACATCGAACTGATCGTGGTGCCGACACACGACGGAAACCCAGGCCAGAACGCGTCAGAAATGCGTCGTCGCGGGGCTCCGAAGATCACGTACACAGACTTATGATCTCGCGAGATGTCGCCCGAAGAGGCGCATTTGTCCACATGAGACAGGGAGCGAGATGCTCAAGAGAACGCGCTGGCTGCTGGCCGTCGCCGTCACGGCCACGGCGCTGACCGCCGTACCGGGCGGCCCCGCCACAGCCGGCCCCAGCGGTGCCACCCCGACCGGCACACCGCACACCTCGGCCGGCGGAACCAGCCACACCGTCACCCTGCTGACCGGTGACGTGGTGACCGTGCGGAGCACCGGTTCCGCATGCCCGCAGGCCACCGTCCGGCCGGCCGACGCGAACGCGGTGATCCGCCAGTCCTGCGGACCGGACGGCCACCTGCACGTCGTCCCCGCCCGCGTCGCGTCCCAGATCGGCTCGACCCTCGACCCCGACCTCTTCGACGTCACCGCGCTGATCGCCGACGGGTACGACGACGAGAGCACCCCGCAGCTGCCGGTCATCGTGCAGCCCGCGACCACGTCCGCCCGGGTGGCCGGGCTCGGCGACGTGCTGTCGCTGCCCAGCATCGGCGCTGTCGCTGGCCACGTACCCAAGAAGAGCCCCGCCACCGCGAAGCTGGCCACCGACTCGCTGCTCGCCGGCGCGAAGAAGGTCTGGCTCGACCGCAAGGTCCGCGCGACGGCGCTGACCGGCGGCCAGCGCGGCGACCTGGACCGCAACCTGGGTCAGATCTCCGCGCCGCAGGCGTGGAAGGCCGGCTACACCGGCCGGGGAGCCCGGGTCGCGGTGCTCGACACCGGCGCCGACTTCACCCACCCCGACCTGGCCGGCCGGGTCGTCGCCCGCGCGGACTTCACCGCCGAGGGCGGTGACGCCGTCGACCACAACGGCCACGGTACGCATGTCGCGTCGACCATCGCCGGCACCGGCGCGGCCGCCCACGGTCAGCGTCGCGGCGTGGCGCCGGACGCCCAGCTGGTGATCGGCAAGGTCCTCGATGACAACGGCTACGGTGACGACTCCGGCATCATCGCCGCCATGGAGTGGGCCTCCACCCGGGCCGACGTCATCAACATGAGTCTCGGTGGCAGCGACCCGGACGACGGCAGCGACCCGCTCTCGCTCGCCGTCGACGGCCTGAGCCGGCAGACCGGCGTCCTCTTCGTCATCGCCGCGGGCAACAGCGGCGGCGCGATCTCCTCGCCCGGCTCGGCTACGAGCGCGCTCACCGTCGGCGCCGTCGACCGCGACGACCAGCTGGCCGACTTCTCCAGCCGCGGCCCGCTGGTCACCAGCCACGTGGCCAAGCCGGAACTTGTCGCGCCGGGTGTCGACATCGTCGCCGCCCGGGCCGCCGGTACCAACCTCCAGGACCCTGTCGACAGGTACTACGAGGGCATCAGCGGCACCTCGATGGCCTCACCACACGTGGCCGGCGCCGCCGCGCTGCTCGTCCAACGGCACCCCGACTGGACGGGCGAGAAGATCAAGGCCGCGCTCGTGGGCGCCGCCGACCCGCTGACCGGCGTCGACCCGTACGCCGTCGGGGCGGGACGCCTCAACGCCGCCCGCGCCCTCGGCGGGCCGACCAGCGACCAGCCGGTGGTCAACCTCGGCACCTTCGCGTACCCGCAGTCCGGGACGAGCGAGACGAAGCTGAGCTGGACCGGCGCGTCCAGCCCGGCGACGACGGTCCTCGACCTCGACGTGTCGATCGTCAACCACGATGGTCAGCCGGTGCCGCGCGGCGCGGCGAAGCTGTCCACGGATCGGGTGACGCTCAAGCGGGGTGCCACCGCGAGCGCCGTGCTTCGCCTCGACCGGGCGGCGCTGGGCAACCGGCCGGGTTTCTACCTGGCCACCGTCACCTCCCGTT
This sequence comes from Micromonospora sp. NPDC047521, assembly GCF_055587305.1. Lineage (NCBI taxonomy): Bacteria > Bacillati > Actinomycetota > Actinomycetes > Micromonosporales > Micromonosporaceae > Micromonospora > Micromonospora sp. NPDC047521. Next base: position 1,680 of record NZ_JBVJGN010000031.1, on the reverse strand, counting down.
CCGGTCGCACGCTGGTCTCGACCACCCCGGTGAGCTTCCACGTCGAGCAGCCCAGCTACGACCTGACGATCCGGACGAAGCCGATGCCCGGTCTCCAGGAGGGCGCGGAGAGCTGGCTCAACGTCCTGGTCACCAACCTCGCCGACCCGCTGATCTACTACGGCGGGCCGAGCGGAACACCCGGGGAAACCTTCACCACCCGGGTGCCGGCCGGCCGGTACGCGATCCTCGGCTCCTCGGTCGCCTACTACGTGGACAGCGACGTGCTGGAGACGACGCTCGTCGGTGAGGCCGACCTGAACGTCACAGGCGACCGCAGCCTGACGCTCGACCCGGCGCGGGCCAGGCCGGTCACGGCGACTGTCGACGGGGTCGCCACCACGCCCACCCGGGTCGACGTCACGAACGTCCAGACCGCGCCGAACGGCCTGTCCTGGTGGCACCAGATCAGCGGGTACGGGACCGCGACGTCGGTCCGCGCCTCGGCGCTGCCGAAGCCCGGCGTCGGATCCCGGCGCACCTGGGCAGCGGTCAACCTGAACTCGCCAGCCGGGACGGCCGAGCCGTACCGCTACAACCTGGTGCACGAGTACCCGACCGGTGTTCCGGCCGACCCCTCCTACCGGGTGACCAGGGCCGAGCAGGCGAAGCTCGCCCGGATCGACGAGCGGTTCCACCAGATGGACTCGGAGGGGATGGTCACGCAGCTGATCCGCAGCGGCTTCACGCCGGACGGGGTGCCCGTCACGCAGACACACGAGGGGGACCTGCCGCCGTACCGCACCGACTATCTCTCGCCCGGCTACCTCTGGGCGGACGAGGGAGTCTACGGTGGCCTGTCGGCCCAGGAGGCCGCCCGCGGCTACCAGCCGGGCAGTCGCCAGACCAAGGTCTGGGCACGCCAGCCGCTGCACTCCGACTGGTACGACGAACCGGCCGGCGCCGCCTGGAGCTGCGCCAGCGCGCCGTCGCGGACCCGGGGCAACCTGCACATCGACCTGGTGTCACTGACGGACCAGCACCAGCGGGCCGACTGCCTCCAGGGCGCCTCGATCGGCGTGAACCGCACGCTGTCGGTCTACCGCGACGGGAAGCTGGTCGAGCAGCGGGACCGCCCGCTCGCCGATGTGACGGTGCCGCAGCAGATGGCGGACTACCGGCTGAACCTCGACGTCGAGACGAGCCTGATCCTGCCGATCTCGACAAGGGTCACCACCTCGTGGACGTTCCGGTCAGCCGGGCCGGACGGGACCGGGAGCGTCCCGTTGCCGCTGCTCGCGGTCGACTACGCCCTGCCGATGGACACCGGCAACCACGCCACCGGCGGAACGGCCGCACTGGCCGTCCGGCAGGCGCGCGGCACCAGGGCGCAGAAGGTGACGTCGTTGCAGGTGTGGACGTCGATGGACGACGGCGTCACCTGGACGTCGGTCCGGGTCACCGGCAGCGGTGACGGCTACCGGGTCGAACTGCCGAAGGCCACCTCCGGGCAGGCCGTCTCGCTGCGGGTGAAGGCCGCCGCGAACGGCGGAAGCGGCATCGACCAGACGATCATCCGGGCGTACCACGCCGGCTGACGGTGATCGCGGTGGTGGGGGGGGGGCGCCCCCCCCCCCCCCCCCCCCGGGGGGGGGGGGCCCCCCCCCCCCCCCCCCCGGGGGGGGGGCGCGGGGCGGGCCG
>NZ_JBVJGN010000030.1:0-11895 GCF_055587305.1 Micromonospora sp. NPDC047521 | reverse complement strand
CAAGCACCCTGTTGAGTTCTCAAAGAACAACCACACACCGAACCAAACACCACACTCAGTGGCACCCGTTTCGGGGCTTTTCCGCTCTGCGTCCCCGCCGCTCTCGCGCCGGGCACTTTTACTACGTTACCTCACCGTCTTCGCCGTGTCAAACCGTGTGTCCCGGTCTGTCATGCTTCGTACGGGTTGGCGCCGGCGCACTCACGCAGCAGCGAACTGCTGCGTCAGGTCATCGGATTTGGCAGGCCGGCCGCTTGCGGTTTCCCGCAGGCTCGCCCGGTGCCCTGCCGGTCGTGAACCTTACCCGGTCGGTTCCGCTGCACCAAATCCGCCTCGCGGCAGATCAGGCGAGCCCCGCCCGGACCGTGTCCCGCAGGAGCGAACCCCTGCCTGACCCGGCTGCCAGTCCGTTCCGGTGCTCCAGGATCTTCGTCCCGTTTGCCCCGTTCCGCGCTGGCAGAGAGAAAGTTACGCGTCCACGGGTTTGATCGTCAAATCGACGGGTAGCGTCCCGCGTCACACTCCTGCTGTAACGACGTTTTCGCAGCTCAGGATGCGGCGTTGCGGCGGACGGCCAGCCATGAGCGGATGCCGAGCACGCCGACCGTCGTACCGATGGCCAGCGAAGCAGCGATCAACAGCGCGTGCACCCAGAGGAAGCTGGTGGGCGTGCCGTCTCCGACCGTGCCGGCCGACCAGGCCCGTGGGTCCTGCCAGATGGCCACCGCGAACCTCGGCCAGATCACCCAGGTCCAGATCCCGACCCCGACCAGGAAGACAGACCACCCGCGCGACAGCACCATGGCAGCCGAGTATGCCAGCGGGGCTGGTCACCGGGCCGGACGGCGACCCGGCTCGTTTCGGCGCCGCCAGGCTGGGCACTGAGTAGCGGGACAGTGAAAGCCGTCCTGGAGGTGCCCCCGTGCAACCCTCGATCTTCAATCCCTGGGCCTGGCGCGACCCGTCCGCTCTGGCCGGTGGGTACACGCAGACCACTCCCTCGACCAGCCCGCCGGACGACCCGGGCGATGGGCGTGAGGGCCCGGACGCACCCGGCCCGGGTACGCCCGTCGACCTGGTCGGCTACCAGGTCCAGGCGAGCGACGGGCGGATCGGCGCCGTCGACGAGGCGAGCGACGAGGTGGATGCCGGCTACCTGGTGGTGGACACCGGGCCGTGGATCCTCGGTCGCAAGGTGCTGCTGCCGGCGGGCACGGTGGTCCGGGTGGACCACCGTGACCGCGCCGTACACGTCGACCTGACCCGGCAGGAGATCAAGGACGCGCCGCCGTTCGACCCGGAGTCGGCCGACCCGGAGTACCGGGACCGCGTCGGCAGGTACTACACGGACCACTACCTGCCCCGCCAGGAGAGGCACCGCGGGTAATGTGAGGTAGTGGTCCGGGTGAGCAACTGCGAGCCGGAGGCGGTCGATCTGGTCGACGGCCTCCCGCTCGGTGTGGCGCCCCGGTTCGCGTCCAGCTCCGGTGATGGCCGTGAGCAACTCCTCGATGTCCTCCGTGCCGGTGGTCTGCGGTTCCGCGCCGGCGCGCGATGGCGGGCGACCAGCTGAGTCGATCCCGCTGACCGACGGGGCCAACCCGCCCCGCTCGGCGCGCGCCCACGCGTGACCCACCTTCCGCACGAGAGGCACACCACCATGTCCGTCGCACGCATGCTCACCGGCGACCGGCCCACCGGTCGCCTGCACCTTGGCCACTACGTCGGCAGCATCGCCAACCGGGTGCGCCTGCACCACCGGTACGAGAGCTTCTTCATCATCGCCGACCTGCACATGTTGACCACCCGGAACCGCCGCGAGGACATCGACCAGGTCTCCGCGAACGCCCGGGAGATGGTGACCGACATCCTCGCCGCCGGCGTCGACCCGGCGCGGGCCACGTTCTACCTCCAGTCGGCCATCCCGGAGGTGGGCGACCTCAACACCCTGCTGCAGAACCTGGTGACGGTGCCCCGGCTGGAACGGGTGCCGTCGCTCAAGGACATGGCCCGCGACGCCGGCAAGGAGGAGATGCCGTACGGCTTGTTGGGTTACCCGGTGCTCCAGGCCGCGGACATCCTCTGCGTCAAGGGTGAGGTGGTCCCGGTCGGTCGGGACAACGCCGCGCACGTCGAGGTGACCCGCGAGATCGCGCGCCGGTTCAACCACCTCTACGGTCCGGTCTTCCCGGTGCCCGAGCTGATCCCGGCGGAGACACCCAGCCTGGTGGGCACCGACGGGGCGGCCAAGATGAGCAAGAGCCGGGGCAACGCGATCGCCCTCTCCGACGATCCGGCGACGGTGCGTCGGAAGGTGCTCGGCATGTACACCGACCCGAACCGGGTGCGGGCGGACGTGCCGGGAACCGTGGAGGGCAACCCGGTCTTCGCGTACCACGAGGTGTTCAACGCGGACCGGGACGAGGTGGCGGACCTGGCCCGCCGCTACCGGGAAGGGCGGGTCGGCGACGTGGAGGTCAAGGAGCGGCTGGTCGTCGCGTTGGAGTCGTTCCTGGCGCCGATCCGGCAACGTCGGGCGGAGATCGAGGCTGACCGGGGGCTGGTCGACCGGTTGATCGTCGAGGGCACCGAACGGACCCGGCTGGAGGTCCGCCGGACCCTGGTCGAGGTACGACGGGCGATGGGGTTGACCGGCGCGTACCAGCAGGTGCGGCGGCGAGCCGAGCGCAGCCGGCGCCGGACGGAGGCGTCGGCCTGAGCGGGCCGCAGGTGATCCCCGTCGACGAGCGCCGAAGCTGGCGCAGAATGCGGAGATGAGGGGGATCTTCGACGTTCGTCCGGTGCCGACCGGGGACCGGCACCGGACGACGATGTTCGAGATCTTCTTCGACCTGGTATTCGTGTTCGCGCTCACCCGGGTCATCACGTTCATGGCACAGCCGCCGACGGCGCTCACCCTCGCCCAGGGGCTGCTCCTCCTGTTGTTGTTGATCTACTCCTGGGGCCCGTACCTCTGGTTGGGGAACCTGGTCCGCGCGGACGTCGGGCCCGCCCGCGCGGCCACCCTGCTGGCGATGGCCGCGATCTTCGTGGCGGCGCTCGTGTTGCCGGAGGCCTGGCGGCAGGGTCCGGAACTCCTCGACGCGCCCCTCGTGCTCGCCCTGGCCTACCTGGCCGCCAGGGCGGTGCAGCTCGTGGTGCTGTTCTGGGCGAGCGTCACCGACCCGCCGCTGCGCTCGACCCTGCGGTTCTTCGCCGTGCCGGTCACGGCGGCCTGGCTCCCGCTCGTCGGCGGCGCGCTGCTCGGCGGCGTCGCCCAGACCGTCCTGTGGACGGTGGCGCTCCTGATGGACATCGGGGGAGCCCGCGTCGCCTCCGCCTACCGCCCCTGGCCACTGCGGAGCCTGGACCACTTCACCGAGCGGTTCGGGCTGGTGCTCATCATCGCGCTCGGCGAGGCGCTGATCGCCGCCGGCACCACGACGAGGTCGATGGCACCGGCCGGAACCGCCCTGGTCGCAGCCCTGCTCGGCCTGGTCATCACCGTCTGCCTGTGGTGGTTGTACTTCGACCGGCTGGCGCCCGCCGCGCGGAATTCGGTACTGCTGGTGCCTGACGAACGGCGTTCCGACGTGGCCGGCGACGCGTACGGTCTCGCGCACGCCCCTCTGATCATCGGCGCCATCTACGTGGCGCTCGGCATCGAGCAGGTGCTCGGCACCCTCGCCGACGAGCCGTCGCATCCCACCCGGTTGAGCTGGGCCGCCGCCACCGCCCTCTACGGTGGGGCCGCCCTCTACCTGCTCGCCCGGCTGCTCTTCCGCCGGCTGACCCTGCGTACCGTGCGTCGGGGGCAGGTGGTGGTCGCCGTCCTGCCGCTCGCCCTGCTACCTGTCGCGCGGTCCCTGGACGCACTTGCCGAACTGGCCCTGCTCACCCTGCTCCTGATCGCTGTGACCTGGTACGAGCGGCGCGTCGACAGGCGCGACCCACATGTCGAATCGGCGCGGCCGGCACGGCAGTGAAAGTTCCGGAGGCCGTGTCGATATCCCCGGTAGCCGTTCGTCGTCATGCTGTACGGCGGACCGCCGCCGCGCCGAGAGGAGCCGAGACGTGAAGTACATGCCGCGGGCGCACCTGCTGCGCCGGCTGGCATCCGTCACCGGCGACTGACCGGACCCGCCGCTGTACCCTTCGCCGATGAGTCTTCCCCTGCCACCAGGCGAGTTCGCGGCGTACCTGTTCGACTGCGACGGCACGATCGTCGACTCGATGCCGCTGCACTACCTGGCCTGGCAGCGGGCACTCGAGGAGTGGGGCTGCGAGTTCCCGGAGGACCTCTTCTACGCCTGGGGCGGCCGTCCGACAGCCGACATCATCGTCGAGCTGAACGACCGGCACGGCCTGGCCATGCCGGTGGCGACAGTGGTGGAGAGCCGCGAGCGCATCTACCAGGAGTTGCTGCCGCAGCTCGCCGCGGTGCCCGAGGTGGTGGAGCACATCCACGACGCGCACCGGCGGGTGCCGTTCGCGGTCGTCTCCGGCAGCTCCCGGGCATCGGTCACCGCCTCCCTCGACGCGCTCGGTCTGCTGGACCGATTCGACGTGCTGGTCTGCGCGGAGGACTACACGCGTGCCAAGCCCGACCCGGAGGCGTTCCTGCTCGCGGCCGAGCACCTCGGCGTACCGCCGACGTCCTGCCTGGTCTTCGAGGACACCGACCTGGGCATCCAGGCCGCGACGGCGGCCGGCATGGCTTCGGTACGCGTGCCGCAGCAGCGCACCCGCTGAGCGTTCAGGCCACCGTGAGCAGGAGCTTGCCCAGGTACGAGGTCTCCAGGCGCTGGTGCGCCTCCCGCACCTTGCCGAGCGGGAACGTCTCCGCCACGTGCACGACGAACGGTCCCGCCTCGATGAGTTCGTTGAGGCGCTGCAACTGTCGGGGGCTCGACTCGCCGTCGTAGGCCCGGACGACGACACCGGGTCGCTCCTGCGGTTCCGGCCGCACCCCGTGGGCGTACGCGACCACCCCGCCGTCGACGAGTGCCTCGGTGAGCCGGTCCAGCGTCTCACCGGCGGCCATCGCGAGGATGGCGTCCACCCCGGCCGGTGCCGCGTCGCGGATCCGGGCGAGCACGTCGGTCATGTCGCCGTGTCCGTCGAGGGACACGTCGGCGCCGAGGCGGGTCACCAGTGCGACGCCGTCCGCGCCGGAGGCCACGGCGATCACGTTGAGCCCCTGCCGCTTGGCCAGCTGCACGGCGAGGTGGCCCTGACCGCCGCTCGCGCCGAAGATCAGCAGCCAGGCGCCGGGCGACAGGCTGAGCGCGTCGAGCCCGGCGAGCGCGGTCAACGCGTCGGTCGACATGGCACCGGCGTGTTCGGCCGGCACACCGTCGGGCACCTTCGCGGCGTACTGCGCCTGCACCGCCGCGTACTCGGCGTAGAAGCCGCCCTTGGGCCGGGCGGTGGCGGAGACGTAGACCAGGTCGCCCACCCCGACGTTGGTGACCCGACCGCCCGCAGCGACTACCGTCCCGGCGCCGTCGGAGCCGGGCACGATCGGGAGGTCGGAGCCCTCAGGCACCAGGATGCCCTGCCGCTCGTACACGTCCCACACCCCGACGCCGGCACTCAGGACCTTGATCAGCACCTCGTCGTCGGCGATGTCCGGCACCGGCAACTTCCGTAGGGTGATCACCTCCGGCCCGCCGAACGCGTCGAAGGCGGCAGCCTGCATCTGCTCGGGCACGTCCCCGTCAACCATGTGGATTCCCTCTCCGGGCCGGCGTCACCGTCGCAGCATGCCGGCTCGCGGCCCGGCCCGGCCGGGTGCCGGCTGGCGTTCACCCATCAGGACGACCGACGATCAGGACGTCTGCGGCTCCCGGCCGCCCAGGGCCTGCGCGACGGCGTCGCGGACGCGGGCGTCCTCGCGTGCAGTGCGCCGCGCCCTGCTGCGGCGGCGGTACAGGTACGCCCCGACGACCACGGCGATCAGCACGACGAGCACCAGGAGCAGCATCCACGGCAGGGCCCAGCCGTGCGCTGTCACCTGGACCGGCTTGAGCGAGGTGGTGGAGCCCGACGCGTCGGTGAGCAGGGGAGTGACGGTGGCGGTCGCCGCGAGCCGGACGGCGGGAGCCACGTCGCGTACCGGCACTGTCACGTCCCAGCTCTCACCTGGGAGCAGCTCCGGCGGGGCGGCGATGTCACCGGCCCGGACCCGCAGCACGCCGAACGGACCGGAGACCGAGACCGCCTGCTGCCCGGACAGCGCGGCGTTGCCGACGTTGTGGATCGTGTAGGTGACGGTGGCGTCGCCCCTGCCGAACGGGTTGGACGTGCCGTCGTACGTCACGTGCAGGCCCTCGATGGCGAGGTTCGGCTTCAGCTCGCCGCCGACCCGCAGCTTGATCCGGATACCGAGCCGCCTGTCGACGTTGATGCCCTCGACCTGGTCGGCCTGCGTCAGCGTGGTGAGGATGCCGCCGACGTAGTCGCCGGGCGTGGCGTTGTCCGGCACGCTGATCGTGAACGGGACCTGCGCGGTCTTCCCGGGCTGGACCACCACACTCCCGGCTTTCGCCTTCACCCAGGCGCCGATCGCTACCGACTTCCTGTCCCTGGTCAACAGGTCGAGTTGGCCGGCCTCGGTCGTGAAACCGTCGGCGGCGTACACGGCCAGGGTCAGCGGCGCCGGTCCGCGGTTGGCCACGACCATGGCGTCCTCGACCGCGCCACCGGGATTGACGTTGTAGCTGTAGCTGGACCGGGCCTCGCCGTAGCCGTTGGAGGCCGTCCGGACCGTCCAGGCGACGTTGCCGTCCGCCGCCGAGGCGGGGCCGGCGCCGACACCGACGACAGCGACGGCCGCGAGCACTGACAGTGCGGTGGTACGGAGGAGTGTCTTCCAGCGGGTTACGGACGGATACATGTCGGTTCCTTGAGGTGATCTTGGGAGGTCGCACATGGGTGGCGGGGCAGGCCCCCGAAGGTGCCCACCCCGCCGGATGGAACGGTTCGGTCAGCTGCTCAGAGCAGTGATCGTGAGGGTGGTGCGGTAGCTGCCCTTCGCGATGCTGTCCGGGATCTTCAGATCCAGGTCGGCACCGAGCTTGGCGCCGCCACGCGGGTGACCCTGCGCGGCCGCGCCGAGACCGCTGGAGGCCGAGAGGCCCTTGCCCTGGTCGTCGTAGGACGACAGGACCGCGGCGCCGGCCTCGGCACCCGCGCCGCCGTCGAGCACGTACGGGGTCCAGCCCAGGTAGGAGCCGGAGAACGTCTTCCCGGCGTCCTGGAAGTCGCCGACGCTTGCCGAGATCGACCACGGGGCGAGCGAGCGGCGGCTGTCCGTCACGAGGATCGGGTTGATCTTGCCGGTCGCCTCGAAGTAGGCGCCGTCACGCTCCTGCGCGGTACCCAGGTCGACGAGGCCGTTGTAGCCGTCGATCGTCCAACCGAACTCGCCCGGAGCCGGGTTCGGCACGTTGACCTGGATGGACTGGCCGTCACCGTGGAACGGGTGCACCGTCACGTTGTCGACGATCGAGCCGACCGGCTGCCCGTCGGGGGTGTTGACGCAGGAGAGGCCCTTCTCGACCGCCGCGTTCGGGGCCGCGCAGGTGCCGCTGCGCACGTTCGCCAGGACCAGCTTGTCCCCGCGCACCTGCACCTTCACGTAGCTGCGGACGTGCTCCTGGTTCTGCACGGAGTTGTACCAGTACTTGTCCGGGTCCAGCGGGTCCGGACCGTTGCCGCGGATGCCCGTTCCGGTGCTGTCCGGCTTCTTGATGTCGTAGTACTTCGAGCCGGAGGCCGAGTTGGCCGTCACGTAGATGACGCCGCCCGGGCCGGGGAACACGTCCGCGGCACCCGGCTTCTCGGCCGGGTTCTCCTTCTGGCCGTTCTTGATCGAGTAGCTACGGGAGTAGCTGTGGTCGTGACCCTGGAGCACCATGTCGATGCCGAGGTTGGAGAACGCGGTGGTGAAGTCCTCCCGACGCTGCTTGTTGTCCGTGTCTGTCGCGTGGCTGGCCGGCGAGTAGATGGAGTGGTGGTAGACCAGCACCTTCCACTTGGCCTCGGAGCCGTGCTTGTTGACCACGTCGGTGATGTACGCGACGTGCGCGGCGTCGCCGGCGTTGCTGCCGTCGGTCGGCAGCTTGTAGCTGTTGCTGTTGATGTCGATGAACAGCACGTCCTTGTAGACGAACCAGTAGTCACCGCCGGACTTGGTGCCCGCCGGGTTCCCGTTGTCGTAGTACGGGGCCGTGCGGTCGGTGTTCGGGGTGAAGTGGTGCTGCTCGTAGGACTTGCCGCCGACGTCGTGGTTACCGATGGTGGCGACGACCGGGTACTGACGCAGCTGGTCGGGCGCCATGAAGGAGGTCCACTGGCCCTCGTCGTTCGCGGACTCGACGTGGTCGCCGCCGGAGACCAGCAGCTCGGCGTTCGGGTTGGCCGCGGTGGCCACCTTCAGGGTGTCCTCCCAACCGGCCTGGTCCATCAGCCGGTCGCCGGAGGAGCCGATCTGGGGGTCACCGAAGAAGAGGAAGTCGTAGTCGCCCTCGAAGTCCTGCGTCTTGAAGGCGTACGTCGGGGACCAGCTGCCCTCGGTGCCGACCCGGTACGAGTACGCCGTGTTCTCCCGCAGGTTGCTGATCGTGGCGTGCCGGTTGAACCCGGTGGTGGAGGTGTTCGCCGCGCCGACGGCATCGAAGCTGACCGCGCCGGCCGGGAACTCGCCGTTGACGATCTCGGCGGTAGGAGCGAGCTGGATCTTCTGCGCGGTGTCGGCGGAGGAGTACCAGGTCACGATGCGCTGGGTCTCGTTGGCGCCGACGCCGAGGATCACGCTGCTGATCGTGGTGGGCTCGGCCGCGCTCGCGGTGGCCGTCAGGCCGGTACCGAGGGCCGCGCCCACTCCCAGGAGGCCGGCTGCGACCCCGGCGACCAGGCGCCGCCGCACGAGCGCGGAGGCCCGTGTCGAGGTGCTCAATGTCATCGACATTGTTCCCTTTTCAAGTAGAGAAATGGATGTGTCTTCGCCCGACGCCGGGGAAGCAGATCCACGCTTTCGCTGCCCGATGAACCGGTCATGAACGTGATCTTGCGAAACACTGCACTTCACGAACTACTTAGCCCTACTCAGGACCCGGAAACGCGCTGCACAAACCAGATGATCCCCATAGTGGACACCGCTGCCGAAACAGCTCCGGTCGCCCAGAGACCGGCTTTCGGCGCACGGCGGCGGAGCACGAGCAGCAGCGGAAAGACGACGGCGATAATCGACAACTGGACGACCTCGATGCCGACGTTGAACACCAGCAGCGACCACAGCAGGGTCCACGACCACGCCTCGTCGATGCCCAGCGCGCCGGCGAATCCCAGGCCGTGCACGAGGCCGAAGCAGAACACCACACCGAGGCGCAGCCAGCCGGCCCGGTCCAGGCTGACGTGACTGTGGCCGGCCGTCTCCAGGTCGGCCGCGTGCGTACCGCGCCGCCAGATCCCCCACAGGTGCCAACCGGCGACGACGGCTATCGACAACGCGATGACCGGCTCCACGACCGCCGCCGGCACCTCGACCAGCCCGAGAGCCGCGAGCATGAACGTCACCGAGTGCGCGAGCGTGAAGCTGGTGGCCGCGAGCACGATCTCGCGCAGCCGCCGCGACCCGGCGATGAGCGCCAGCAGGAACAGGATGTGGTCGATTCCGGACAGCAGATGCTCGGCACCCAGCAGGAAGAACTCCCCGAAACGCTGGTACCAGGCCTGCGCGGTCGAGAAGGACGGGTGGGCGGCGTCGAGCGCCGCGCTGCCCGAACGACCGTCGATCTCGTACGTGGCGATCGTCCTGGTGCCCTTGACGTAGCCCTCCCCGTCGGGGAACAGAGCGCTGCGTACCTCGTGCTCGTCGGCCTGCCCGACGCAGGCCCAGTCCAGCAGCAGATTCGCGTACGGCACGCCCTCGCGCTCGCCGATCGTCGTGTCGCCCACCTGGGTCGGCCGGCAGGCAGTGCCCTCCGACGTCACCGAGAAGCGGTCGGAGACGTACTTCAGGACGGTCGGGGCGTGAGTCTTCAGGGCCGCTGCCCGGGCGGTCGGGTCGCCCGCCTCGAACGCGGCAGTTCCCGTCCGGAAGAGCGGATCGTCGTCCCCGGAATCGGCGGCGGACACCACGAGAAGGTCGTATTCGAGTTCCACCGCCGTGCGGATGTGACCCTCGTCTCCCGCCGATATTTTCGCGTACACAGTCGACGAGAAGCCGTGCGCGGACGCCGCCTGGGTGCCCAAAAATGGGACAACCGCTGCGGCAATCCCGACAGCGGCGACGATTACGGAACGGCGGACGCGCCCTGACATGCGACTCCCTCGGTTGGCCAGTGCACGTTGCACGGCGTGGGTGAACACCAGCCAGCACACCGACGAACCGCCGGAAAACAACGATCCCGAACGGCCATCCACAGATATGTGGCGACCGGAACTGAGATAGGAATACGAGGCAGTACGCGCACCCTCCCGCACCCACTCGAAAGGACGACCGCCTTGCGCCCCCCGCTCCGGGCCGTCGCCATACTTGCCGCGACCGCCGCGCTGATCGCCGGCTGCGACTCCGGCGACGACTGGTCCCAGCCGCACCCCGAGCCCTCCGCCATCGGGACTCTCGGCCCGGGATTCGTCGCCCCCTCCACCACACCCGCTCCAGAGGCGACGATCACGCCGCAGCCCGGCTCATGGGCCGGCGTCCACCCACCGAGGGACTACCGGGTGGTGTTGCTGACGGCCGGCGACGACAACCCGACCCGGGCGCTCGTGACGGCCGTGAAGGAGTGGGCCGACGACGAACACGTCGACCTCAGGACGATTGTCGTCGGCAACACGCACGACGCCATCTCCAGCATCGCCAGGGCCATGGAGATGGGCCCGGACCTCATCGTCAGCGCGGGCAACGACCTCATCGACCCCCTCGCGCTTGTCACAGCGAGCCACCTGGACGAGAAGTTCCTGGTGGTGGGCGCGGAGTTGGCCGAGCCCACGCACAACGTCACAGCTGTCGACTGGGACGGGGCGTCGTTCCGTGGTGAAGGGCTCGGCGCGTCCTCGACGTACGACGCGGCGTCCTTCACCGCCGAGCGCTGCGCGGCCGCCATCCGGGCGGGCGTGGCGGCGGTCCTCAACGACCTGACCGGGATCGTGGTCTGGCTCTGACGAGAGACCCGGCGCGGGCGCGAATACATAGACAAACTTGAACGCGTGGGAGCGCTCCCGTAACATGCGCGACGCGGCTGTTAACGCTCACCTAACAACAATCGCCACGAATGTGAGGGCCGCCGTCCCGTCAGGAGGGTGCTTCATGACCATATTCAGAGCGAGAAATGTAGGCCTGGTGTCGGCCGGCGTCGCGGTGCTGGCGTCGGCGACCGTCGCCGTGGCCATGCCCGCCGGTGCCGCCGCCGCGGGCTGTTCGGTGAACTATGCCGTGTCGTCGCAGTGGCAGGGCGGGTTCGGCGCCAACGTGTCGATCACGAACCTGGGCGATCCGTTGAGCAGTTGGACGTTGACCTGGTCGTACGGCGCCGGGCAGACGGTGACCCAGGCGTGGAACACGTCGCTGACGCAGAGCGGTTCCGCGGTGACCGCGAGGAACGTGAGCTACAACGGTTCGGCCCCGACCAACGGCACCGTGTCGTTCGGGTTCAACGGATCGTGGACGGGCAGCAACCCGGCGCCGACCAGTTTCGCCCTCAACGGCGTGACGTGTACCGGTGACACGACCCCGACCCCACCACCCACCACGCCGCCACCGACGACGCCGCCCCCCCACGACACCGCCCCCGACCACGCCGCCGCCGACGGGTACGTGCAATCTGCCGTCGTCGTACCGGTGGTCGTCGTCGGGGGTGTTGGCGAACCCGAAGTCGGGGTGGG
>NZ_JBVJGN010000029.1:9769-15668 GCF_055587305.1 Micromonospora sp. NPDC047521 | reverse complement strand
TTCCAGCGGTATTGATCTCGCTGGTCGGCAGAGACGATCAAAGCGGGCGTCACGCCGCGCGAGCTGGGACGCAAGCGGTCAACGTTGGTCATCCTTCGTCGCTACTGGTTCACCTTCGACGGCCTGGCGACGGCATGATCTTGGGCCGCAATTACCGCAGCCCGATCACGACCCAGAGACTGGGCTAATCAACCACGGAGCCGGCGATCACGTGCGCTGTCGCTGCTGCCGTCGAAGCAGCCAGCGAGGCTTCAATCCCCCGTGCCTGTCGATGTGCTCGCACAACTCGCGTGGCTTGTATCCGCCAGGAACACCCGCGCCGACAGCGATCCAGAAGGCGCTCGCGTCTCTCATGTGTCCGCTACCCGTGAACCAGCTCATCCCCGGGTTCTCTTCGCGAAGCGCCCTCAGGGCGGTTGAGGCAAGTCCCTGCCGCTGGTACTCCTCAGCGGTATACGGCTTGTCCACCCAGGCTGCTCGGCAGTGCTGGCACACGATGTACTCCACCGCGAAGGCGAACTGGCCGTTCAAGTTCGCCTCCCTACAGCGCCATCCGAAGTACCGACCAGAGACGGTGTCCTGCCAAGGTGTTCCTAGCGTGGGAAGCTGACCGAGGGTATAACGCGGGCGCCGGTCCACCCGACCTCGCGTCAGGTGGTAGAGCGCGGACCGGATCGGCGTACGACCAGAGGACCGGCCAACACTCGTCAGCGCCTGATCCCGCAGCCGCTGCACCTCCGGCTCGATTTCACGCATCACGGAGCCAACGCTAGCGGCAGCGCAGATGACGATCCAGGGCAGAGTTACTGTCGGGGATCTGAACCCCCATACACCCTTGCGATAGATAGATCAATTCCCTATCGGACGGAACACCGGGCTGGCGTAACCGTCGCCAACACCTATCGTCGTTTGACAGGGCTTACTGCTCTCGGTTGTGCCCAATCTGTGCCCGATGATCATGACAACTCTTCGTCCTAGATCGCTCCGGGAGGACTCGCGCCCATCGGATGCCCATGAGATGCCCAGTAGATGGTGGGTAGCTGGTGAGTAGATGGTCTGGGAACGCCCACAGGTTCGCTGGAAGGCTTGCAGGGCGAGGGAATGGAGCCTGGAAGGATCGCCAGACCTCGCATCCCGCCACCTAGACCAGGAAAAGAGGTCGCCATGGTTTCCAGCAGCCACCAAGATCCGGCAGTGCGTCACCGACTGACGTTGCGCTACATCCATGCCATCCGAGGTCTGCTCTTGGCATTGGCGGCGCTGATCACACCGCTCGCTCCGCTCTTGATATTGATCTTTCGTGGCTAGTGCTGGCTCCCTAGCCATCCCGTCAGCCTTCGTCCGCACATCGTGGAGGGGGTGGGGCCTGCCCGGTCAAGGTGGAGCACCCCACCGTCTGAACGACCTTGACCGGGCAGGCCCCACCTGCTCGGCTCGGCCCGGACGAAGGTTGTCGGGATGGCGCCAACCATCCCAGAGCGCCCGAGCGCCCCGCCGGAGGCCTTGTTCGACACGGATCGCTTCTATGCCTTGCCCCGTGACGTGCGCGAAGCTAGTGGCGTGACAGCCTCCCACGAGCTTCTGGCCTTCCTGGACCAAGTTACGCGGGAAATGGAGGAGGAGTATCACAGGATCTATAGACGCTCCACCGAGGACCCCGGCACGGCGGGCGACGAGGGAGAATCGAACTGGGCGGGCCTGCTGTCCGACTGGCTACCCGCAGACCTGCACATCGCGACCAAGGGAAGAATCCTGGCCGCAGATGGAACGGCCAGCCCACAAGTCGATGTTGTCGTCCTCTCTGGGGATTATCCGCGCAAGCTGCGCCACAAAAAGCTCTACCTCGCCGCTGGGGTGGTGGCAGCTTTCGAATGTAAAAACACGCTGAGAAAGTCCCACCTGGAGAAGTTCTTTGCGAATTCCGCCGCGATAAGCAAGTTAGCCCTGGAGCACGGAAGAACAACTCTGTACGAAAATACCTGCAATCCAATCCCCTACGGTCTTCTCGCCCACAGTCATGAGTGGAGGAGCAGCGTGGAGGCGTTGGAGAAAATCGACTCTGAGATCAAACGACTGCACCAGTTCGCTCAACACCCAACCGAGTTACCCTCACTCATATGCGTGAGCGACCTTCACACCTGGGAAAACCACGTTCGCCCTCTCGAGGCGGGGGAATGGTCTCCAGACTTCCATGTAGATTCTAACGAGATTGAGTCGGGGAACGTCGAGGCATTTAGCCACTTCATGCGTTGGAAGCCTCGGCCGCAGCTCACTCACCCAGGGCAAGAGGAAGCCGCGCAACCAATTCCGATAGCCGCGATGCTGTTCTTCTTGTTGAGCCTTATGACAGTCAAGAATCCGCAAAGGCATTCAATGGCGACTTACTACTGGCACGCTGGATTGAACACAGCGCGCACTGCCATTTCAAGCCGCAGCTGGGATATTCGAGATATCTTCAGCCTATTCATGCTGGGCGAGCTCAAATCGGATGACTGGGGAAAGCTGCACGACAACCGGAACAACCCTCTTATTCCCTGATTTCCGTAGCAAGTCTCGACGCGGCGAGGGCGGAGCCCCGGACCTGCCACTCATCCTGGCGGCCCGGGGCTTCTTCGTATGGTCGCGCCGCCGGCGGGGCTGCAACCGGTCGGGGTGCGCCCCTGCGCTTGCGCTAAGGGCGCGGGGTCCCCGAGCGGCGGCCCGTTCGGGTCGGCCCCTGGTCGGCGGCGCGAGCGGCCTGCGAAGCGGGCCGCCTTGATCTCGTACAGAAAGTTCTCACACCATTGATCGACCCCACCTTGTCCATCGATGACAGCCCACAACCCAGTTCTTGAGACCGGACGACTAATCGGCCTACTCACGTAGCGCATGCGGTCCAAGTTGGACGACACTGGTAGAAGTCTGATCTACGACCCTTGATCCCCGCATGCAGCTCGTACTACCTTGCGTTGGCTGCTTCCGCACTGATAGTGAAGTTCGGTACCGCCACAGGGCGACGGCGAAGGGGCGGTGAACACCGTGGGACAGCGGCACATTCGCTACCACCCGAGAGCATGGGACGAACTACAACGGTTGGATCGAGCTGGCTACGTCGAGCTGCGCACGGTGATCAAGGCATACGAGAAGGGCGAGGAACTTGATCGCCACTACAAGCAGCTCAGCGGGCACAAGGGGCGGTACCACGAACTACGGGCCACGTCCCAGGGCAGGGAGTACCGAGCGCTCTTCAGGTTTGATGGGCAGTACAGCACCATCGTCTGGATCCTGACAACTTTCGAGAAAAAGTCTAAAAAGACCCCCTTGCACCTTATCCTGCGTGCCAAGACCCGCTGGAAGCTCTACCGGGGCGGCGGCAGCGACGAGTAGTTGCTCTGCCTTGCTCTGTGGGTAACTCGTTACAGCAAGTCTCTTCGCTCTATCGCATGGATCCGATACTCTCGCACCAAGTCCCCAACACTCGGAGGCGATCATGTTTCGCCGAGCCCGCCACCGCACCACCGCCGCCGCGAACTACATCAGCGAGGAAGAGGTCCTCGCCGCAGAGGCAGCAGACCCGGATCTTGAGGACGCGTTTGCCGACGCGGAGCACCGGCTGCGGCTAATCAAGGAGCTTGTTGCGCTACGCCGGACTGCCAAGATTTCCCAGGTGGAAGTCGCACGGCGCATGGGCACGACCCAGTCCGCGGTGTCCGCGCTTGAGGGCGGAGAGCATGATCCGTACCTCTCGACCCTCCAGCGCTACGCACGCGCGGTTCGGGCGCGAGTTGATGTACATGTAAGCGTCGCCGCTTGGTCGGTCCCTGTACGCGCCTACCACATGCATCCTCGCCGTGCTCGCCAAGAATCCCGCCCCCTCGTAGAAGACCTGGTGGATGCTTGGTCTCCCTCAGCATCCACTACGCGCTTCCACCGATCCGAGGTCGAACTGTGCAAGTAAGGGATGAGCTTCAGCGGAACGCTGCTCGCGTCGCCGCCAACGCCGAACTGCGAGACGTTCGCGCGACCGAGCTTCAGGCTGACCTTATCTCAATCCCCGAGAGCGATGACCTCACGTTCGAGGTAGCGACAGAGTCGGCCTATTCGTCTATTAGCGAGGAAGGCCGATGCGTCTACAGACTCCGCGTCAGCGTCGTAGCTCGCGAGGACGAAGAAGAGGTATTCAAGGCCAAGGTGACCATGGCAGCCCTCTACTCTTTACCTCCGGATGCTAGCGACGATGAACTGCGAGCCTTCGGGGATGTAACAGCCGCACTTGCCCTGTACCCATACGTCCGTGCCGCAATTCAGGATCTCGCATCTCGAACAGGGATTCCTTCCGTGACACTTCCGGTGTATCAGATCGCCTTGGAACTAGAAGAGGGCGAGACGCCGCCAGCCGCTCCGGCGAGGATTGAGGCGGAGGAGCAGATTCAGCCTTAGCCGCGCAGCACCCATGACTGCGTCCTAGTACTTTGGCTCCACGGGCACCGGAAGCTTGCCAGCCCAGGAGCGGAGTACCGACACGGCGTGATCTCTCGCCTGACCGGGTACTGCGTCCTCACGCAGGGCACGCTGAGTGGCCGGTAAGGTTAGCTCGCGGTATAGCTGCAAGTCCTCGAATCCGTAGGTGGCAACATCGTGGCTCGTCGCACCGAATACCACCCGATCGAGTCTCGCCCAATAACAAGCCACAAGGCACATCGGACAGGGCTCGCTGCTGGCATACATCGTTCCGCCGGTGAATAAGTGCGTACCCGTCCGGGATCCCGCCTCCCGCAAGGCCATAACCTCAGCGTGGGCGGTAGGGTCGCGAAGTTCGACGACACTGCTAGTTCCCTCGCCGATGATCTCGCCGGCCAGCACTACTATCGATCCGAACGGCGTCTTACCTTCGTCTTCGAGCGCGCGCCTCGATATCTCGATGGCGCGCTGCAAGAACTCTTGATCTGCCTGGCTTGAAGCGTTCGACATTCCGATCTCCCCTAGTTGTCCCTGTCCGTGCCGCTGCCGGCTTGGCGCTTCTTCGGCCAGGGCTTGAGTTCCGTGACGAAGCGGAACTCGGTTCGGTCTGCCGGATAGTCGGCATCGGAAATCTCCACAACGCGACCGTCTAGGTCGTAGGAGATGCGACGGCAGAACAGAAGCGGTATACCCTCCGCCAGCCCCCATGCCTGCGCTTCTACCGTCGTCGGCATTCTTGCGGTTACCTCATCAACCATGCGCGTTATCTCGACACCCACGGTCAGAAGCTGGTGTTGCGTGCCTCCCGGCCAAGGCTCATTGCTACCGTCCAATATCGCTGGGTTATCGCTGACCAGTGCCACCGGGAGGTGGGACACGCTGTAGGACAAGAGGTGTCCCGTCCGGCTGTCATGCGCCTCGTACCGTCGCCGCAGCAGCGGCTCGCCACTCGGGACCTTAAAGACCTCCGCCAACTCCGGGCTTGCATCGATGACGTCGTAGTGAGCGTTGAACTTCTGCTCTGCGATCGACATGTTGAGGTTCGTCTCGGCTTCGCCGATGACGGCTCGCTCGGATTCAGGCCGGATGGCGAGATCCTTCTCAACCTGGTGCCGGTCCGATGACCGAACGACCTTCCGTACCGGAACGCGCACCCGGGGAGCCTTGCCTCGTCCGGCATCGACCAAGCCTTGCGCCTTCAACAGATTCATAGCGCCCCGGGCCGAGTTCATGCTGCACGACCACTGCTCACAGATCTCCGCCAACGTCGGCAGGGAGTCTCCCGGCGCTAGGTCCCCGCGCTCGATCTGCATCCGGATGTCGTCAGCGATCCGGAGCTGGATGGGCGCCTGGACGAGAGTAGGTCGTGGTTCCATGCCTCCATCCTTGCAGGTTTGTGGGCGAACCTCTTGTGTCTTCCCTCATCGATACGTAGTCTATGCCTTGTGGGTTTGTGGCA
>NZ_JBVJGN010000029.1:0-9672 GCF_055587305.1 Micromonospora sp. NPDC047521 | reverse complement strand
GGGCAAACCTACAAACCGGGCAGTCGCTCAAGGTGAGCGAGCCCTAGTTGAAGGGAGTCAGTTATGGGACGTCTGCTGCTGGACACCTCGCGGGTGTCGTACGAGGTCGCGGTGAACCCGGTTCCGAAGCTGGACCAGTCGGGTCAGCAGAAGTTCGATCGGGAGACGAAGCAGCCGATGTGGGCGGTGCAGCTCTACGCCCTGTCGGAGGGAAGCGCTGAGGTCATCAACGTGACGGTGGTCAGCCCGGTGATGCCGGCGGTGGCTGTTCGTCAGCCGGTGGTGCCGATGGACTTGGAGGCGCTGCCCTGGGTCAACGACCGGGACGGGAAGGTCCGCTCGGGTGTGGCGTTCCGGGCGTCGGCGCTGACCGCGATGGAGACCGCCGCCGTCTAGCGGCTGGTGTTCCTGTTCGGCTCCACAGAAGCGAGAGGTGGACACGGGGTCGCCGTTGATTGGCGTCGTCTGCGACCCCGCGTCCTGTCCAACAAGGTCCCTAGGTAGGGAGGACTTGTCGTGTCCAAGTCTAGCCAGAGGTCCCCGTTCGGCTGGTCGAACCGTGGGGGCAACAACGTCACTGTCATCGAAGCGCCGGTTGCCCGTTCGTACCGTCGTCGGGCCGTCATCGCGTTCTGGGTCACCCTCGGTGTGGTTGGCCTGCTGGCCGCCATGGTGGCCTCGGAGTACATGCACCCGATCCTGGGTGGTCTGCTCGGCGTCGTCCTCGGCGCTGTGCTCGGCGCGGTGGTGTTCGCGCTGATCGTGGCGTGGCCGGTGCTGCGGGTCTTCTGGCACTGGCTGCCGGAGATCCTGCTCGGCCTGGCCGTCGTCTACGGCTGGACCACGTTGATGCAGTCGACCCCGCTGTGGGGTTCGCTGCTCGTCGTCGCCCTGGTCGTCGGCGTCCCCGCCGCCATCAGCCTGATCCGTCGTCGGGTCATGGCCTGGGTGTGGTGCCTGATCGTGCGGCACCGGCTGCGGTTGTGCTTCGCGGCGTTCATCGCCACCAACCGGCACGGCTCGCTGCCGCTGATCCTGCTCGCCAAGCCGACCCCGGCCGGAGAGCGAGTCTGGGTGTGGCTGCGCCCCGGCCTGTCCCTGCGGGATCTGGAGCAGGACGGCCAAGTGCAGAAACTGGCTGTGGCGTGCTGGGCCAACGAGGTCCGCGTCATGCGCGCCGGCCGCAAGTACGCCGCACTGATCCGCATCGACATCACCCGCCGCGAGCCCTTGGCGCACACCGTTGTGTCGCCGCTGCCGGACTACGTCCCCACGGACATCCCGGCCAACGCCCCTACCTCTCCGGGCATGCCGCCTGTCGGCTTGGACCTGCCCGACGTGCCTGACCAGCCGGCTACCGCATTGTCCGATGCGCCACGCCAGCGCAAGCCGCGCAATCCCACCACGCCCACTGCGAGCCCGAATGGGTTCGACCCCTCCGACTACGCCTAACGACCGGGGCGGCGCGGACCAAGCACCCCTGACGGGTCAAACGTCCGCGCCCCTTCCCTCCCCCACCCGCCTTGACACGTAGGTGTCAACCGACCCCGGGAGCCCTGCCATGGACCTCACGGACACCATCGAACTGCCCCCGCAACCGGATGCGCCGCAGACGGTGCCGGTCGGCGCGGGCCTGTCCATCTTCGACCCGGTCTTCCTCGGCATCGACGAGTTCGGCCACCCGGCCTACCTGCCGATGATCTACCGCAACATCCTCATCGGCGGTGAACCCGGCGCGGGCAAATCCAGCCTGTTGAACACCATCGTCGGTCACGCGGCCCTGTGCCCGGATGTGCGGTTGTGCCTGCTCGACGGCAAGCAGGTCGAGCTGGGTTTGTGGAAGGACGCCGCCGACGTGTTCGTCGGCCCCGACATCGACCACGCCATCCGCACCCTGCGCCGCGTCCAGACCGTGATGGACAACCGGTACGCGTTCCTGCTGTCGCACCGCCGCCGGAAGATCGGCCCGAACGATCTGTTCGGTCAGATCCTCGTGGCCTGCGACGAGATCGCCTACTTCTCCGCCACCGCCGGAGACAAGAAGGACCAGGACCTGTTCGCCGCGCTGCTGCGCGACATCGTCGCCCGGGGCCGCGCCGTCGGCATCATCGTCGCCGCCGCGACCCAGCGCCCGTCCTCGGACATCATCCCGCCGTCACTGCGGGACCTGTTCGCGTGGCGGTTCGCTGGCCGGTGCACCAACGACGTGTCCTCCGACATCGTGCTCGGGCACGGCTGGTACGCCCGCGGCTTCTCGTCCAACAGCATCGACCCGAACAACCAGGGCGAGGGCTACCTCATCGCCGAAGGCGGCATCCCCAACCGTGTGAAGGCCGCCTACATGACCGACGCCGACATCATCCGCGTCGCCGACTACGCCACCTGGACCCGCCGCCGCTCCGGCCTCGTCGCCCCCGCTGCTGACCTGCGGACAGCGGCATGACCACGACTGCTACGCCGACTCGGGTCTTGGACCTCGTGCTCGTCGGGACCGGCGAGGACATCGCCGCCCTGACCGCCATCGCCCGACACGCGGGCGTCCTGGTCTACCGCTCCGCACCCGCTCTTGTCAGCGACGGCAGGCAACGGGTGATTCTCCGGCTCCACCTGCACCACCGATAGAAGACGGCCGACAGACCGGCCAAGGCCCTGAGAAAGCTGCCCGGTCTGCCGACCCAACCACCGCCCACGAAAGGACGTGGCCGCCATGAACCCTACCCAAAAACAGCCCACCACCCCCGCCGCGCTGGCCGACCTGACCCCGGCCGACACCCTGCGCTGCGCCGCCCGCTACCTCGAAATCCGAGGCTGGACCCAGGGCAGCTACTACGACTGCACCACCGAAACCGCGTTCCCGCCGGCCTGCGTGACCGGCGCTATCGGCATGGCCGTCCACGGCGACCGCATGGCCGTCCTACTCGGCGCCAACGCCGAATGCGACAGCGCCCTCCGGCACCTGGCCGACTACCTGTGGCGCGACGGCCGCACCCCTGAGCACAACTACTACGGCGCGCTGTGCTCCTCCGACCGGGAGATCGTCGCCGACTTCAACGACCACGCCGGCCACACCCTGGCCGATGTCCTCGACGTCCTGCGCGACGCCGCCGATGACCACGACTGGACCCACGCCACCGAGGACGACCTCGAAACCTACGCCGAACACGAGTACAGCCACGAGCGGCTGCCGACCCGCGCCGGGTTCCTCGTCTGGCGGGCCGCCCGATGAGCACCGTCTCGGCTCTGCCGACCGGCAACGTTCACGCGGTCCTCGACCGCGCCGCCCTCTACTTGGGCCGCTACGGCTGGACCCCCACCGGCCTCTACGACGCCCACGACGCCTGCCCCGCTAAGTGCGCCTGTCACCGCACGGGCACCTACCCGGCGTCGATCCTCGGCGCGATCCGCGCCGCCGTGTTCGGCCGCCCCCGCTGGTACCTGACCGGCATCACCGACGCCGACCAGCACGCCTACTCGGCGGCCGTCGAGTGGTTCAACACCTACCTCATCGCCGTCGGCCACGCCGGCCTGCACGCCCCGGTCTTCGACTGGGAGACCCTTCCCGGCCGCAAACCGGCCGACGTCATCGAGGCGCTGTGCGCCGCCGCCATCGCCTACCGCCGACACACCATCCGGAGGGCCGCATGAGCACCGCCGCCCACACCCCCGACCTGACACGTACGTGTCAAAACGACATCTCCACCGCCGCACTCGTCGGCGCACTCGAAGCCGCCTGGGCCGCGATCCGCGCCCAACACACCGAAGTCCCGGCCGCCGTCCTCGTGGTCGGCTCCGGCTCCCCCACCAAGCCCAACCAGGGCATGAAGTGGGGCCACTTCGCCGCCCTGCGCTGGCAAGCCGGCGAACAACAACTGCCCGAAATCCTCATCTCCGGTGAGGGACTGTCCCGCGAACCGGAAGCCGTGTTCACCACGCTCCTGCACGAAGCAACCCACGCCCTCGCCGACGTGCGAGGCATCCAAGACACCTCCCGGCAGGGCCGCTGGCACAACAAGAAATTCGCCACCCTCGCCGCCGAACTCGGCCTGTCCACCACCAAGGACGACAAGCTCGGCTACTCGCCCTGCACCCTGACCGACCTCACCCGCGCCCGCTACAAGCCCGCTATCGCTGGCCTGGCCGTGGCGCTGCGCTTCTACCGCCACCCCGAACCGACCGGGGAAGGCAAGACCCGCACGAACAACAACAACGGCGTCTCGTGCGAGTGCGAGTGCCCCCGCAAGCTGCGCATCTCCACCACGGCCTTCGAGGAAGGTCCAATCGTCTGCGCGGTCTGCGCTGCGGCGTTCCTGCCCGAGGACATCGACCGCGACACCTACGAACACCCCACCTTCGCCACCGGCAGCACTCCTGCCGGCGACGACCACGGCCAGGACCAGGCCGACGACGACGCGGAGGACCCGATGGTGTTCTACGACCCGACCGGCGAGCGCTACGGCCTGCCGACCTACCCCTACAAATTCGCCCCCGGCGACCTGCTGACCCGCCGGCAACTTCGCACCCGCGACCTGCGCCCCGGCGGCCAAGAACCCGCCGCGCAACTCATGTGGCGTCGCGGTAAGCGCGTCGCCTACCTGTTCCGCCTCGACCTGGCGATGCCCAAGCGCACCGCCACCCCCGCCCAACGGGCGGCCATCGACAAGGCGCTCACCGCGCGGCGTACCTGCCCCGACTGCCGGCAGGTCAAGCCCTACTACATCCCCCGCCGTACCGGCTCCTGCCTCGACTGCACCCCGGAGGTAACCCGATGAACCCCGCCCTCGTCTTCGCGGTCATCACCGCCGTCCTCATCCCGGCGCACCAACTCGCCGACCACATCGTGCAAACCGACGCCGACGCGTCCCACAAAGCCGAGCCCGGCTGGACCGGCTGGCGTCACCTCCTGATCCACGTGAGCACCTACCACCTCACGGTCGCGGCCATGCTCGCCGTCACCGTCGCCCTGCTCGACCTGCCGGTGTCCGCTCTCGGACTCACCGCCGGCCTGGCCTTCTCGGCCATCACCCACGCACTGCTGGACCGCCGCTGGACGGTCCGCCTCATCCTGCGCGCCACCGGCTCCGCCGCCTTCGCCGACCGACAGACCCCGGTCTGCGGCATGTACCTCGCCGACCAATCCCTGCACTACGCCTGCCTCTGGGTCTCCGCCCTCCTCATCGCCTGCCTCTGACCGGAAGGACACCGTCATGTACCGGTACCTGCTCACCTTCACCCACCGCACCAACGGCGGCACCGACATGACCGCCATCGACTTCCCCACCGCCCGGCCCATCAGCTCCGCCGCCGACCTCCCCGCCATCACCCTGCTGCTGCGCTCTGAGGGCTACACCGAGCCCTTCATCATCGCCTTCTCCCTCTTCACCCCCGCCCCAACGCAGGCGGCACAATGACCACCTCCAAGAACGGCCGCGTCTACGCCTACATCGGCGCGCTGTCCGGCGGAACTGTCTCCGTCGCCGCGAACATCGCTCACTCGTTCATCGCCCCGAAAGACGCTCCCCAGAACTGGAGCCCGGAACCGGGCGCGGTCATCTCCGCGATCGTCTGGCCACTGTTCCTGTTCATCGCCATCGAGATCCTTGCCCGCACGCCCTGGCCGACCGGCTGGGGCTGGAACGTGCTGCGCTGGGTCGGGCTACCGCCCGTCGCCCTGGTCGCCGCGTTCGTGTCCTACCGGCACCTGTCCGGACTACTCGACCACTACAACGAGGAAACCCTCGTCGTCTGGTTCGGTCCCCTCGCCGTTGATGGCCTGATGCTCATGGCCACCGCCGCGCTACTCGCCACCGGAAACCGCACCACCCGGCCCACCGAAACCGTCCCGGCACCTGCGCCGGCCACCCTCGCCGAGGCGTCGTCACCCGACATCACCGCCTCGCCGACGGTCCGCCCGGCCGCCGCGACCCCGGCCACCAAACCCGCACCCGAGAACACGCAACCTGTCCACGAACCCATCACCCTGCCCACCTCTGGCGAGGACACCCACACCCCGACGACGGTCGAGCCCACCACGGACACCACCGACAAGGACCCGACCCCGGCACCCACCGCGCCTGCGGTAACAGCCGGCCCTGCGCCCGCGCTGCTCTCCGGAGCCCGGATCGTCGCCAGCGCCCACGAGAAAGCCCACGGTGAACCCATCACCCCCGGTCAGCTCGCTGTGCGACTGCGCGTCCCCACCCACACGGCCGCCGACATCCTGACGGCCCTCAACACCCAACCGAGCACCAACGACAAGGCCCACAACGGCACCGCTGTTGGAGCCACCGCGTGACGTCCTCGACGCTGCCTCTCGCGCCCGAAACCACCACGGTTTCGGGCACGGGAGCCTCCGCTGAGTCCGCCGGCTACTGGCCCTGGGCCACCCCCACCACCGGCCCCCGCAACCCCGCCGCCGACGGGTGGGTACGCGGCCACGACCCCCGCACCGTCGCCTCCGGCCGCGCCCGCGCCCAAGACCCCGACTACCCCGAATGGCTCGGCCACGTCCGTGCCGCCTCGGCGTGCAAGCACCCGATCCGGCTGGCCGGGCAGATTCACGTCAACGACGCCGACGGCAACCGCATGGCCACCGTCGACACCGAAGACATGCCCGACGGCGCGATCTACACCCCCTGCGGCAACCGCCGCGCCGCCGTCTGCCCGTCCTGCGCCGAGCTGTACCGCCGCGACACCTACCACCTCATCAAAGCCGGGCTGCAAGGCGACCGGTGGGGACTGCCGCCGCTCAACGAGCACATCGCCATCTTCCTCACCGCTACCGCCCCGTCGTTCGGGCCGGTCCACCACCGGGTCGTCAAGGTGCACGCGGCGGACTGCCGCAAGAAGGACGGCTGCACCTGCCGGGCCTCGGTGTGCCACCCCTTCGGCCGCACCTGCCCCCACGGCCAGGAGCTGCGCTGCGGGCAACGCCACAAGGCCGCCGACACCCACCTCGGGCAGCCGTTGTGCCTCAACTGCTACGACCACGTTGGCCAGGTCGTCTGGAACCACGAAGCACCCGAACTGTGGCGCCGCACCATCCAACAAGCCGACCGGGAACTACGCCGCCTCGGCCGGGCTCACGGCGTGGACCTGCGCCGCCGCTACATCAAGGTCTACGAATTCCAGGTACGCGGCGTCATCCACTACCACGCCCTGATCCGTCTCGACGGCTACAACCCCGACTGCCCGGAGGCGATCGTTCCCCCGCCCTCGGTGGTCACCCGGGACATGTTCGAGGCTGCCGTCCGAGCCGCGTTCGTAAAGACCGCCTACACCTCCGCTGGCCACCCCGACAACGGCGGGCAGGGCTGGCACATCGCGTGGGGCGACAAGGGCCTGGACCTCAAGCATGTCAACGCCCCCGGCACCGAGGTCAACCTCGCCCAGATCACCGGGTACATCGCCAAGTACGTCACCAAAAGCACCGAGGTAACCGGCCTGAGCCTGCGCCGCGTCGACGACCTCTCCGTCGAGATTCACGGCGACCCCGGCACGCACCTCGGCCGGCTCATCCGGGCGTGCTGGGACCTCGGGGAGCACCCCGACTACGCCCGCCTTCGGCGGTGGGCTCACCAGTTCGGCTACGGCGGACACATTGCCACCAAGAGCCGCGCCTTCTCCGTCACCCTCGGCTTCCTCCGGTTGCAGCGCACCATCTGGCGGCGCACCGAAGGCCACCCCCACACCTGGGACGACGAACAGACCGAGCGCGTCATCTACGAACTCGGCCACCAGGCCACCGGCTGGATCACCACCGGAGACGCCCTGCTCGCCAACACCGCCGCCGCCATGGCCCGCGCACAACACCTCGCCGGCATCGACGCCCTGGCCGACGAACTCACCGCCGCTCACGCGGCCCAGCCCCTGGCCGCTTGACACATACGTGTCAACGCCCGTGAAGCCGTTCCTTGACAACTCCACAGCGCACGCAACAACCCACCCACCGACACCGGAAGGAGCGGCATGCCCACACGTCCGCGCCCGCTGGTCGCGGTCCGGCTCATCGGGCCGACCGCCACCGTCACCGCCCACGCCGCGACCATCGCGGCCCAACTCACCGCTACTACGGCCGCGAACGGGTCACCTGCCGCACCAGCACCCGACCCGCCGGCTACAGCGGCGAAAGCCGCACCTACATCACCATCACCCGGAAGGAGTCCCGATGACCGCACCACCTACGACCGAACCGCTCTGGGAGATCGGAGATGTCTCCGCCTACCTGCGGGTGCCGGTGCAGACGCTCTACCAGTGGCGCAAACGCAAGTACGGCCCACCCGCCGCCCGGGTCGGCCGGCATCTGCGCTACGACCCGGCTTCGGTGCGGGCCTGGTTCACCGAACAGTCCAAGGCGGCCTGACATGGCCCATATCGTTGACCGCTGGTACAAGACGGTCGTCGGTCCGGATGGGAAGTCCCGGCAAGAACCAAAGCCAGAGTGCGGGCAGGGAATGCGCTACCGCGTCCGGTACCTCGCCCCGGACGGCAAAGAGAAATCGCAGTCGTTCCCCGACAAGAAGAAGCGCGACGCGCAGGCGTTCCTCGCCAACGTCCAGGCCGACATCCTCAAGGGCACCTACGTCGACCCTGACGCCGGCCGCACCACCTTCAAGCAGTACGCCGACGACTGGCTTGCAGCGGCGACCACCGACGTACTCACCCGCGACCGCATCGAATACGAACTCCGGCTGCACGTGTACCCGGTACTCGGGCACAGGCCGATCGCGTCCATTCAACCGACGACGATTCGGGAGTGGGCGCGGAAGATCCAGGAGAAAGGGCTGTCGGTGGGTTACCGCCGGGTCCTCTTCACGGACGTGTCGATGATTCTCAACGCGGCGGTGGACGACAAGAAGATCGTTAGCAACCCGTTCGCGGTCAAGAGCATTCGCAGGCCGAAACCCGCTCCGACCAAGGTGGTGCCGTGGCCGGTCACCCGGTTGACTGCGTTTCGAAAGAACGTGCGTCCCCGGTACCGGATCGCGGTGGACCTGGGCGCGGGATGCGGCCTACGGCAGGGGGAAATCTTCGCGGTCAGCCCCGGGGATCTCGACCCGACTCGTCCGGTCCTGCATATCACTCGGCAGATCAAGTTGGTCCGAGGTTCGCTGATCTTCGCCCCGCCGAAGGGCGGTAAGTCCCGTGAAGTTCCGTTGCCCGATTCGGTAGCCGCGAGACTCAAGCAACACACGCGGGATTGCCCGCTGGTCCCGGTGACCCTGCCGTGGGAGACGCTGACCGGCGAGCCGCGGACCGTCGAGCTGTACCTGACGACGCCCGCCGGTCTGGCGCTGTCTCGCTCGACGTTCAACTCGGGTGTCTGGAAGCCCGCGATCCGCGCGACCGGGATCCCCGACGACCGACACAACGGGATGCACGTCCTACGCCACACCTACGCCTCGGTCCTCCTGGACGCCGGGGAGAGCATCAAGGCTCTGTCGGCCTACCTAGGCCACGCGGACCCGGGCTTCACCCTCCGGACCTACACCCATCTACTGCCGGCCAGCGAGGATCGCACCCGCCGGGCCATCGATAAGGCACTCGGTCGAGACCAGGCCGGCGCAGACGCTCCGCGAGCCCTTGACGGCCTGGACACGGCATGATCATGGTTCGACGGCCTTGGCAGAGCCTTGAGACGCAGGTCAGAGGCCCTGCGGTCGCTATTTCCAGCGG
>NZ_JBVJGN010000028.1:0-17211 GCF_055587305.1 Micromonospora sp. NPDC047521 | reverse complement strand
TCGCCACCGCGGCAGTATCCACGGCGGCCATCGATCCTTCGGACATCAGGTGCTGCTCCTTGATCAGGAGTTACACCGTTCGTCTTACAGTCCCCCGGTCGCAAACCGGGGTCGTGTGCTCGAGCTGTGGTCCTGGGCTGGGAGAACGGCGGTCCGGGTGACGTGGGTGAACGTGGGCCACTCCCTGCCACCCCAGGTGAACCCCCAGGTCGCTAGACTAGGCCCTCGCGCCCTCGTAGCTCAGGGGATAGAGCATCGGTTTCCTAAACCGTGTGTCGCAGGTTCGAATCCTGCCGGGGGCACCGAAACAAGGCCCTGACCAGCAAGAAGCTGACCAGGGCCTTGATGTTTATCTATGCAGTTTTGAATCGCCCCCCGAAAACCCCTCAGTAACGCTGGTGGGCGATCGGGTTCTAGCTAGCGGTTCCGTGGCGGGGCATGTCGGGACGGCCCCTGTATGCCTATCCGGTCCGGCGTGGGCCATGGGGGCGACGCTCGTGCCTGGTTTTGGCCCGGCCAGCGCCAAGTTGTTCGAGGATGTCGGAGCTGTCCGGGGCGAGAGCGGGCTTGACGATGTAGTGCCTGTTGGTGACCTGCTCGGTGGCGTGCCCGAGCTGGGCGGCGGCGTGCTTGGCGTCAGCCTCCTTGTCGATCAGGGTGGCGACGGTCTTGCGAAAGGTGTGTGGCGTGACCCATTCGAGGCCAGCGTCGACCCGGGCCTGACGCCACTGGCGACGCACGTTCTGCGGAGACAGCCAGGTACCACGCCGGGAGGCAAAGATCGCATCGTGGGGGTTATCGGCGGCGTTGAGCTTTCGGGCCATCAGCATTCCTACCGCAAAGCGAGGAAGGACAACGGTTCGGAAGCCGGCGTCGGATTTCGTCCAGTCCTGCCGGAAGAAGCCCTTGCCCTTGAGGTAAACGATCGTGCCGCAAATGGTCAGTGTCGGGCGTTCGGCGGCAAGGTCGAGGTCTTCCCAGCGCGTTACCAGGATTTCGCCGATGCGGGCGCCGGTAGCGAGCATGAGGTCGACGATGTCGCCCAGATCGCCGGTGTGCCGAGGCCCGGGTTTACCGGGGCTGGCCTGCTGCCACCGCCGGATTGCCGCACGGACGCCCTCCAACTGCTCTGTCTCTAAGGCAACGACCTTGCGGCGTGGGTTGCGTAGTCGGCCGGTTTCGCGGACGGGGTTAGTCGTTATTGCGCCACGGCGTACGGCCAGGGCGAGCATCTGCGTCAGGACGACCTTCGCGAGCCTGGCAGCTGTCGGGCGGTCCTCGGCGACCTTGCGCAGGAACTTGTCGATGCGGCCGACGCTGGCCTCCCGGATACGAAGGTTGCCCAGGGCAGGCACGACCGAGACGCGCACGCTCACTTCGTACTGGCTGATGGTCTGCGGCGCGAGACGCTCCTCTGCGGTGATCTCTTCGAGCCAAAGGCTGGCGAGTCTGCTGATGTGGGTCTCACGGGTGATCTCGTCGTCGTTGGGAGCGGCACGGTCACGAAGTTTGACCTTGAGTGCCCGGATGGCGGCGGGGCCGGTGGTGTCGGTGGCCTCGACGTCGCGGGTGCTGCCGTCGTAGTCGCGGAATCGGGCTCGGGCGCAGTACCGGTTGGGGCCGAGCTTCTCGGTGCGGATGTTGCCCCAGGTGCCGATGGGTAGGGGAGGTCGGGCCATGGCTCAGCGCTCCGGGTCGGTGTGGTCGTCGAGCCAGCGTTCGACCTCGCTGCGCCGGTAGCGCAGGGTGTTGCCGACCCGGATGGCGCGAGGTCCCTTACCTCGGCTGTGCCAGGCGTAGAGGGTGTTTTTCGGTTTGCCCAACCAGGTCGCGACGTCATCGATGGTCAGGAGGGGGTCGGGTCGCCACTCGGCTGCCGTCGGGGTGCTCATTGCCGGCCCGGAGCAGTAGGTGAATCGAGTTGTGGGCGTGGCCCTTGGGGGTCGCCGGACCGCCGGTGGGCGGTGGGGTCGGGCTGTACGTCCCCTGGCGTGGGGTGCGGATAGGGCGGGCACGGATCGGATGTCCTTTCACCGTCCCGGTCCGGGTGGGACCGGGGATCGATGGCGCTGCCGCCGGGATTGGCGTTTGCGGGGGCACCGCCTGTGCACGTCGATCCACGCGGTGCGGGGCGAAGGCATCAAGCCGGCCAGTGTGCGGCATTGTGCGTGCTGACCTGCTCTCGGCGTCGTGTGGGACGGAGATCGTCGGGGCTCTCAGGACCAGCACGTCCTCGTGCTGGAGGAGCCATTGCGGGTCACCGCTGGCGATGGCGTCGCGGACGTTCTTCTGCTGGAAGAACGAGGCCCGGGGGATGATCACGCTGTCGCGGACGCCGCAGATGAGGGCGATGCATTCCTCGACCAGTTCGAGGCCGGCGTTGATGCCGGCGGCGGCGACCATGCCGGGGATGTCGATGAGTTCGCCGTGGCGGCGGTAGGGCCGGGCGGTGACGACGACGTGTCCGCCGGGCCGCAGCAGAGTCCGGCAGCCGGCAAGGATCGCGGTGAACCCGTCGGCGAGTTCGCCAGGGCTGCGGTAGGCGAGGTTGTCCGTGCCGCCGTACTTGTGGTTGATCTTGCGGACCTTGCCTCGTCTCGGGCCGGGTGTGCGGACGTGGCCGTGGGTGGACGACCCATAGGGCGGTGAGGTGATCACGAGGGAGACCTGGCCGTGCAGGCTGGCCGGCAGCAGTGCCGGCAGCGCGGTCGCGTCCCCGTGGTAGATCTCGCCCCTGCCAGGTGCCCCGGTCTGGAGGGTGTGGCGGATGTTGTCGGCTGCCTTGGCGACCCATTCGGCTTCGTACTCGACGCCGACGCCGTGACGGCCGAGGTGCATGGCCTCGATGACGGTGGTGCCAATGCCGGCCATGGGGTCGAGGACCACATCGCCGGGGTTGGTGTAGGTGCGGATGGCGTAGCGGGGGATGGTCGGCAGCATCTTGCCGGGGTGCGTCAACGACTCCGGGGTGTATCGGCCGCGCCGCAGGTCCCGCGACGCGGTTTGACCGGTGAGCCAGACCGAGCCGAGGTAACCCTTGGTGAGCAGTGCCGCCGGGTCGGACGCGCTGGGGTACGGCGGTTCGGAGTCGTGGGGGTCGCCGATGTGGAACGGCGGACGGGGCTCAGGCATGGGCGTTCTCCTCACCGGTGGTGGTGGTGGTGCCGAACGCGAGCAGGTCCCGGAAGGTCGGCAGGTGGCGGCCGGCGAGCAGACGTCGGCCGTCGTCGGCCTCGTCGGGGCGTTCCGGGGCGGTGCGCGGCTCGTGCTCGGGCAGCGGGACGAGGACGGCGGGTATGTGCTGGTGGTAGAAGAACCCGGCGGCGCGGGCGGCGGCGATGACTGTGGCGCGGTGGCTGAACTCGCCCGGCTGGGGCTGCGCGGCGTTGAGTCCGACAAGCAGGAACCCGCCGGGGCGTAGCAGAGGCCGCCAGGTGCTCATTGCTGTGGCGATGCCGTCTCGGGCGAGGCCCTGTGCGCCCTGCGGCAGGGTCGCCAGGATCAGGTCGACACGTGGGCCGGGACGTCGCATGGCGCGCCGCGTCCGGTGTTCGGGGGCGGGCGGCAGGAGCCGCACGTGCAGGCCATGGCGACTGGTGACCAGCCGGGCCGGTACCCGGTCCAGGTAGGCGGTCGCGGCGATGGCGGCGGGGTGCGCGTCGAGGTCGAGCACCACGTCACCGGCTTGGGTGTAGCGGCGGATGAGGTAGGCGAGGTGGCTCGGGGATAGCCCGTGCCAGTCTGGCGCTCCCGGACGGGGCGTGCGCAGGACGTGGGTTCGGGGAAGGAGCAGCCCAACCGGTGCTGGCTGAGGCCGGTCACCGGGGGCGGTGGAGCTGGGCTTCGGCATGGGCGTGTGGGCCACGTCCGCCGACAAACGCTGACACTAGGGGATTACAAATCCGAGCCTCGGATTGGAAACCGCACCCGCTGCCAAGCCAGGTACGTCGCGCGACGCCGACCGGTTGAACAAGATCCTCAACGGGTTGAACACGATGTCAGAGCCGTCGAGACACCGGCTGTCGACGACATCCGTCGGCATGCGGGCCAGCGTGCGAACTGGGTACGCCCGAACGTGTACAGGTCAATAACGAGGCTCAAGGATTGATCTCGAAGGTCCGCCATCCTGCGGTCGATCTGGCCATCAACTTCAGCGACGCTGGCTGTCCGAGTCGAGCCAAGATCGTGATCAGTGAGGGTGACTGTTTGGCGCCTAGTACTCCAGCCGTACTTCCTGATTTAGTGTTTTGGCAGCTCATCGGCATGATCGACGTTCGAGTTGTGCCGGCCGCGTAGCTGCGGATGTCGATACTAATCGGTGGCTGGCTGGGTGATCGCACCGTCTGTCTGTTGTGGTCTGTAGCAGGGCGGGCAGGCTTTCGTGCTTGTGTTGATCGATGAGATCGCGGGCTGGCGCGCAGGTCTGGATGATCTGTTGGCGCGGTTCGCGCGCCGTTTCGGGCGGGCGGAGCCGCGCCGGCAGGCGCTGAGTTATCTGGTCGGGTTGCTGTCGCCGCTAGCGAGCAAGAACGGCTGGACCCTGGCCGAGGCCGCCGGTGACACCACGCCGGACCGGATGCAGCGGCTGCTCAACCGGTCCGCGTGGGACCCGGATGCTGTGCGCGACGACCTGTTTGCCTACGTGTCCGAGCACCTCGGCCATGACGACGGCGTGCTGATCGTCGACGAGACCGGCTTCCTGAAGAAGGGCGTGAAGTCGGCGGGGGTGCAGCGTTAGTACTCGGGCACGGCCGGGCGGACGGAGAACTGCCAACTCGGGGTGTTCCTGGCCTATGCCAGCCCGGGCGGGCGCACGCTGATCGACCGGGAGTTGTATCTGCCCCGCGGCTGGTGCGACGACCCCGCCCGCCGCGAGGAAGCCGGCATCGCAGCCAGCGTCGGGTTCGCTACGAAACCCGCGCTGGGGCTGCGGATGGTCGAACGCGCCATCACCGCCGGACTGCCGGCAAGGTGGGTCACCGCCGACGAGGCATACGGGCAGGACTCGAAGTTCCGGACGTGGCTGCAGCAGCAGCGCATCGGCTACGTGCTGGCCGTGCCCCGCAACCAACGGGTCCCGACCACGGTGGGCAACTCCCGCCCAGACGTCCTCGCCGCGAACGCGCCGGCCCTGGCCTGGAAGCGGCGCAGCTGCGGCGCCGGCGCCAAAGGGCCACGACTCTACGACTGGGCCGTGGCCTCCCTACCCGGCACGGTCGACGGATACGGCCACTGGCTGCTGATCCGCCGCAGCATCACCAACCCCACCGACCTGGCCTACTACCTGTGCTTCGGCCCCACCGGAACGCACGACGAGGACCTGATCCGGGTCGCCGGGACCCGATGGGCGATCGAGGAATGCTTCCAGACCGCAAAGACCGAGGTCGGCCTGGATCATTACCAGGTGCGTCGCTACGACGCCTGGTACCGCCACATAACACTCGTTCTGTGCGCCCACGCCTACCTCGCCGTCACCGCCACCCACGCCAAAAGGGGGCGCCGAATCCGAGGACGGCCTCATTCCGCTCACCCTCGGCGAGGTCCGACGTCTGCTGGCACACCTGATCACCACCATCCGACCCTTCGACCACATCCATCGATGGTCACGATGGCGACGCCGACACCAGCATCGCGCCAAAACAGCCCACTACCAGCGAAGACTCCAACTCCACCAGGTGCGGCTGGAGTACTAAGGCGCTCACGGCCAGCCTAAGTAATAGCTATGCCGGTGTCGAGAGCGCGAGCGTCCATTTAGCTTCGCTCCAGCGAGCCGGTCTTGCGGCTGCTGTGCTCGAAGATGCCGATGGCAGCGAGACCGACTACAAAGTAGGCGACGCCGATCGCTAGTTCCTTCAGCAGAAGCGTCGAAACGGCCTGGAGAGGCGCGCCGTCGACAACCTCCCGCGCCGCCTCGATCACATGGGTTAGGGGCAGCCAGGGACTGACCGCCGCCATCCAGCCTGGCAACTCCTCCACAGATACGTTCACACCGCAGAAGATCAGCAACAGCCCAAAGATGATATTGGACAGGACTGCGGTTTGCCGCACCCGAAGCCCCAAGGCGGCGTTGATCATCCCAATGCCGGTACAGGAGGCTGAGCCAACAGCGACGACCAGAAGCACCTGCGGCCACGTTGACAGCGGGATGGTGACGTCGAGCAGCGCGGCACCGACGGCAAGGCTGAACGTGGAGACGATGCACCCGTTCACCAACACCGGCACCGCGCGTCCGAGGAACAGCGGAACGCGTCGAGCCGGTGTCGACAGGACGATCCCCAGGGTCTGCGTATTTCGCTCACCAGCGACTGTGTTGGCCATGGCGAAGAGGCAGGGGATGGCCACGTACTGCACCGCGTTGCCGACGAGGTAGAAGGCGTCCGAGCCGGTCCCGGCGCTGCGGCCGATGTAGGCGAAAAGCAGGATTTGGAAGATCGGCGCGACCAGAAGGCTCGGTATGTAGATCCATGGGCTCAGCCAATGGAACAACGCGCGGAAGCTGATCAACCCGCCGATGAAGAAGACGCGTATCGAGTGCATTGCACGCCTTAGGTGAGGGAAAGGGTCGCGTGCCGCCGCGCGGATCGCAGCACAGTTTCGCTAAGCAACGCGGCGACTGACGCGTAGCCCAGGGCCAGCCCCATGCAGATCCCAAGGGACAACCAAGGTGAGCTGCCGGTTGCGGACTCGCGCAGAGCTTCCATGCCCCACGTCGGCGGCAGCGCGTACGAGATGGGGGTCACCCAGGCCGGCAGGACCGACAGAGGCACGAGGAACCCGCAGAGCAGCCAGCCCGGGTACTCGAGCACGTTACCCAACGCCCAGGCGGTGCGGTAGCGGACCACCGTGACTGACAGTAGCAGGCCGACCATGGAAACTGATGCGATCGATAGCATTACCGACAGCACGAACAGCGGAACGTTGGCGATATGCAGGGGAATGTCGAAGACCAACCAACCCCATAGCAGCGTGGCGCCCATGCTGTACACGCCTATGGTGCCGATCGCGACTGTGAGCGGTACCAGCGCCAGAACGAAGGGCGTCGGCGCCGCTACGAGCAGCTCCAGCGTCCCCAGCCAGCGTTCCCGCTGGAGGGTGCTGCTGGCCGTCGTGGCGATGGTGCTCCAGATGCCCATCATGGACGCCCCGAGGCCGGCGTAGACCATGGACTGGGGGTCGCCCGTCGCCCGGTACACAAGAAATGCCGCGGTCGCGAAGAACAGCGGCCAGATCACCTGAAGCGCGCCCTCGAAAGCCGACGTTGCGATGATCTTGAAGTGGAGCCACCAGGTGATGATGATCATCCGTGCGAGTTGCATCGGACGCATCGCCGCGGTCACGGCTTCCCCACAAGTTCGACGTACGCGTCCTCAAGCGTCGGTTCACGGGAAATGATCCGACCGACCGGGGTGTCGGCGAGGTTGGTCAGCACCGTCTGGGTGATATCCACGTCAGAGCGGGTCTGGATGTTGAGCACCTGAGCGTGTCCCCGCTCCTCCACGGTCATGGTCTGTACTCCGGGCAAGGCGCGAACGGCCTCCAGCTGGTCCGGAAGTAGGCCGAACGTTTCGATCTCGACCACGTTGCCCGACGACACTCTTTGCTTCAGGTCGCTCGGTGTCCCCTCGGCGACGATCTTCCCATCACGGATGACGGCGATCCGCCCGCAGAGGTCGTCGGCCTCGAACATGTAGTGCGTGGTCAACAGGACCGTCTTGCCGCCGGCAGCCAGCGCGGCGATGGTGGACCGCAGTTCCCGGGCTCCCACCGGGTCGATGCCGATCGTTGGTTCGTCGAGGAAGACCACAGCCGGGTCGTGTAGGAGCCCGCGTGCTATGTGTAGCCGCTGACGCATGCCTCGGGAGAAGCCCTCAACGCGCTCCCGCTCGCGGCCGGAGAGCCCGACCGTCTCCAGGAGCTCCGGGATCCTCGTGCGCTGGGTCCTTGGCGGAATTCCGTACAGTTCTGCGAAGTAGCGAAGGTTGTCCAGCGCCGACAGACGGTCGTACAAGCCACGGTCACCGCCGAACACGTAGCCGATGTTTCGGCGGACCGCACGCGGATCGTCCACCACATCATGACCCATCACCCGGGCCGAACCACCTGTGGGGAGCAGCAGCGTGGTCAATATCTTGATCGTGGTTGTCTTTCCGGCGCCGTTCGGTCCGAGTAGACCGAAGAGCTCTCCCTTGTCAATGGTGAAACCAATGCCACGGACAGCTTCCACAACCTTGCGGTTGCGCTTGAAGATCCCGGTGCTGAAGCGGTATGAGCGCGTAAGACCTTCGACTTCGACTAACGGCATGCCGGCGATGGTAGCGGAGATGCCGATTCCTGGGAAGGGTGTACATTGAGCGCGGATCAGAAGAGTATGACGGCGTCAACGACGAGGCCCGGTGCGGGGCATGAGATCCGTAAAGACGTACGCACCTGCACTTGAAGTTGGTTTAGCCGGTCCGACCCACCGTGAGCCCGGTGGCCGACGACTCGCGGGGCGGACGGGGCGGATGCGAGGCCCTGCGCTGTGGGTGTCGAGCCCGAAAAGACGGGCCGGACCAGGTGATTCTCTCAGCAGAGCAGCACGGGCTGACATCGAGATATCGCCGTGTTACGCTGCCAACGCAGGTCAGTCCGGATGTCCTGCCTCCCATCAGCGGCCCTCATGGCGGGTTGCCGCTCGATTCCCCCGCGATTAGCTCAAGGCACGATTCCCTCAGGACATATCCTGCGCGAGTCCCGGCCGGTGCCGTCGTTCCAGCACGGATTCAGGGTCTACAGGGTTGGTGTGGAGAGCGCCGGGCTAATGATGCGCTGACAGCATTGTTGCTCCACCGTCCCTCGTCACTGCTTCCCACTCGTTACCGGAGGTTTCTTGGAAGCGGATAGGCGCCCGGCGAATATCACCGAACCCGACCACCGCCTCCGGCATTAGGCAGGGCGCCGATTTTCCCGGACGGACCGGGAGGCAGGCACGTGTTGCCACGCAGCTTGGCCGAATGCATGCGATGGACTTTCCAGCGGCACGGTCACGCCGGGACCGATCGAAAGGAGTGCGAACTTGAGTGAAGGGCCACCGACGACATGACCTCCCCCATGAGTCAAACTCCAACCGCCCTAACCGCAGGTGTTTCACGGGCACGGCCCTCCGCGATCGATGACATCGCCGAAATACTCGACCACTTTCCCGATGAGATCGCCGTGCTGGAGCCGCAGCATCGGGTTACCTACGACGAACTCGGCCAGCGCGTCTCTGAGGCGGAGACCACACTGACTCGAGCCGGCATGTCCGCGGGGGACCTCGTCCAAATCCAGGGGGCGGTCAGCGCTTCGCAGCTCGCGCACCTACTGGCGGCCCTGCGCTGTGGAGCGGTGGTGTGGCTCACCGAGGGTGGTGAGCGCCCGCAGGCCAGTAGCGGGTCCACACAGGAGCCTCTACTGACCGTGTCGGTCGACGGGGCATCCGGGCGCGCCGATGTCACTCGCCGACGCGACCTTCCGACCGACATCACGTTGGCGATCAGCCAGCTCCAGACCAGGCGAAGCGAGGTCTACGCGGCGGGGGGAGGCTATCTCGTTCGCTCGTCGGGAAGCACCGGCCGGCGCAAGCTTATCCTGGGTGACCTGCGCTCGCTGAGTTCGTTCGTCGCATGGCAGCGCGCTGAGTTCGGTTTCTCTCCGCGCGACCGGGTCGCCGCCCTGACCAGCGTCGAGTTCGATGTCGTCTACCGCGAAATGTTCGCCGCGCTCGCCAGCGGTGCCGCACTTGTCTGCCCGCCGCCGCAACTGCGTGGCAGCAAGATCCTAGGCTGGCTGCTCGACACGCGATGCACCGTTTTGCACGTGGTTCCGTCCCTAGCCAGGTTCTGGCTGACCGCCGCGCAGGCCGGCCTCCTGCCACAGGCAGTTCGACCCGCGCTCCGCATGACCTTCTTCGCCGGCGAGCCGCTGGACGGACAGCTGGTGGATCAGTGGCGGTCACGCACGGGCCAGGACCAAAGCATTGTGAACCTCTACGGCCCTGCGGAGACCACCCTGGCGAAGTTCTACTACCGAGTACCGCAGCCGCTGCGCCATGGCATCGTACCGGTCGGTGATCCGTTAGCCGGAACATCGGTGACGATCCGGCATCCCGAAACCGGCGAGACGCTGGCCGAAACGAGCGTCGGCGAGGTCGTGATAGCCACCCGCGACGGCTCGCTGGGCTACCTGGGTGAGCCGCCCGCAGAAGTGGCCGAGAGGTTCAGCCGCAGCGGCGAGTGGGTTACATTCCGCACCGGCGACCTGGGCGCGATCCGGTCCGAGGGCCTCGTGCTGTCCGGCCGGCTCGACAGCACGCTGAAGGTCAACGGGGTCTGGGTCAACTGTCACGACGTAGAGCGCACACTGCGCGATCATGAGGCGGTCGAGGAGGCTGCCGTCGTGCCCGCACGGACCGACAAAGGAACCAAGCTTCACGGCTTCGTGGTGATCAGGGACGACACGCCGGTGAGTGCCCTACGTACCCACGTTTTGCGAGAGCTCGGGACAGCCTCGGTACCCGCCCGGCTCACCCGTTTGGACACCCTGCCTAAACTCAGCACCGGAAAAATTGATCGTCTGGCCATGCGACGCATGGGGCGAAACCAACAACGAAGTGAGGGAGACACCATGCACGAGAGCCGCACCCACACGCCGACCGCAGAGGATCTGAACCGCAGGATCGTGGACGTTGCCCGATCCGCGCTCGGTGCCGACGTGCGAGACGATCGCGACCTGCTGGAGCAGGGGCTCGACTCGCTCGCAGCGCTCGAGTTGTGCGCTGTGATCGAGGAGGAGTTCCTCGTGCCGTGTACTCCGGAAGACATCTTCGAGCATCCGGTGCCGAACGAACTGACCCGACTTCTCCTGGCGAGGCTTCGTGATGCGGCCTGAGGGACCTCCCTCCATGGTGCGCGTCGAGATCGTTCCCACGATCGCGGACATCAGCGAGTCGTCGTGGAACTCGGTAGTGCCCGATGACGCCTTCTACTCCTCGTACCGGTGGATCCGCAGTCATGAGCGTCTGCCCGGAATGAAGTCTGCCTACCTGCGCCTGCTTCGCGGCTCCAACCTTGTGGCTGCGGCGCCGATCAGTCTCATGAAGCACGAGCTGTCAGACGCGTATTCGCATCAGCACTTCGGCGAGGTCTTCGCCGAGAGGGGCGTCTACGCGGTGCTGGGGGCACGGCGCGGTTACCGGAACTCGTGGTTGATCGGTCGGGACACGACCAGTGACGAGCGTGATGAGTTGACCCAACTTCTCATGGACTCTGCCCTGGATGTGGCGGCGGGCTGGGGCGCCGACATGCTGGTCGCTCCATACCTTACCGAGGAGGCTGTCGCGGGGCTCGCGAACCTGCGAGCTGTGCGGAGCAGCCGGGAGGTGACCACTGAAGCTGTTCTCGACCTGCCGGGCGGCAGCTTCAACGACTACCTGACGACGATTCAATCGAAGAACAGGCGAACGTCAGTACGCCGCGAGCGGCTGGAACTCGTACGATCGAAGCTGACGGTCCACGTGGAGCGACCCGCTGCCAAGCTCCCAGACCGGCTGGTTGACCTGGTCGCGCAGGTCGAGTCGAGGCACGGGCGACGTGCGACCAGTAGTGGACTGCGCAGATACTTGACGTCGACGTTCGCAGACGACCCGGAGCACGCACGGCTCATCAGCTGCCGGAACCCCGACGGCTCCATGATCTCGGCTACGCTGGCCTACGAGTGGGGACCAGCGCTGTTCGTGAAGGCCACGGGCACCGACTATCTTTCGGTACCACCCGGCTCGTTCGCGCATTTCAATACGACCTACTACGGACCGGTCGACTACTGCGCCGCCCGCGGTTTGCGCAAGATCTACTTTGGTGTCGGCGCCATGGGGACAAAGCTGTCCCGAGGATGCGGCGAGAGGCGCCTCTACCACGCGCTGCTGGGCCGGTGAGCCCTCGAACGTGCCTCGGCTACATGGTTCCGATCCGCACGCGGCCGGCTAGCCGCCCGGCCAGATTCGCGCACTCGTCGGCTGTC
The DNA here is from genome assembly GCF_055587305.1 of Micromonospora sp. NPDC047521. Classification (NCBI taxonomy): domain Bacteria; kingdom Bacillati; phylum Actinomycetota; class Actinomycetes; order Micromonosporales; family Micromonosporaceae; genus Micromonospora; species Micromonospora sp. NPDC047521. The sequence continues at coordinate 5,175 of NZ_JBVJGN010000028.1, read as the reverse complement.
TCCGCAGCCACGGTCAGCAGGAGGTAGTGCTCTGCCGGGTGCGCCAACCTGGCCTGCGCTCCCACCGAGGTCGCCAGACTCCAGCCACACACTCCCTCAATGGCCTGCAACTCCTGTGGGCTCGGCAGCCGCGAAATGATGCCGGGTTCAGCCGGACGTATGTTGACGCCTGCGACGCAGCGGCCGGGATCGGCGGGCTCGGGCCGAGTGCCGAACAAGTGCCCCTCCGCAACGATCCGCCAGATGTCCCTGCCGAAGTACTCGCTGAGCATCATGGGTATCCAGATGCCGCCGATCCGGTTCGCTATCTCGCCGAACACCAGCCCGCCGTCTGGCTTGACGAATACCTCCATGTGCGTGGCGCCGTGCCGTATGCCCAGCGCCTCGTTCACCGACGATTGCATACGACGGAGATCCCGAAACAGGCCGACGTTAGCCGCTGGGTCCAGGATGTACGACCCATCGACGGTCGCGGTCCCGGAACCGGCGCTCTTGGCAACCATGAGTTTCGGCTGGAGGTAGCGGTGAACGACAAAACTCAGGCAGTCCCCGTCGTGCCACAACGCGTCGACACACACCTCCTCTCCCGCGATGAATTCCTCAACGATCAGCTGCTTCGACTTGATCAACGGGTTGACCGCGTAGGTCGCGAGGGTCCTGCTCAAATCGTCCAGCCCCTCGACCCGGGCGGTGTTCATCGTGCCGAAGCCGAACGCCGGCTTCACCACCACGGGAAAGCCGAGGCGGTGGGCGACCTCCGTCACCGTCTGCGGAGTGCGCTTGTCAGAGACCGACACGAAGGCCGCAGTGCGCACGCCATGCTGCTGGACGAGGCACTTCATGACGCGCTTGTCCCGCTGGCCGATCGAGAGCGCGGGATGGCGGTCACGAACGAGGGCGCGTTCGAGGTACGCCGCTCCGAGCTGGCTGAACTCGTGATGGCTCAGGACGTGGTCCACGTTAATACCGCTCACCAACAGATCACCGACCACGCCCGCCAACTCCTCAAGGGAGTCGAAGCTGCTAATGCTGTAGACGCGGGAAAAAGCGGCCAGCAATTCCTCTTCAATCGGCCCGCGCCGGTCATAGCTATCCAGGATGAGGTACCGGGACAGCGGAATGTCCGTCAGCGCCGCCGCCAACTGGGGCTGCCACTTGCACATCAGCACAGTCGGCTGCGCGGCTGACAACTGCTTCACCATTCCCTCGCTGATCCGCTCTGCGCCGAACGACCCGGCGTCCCGTTCAGTCAATTCGCCCACGTCACGTTGGCTGGCCTATTCGTCGAGGCTGACCTGGCCGAAAAGCAGGATCTGGAAGGCTCGCGGCCGGAGAGCCCGACCGTCTCCAGGAGCTCCGGGATCCTCGTGCGCTGGGTCCTTGGCGGAATTCCGTACAGTTCTGCGAAGTAGCGAAGGTTGTCCAGCGCCGACAGACGGTCGTACAAGCCACGGTCACCGCCGAACACGTAGCCGATGTTTCGGCGGACCGCACGCGGATCGTCCACCACATCATGACCCATCACCCGGGCCGAACCACCTGTGGGGAGCAGCAGCGTGGTCAATATCTTGATCGTGGTTGTCTTTCCGGCGCCGTTCGGTCCGAGTAGACCGAAGAGCTCTCCCTTGTCAATGGTGAAACCAATGCCACGGACAGCTTCCACAACCTTGCGGTTGCGCTTGAAGATCCCGGTGCTGAAGCGGTATGAGCGCGTAAGACCTTCGACTTCAACTAACGGCATGCCGGCCATGGTAGCGGAGCCTGTCAAGTTAACGGCCCTGTCTCACATTCGGTGGTGACGGAGGGCGATAGGGTGTCGTTGATCCTATGTGGAGTGCTTGAGCAAGCTTGTGCAGATGAGAGGCCATTCGAAAGTCGGTCGACACCCATGGCTGTCACGTTCAGTGAGATTCGAGGGGTGATTGCGGCCAGGGCTGTCTGGCCGGAGTAGACGCAGCGGCCGGAAGCCTATGATCATCATGTGCGACGAAGTTGATCGAGAGCCAGTCGCAGCGCTGTGAAAGTACGACAGGACTCCCGGCGGGCCATCTCGCCGACCTGACAGCACGATCCGGTAGTACGCGGCCCAGCCCCGGATGATCGTGTTGAGCCGCTGCAAGACCGCCTCGGCGTTAGCCCCCGCAGGGCCTTCACTTCGGCGGACAACCGCGCCTGGATCCGTGGCCGCAAGAGCGACCCGAACGACGCGGCGTTCCTGGCCCGCGCGGGAGCCTCCGGAATGGTGATGGCTTCGTTCGTGCCCCCGCGGGCGATCCGGGGGCTACGGGATCTGACCCGCTGGCGCACCGAGGTCGTCGTGGCCCGCGGTCAGGAGGCCAGCGGCTGGAGAGGGAGTTGGAAGACACCGGGATGAAGCTGACCTCTGTGCTGACCGACCTGACAGGATTCAGCTCCCGGCGCATCCTGGATGCACTCATCGGCGGCGAACGCGATCCGCCTTGGCCGAGCTGAGCTTCGGCACGGCCCGGAAAAAGATCCCGGCGCTGGTCGAGACCCTTGATGGCGCGTTCACCGACTACCATGCGTTCAGGTGCCGGCACTACCTGGAACAGATCGACCACCTTGACACCGTGGTCGCCGCGTTGGACGCCCGGATCGCCAAGTTCGCTCGCCGCTCGCGCGGTGCTACCGACTCCACCGATCAATTTCGCCGAGGAGATCAACCACCTCCATGCCGCCGCCGGTCAGCCGGTAGTCGGCACCGTCGTCGCCTTGGTGGTGCTCGACAAGGTCCTGGGCGCCCAGGTAGCTCAGGGTGTCCGGTCAGCGTCCGGAATGCACGACATCGGGGCTGATCTGAGACACCGTGTGGTGCAGTTTGGAGTAGCGCAGTGGCCCTTCGCGGAGGGCGGTCAGGACGGCGACGGAGAGCTTCCGCCGAGCGGATCGTGGTGCGCGTGCTCGTCCACCCCGCTCCGCCCGCAGTGCCGTTGTCGGCACCAGCATATCGACGCAAGGGCTTGCGGTCACATCTGAACACCCGTATACTCGCCCCTGAAACAATCGAAGCGAGCAGGGTGTCCACTTCCCCACGCCACTTCCGCAATCTGCCCCATGTGGGCGATTTCAATTCTGCCACTTCTGAGGAAGTCCATTGCCCAGAGGCTGGTTAGCTAATTGGCCTCTCCAAGCCCATGCATGGGCAGTATCCGCCTGCTAAAACTAGTCGAAGGGTCGCAGCGTTGTCTGTAAATGTTAAGGGGCCGATCTCCTGGCAGCAGGCTGCCAGGGTACGTAACGAGCAGCGGTACGGTCGGTATGGAAACAGCACGAACTCCTTCACCATTCCGGAATGGTTGAGCAACGAGACGCTGTGCAGCCGGGCATTCGAGCTGGCGAAGCGCGAAAGGGCGCTATGGATCACCGATGCGTCGGTCGAGGGTGCGGGATGGCTCTCGTACGCCGACGGCATGCGTCTACCTGTGCACGAAATCACCTGTGACAACCGTGAGCACATGATGGCCGTGACCCGAGATCTCGCCCGGACGCCCTTCGCCCGGGAAGGTGGTCTGCTGTGGAAGCTGGCGCTGTTGACCTACCCAGACGAGGGTGGTCGGCCGGTCCGGACCGCGTGGACCATCTGCGACCACCTCGTGACGGACAGACGCAGCATGCACCTCATGCAGCAGGAGTTGACGAATGAGACATACCCCCCGGAGGTCGGCCGTCGAGGCGATTACGGGGACTGGGTAGCGTGGTCCCGGGAGAAGTACCGGTACGACCAGGGGGGTAAATCGACCGCGGCCCGCGACTTCTGGCTACGCGTCCTCGACGGTGTGGAGGCGGACAGCAGGTCCGCGGTGCCATTCGCGACCCTCCCCGTGCAGCCCTTCCGCGGGTTCGCCACCACCGTGGGTGCTATCGCGGCGGTGTCGTTGGGCGACCTCAAGAGGGCCGCCAGACAGCTGAAGGTCACACCCTTCCTGTTGGTGGTCGCCAGTGCCGTTTCGACGGTTGCGGCGTCCGGGCCGGTCGACGATTTGGTGTTCCGGGTAATCACTACCGGTCGACCGACAGACCACACGAACACCCACGGCTGGTTCGCCGACTCGTTGCCTATGCGGCTGCGGGACGGAGCATTGAACGACATTCGACATGTCCTAGATCTTGTGAGACCTCTCTGGGCGCGGATGTTGCGTTTTCACGACACGCCCTGGGACTTCATTCGTACCGCGTGCTCGCCGAATGCGGTGCCGGTGGAGGTGGAACCAGGCTCCGAACAGCTCGTGGTCAATTTCGTGCCATTCGAGTTGGAGCCGTTCGACGGAGGACCGGTGGAAGCGGTGACGGTGCCGGGGCACATCGAAAGCCTCCACCTCGGGGTGCGCCCGATGTCCAACGGGCGATGCGATCTCGATTGCGTCTTCAACGCGGACCACTACCCGGTCAAGGACGTTCAGCTGTTCGTCGAAGACGTTGCCAGGAATCTTGCGCGGCTGGTTGACGAGACGAGGGGCCGATAGCTCGATGGACCCAGAGCACGCCATCGGCCTTCTCGTCGAGCAACCGCGCAAGCCGGGAACCGTCCCTGAGTTCGTGGCACAAGTACGAGGGTCACGGGGCTGCCTGCCTGATCGAGTTCTCGCAGCACGCGGATGGTCTTGGCTCGGGCGAGTTCGTGTCGTCGTCGGGCCGCGGTGACCAGGTGCATGGTGTTGTCAGCTCGCATCGGCGGCCCGGCCTGTGGTGGTGTGCGGGCCGGTGATGATGCGGTCGAGGTTGAGCAGGACTTGCTGGTTCATCTCCGCCAGCCGCTGGTGGCCTCGGGCCTCGGCGGCGGTGATGATCTGGAGGACCTGTCGGCGGTGCTCGTGGTGTTGGGGCAGGAACTCGGGTGTGGTGAGGAGCATCGGGCAGGTCAAGCAGGCGTTGGCGTGCGGGCAGCTTTTCTGGACGGGCAGCCCGCAGTAGCCGTTCGGCAGGGCCTGGGGCGGCCTCGGCCAGCGGCCCGTCGGGGTCGAGGATGACAGTCTCACCCCAGCGCGCCCGACCCCCACCACGAGGGACAAAACGGTCAGCCGAAACGGACCACGAGGAAAAACATTCTGACGGATTGAGGCTAAGGGACGTCTCGTAACTGGGTGAAGGCGTTGTCTGGGGCGGGGCCGTTGGTCAGCCGGTGAGGATGATGTTGTGGAGGTTCGCGATGCCGGA
>NZ_JBVJGN010000027.1:0-19471 GCF_055587305.1 Micromonospora sp. NPDC047521 | reverse complement strand
CCTGAACGCCTTCGACATCGCCTTCGAAGGACGCCTGTCCGCAGGCCGCAAGTAGCCGTCAACAACCCGAGTTACACCGTTCGTTTGACAGACCCACGCCGGCGCGCACGGCCGAGGACGTCCTGCTGGACATGTCCACGGTGCGAGATGCGGGGATCGTCGAGCAGCGTCTGTCCCGGCTCGGATTCTCTCTTGTGCTGCACGGCCACAAGCACAAACCTCAACTGCGGGAAACGTCCGTCCGGCAACGGACAGAGGGCTCGGCCTTCGCCGGCCGGTCACTGATCGTCTCTGGCTGTGGCAGTACCGGCGTGGCCGAACAGGAACTCGAACACAACCAGTCGAACCACTTCGCAATCATCAAACTGCTGCGAGACCGGCGTGAGCGGGGTGCTGACTTCCTCCGTGTCGAGTGGCGGGAGATGGTTGTCCAGCTCGGCGCGGAGTGGGTTTCGGCCGGCAGGTGGGTGATGAAGGGCTAGGTGCCGAGAGCATGAGCAATTCCTACGGGGCCGCTGGCGGGTCCAGCCAGTCGACCCCCGATTCCCCGCGAAACTTCACCGGCCCGCCGCTGCCCCGGATCCGCGAGGATGCCGCCACGTACCAGGGCCTGGCTGCGGTGTTCGCCTGGGCCGAGGCGTCCGCGGAAGCGGCCATCCGGTGGTACCTGTGGCGCAAGACCAGTCGCTCACGGTGGTCCAAGGCCTGCCGCGGACTGGCGATCGCGTTCGGCGTGGGCGGAGGGCTGGTGCCCTTGGTGCACGCCGCGAACGCCAGCATGCCCACACCCGAGTGGGGATTCGTGCTCCTCGCCTCAGCCGGCGGGTTCCTGCTCGCTGACCGGCTCTTCGGTTTCAGCTCGTCATGGATGCGCTTCATGCACACGCAGGCGGTCTTGCAGTCCGAGCTCAATCAGACGAGGGTCAGCTACCTGGCCTGGTTGAGCCGCAGCGCTGGCCGCGACACACCCTCGCCCGAGCAGGTGGAGGAGTTTTTCCACCTCGTCGAGGCGCTCGTCGCGGCGACGGCCCACGCGGTGGTCCAGGAGACATCGATGTGGGCCGACGACCTCCTCGCGCATCTCGAGCAGACGGCCGCAGGTCTGGCACCGCACGGGGCCACGGCGAGGAGCGTGCTGGAGACGCCGCCGGTCCTGCCGGCGCCCCGCCAGCACACGACAACCCCGCCGGCAGGCGTCTAGTCGACGCGGCGACACCCATCCGGCCCCTGCAGGGGCCGGATGGGTCGTGGACGGGAGCCGAGGAGAGCGCGGGCACTGGAATAACCACATCCTCCGCTGACGCGGAGGTTTCCGAGTTGAACGGAAATAGAAGGAAGCGCCCGCATGGCCTCGGCTGTCGCCGCTTACCCAGGGATCAGCTCGCTGAGTCGATCAAGTGTATAGGTCTCCGATCCGTCGGGCAGACCCTCGGGCGCCTCGATGCCGATGAAGGTGACCGGCTCGTCGGGCAGCCGTCCGTCCCATGTCGACACGTCGGTCCGTGCCCGCCACCTGTCGACCAGGTAGGCGACGGTGAGGTACCGCCGCTCCACGAGTGCCCGTACCCGGTGGGCCGTGCTGAACGTGTTCTCCTCCACCCGGTTGAACGACGGCCAACCGCGCAGGTGGAGGTGCAGCCACACGGCCTGCCAGCCGGCCTCGCCGCGGGCGAACACGATCGGCAGCGCGACCCGACCCCGGCCACGCATGTGCGACCGGGCCCGGACCGTCCGCGGCTCGAACGGGGCGCCGAGCTGGTCCCGGGAGCGGACCTGGTACCCGAACATCGACTCGGCGACCTCGTCGAACGACTCTCCGGCGTAGATGTTCAGCTGCGGAACCACATAGCGCGCGCCGACGGTCAGGGGCACGTCGATGAACTCGGTCGCGCCGTTCCCCGCGTCGGTGACGTCGCCGGAGTGCACGACGCCGTCGTGGTGGTAGTTGGTCCAGGACACCTGGCCCGCGCTGTGGAACTCGTCATCGAGCAGCAGCACCGACAGGTCGTAGTCGGTGCGACGACCCGTCTGACGCCAGTACGTGAAGAAGCGCAGCAGCTCACCCGACACCGACCCCCGTGAGCCACGCGGCAGCACCGCGAAACCGCCCTCGGCCGCCTTGCCGGACAGCGGCAGCGCGACGTCGAGCACCTCCGGGTCCACGAGCAACGGCCGCTCCGGTTCCGGCAGGCGGGCGTCGATCTCCGCGTCGAGCAGCGACGACAGTTCGGCCACCAGTTCGGCAGGCAGCGACGGCCGTACGTCGGGACCGATCCACGCGGTACGGGAGCGGCTCGCGTACAGCCGGGCCGACGCGGGAGCCGACCGGTTGTCGACGTGCTCGCGCAGCGAGAGGAGCACCCGCCCGGACGCCGAACCGAGTGCACCGGTGACCGCGTCGACGACAGTGGACCGCTCCGACGGCGATGCCAGCCGCAGCAGCCGGTCGGCGGACCGCAGGAGCATTCCGGGTGCGGCCGACAGCACCGACGCCGCCGGACCTATCGCTCCGGCGCTGATCGCCGCCTCCGCCCGGCCGGCGAGGTTGCGTACGCGCCGCTCGCCGCGCGCGACAGCGAACACCGCCTGGGCGTGCGGCCACCTGTCGTACTCGTGGGGGTGCAGCCGCTCCGCGAGCCGCTTCCACCGCTCCGCGTAGCGGGCGACGTCACCGAGCTTGTGCGCGTTCGCGCCCACGACCGTGTCCAGCGCGGCAAGCAGAACCCGCCGCTCCGGTCGTCGGAAGGCACGGAACCGCGTGGGTGTCACGAGCGAGGTGTCCCCGCCGGAGACCTGGCAGGCGAGGCGCAGCACGTCTGTCGTCGTGTCCACACCGATCAGTGGCCGGCCGAGGACCAGCCGGATTCCGTTGAGGACGGCCCGGTTCTCCCGAACCGGGATCTCGGCCGGCTGGGGGCCGTCGGCGCAGGCGACCGCGAGTTCGCCCAGGAGCGCGAGGTCCGCCTCGCCCAGGGGTGTCGCGCTCCCGGCGAGGGCCAGATAGAGCCGCTCGGCCTCCACGTCGGCGGTGTCACCGAGGCGCAGCACCGTCACCCGATCGCCGGCCGCGCCGATCAGGTCGTCGTGCGCGGCCAACAGCTCGGCGTAGGTGTGCTGGTAGGTGCCGTACCCCGGCAGGTCGAGCAGGTTCACCCCGCCCCCTGCGACGGCGTCCCGCAGGTGCTCGTCGGTGGCGCCGCCGGTGAGGACTGCCGCGCGCAGCCGGTCCGTCCAGAACTCGATGGTGTCCGGCACGTCGTCGGGGAAGCCGACGAAGTAGGAGTTGTGCCGGACGTGGTCGCCGACGAGTTCGCGTACCGCCGAGACGACAGTGGCGGCCAGGTCCATCGCCGGCGCGGGGGCCAGCGTGCCGATGTGGTCCAGCAGGGCCCGCGACGCCGAGAACCCGACGTCGAGCAGCGCCGTGTCCAACTGCCGGGCCACCGGCGTGCCGTCGCCGGCCGCGCCGGTGCTGGACGGGACGCGCAGCGTCTTCTGGATGAGCAGCTTCTCGAGCACGAGGCCCTCCGTTCCGGTCGACTCCGACAGGTGCCGGTCGTCGCCTACGGCACACGTGGGTCGCCGGGGACTCGAACCCCGAACCCTTCGATCCAACAAGGAGAAGGAAGCGCACCCATCGCCGCACAGGGCGGAGGGCGGACGCGCTACTCAGTCGAATGCTCTAGCCAGTTGAGCTAGCGACCCAGATGTCGATCATCGCATCGGTCGTGGCGGCGTGGCTATCGAGATTGCCGCCGGGGCGTCAGCTCGTCGCTGTCGACTGACCGCTGCGGTCGCCGGGCCTCGTGTCGCGCCGGGGACGGCGGGTCAGCACCTGCGGTCCGTCGGCGGTGACCGCGACTGTGTGCTCCGAGTGGGCCGTACGCGAGCCGTCCGCCGACCGGATCGTCCAACCGTCCTCGTCGTACCTGATCCGGTCGGTGCTCTGGCAGAGCCACGGCTCGATGGCGAGTGTCAGGCCGGGCTTGAGCTTCATGCCTCGGCCGGGGCGGCCGTCGTTGGGTACGTGCGGGGCCTCGTGCATGGTGCGGCCGATGCCGTGCCCGCCGAACTCGTTGTTGACCCGGTAGCCGTAGCGGCGGGCGACCTCGCCGATGGCGGCGGAGATGTCGCCGAGCTGGTTGCCCGGTCGGGCGGCGGCGATCCCGGCCTCCAGCGCGACCTCGGTGGCCTCGATGAGCTTCAGGTCGTCCGGGCTGGGGGTGCCGACGACGACGGACAGCGCGGAGTCGGCGGTCCAGCCGTCGATCCCGACGGCCATGTCGATGCTCAGGAGGTCACCGTCGCGCAGGGCGTACCTGTGCGGCAGGCCGTGCAGCACGGCGTCGTTGACCGACAGGCACAGGACGTTACGGAACGGGCCACGACCGAACGACGGCGTGTAGTCCCAGTAGCAGGATTCGGCGCCGCGCTCCTTGATCCGGCGGCGGGCGTGGTGTTCGAGGTCCATCAGGTCGACCCCGACGGCGGCGACCTCGCGTAGCTCCGCCAGCAGCTCGCCGACGAACTGGCCGGTCACGGCCATCCGGTCGATCTCCTGGGCGGACTTGAGTTCGATCACGATCAACACTCCCTCTCCGTGGCGGTATATTTATACCACGCTGATCGAGGTGTCCCGCGGGTCGGCGTTGCCGGTCCGCGAGGGCGGATCTATCCTGCTCACATGGTCCGCCCACCGCTCACACCGGCGCAGATCGCAGCGGGGCAGCGCCTCGGCGCGGCGCTCAGGGTCGCGCGGGGTGGCCGCAGTCTGGTCGAGGTGGCCCTGGCGGCCGGCATCTCACCGGAGACGCTGCGCAAGATCGAGGTGGGCCGGCTTCCGGCGCCGGCGTTCGGCACAGTTGTCTGCCTCAGCGAGGTCCTCGGCGTCGCGCTCAGCGACCTGGCCGAGGTGTGGCTGGCCGACCTGCGCGTCCGTGAGGCGTCCTGAGGACTCGCCGGGGCCCGAACCCAGCATCCGCATCGACCGGACGACCCACCGCACCGGCCGCGAAAGGGCTTAGGTTAGCCTACCCTTCATGACAGTCGGATCGGCGTCGAGCAGCCTGACCCAGACCCTGCCCATCGCCCCCTGGCGGCTGTTCGCCGTCGAGGTCCGGGCCGTACGCCGGCTCAGCCCGTCCTTCACCCGGGTCACCTTCACCGGGCCCGATCTGCACCGCTTCGCCGACAACGGCTACGACCAGCGGATCAAGCTGGCTCTGCCACTGCCCGGCCGGCACGGGGTGAATCTCCCCGAGGGCCCGGACTGGTACGCGAAGTGGCGCGCCCTGCCCGAGCACGAGCGCAACCCGGTGCGCACCTACACGGTCCGCGCGGTCCGCCCGCACGTGTCCGAGGTCGACGTCGACCTCGTTCTGCACGGGGACAGCGGCCCGGCCACCCGCTGGGCGCGGCGGGTACGCCCGGGCGACGAGATCGCCCTGCTCGGCCCGGACGCCGGCTACGACGGTGACCACGGTGGGGTCGAGTTCAAGCCCTCGTCGACCGGGCACCTGCTGCTGGCCGGCGACGAGACGGCCGTGCCGGCGATCAGCGCCATCTGCGAACGCCTCCCGCTCGACGCGTGCGGCACCGTCCTGCTGGAGGTGCCCGACGCCTGTGACGTGCTGCCGCTCGTGACGCCTCCGGGCATCGAGGTGCGGTGGCTGCCCCGGGGCGCGGGCGGGCACGGCAGCCACCTGGTGCCGGCCGTCGCCGCGGCGGCGGGACAGCTGCTGGCCGGCGGTACGCCGCCGGTGACCGCGCAGCCCGTCACTGACGTGGACGTGGACGCCGAGATCCTCTGGGAGGTGCCCGAGGAGGTGCCGCCGTCGCGGCTGTACGCCTGGTTGGCGGGGGAGGCGGGTGTCATCCGGACCCTGCGTCGACACCTCGTCGTCGAGCGTGGTCTCGACCGGCGGGCGGTGGCCTTCATGGGTTACTGGCGGCTCGGCCGGGCCGATCCGCTCTGATTCGACAGGTCGGGACGTTTCCCGATCGCACGGCGGGTAATCAGCCGCGCCCACGCAGTCGGGCGGATGCCTCCGCATCCTCGTCCTGAGCAAAGGAGCGGCCCGCCGTGTCGGATCAGAAACCTACGGTCGTCCTCGTGCACGGCGCGTTCGCCGAGTCGGCGAGCTGGAACGGTGTGATCGAGCGGCTCGGTTCCGCCTACTCCGTGGTGGCCGCCGCCAACCCGCTGCGCAGCGTCACGGCAGACGCCGCGTACCTGCGGGACGTCATCCGGGGGATCGGCGGTCCCGTCCTGCTCGTCGCTCACTCGTACGGCGGAATGGTCGTCACGGAGGCGGCGGCGGGAGACCCGACGGTGCGTGGCCTGGTCTACGTCAACGCGCTCGCCCCGGAGACGGGGGAGTCGGCGCTGGCGCTGTCCGCCAAGTTCCCGGGCAGCACGCTCGGCGACACCCTGGTCTCCTACCCGGTGTCCAGCGGGGGCAACGAGGTGGCGATCGGCCAGGACGCCTACCACACGCAGTTCGCCGCGGACGTCAGCGACGACATGGCGGCGTTGATGGCCCGGACGCAGCGGCCGATCACCGAGCAGGCGCTCGGCGAGGGCCTGCCGACGCAGGCCCCTGCCTGGCAGACGTTGCCCAGCTGGTTCGTCTTCGGTGACGCGGACCGCAACATTCCGGTCGCCGCGCATCGCTTCATGGCCGAACGGGCAGGTGCACGCGGGACCCGGGAGGTGGCCGGCGCGTCCCACGCGATGGCGGTGTCGCAGCCCGGCGAGGTCGCGGAGTCAATCATCGAGGCGATGCGGGGCGTCGGAGCCTGATCGTCGCGGGCGTGGCGTGCGCGCCGGCGTCGCCGCCCCGGCGGCCACGCTCGTCCGCTACGAGCCGTCCGGGGTGTCGGTGGCGGGAGCCGCGTAGCCCAGCTCGGAAGAGATCTGGTTCGCGGTCGCGAGGAGCAGCGGAAGGTTGCTCTTCAGCTGGTCGAGGTTGGCGATGACCTCGATCGCGGTGATCGAGGCGGCGGCGATGACCAGTCCCCGCGAATCCCGGATCGGCGCGGCGACACACATGACGTAGGCGTCGTGCTCACCGTTGTCGGCGGCCCAGCCGCGTTCGCGGATGCCTACCAGTTCCGCTTCGAGCAGGTCGTGGTCGGCGAGGGTGGTGTCGGTGAACCTCTCGAAGACGACGTGCGAGAGAAGGCGGTCGCGTTCCTCGGGGGGCAGATAGGCAAGGATCGTCTTGCCCACGGCGCTCGCGTATACCGACACCGCGCGGCCCACCCGGGAGGGCAGCTTCACGGCGTCGAACGCCTGGCTGTCGACCTTGTCGATGTAGATGATCTCGTCGCCGGTGAGTTGGGCGAGGTGCACCGTGTGGCAGGTCGCGCGTTGCAGGGCGCGCAGGGGCGCGGCGGCGAACTGGCGCAGGTCCATCGAGCCGAGCGCGAGTTCGGACAGTTCGATCAGCCCGCTGCCGAGCACGTAGGTGCCGGCGCCGGTGCGGCGTACGAAGCGTTCGGCCTCCAGCGTCCGCAGGATCCGCAGGGCTGTGGACTTGTGGACGCCGAGCACGTCCGCCGCCTCGGTGAGTGACAGCGGGCGTTCCGCGGATCGGCGGATGAGGTCGATCGCGCGGCGAATGGATTGGGCCACCGGCCAGGTCTCCCTTCGTGCGACGGCTGTCCCACCGGCGCTGCTCGTTGCGTAATGTGCAATGTAGCGCACGCGATACGCAACAACTCCTTGACGTCGTTGCATATGTCGCTACGATCGTTGCAAATGTGTTCCGCGGTGTCGTCTCTGACCACCGTCTGGGACGAGCGGTCCTTCTTCGACCCGGGGAGCGGTTCATGACGGTGCCCGAGCCCCGAGGGCGGGCCGCCGACGTGGACTGGTTCGGGGCCGCCGCCGAAGCGCTGCCGACCGACGCCGGCGACAGCGTCCTCATCGGCCGGATCTGGGATCCGTCGGTCGACGGCCCCTCACCCGTGACCGTCCGGGACGGCCAGGTCATCGACATCAGCCACCGGTTCCCCACCGTCCGGGACATCTGCGAACTGCCCGATCCCGCCGCGACGGTGGCCGCGCTCGACGGGCGGGTGCTCGGCAGCATCGGGGCGGTGCTGGCCAACACCGGTGCCGGGACCCGCGACCGCACCCGGCCGTGGCTGCTCGCCCCGGTCGACCTGCAGGCGCTCAAGGCCGCCGGGGTGACCTTCCCGGTCTCGATGATCGAACGTGTCATCGAGGAACGGGCCCGGGGAGACCTGGCGCTCGCGGCGGACCTCCGTGGCCGGATGCTCGCCGACGTCGGCGCCGACCTGCACAGTCTGGTCCCGGGTTCGGCGCAGGCGCGGCAACTCAAGGATCTGCTGGTCGCCGAGGGCATGTGGAGCCAGTACCTGGAGGTCGGGATCGGCCCGGACGCGGAGATCTTCACCAAGGGGCAGATCCTCTCCGCCGTCGGCACCGCCGTTCCGGTGGGCGTGCTCGCCACGTCGACCTGGAACAATCCGGAACCCGAGGTCGCGCTCATCGTCCAGTCCAGCGGCCGGATCGTCGGTGCCACCCTCGGCAACGACGTGAACCTGCGGGACGTCGAGGGCCGCTCGGCGCTCCTGCTCCCCCTGGCGAAGGACAACAACGCCTCGTGCGCCATCGGTCCCCTGATCCGGCTGTTCGACGAACGGTTCGACATGCGGCGGGTGCGCGAGCTGGAGGTGGCGCTGACGATCCGTGGGGTGGACGGCTTCCAGTTGGAGGCGGTCTCGGAGATGACCCGGATGTCACGTGACCCGGAGACTCTCGTGCGGCAGATGATCGGCCCGCACCACCACTATCCCGACGGCGCCGTCCTGATGCTCGGCACGATGTTCGCGCCCATCCAGGACCGGGACCGCCCCGGTGAGGGCTTCACCCACAAGATCGACGACGTGGTACGGATCGGCTGCCCGGCGCTCGGCACCCTGGTGAACCGGGTGCGGCACGCCCACGAGTGCGCGCCCTGGCACTTCGGCGTCCGCGACCTGATGGGCAATCTGGCACGGAGAGGACTGCTGTGAACGTGGTCAGCACTGTCGACCCGCGCGACGGTAGGCGTCGCCCGACGGACCTCGTCGAGACCGACGAGTCCGCGCTGGAGGCGACCGCGGCCCGGGCGGCCGCGGCGGTGCCGTGGCTTTCCGGGCTGGGCCGGATCGGCAGAGCGCAGATGCTCGACGCGATCGCGGCGTCCCTGGAGTCCCGCCGGACGGACCTCGTCGCGACCGCGCAGGCCGAGACCGGACTGGCCCACGCCCGGCTCGACCAGGAACTCACCCGGGCGGCACTCCAGTTCCGGATGTTCGGCGAGGTGCTGCGGGACGGGGCGTACGTCGAGGCGGCCATCGACCACGCCGCCGACACGCCGCTCGGGCGCGGCCCGGATCTGCGGCGGATGCTCGTACCCCTCGGGCCTGTCGTGGTCTTCGGCGCCAGCAACTTCCCGTTCGCCTTCTCGGTCGCCGGAGGCGACACCGCCGCCGCCCTCGCGGCCGGTTGTCCCACCGTCCTGAAGGCACACCCGTCGCACCCGCTGACCTCGCACGCGTCCGCCGAGGCGATCGCGTCGGCCATCCGCGAGCTGAGCGCGCCCGAGGGCGTGACGGCCATCGTGTACGGCGAACAGGCCGGCCGCGCGCTGGTGCGCCACCCCGCGATTCGCGCGGCCGCACTGACCGGCTCCCTCGGTGCGGCCCGCGCCATCCAGGCGGCCATCGACGAACGGCCCGACCCCATTCCCCTGTACGCCGAGCTGAGCAGCCTGAACCCGATAGTCGTCCTGCCCGGAGCGGCGGCCGACCGGGGAGACCGGATCGCCGAGGGGCTGTTCGCCTCCTTCACGGCGTCGGGCGGTCAGTTGTGCACCAAGCCGGGGCTGGCGTTCATCCCGTCCGACCCCGGCGGCGACCATCTGGTCGAGGGGCTACGGGAGCGGGTCGACAGTTCCGGCGGCGCGGTCCTGCTCAACGAGCGCATCCGGGACGCGTACGAGAGCGGGGCCGCCGCGTTCGAGCGGGCCGGCGCCCGCGTCGCGGCGCGGCCCCGGGTCGAGCCCGGCGCGGGGTTCACCGTCGCGCCGACCCTGCTGGAGGTCGGTCTGCCGGGCCTGACTGCCGAGATCGCCGACGAGTGCTTCGGTCCGCTCCTGGTGGTGGTCCGGTACCGCGACGTCGCCGACCTCGACACCGTGCTGGCCACCGTCCCGCCGTCCCTGACCGGCTCGGTCCATCACGGGCCCCGCGACGACGCCGACGTCGTACGCCGACTCGTCGAGGGGCTCGCGGAGCGCGCGGGTCGCATCGTCTTCGACGGCTATCCCACGGGGGTCCGGGTGTCCTGGGCCCAGCACCACGGCGGGCCCTGGCCGTCGACAAACACCGTGCACACGTCGGTGGGCGCCACGTCGATCCGACGATTCCTTCGCCCCCTGGCCTGGCAGGACGCCCCGGCCTGGATCCTCCCCGAGGAGCTGCGGGACGAGTACACCGCCATCTCCCGGCGGGTCGACGGGAGATGGGAGCCGGCAACGGGGGAGCCGCGGCGATAGGTGTCCGCGCCCGCTCCGCCATCGCTGATTCCGCATCCCGGACGCAGGACAGAAAGGTGTGCTGATGTCGACGACAGATCGTCCGCTGCGCAGCGGCGAGTGGTTCGGTGCGCAGGGCCGCAACGGGTTCATCCACCGGTCCTGGATGCGTAACCAGGGTTTCGCCGACGACGTCTTCGACGGTCGCCCGGTGATCGGCATCGCCACCACCTGGTCGGAGCTGACCCCCTGCAACGCCCACCTCAGGGACCTCGCCGAGTCGGTGAAGCGGGGCGTGTGGGAGAGCGGCGGTCTGCCGCTGGAGTTTCCCGCGATGAGCCTGGGCGAGCCCCTCATGCGCCCCACGACGATGCTCTACCGCAACCTGCTGGCCATGGAGTTGGAGGAGTCGGTCCGCGCCAACCCGCTCGACGGGGTGGTCCTGCTCTCCGGCTGCGACAAGACAACGCCCGGCCTGCTGATGGGCGCGGCGAGCGTCGACCTGCCGACCTTCATGATGACCGGTGGGCCGATGCTCAACGGCAAGTTCCGGGGCCAGGACATCGGCTCGGGCACCGTCGTCTGGCAGTTCACCGAGGAGATGCGGGCCGGTCGGATGACCGCTGCCGACTGCGCGGAGGCCGAGGTCGGCATGTCCCGCAGCCGGGGCCACTGCATGACCATGGGGACCGCCTCCACGATGGCCTGCGTGACCGAGGCGCTGGGTGTGCAGCTGCCGGGAGCCGCCGCCGTACCGGCCGTCGACTCCCGCCGGTACGCGCTCGCGCACGCCGCCGGCCGCCGGATCGTCGCCATGGTCGACCAGGACCAGCGGCTGTCGTCGGTGCTCACCCGGCAGGCGTTCGAGAACGCCATCCGGGTCAACGCCGCGATCGGCGGATCCACTAACGCGGTCGTCCACCTGCTCGCGATCGCCGGACGCCTCGGCGTCCCCCTGTCGCTGGAGGACTTCGACACCCTCACCGCCGACGTGCCGATGGTGGTCAACCTGATGCCGTCCGGGGCGTACCTGATGGAGGACTTCGCCTACGCGGGCGGCGTACCGGCAGTGATGGCGGAGATCGCCCCGCTGCTGCACCTCGACCACGTCACAGTGAGCGGGGCGACGGTGGCCGACAACATCGGCGACGCCCGGTGCTGGAACCGGGACGTCATCGGCACCATGGCCGAGCCGTTCCAGGCAGCCGGCTCGGGCACGGTGGTGCTGCGCGGGTCGCTCGCGCCGTCCGGGGCCGTGCTGAAGGTCTCCGCCGCCTCGGCCCACCTGCTCACGCACACCGGGCCGGCGCTCGTCTTCGACCGGATCGAGGACTACGTCGTCGCCGCCGACGATCCGGATCTGGACGTCACCCCCGAGACGGTGATCGTGGTACGCAACGCCGGACCGCGCGGCTACCCCGGCTTCCCCGAGGTGGGTAACGTGCCCATGCCCCGCCGGCTGCTCGCCGACGGCATCACCGACATGGTGCGGATCTCCGACGCCCGGATGAGCGGCACCGGGTACGGCACCTGCATCCTGCACGTGGCACCGGAGGCGTCAGTGGGTGGTCCTCTCGCGCTGGTGCGTACCGGCGATCTGGTCCACGTCGACGTGTCGACGCGCCGACTGGACCTCCTGGTCGACGACGAGGAGTTGACCCGACGCCGTTCCGGCTGGCAACCGCCACTGCCGACGGCCGATCGCGGCTGGACCCGCCTGTACAGCGAGCACGTCCTTCAGGCGGACCAGGGCGCCGACCTCGACTTCCTCGTCGGCGGCAGCGGCAGCGCCGTCCCCCGCCACTCGCACTGACGGTCACGAGAGGAGCTCCACGTACCCGTCCGTGCCGTTGACGCGAATGCGCTGCCCGTCGCGGATCAGCGTGGTCGCCTGTGCCACCCCCACCACGGCGGGCAGCCCGTACTCCCGGGCGATCACCGCGCCGTGGGTCATGAGGCCGCCCACCTCCGTCACCAGCCCTCGGACCGCGACGAACAGCGGGGACCAGCTCGGGTCGGTGAAGGTGGTGACCAGGATGTCGTCCGGTTGGAGGTCGGCCTCGGCCAGGTCCAGGATGACGCGGGCGCGCCCCTCGACCGTCCCACCGGACACCCCGAGGCCGACAAGCGCGCCGGCCGGCACGTCGTCGCGCCGGTACGCCCCGAAGAGCGCCTCGCCCTCGGACGTGAGCAGTCTGGGTGGGGTGAGCAGCCGGTACGACCGGAACTCGTCAGCCCGCCGGCGGATGAGCCGCTCATCTGCCCGGTTGGTGCGCACCACGTCGTGCAACTCGTCGAACGTCAGGTAGAAGATGTCATCGGTCGCGCTGAGCACACCGGCCCGTACGAGTCGTCCGGCCTCCGCCAGGAGGGCCTGCTTGTAGACGAGGTAGCGGCTGACGATGGCGTACTTGGGATATTCGCGGTACCCGATGAAGGTGCGGACCCGGTCGATCATCCGTTTGGTCTCGTCGGCCTTGCGCTGCCCGTCCGGCAGCGCCCGGAGGCGTTCCAGGATGTCCTGTTCCTTCCTGCGGGCCGCCTGGAGTCCCTGCTCGAAGCGCCGCTCACGCGCGCCGGGTTCGAAGTTCCTGACGTTGTCGAGGATGAGCGGCGCGAGGGTGCTCGGGCGCTCGATCCAGCGCGGCCTGCTGATGTCGATCTCGCCGACGCAGCGCATGCCGTACCTGTCGAGGTAGGCCTGGAGGGCGGCGCGCGCCTCCTGGCCGCCCGGCAGCCGGGCCAGGTCGTCGAGGAAGTTCTCGTCCCCGGCCCCGTGCAGGAAGGCCACCACCTCCGGGTGGGGGCGGACGACGTCGGCGACGTCCAGGAGCGCCAACCCCATCTCGGACGTGATGTTGTGGGGTGCGGACAAGGTGAGTGTGTCTGCCGCGTTCTTCTCACCCAGCCACTCCTGTAGCTGGTCGTTGAGCCACCAGGTGGCCTCCATCCCCGCCATGATCACCTGCATGCTGAGCGGATCGGCGAGTGCCCGCTTGTGCTCCCCGATGGCCTCCAGCAGGAAGGTGAACAGCTCCGGACCGCTGACCGTCGCGATGTCGCGCCGCAGGTCGGCGATGGACGCCTGGCTGCGCTCGATCAGTTCGGTGACGGTGGCCGGATCGGTGTCGATCGGGGTGGGGGCCGGACCGGCCGGTCGCCCGGCGGGAGCGGCGTCCGCGAGCAGCGGCACGAAGTCGCCGCGGTCGAGGATGGTCTCCAGGGCGTCCCGGGTCAGCGGATCGGACCTGCCCACCAGCGCCAGGAGTGCGGCGCGGCTGGCCGGCGTGGACAACTGCCGGGTGGCGTCGACGAACAGCCTGCCGCCGGCCGTGTGCATCGGCGCCATGGCCGTCAGCTGCCACATGGAGAGCCCCAGGGGCTTCATGGCGTCGGTCATCATCTGCTGGTGGCCGACCGAGAGGTAGACGTGGTTCTCCGCGTCGTCGGCCACCGGGACGGGGAACAGCGTGGTGACGGGCCGGCTCTGCACGATGTGGACGTCCTCGTCGACCAGGCACCATTCGATGTCCTGGGGACGGCCGAAGTGCGCTTCGATCCGCCGCCCGAGCCGCACGAGCCGTACGACCTGCTCGTCCGTCAGCGCCGGCTGCTCCTGCCGTTGCGAACCGACCGTCTGCCGCGTCGTTCCGCCGGTCGGCAGGGCGTGGATGGCGAGCCGCTTGGCGGCGATGGTCCTGTCGATGACGCGGTCGTCGCGTACCCGGTAGGCGTCGGCGTTCACCAGGCCGGAGACCAGAGCCTCGCCGAGCCCGAAGGTGGCCTCCACGGAGGCGACCTTCCGGTTGGACGTGACCGGGTCGGCCGTGAACAGGACGCCCGCCGCCTGCGGGAAGACCATCTTCTGGACGACGACGGCCATGGCGACCGCGCGGTGGTCGATGCCGTTGCGCTGGCGGTAGGTCACCGCCCGCTCGGTGAAGAGCGATGCCCAGCACCGGCTGACGTGCGTGCGGATCGCCGCCGGCCCGATGATGTTCAGGTACGTGTCCTGCTGGCCGGCGAACGAGGCCGTCGGCAGGTCCTCAGCCGTCGCGCTCGACCGGACGGCGTAGGCCGCGCCGTCGCCGAGGTCGGCGAGAGCCCGGTCGATCGCCGCCGACACCCCGTCGGGGAGGGCGACCCCCTCGACGGTCCGGCGGATCCGCGCGCTGAGCGTGCGGACCGCCTCCCGGTCCTCCGGGTCCAGTCGGGACAGCTGGTCGAGCAGCTCGTCCATCGACGGCGCCTCGGCCATGATCAGCCGGAATGCCTCGGTCGTCACGCAGAAGCCGTCCGGCACGCGGACGCCGTCGATCCCTGACAACGCACCCAGGTGCGCGCCCTTGCCGCCGACGAGGGCGATCCGCGACTCGTCGACCTCGCGCAGGCTCACCACATACTGTTCGTTCATCACGGCCTCTCCGAGACGTCCGTCTGTCGCTGCGTTCCACCAGGCAGACCGGTCATGCGGTGTCCCATTTCCTGGTCCGTTTCCGGCTCCGGCCGACGATTCTGCGCGAAGCCCCGGGTCTTGTGGCAAGCCCCCGGGTGCGATATACGTTTTAGTGGGAACACTTCCCGTCGCTGTTCCGCCATCGCGGCCAAGAATTTCTCTCGCACAACGGTTCTCAGAAACCGTCCGAGGTTCCCTGCGCCTCACTGCCGTTCCGTGGGCCTGACTGCCCGGCCGCGAGGACCAGCGGGACGACGGCCCCGGCGCGGCGGTGACGGTGACGGTGCTGACACTCCTCGATCGGCGCCCCTCGTGACTCTTCTCCCTGGTGGGGCCACCCGTCGGCGCGCCCAGAAATTGCGACCGGTTCGGTGGTAACCAAACCGGCGGGCCAACCCGTCAGGTCAGGTGACGGGGTCGCCGTGCCGGCGACCGACCGAGGAGGAACACGGGACATGGACGACGTCCGCAGGCTTTTGGGGGACGATCTGGCCAGGCATCCCGCCCCGCCACTGGGCGATCTGGTCCAGCAGGCGATGGCGCAGGGCCGCCGGCTGCGTCGCCGACGCCGCCTGGCGCGGCTCGGCGGCGGGTCGACGCTCGTGCTCATGCTCGTCATCGGGCTGGCCGTCGGGCCGTTCGACCCGATCGGGGCCGCCGGGGGTGATGCCGGTCCGCCCGGCGGACTGAGTCTCGGGCCCCCGGTTGGCCCGGCGGACACCACCTCGGCACCGCCTCCCCTGGGGGCGCCGGGCGGGGTGGAGTCCCCGCGTCAGCTCCGCTGGCCGGAGGCGCCGGCGACAGCGACACGGGTGCTCGGCACCGTGACGATCAGGAGGAAGCCGGTCGGCGCGACGCGGACCACCTCCCCGGAGGCTGCCCTGGCACTGCTGACCCAGCTTCTGCCGAAGGGGAAGACCAGCAACTACGCGGTCCTGCCGAACGACGGGGCGGGCCCCGGCGAGCCGTTCGTCCAGCTCTACCTGGATCGGGGCAAGGGTCCGGGCATGCTGCGACTCTCCATCTACCAGGACGACCTCGGCGGCCCCGCTGCGGGGACGGTGGAGCTGACGGAGCTTCCGGACAACTGCGTACAGGACAAGATGGTCACCGTGCACCACGGGCGTGGCCTCCAGGTCGACCTGCTGATCTCCAGCTGCCTGATGGGGGACGGCAAGGGGAATCCGGCGGCGATGCCCGCCCTCTCCGTGGAGGAGGCGGTGGAGATCGCGGCCAACCCGCTCTGGGGGACGGAACTGCCTACCGACATCGTCATCGACGGCACCAAGAGGTTCTCGACGCTGGCCCGGCCGAATGGCTGACGAGGACTTCGTCGAATTCGCGCAGGCGGCCGGTGGCCGGCTGCGCGACGCCGCGTTCCTGATGTGCCGCGACTGGCATCTCGCCCAGGACCTCACCCAGACGACGCTTGCCAAGGTGTACGCCAACTGGAAGCGCGTCCGGCGGGCCGACGACCCGCACGCGTACGCCCGCAAGATCCTGCTGCGCTGCGTGATCGATCAGCAGAGGCGTCGCTCCAGCCATGAGCTGGCCGTGTCCAAGCCACCGGAGAAGGCCGAGGAACACCCGGCGGAGCTGCGGATGACGCTGCTGGACGCGATAGCGACCCTGCCGCTGCGGGACCGGGCGATCGTCGTCCTGCGCTACTGGGACGACCTGAGCGTGGAGACCGTCGCCGAGGTCGTCGGCGTCTCCACCGCAGTGGTCAAGAGCCAGAGCATGCGCTCGCTCAGCCGTCTGCGCGAGCTGCTCGGCGAGACCCGTCTCGAGCTGTTCGCCGAAGAACGCCACTGAGCGGTAGGCGTACCCGGCGTGGTCGTCGGCCGCTGACGTGCGCGCCACATTCTTTGGGTCTGGGGAGGTCCATCGTGTCCGTGTCGAGCAGAGAGATGTGTGCGGCCCGGAGGCGCGGCGGAGGCCGACGCCGGGTCGCCGCCCTCCCGGTGGTGCTGTCGGCGGTGATGGTGCTGGGCGCCGGCTGCCATCGGGTCGAGCCGGACGCCGGACCCGGTGCGCGACAGACGGTGAGCGAGCAGTGGCGCGATCCGAGCATGCTGCTGGGGGCGGGCGAACTGGGCTCGAACTGGCAGGAGGGCGGCGCTCCGGCCGACCCGCCGCCCTGGCCGTGGGAGCAGAGCGGTTGCCCGCACTACCGGAGCGAGGACTATCCGGCCCGGTCGTACCGGCAGGGAGCGGTGGAGCGCTTCTACCGCCCGTCGGACGGCTCGCCGCCGGCACACCATGTCGTGGAGAAGTTCGAACCCGGATGGGCTGAGCGCAACGTCGAGGACGTCCGGCGCGTACTGGCGCGCTGCGCGAGTTACCGGATGCTCGGATCGAATATCTCATTCTCTGTCGTCGATCCTCATTACCGTGCGGGCACCGGAATGCTCGTCCGAGGTCGCATCGAACACGCGCACATCCCGCCGACGGTCACCTATTTCGTCATGCTGAAACGCGGCGAGATGGTTTCGACGTTCAGCCTTCCGGACCCGGGTAGCCGGGCCGCACTTGATTCCATCGCGGCGAGAGCGGCGGCCCGCCTTGGCTGAGCGGGGAGGCGCGCGGCTGCCACGCCGCTGGGTCGTCTCCGCTGTCACGATGTCTCTCGCCGGCGTCGCGACCGCCGCCTACGGCGCCACACACGGTGGCGGCCGAGCGGGCACCGCCTCGCCCGGTCCCTCGCCCGCCCGACCGGTTCCCACGACACCTGCCGTCGACTGGGTGGGGCAGGCGAGGACGCGGGTCGAGGCCTACGTGCGGCGGTACGACGGGCACCTGGCGGTCGCGGCACTGGATCGTCGCGGGTCGGCGTCGGTGACTGTCGGCGCGAGACGTTTCGAAACCGCCAGCATCGTGAAGGTCAACATTCTCGCGGCGCTTCTGCTGCGCCAGCGGCCGCCCGGCAAGGCCCTGGGGTCCGCGACCCGGGGACTGGCCGAGGCGATGATCGAGTCCAGCGACAACGATGCGGCGAGCGCGCTGTGGCAGAAGATCGAGGGATCGCGGGGGCTCACCGCCGCGAACCGCGCCCTCGGTCTGCGGGAGACGAGGCCCAACTCGCAGTGGGGTCGTACCACGACCACTGTGGCGGACCAGATCCGTCTGCTGACCGCGCTGACGTCACCGACCGGGCCGCTGACCCCGCAGGACCGTCGTTTCGTCATGGGCCTCATGGCGAAGGTGGTGCCGGACCAGCGATGGGGAGTCACCGCCGCGCGGGTGCCCGGCAACCGTGGGACGTACGTCAAGAACGGCTGGGACACCGCCGACGCCGACGGTGGGCGCTGGCTGGTCAACAGCATCGGACGGGTCGTCGAGGATCGCCACGACTGGCTGGTCGCCGTGCTCTCCGATCATCACGTGACCCGGGAGGCCGGCGTCCGGGTCGTCGAGAAGGTCGCCGCGTACGTGCTCGAGGAGCTGCGCGCCGCGGCGGCGCACGACGTGTCTTCCCAGGGGTAGGTCGCACGGCGCGGCACGGCGCCCCTGCGTCGACCAGTGCCCGGCGAGCGGGTGATGTTCCTTGTGGATTACGACTTGACGAACAGCATGTTATCGCTCACAGTCGATGGACAAGGACGACGACACCCGCGGCTTACCGGGCAAGCCTGCTACGTCGACCTCGAATCAGACGTGCGTCAGGGCATGCCGGGATCGTGTTAACGCGAACATTCCGCAGCATGCGCCCGGCCGTGCGTTGCGGTGCGCCCATGTCGGGCGACCCGTTCGGCTCCTGGTCACTGGAGGAGGATCATGTCTGCCCTTGATAGGTCCGCATCGATCGCACCGCCGTCGCGGCGGCGGCGGGGATGGTTGCTGCGACTCGTCACCGCCGGCGTGGCGGCGTTGGTCGCCGGTGGTGCCGCCGCAGTGGCGGTGACGTCGCCCGCCGCCGCGGCGACTGTCGACACCAACGCCTGGTACGTGCTGGTCAACCGCAACAGCGGCAAGGCCCTGGACGTGTACAACCTGGCCACGAACGACGGCGCCCGGATCACGCAGTGGACGCGGAACAACGGCAACCAGCAGCAGTGGCAGTTCGTGGACTCGGGCGGCGGCTACTACCGGTTGAAGTCGCGGCTGTCCGGCAAGGTGCTGGACGTCTACAACTTCTCCACAGCCAACGGCGCCAGCATCGTGCAGTGGAGTGACGGCAACGGGACGAACCAGCAGTTCCGGCTGGCCGACTCGGACAGCGGCTACATCCGTCTGATCAACCGGAACAGCAACAAGGTGGTGGAGGTGCAGGGCGCCTCGACCGCCGACGGAGGCAACATCGTGCAGTACGACGACTGGAACGGCAGCAACCAGCAGTGGCAGCTCGTCCGTGTCGACGGTGGAGGCAACCCGACCACGCCGCCGCCGACGGGTACGTGCAATCTGCCGTCGTCGTACCGGTGGTCGTCGTCGGGGGTGTTGGCGAACCCGAAGTCGGGGTGGG
>NZ_JBVJGN010000026.1:0-49180 GCF_055587305.1 Micromonospora sp. NPDC047521 | reverse complement strand
TTCAACCACACCCTCACCCGCACCGCCCTGCGCGCCACCGAAGCCGGCACGTACGACGTCATCCACGCCCACGACTGGCTCGTCGCCCACACCGCGATGACCCTGCGCGACCACCTGGACATCCCGCTGGTCACCACCATCCACGCCACCGAGGCGGGGCGGCACCAGGGCTGGCTGCCCGAGGAGATGAACCGCACCATCCACGGCGTCGAACACTGGCTCAGCGGTGAGTCCGGCCGCGTGATCGTCTGCTCCGGGTACATGCGCGACGAGGTCAACGCACTGTTCGGCGTACCTGCCGGACGGGTCGACGTGGTCGCCAACGGCGTGGAGCCGCACCGCTGGCGGGTGCCGGCACGCGCCGTGGCCGCCGCCCGCGCCCGGTTCGCCGGCGACGGCAAGCTTGTCACCTTCGCCGGCCGTCTCGTGTACGAGAAGGGCGTGCAGCACCTGATCGCCGCCCTGCCCCGGCTGCGCGAGCGCCACCCCGGCCTGCGCGCCGTGATCGCCGGCGACGGGCCGTACCGCGCCGAACTGGAGGCCGAGGTGCACCGCCGTGGCCTCGGTGGCATGGTCACCATGCCGGGCTTCCTGGGCGGCACCGACCTGCCGGCGCTGATGGCCGCGTCCGACTGCTTCGCGGTGCCGAGCATCTACGAGCCGTTCGGCATGGTGGCCCTGGAGGGCGCCGCCGCCGGCGCACCGCTCGCGGTGGCCGCGACAGGCGGCCTCGCGGAGATCATCGAGCCGGGGATGACTGGTACGACCTTCGCGCCGCACGACCCGGACGGGCTGGGCGACGCCGTGGACGCGCTGCTGTCCGACCCCGACCACGCCCGCGTCATGGCCCGCCGCGCCCGCCGGATGGTCCACGACCAGTACGGCTGGTCGGCGATCGCCCAGCGCACCGCCGCCAGCTACGCCGCCGCCATCGCCACCGACGCGGCGTGCACCGCCGAGCGGGCCGAGCGGCGCATGTCCCAGGGGCGGGCCCTCCCGGCGCTGCCCGAGGGCAACCTCCTGGCCGCCGCCGGCCTGCGCTGACACCGGGATCGGCGGGGCCGCCGGCGTCGGGTGTCGACGCGCCGCGGTCGGCGACCTGAGCGGTCGGGACGCCCGCCGCGCTGCCAGAATGTGCGGATGTCTCACCCTGTCGATGCCCTGGACGCCGCCTTTCCGGTCGCCGCCGCGATCGCCCTGGATCTGATCCGGCGGCCCGAGGTGACCGAGCGGTGGTCGGACCCGAGCGCCCTGCCGCACCTGTCCGTCGGGGGCCTCGCGTGCCACCTGGGGCGCCAGGCGGTACGCGCGGCGGAGCTGCTGCCGGCGGCCACCGACCTGCCCACGCTGGAGTCGGCGGACAGCCACTACGAGCGGGCGGCCTGGGTCAGCGAGGGCACCCCGGACGAGGCCGAGGTCGCCGCCGGCCCGGACGAGGCCGACGCGGCGCGCGGCCCGGCGGACCTGCACACCAGCTCCACCCGCGCGCTGGAGGTCGTCGGTGACCTGCTGGCGCGTGGTGCCGCCCGCGATGTCGTACCGATCCCGTGGCAGGGCTGGTCCCTGCGCCGCGCCGACTTCCTGCTCACGCGCCAACTGGAGATCGTCGTGCACTCCGACGACCTCGCGGTGAGCGTCGGCGTGCCCACGCCGGAGTTCCCGGCGGAGGTCTTCGACCCCGTACGCGACCTGCTGGTCCGACTGGCCGTCCGCCGGCACGGCCAGTCGGCGCTGATCGGCGCGCTGAGCCGCAGCGAGCGGACCCAGGACATCTCCGCCTTCTGAGCCCAAGGTCCGCCGCGCCCCACACCCCGCGCCGCTCTCGGGCGCGATGTCCCCCGGCCCCTGGGTCCCTTGTTCGTCCCCTGTCGAGCTGCCCCAGATATGGGGCGGGCCGCCGGAAGCGAAAAGCGGGAATCAGCGTCACCGAAGCGCGGATCAGCCCCGCCGAAGCACAGATCAGCGTCACCGAGAAGCCCTGGGGCCGAGACCACCCCTTGATCGACTCCGGTTCGCCGACCTTGTGGTGTCTTAACGCTGTGGACACCGCGATATCGGCGAACTGGAGTCGATCAAGGGTGAGTCCAGCCAGACCAACCCGCGAAGCCATCCGTCGGCGTGGCAGGCCGGAAATCGTTCGCTTGAAACCCACCACGCGCCACGCCACGCCCCCGCCACGCCACGCCCGCCTCGCCCCACCTCCGCCAGGCCACGCCTCCGCCACGCCTCGCCCCGCCTCCGCCACGCCCCGCCTCGCCCCGGCCCATATGTGGGGCAGCTCGACAGGGGCCGAACCAGGGACTCGGGGTACGGCCCGCAGGGCCACCGGCCCGGGCAGATCGGCCGGCCCGCAAGCCGGAAAGCCCAGCGGAAGGGCCGCAGACCGTTCTGCGAGGCCCAGCGGAAGATCCGGCCGAAGCGCCCGGGCCACCACGGGAGAGGGCGGGTGGGTACGGCGCAGGCCGCCGGCCCGGATCGGGGCGGCGGCCTGCGGATGATGCGGTGGTGCGGGTGGTGCGGGGAGCGGAGGTCAGCGCTCGGCGAAGGGGACGTAGTCCCGCTCGGCCGAGCCGACGTAGACCTGCCGCGGACGGCCGATCTTGGTCTCCGGGTCGCTGATCATCTCGCGCCACTGGGCGATCCAGCCGGGCAGCCGGCCGAGCGCGAACAGCACCGTGAACATCTTCGTGGGGAAGCCCATGGCCTTGTAGATCAGGCCGGTGTAGAAGTCCACGTTCGGGTAGAGCCGACGCGACACGAAGAAGTCGTCGGCGAGGGCGATCTCCTCCAGCTCCATGGCGATGTCCAGCAGCGGGTCCGGCTTGGCCATCCGGCCCAGCACGTCCTGCGCGGCCTTCTTGACGATCGCCGCCCGCGGGTCGTAGTTCTTGTAGACCCGGTGGCCGAAGCCCATCAGCTTGACGCCGTCCTCCTTGTCCTTGACCTTGCGGACGAAGGAGCGGACGTCGTCGTCACCGGCGTGGATCTGCTGGAGCATCTCCAACACCGCCTGGTTGGCGCCGCCGTGCAGCGGGCCGAACAGCGCGTTCACACCGGCGGACACCGAGGCGAACAGGTTGGCGTTGCTGGAACCCACAAGCCGCACGGTCGACGTAGAGCAGTTCTGCTCGTGGTCGGCGTGCAGGACGAACAGCATGTCCAGCACCTTCGACATCACCGGGTCGACCTCGTACGGCTCCGCCGGCACGCCGAAGGTCATCCGCAGCAGGTTGTCCACGTACCCCAGCGAGTTGTCCGGGTAGAGCAGCGGCTGCCCGATGGACTTCTTGTACGCGTACGAGGCGATGGTGGGGACCTTCGCCATCAGCCGGACCGTGGAGATCTCCACGTGCTCGGAGTCGAACGGGTCCAGGCTGTCCTGGTAGAAGGTCGACAGGGCGCTCACCGCCGAGGACAGCACCGCCATCGGGTGGGCGTCCCGGGGGAAGCCGTCGAAGAAGCGGCGCATCTCCTCGTGCAGCAGCGAGTGCCGCCGAATCCACTCGGTGAACTCGGTCAACTGCTGCTCGGTCGGCAGCTCACCGTAGATGAGCAGGTACGAGACCTCCAGGAAGGAGGACTTCTCGGCCAGTTGCTCGATCGGGTATCCCCGGTAACGCAGGATCCCCGCGTCGCCGTCGATGTAGGTGATCGCGGATGAGGCAGCCGCGGTGTTGACGAAACCGGGGTCGTACGTCGTCATCCCGGTTTCCTTCAGCAGCTTGCTCACCCCGATACCGGCGGGGCCCTCGACCGCGGGATGTACCGGCATCGACAGCTGCCCACCGGGGTGATCGAGCTTGACTTCCGTCATGTGTTCCTCGCTTCGCCGGCAGATCTACGTTGAATTGCCTTCGCTTCTACCGTAATTGCGGCTCCGGGGACAACGCCCGCCGTGGTTCGGCGGTGAGGCCTGCGTCACCCGATTCCCGACCGGATGGCCGGGAAACCACCATCCCGGCACGCGGGACCGGGTGCGCGACCCGCGTTCAGGACAGCGCGAGGCGTCGCAGCGTACCGTCCCGCGCGACCTGGTAGACGTCCAGCTGGTTGGTGCCGGCCCGGAACAGCCTGTCGTCGGTGAGCAGCGCGGCGAACCGGCGACCACCGGGGTCGGGCGGCACCACCGGGACGACCGCCCCGATCCTGCCGTTCACCGCCACCGCGAGCATCGTGCCGTCCGGTATCCGGTCGGGCACGTCGCCCCAGACGAGCGCCGGCAGGGTGCCGGTGTCCGGGTCCATCGACCGGAACGCGGCCAGGTCGGCGACCCGCGCGTTGCCCTCCGTCGCGCCGGCCCGGACCTCGGTGCCCACCAGGGGGTGCGGGGCCGGCAGCGGCGGCGGGGCGGGCACCCCGCCGGGGAAGGTGACCGGCTCACCGGGCCGGTCGTAGAAGTGCTTCGTGCCGTCGGTGCGCGGGGCCTGCCGGGCGGAGCGGCCGTCGACCCGCCAGGGCAGCCGGATGCCTGCCTCGTCGGCGACCGTCGGCAGCAGGTCGACGTGTTCCCAGTTGCGGTCGTCCACCCGGCCGGCCTGCTGCCGGGGCTCCTTGACGAACATCGGCACCCACGCCACCTCGCCCGCCGCCGCCTTGATCGCGTCCATGCCCCGGCCCTGGGCGCCCGGGCGGAAGCTCACCCCGTGGTCGGCGGTCACCACCACGAGAGCCTGGTCGTACAGGCCGCTGGCGCGCAGCGTTCGCAGCGTCTCGCCGATCAGCCGGTCGGTGTAGCCGAGCTGCGCGAGGTGACGTTGCCGGGCCAGGTCGATCCAGCCGGCGCCGTCGTTGGGCAGGTCCTCCGGGGCGTCGTAGCGCGCTCCGGACGGCAGGTACGCCCACGGCGAGTGCGGCATCAGCAGGTGCAGGAAGTGCAGCACGGGCCGGGGTTGGGGTTTCAGCCCGGCCAGGAAACTGGTGAAGCGGGCGGGCTGGTTGTCGTCGAGGCTGTCCCAGCGGAACTTCGGGTCGGCCGGCACCGGCTCGGCGGCGTCCAGGCCCACCTCGGCGCGGGTCCTCTCCCGGTAGGAGTCCTCCGGGTCGACGGCGCTCTCCGTCGGCCCGGCGACCTGCCCGAGCAGCTTGCCCGTCTCGCGGACCAGCACGCCGAGGCCCTGCTCCGGGGCGACCGGCTGCTCGCAGCGGCTGGGCGGGCAGAGCCGGGTGATGCTCTCCTCGGCGCGGATGTCGTACAGGCCGCCGAAGGCGGTGAAGATGTTGTCCGGGTACTGCGAGTAGTGCGGGGCGACAGGCCGCGACGGGTACTTCCCGGTGAGCATCGCCGGCAGCGCGTTGGGCGTCCAACCGCTGACGCCCGTGGCGTTGCGGTACCAGGTCGAGGCGCCGGCCAGCTCGGCGAAGTTCGGGTAGCGGGCCGCGTCGATCCGCCCGTCCGCGCCGAGCAGACTCACCAGCGGCAGCTCGTCCAGGATCAGCATGACCACTGGCGGGTGCACGCCCGTACCCTGCGCGGTGCCGGCCGCGCCGCCGTCGCCGCGTGGCAGCACCACAGCCGAGGCCGGTGAGACGAACAGGAACAGCGCCACGAAGGCCACCGGGCCGACGGCGGCCAGCCGCAGCACCCGGGCGGGCGCCCGCCACCGCCGGTGCGCGAGCGCGCCGGCCGCGCCGGCGAGCACGGCCACCACCAGCAGGGGTACGCCCCGAAGCGGTGTCAGGTGTCGGCCCACCTGTACGGCAAGGGCGGCCAGCAGCAGCCCGACCAGCCCGGTGTGGGTGACGGCGCGGGCGGTGCGGCCGGCGAGTCGACCGAGTGCGCCGAGCAGCGCCACCGGCACGGTGGGCACCACCGCGACCAGGGCGACCAGCAGCAGGATCTGCCCGGTGTCCGCGCGGTGGAACAGGAAGAAGTCGGGGCTGCGGCCCAGCACGTCCAGCAGCGGTTGGGTGACCACCAGCCCGACCAGCGCCACGACCTCCAGCAGGCGGCCCACCTCACCGCGCCAGCCCCGCTCCCACCGTCCGAGCGCCGGTTCAGCCACCCATCACCGCCCGGTAGAGGGTGCGGGTGCCCGACGGCAGTTCCAGACGCCCGGTGATCCGGCCACGGGCGGCGAGCAGAGCCTCGAAGGCGTCCCGCCGGTAGTCGGGGAACAGACCCTCGGGCTTGTTGGCGAGCAGCCGCCGGGTCATCGGGTCCTCGGGATGGACGAACTCCACCACCACCGCCCCGCCCTGCGCGGTCAGCCCCGCCAGCCAGTCGACGATCTCCGGCAGCGGCACGTTGCGCCCGATCGCCAGGTGGTGCACCACCGCCAGGGCGAGCACCGCGTCGGCGTCGGCCCGTTCGGCGAAGCCGGCCCGCTCCACGCCCCGCCAGCCCCCGCCGGGTGACGGGTCGGCCAGGTCCAGCACCAGCGGCAGGACGCGCTGCTGGCCCTCGGCGCGCAGCGCCCGGTACAGGTCGTCGACGACCGCCGGGTCCTGCTCGACGGCGACCACGTAGTCGGCGTACGCGGCGGCCAGCCGGGAGTACCTGCCGTCGTTGGCACCCAGGTCGAGCACCAGGCGCGGCCTGGTGCCGGCGGTCAGCGCGGCGGTCACGAACTGTTCCTTGGCCGTCCGGTCCTGCGCCGAGTAACCGCAGGTGCGCTGGTAGTCGGCCCAGTGGCTGCCGGTCGGGCGGCGCTCCAGGCGGTGCAGCAGCTTCTCGATGCCACGCACCGTGGACAGCAGCAGCTCGCGGGAGAAGCCGGCGGCGCGCAGCTGGGCGCGTACG
Source organism: Micromonospora sp. NPDC047521 (assembly GCF_055587305.1). NCBI lineage: Bacteria > Bacillati > Actinomycetota > Actinomycetes > Micromonosporales > Micromonosporaceae > Micromonospora > Micromonospora sp. NPDC047521. The sequence goes on along the minus strand of NZ_JBVJGN010000026.1, from coordinate 42,441 downwards.
TCGGTGGTGCTGGCGGCGGCGTTGCGGTGCTGCATGGCGCCGTGCAGGTGCAGGTGGGTCAGCACGCCTGGGCGCAGCCGGCGGGTCCCGCCGAAGAGCGGGCGGAGCTGCTCGGCCTCGATGCCGTCGACCTGGGCGCGCAGCCACGGCTGGAAGTCCACGCCCAGGTGGGCGGTGAGCATCAGCGGGTAGAGCACGGTCTGGCAGAACTGCCGGTAGCCGGCCCACGGTTCGCCGTCGCGTACCGGCTCGAACGAGCCGACGTCGATGAAGACCGGCTGCACGCCGTGCCACTGGAGGTTGTAGGCGGAGCCGTCCTTGGTGGTGAAGCCGTCGGCGAGCGCCGCGCCCAGGATCTCGGTGTGCAGCAGTGCCGCGTCACGCAGCATGGCGAAGGACCACTCGTACGGGTGGGAGACGAACGGGATCCGCTCGTGGCGCAGCACCGCCGCCCACGGCAGCCCGGCCGGCACCAGCGCCTGCGGGGCGTCCTCGGTGGCGCAGACCTTGCCCGCGGCGACGAGGGCGGGGAAGAACGCGCTGGCGGTGAGCGCCCGCCAGTGGTCGGCGGCCCGGGTGTCCAGCCCGCGCAGCACCTCGTCGCCGACGTGGAAGACCCGGTTGGCCGGGTCGCGGAAGGAGGCCGGCTCGGCCCGCACCCGGGTGGGTACGGGCGGCGTCGCCGGTACGGACCGGGTCACCGCTGGTCGGTGGGCTGTCGACGGAACCTGTCGACGAGTCTCCGCCAGTAGAGCTTGGCGGCGACCGCGACGCCGGCGACGCCGCCCACGACCGCCTGCACGATCAGGCTGCCGGACCCCGCGTCCAGGTAGGCCAGATGGATCACCGATCGCTCCTTGTCCTCGCCCCGTGTCGACGCCGGCGTCCCGGGGCGTACAGCGGTGAGGCTTTTGACCCAGAAAGCCGGACTTCTGCCACCGTACGCCGATCGTCAGCACCGTCGCGGGCACATCGGCGTACTCCCAGCCTCAGCACAGAATGGGGTCGGGACGCCCGTCCCGCCGGTACGCTGCGAACGTGCGCTGGACGATCGTGGACGCGCCGCTGGACTCCTCGGGCGCGGGGCGCGGCGAGGAGCGGGCCCCTGCCGCACTGCGCGACGCCGGCCTGCTGGACGCCCTCGCCGCCGACGACGGCGGCCGGGTCGACGAGGCGTGGTTGCGCGACCCGGTGCGGGACGCGGCGAGCGGCGTGATCGGCGCGGCCGGCCTGGTCGGCGCAGGCGCGGCCATCACGTCCCGGATCGTGGCGTTGATCGCCGACGGGCGGCGGCCGCTGGTGCTCGGCGGGGACTGCGCCATCCTGCCCGGCATCTGCCGCGCCCTGCCGCCCGCGACCGAGCTGTGGTTCGTCGACGCCCATCCGGACTTCCTCGACGGCGGGACGTCGCCGACCGGCGAGGCCGCCGACATGGACCTGTCGGTCGTCACCGGGCACGGCCCGGCCGCCGCGATCGGGTACGACGGCCCGCTGCTCGATCCCGGGCGGGTCCACCTGCTCGGGCACCGTCCGGCGGACGACGACAGCGGGCGGGTCGAGTCGTCCCGGATCGACCAGGCCATCCACCAGCTGCCCGCCGCCGCACTGCTCGGCGAGGGTGCCGCGGCGGTGGGTGCCAGGCTGGCCGCCGGCGGAGCCGGGCCGGCCTGGCTGCACCTCGACCTGGACGCGGTGGACCCGCGCGACCTTCCGGCGGTGACCTATCCCGAACCGGACGGGCTGCGCTGGCCCGACCTGATCGCGCTCGTCACTCCCCTGGCCCGCGCCGACCGGCTGCTCGGCATGAGCGTGACCGACCTGAACGTCGACGAGGACCCCGACGGGCGTCACACGCGACGCGTCGTCGAGGCCCTCGCCGAGATGCTGGGCGGGTGAACGGCAGGCGTCTCAGCTCCTGCGGTGGTGCATGCCGAGGCGCAGCAGCACGAACCGCAGCACGGTGGCGGCCAGGTTCGCGGCCACCAGCACCGCCACCTCCACCGATCGGTCGGGCGAGACGGACACCGCGTGCAGCACGGCCAGCGAGCCGCTGGTCAGCGCGAGACCGAGCCCGAAGGCGAGCAGTCCCTGCGCGTGGTGCCGGCCGGCGTGCCGGCGCCCGCTGATGCCGAACGTCACCCGCCGGTTCGCTGCCGTGTTCGCCACGGCGGTCACCAGCAGCGCCAGCAGGTTCGCCGGTTGCGCGCCCAGCGCGCCCCGGGTGGCCACGAAGAGCAGCAGGTACGCGAGCGTGCTGGCCACCCCGACGGCGGCGAACCGGACCAGCTGCCGGGGCAACCCGGCCGGCACCCGAGCGGGCGGCGCGGCCAGCGGTGCCCGGCCGAGCTGCGCCCGCAGGTCGGTCAGCGGCAGCCCTCCGGTCAGCAACGCCCGCCCCAGCCGGCCGATGCCGCGCAGGTCCGCCAGGGCGGTGGCGACGATGTCGACACGGCTGTCCGGGTCGTCGACCCAGTCCACCGGCACCTCGTGGATGCGCAGTCCCGCCCGCTGGGCGAGCACCAGCAGTTCGGTGTCGAAGAACCAGCCGGTGTCGCGTACCAGCGGGAGCAGCCGAGCGGCCACGTCGGCGCGGATCGCCTTGAACCCGCACTGCGCGTCGGAGAACCGCGCCGCCAACGCCCCGCGCAGCAGCAGGTTGTACGCCCGCGAGATGACCTCCCGCCTGGTCCCGCGCACCACCCGGGAGGTACGCGCCAGCCGGGTGCCGATCGCCAGGTCCGAATGCCCGGAGATCAGTGGCGCGACAAGCGGCAGCAGCGCCGCCAGGTCGGTGGACAGGTCCACGTCCATGTACGCGAGCACCGGCGCGGACGACGCCGACCAGGCGGCCGACAGCGCCCTGCCCCGGCCCTTGGCGTCCAGGTGCAGCACCTCGACGCCGGGCAGTTCGCCGGCGAGACCGTCGGCGATGGTCAGGGTGCCGTCGACGCTTGCGTTGTCGGCGATGGTGATCTGGAACGGGTACGGGAAGTGTTCGCTCAGGTGGGCGTGCAGCCGCCGTACGCACGGTCCGAGGTCGGTCTCCTCGTTGTAGACCGGGATCACCACGTCCAGCACGGCGCCGGCGCCGGCGGGGCGGGTCCGGACGGCGGCGCGGGGACCGCTGACCGCGCTCACGACGCGGCCCCGCCGGTGCTCAGGTCGTAGACGGTGACCCCGTCCACGGTCTGCGGTGTGAAGGTCTCCTGGACCCAGGTGGAGATCTCCTGTGAGGCCGAGCTCCCGCCGTTGGCCCGGAAGCCACCGCCACCGACGAAGTAGTGGATCTTCCTGTCGGCGACGTGGCGCTGGAACTGCGCGAGGGTCGGTGACGGGTCGCTGCCGTTGAATCCGCCGATCGGCATCACCGGCTTGCCGGTGGCGAGCTGGTAGCCGGAGGCGTTGTTCGAGCCGATGGTCGCCGCCACCCAGGTGTAGGTGTCGCTGTCGCGCTCCAGCAGCTCACGCAGCGCGGCGCTGGGCTCGCGGGCGTCGAGCAGCCCGCCCATCCCCCCGGCCGCCTCGCGGCCCTGGCCGCCGCCGGGAGAGCCGGGCATCTGGCCGCCCCCGGGGAAGCCGGGCATCTGGCCGCCCCCGGGGAAGCCGGGCATCTGGCCGCCGCCGGGGAACCCGGGCACCTGACCGCCGCCGGGGAACCCGGGCATCCGGCCACCGTCGCGGCCCCCCGGATCGCGGCCGCCATCGTCCCGGCCCCCGCCGGGGAACTGGCCCCCGGCCGGTCGCCCGCCGGGGAAACCGCCGCGCCCAAAGGCGCCAGCCACGGACGGGCCAGCGCTCGGGATCGAGCCGGTGTGCGGGGTCGCAGCGGTCTGGACCGCGTACGCCGCCGGACCGGCGAGGGCCGCCGCCACGCCCAGGCCCAGCACCACGGGCACGAACCGGCGGGGCAGCCGGGTGACGAGCAGGAGCAGCACCGCGCCGAGCAGGCCGGCGACGAGCACCACGACCCGCAGCCACGGGTACCAGTCGGGGCTGCGCCCGAGCAGCACCCACGCCCACCAGACGGTCACCGCGAGGGTGCCGGCGAGCGTCACCGTGGCGGCGAGTGGACGCCACCGCTGTGCGCGTGACCCGGGCACCGTGGCGCCGTCCGGCGCGGGACGCGGGCGGCGTTGCCGCCAGAGCAGCGTCGCGCCGATGCCGACCAGCGCGCCGACGGCCGGGGCGAGCGCCACCGTGTAGTACGCGTGGAAGATCCCGGACATGAAGCTGAAGATCAGGCCGGTGACCAGCAGCCAACCGCCCCAGAGCAGCAGCCCGGCACGCGTCCGGTCGGTACGCGCCGCCCGCCCGGCCAGCACCAGCCCGGCGACGAGCAGGATCAGCGCGGCCGGCAGCAGCCAGGACACCTGACCGCCGATCTCGCCGTCGAACATCCGCAGCAGGCCGGTCTGCCCGGAGAACGGGCCACCGCCTCCCCCGCCCATCCGGGGACCTGCGCCGCCGACGCTGCCGACCTCGTCACCGGTGATCCGGCCGAGGCCGTTGTAGCCGAGGGTCAGCTCCAGGATGCTGTTGCCCTGCGACCCGCCGATGTACGGCCGGGCGCTGGCCGGGACCAGCTCGACGAGCGCCACCCACCAGCCTGCGGACACCAGCACCGCGAGGGCGGCCAGCAGCAGCTGCCGGACCCGCCGCCACAGCCCGGTCGGCGCGGCCAGCAGGTAGACCCCGGCGAAGACGGGCACCACGAGGAACGCCTGGAGCATCTTGGTCAGGAAGCCGAAGCCGACAAGCACGCCGACGAGCACGATCCACCGGGTGCTGGCCGTCTCCACCGCCCGCACGGTGGCGTACGCGCCGGCGACAAGCAGCAGGACCAGCAGCGCGTCGGGGTTGTTGAACCGGAACATCAGCGTCGCCACCGGGGTGACGGCGAGGACCGCACCGGCGACCAGGCCGGCTACCGGCCCGTACCAGCGCTTCACAGTCGCGTACAGCACGCCCACCGAGGCGACCCCGCACAGCGCCTGCGGGACGAGCATGGCCCAGCTGTTGAGCCCGAACAGGCGTACCGACAGGGCCATCAGCCACAGCGACGCGGGTGTCTTGTCGACGGTGATGGAGTTGGCCGCGTCCGACGAGCCGTAGAGGAACGCCTTCGCGCTCACCGAGCCGGCCTGCACCGCCGCCGCGTAGAACGAGTTGGCCCAGCCGGAGGCGCCCAGGCCCCAGATGTAGAGCACGGCGGTGGCGAGCAGAAGGGTCGCCAGCGCGGGCCGGGTCCAAGCCGGTGAGCGGCGCGTCGGCGGCGGGGGCTCGGCGGGGCGCGTCGCCGTTGGCGGCGGGCCCGGGTCGGCGGGCGTCGTCGGTAGGGCCTCGGTTCTGTCCATGCGCCAAGCCTTGGGCGCCGGGCTGGTGCGACGCCGTGCGCCGTCTATGCGTCGGCTGTGGGATTGGGCAGCCGGACGGTGAAGACGGTCCGTCCCGGGCGGCTGTGGACCGCGACAGTGCCGTGGTGGGCCTCCACGACCGCCGCGACGATCGCCAGGCCGAGGCCGGTGCTGCCGTGCTCCCGCGACCGGGAGCTGTCGCCCCTGGCGAACCGTTCGAACATGGCCGGTCGCAGCTCCGCCGGCACTCCTGGCCCGTCGTCGGCGACGGCGAGCACCGCGTCGTTCCCGTCGACGCTCAGCGTGGTCGTCACGGTGGTGCCGGGTGGGGTGTGCACGCGTGCGTTGGCCAGCAGGTTCGCCACCACCTGGTGCAGCCGGGCCGCGTCGCCGGGCACCCGGATCACCACGTCGGGCAGGTCGAGCTGCCAGTGGTGCTCCGGGCCTGCCACATGGGCGTCGCTTACCGCGTCGATCACCAACGCGGTCAGGTCGACCGGTTCGACGGCGAGCGGCCGGCCGGTGTCGAGGCGGGCCAGCAGCAGCAGGTCGTCGACGAGACTGGTCATCCGGGTGCTCTCGGACTCGACGCGACGCAGCGCGTGCGCCACGTCGGCGGGAACCTCGTCGCGGCCACGCCGGGCCACCTCGGCGTACCCGCGAATGGCCGCGAGGGGGGTACGCAGCTCGTGGCTGGCGTCGGCGACGAACTGGCGTACCCGGGTCTCGCTGGCCTGCCGGGCGGCGAGGGCGTCGGCGACGTGGCCCAGCATCCGGTTCAGCGCCGCGCCGACCTGGCCGACCTCGGTACGCGCGTCGGTGTCCTGGGCCGGAACGCGGACCGCGAGGGCCACCTCGCCCCGGTCCAGCGGCAGCTCGGTGACCCGGGTCGCGGTGGTGGCCACCCGGTTCAGCGGGCGCAGCGTGGCCCGCACGATCAAGGCGCCGGCCGCACCGGCGATGACCAGCCCGACGGCGGCCACCCCGGCCTGCGCGGCGACAAGCGCCCAGACGGTCTCCTGGACGCCGGACAGCGGGATGGCGACGACGCGTACCCGGCCGTCCCAGTACTGCCGGGCCACGGCCCGGTAGTCACCGCGGGCGCCGAGGTCGACGGTGCGCGGCGTGGCCCCGACCGGCAGGTCCGCCAGGGCGGCGACCTCCCCGACCGGGACGGCCTGCTCGTCGGGGAACGGGTCGTCGCTGGACGGGCTGTTGGTGAGGGTCCGCGCGCTCGTCACCCGGCCGTCGGTGATCACCGCGACCACCGTTCCGGACGGCGAACCGGGTGGGATGGCCGGACCGCTGCCCGGGAAGGCCGGCCGCCCCGGACGGTCACCCCGCATCGCCGTCGCGGGCGCGAGTTGCGCGTCGAGCCGGTCGACCAGGAAGTGCCGCAACGCCACAGTGGTCAGCCCGCCGATGACGACGCTGACCACGGCGAGCAGGGCGACAAGGGCGAACACCAGTCGGGTACGCAGGGACCGGCCGGCCAGCCACCGGCGGGCGGCGCGCACCGGGCGGCGGCTACTCGGCCGGCTTGAGGACATAACCCGCGCCGCGCAACGTGTGGATCATCGGTGCGCGCCCGGCGTCGATCTTCTTGCGCAGGTACGAGATGTACAGCTCGACCACGTTGGCCTGGCCGCCGAAGTCGTAGTTCCACACCCGGTCGAGGATCTGCGCCTTGCTGAGCACCCGGCGCGGGTTGCGCATCAGGTAACGCAGCAGCTCGAACTCGGTAGCGGTGAGGGTGATCAGCTGGCCGGCACGGCGTACCTCGTGGCTGTCCTCGTCGAGGCTCAGGTCACCGACGGTGAGCACCGCGTCCTCCCGGGCGGCGACCGCGAAGCCGGAGCGGCGCAGCAGCGCGCGCAGCCGGGCGATCACCTCCTCCAGGCTGAACGGCTTGGTGACGTAGTCGTCGCCTCCGACGGTCAGGCCGGCGATGCGTTCCTCGACGGCGTCGCGCGCGGTCAGGAAGAGCACCGGCACGGTCGGGGCGTGCTCGCGCAGCCGGCGCAGCACCTGGAAGCCGTCCAGGTCGGGAAGCATCACGTCGAGCACCACGGCGTCCGGTTGGAACTGCCGCGCGGCGCTCAGCGCGGCCATGCCGTTGCCGGCGCTGCGTACCTGCCAGCCCTCGTAGCGCAGCGCCATCGACAGCAAGTCGGTGAGCGTCGCCTCGTCGTCGACCACCAGCACCCGCACCGGCTCGCCGTCGGGGCGACGCAGCTCGATCCGGCCCGGCGCGACCTGCCCGTCCATCACCATGCCCCCATCGTGGGCGGAGCGCCTGTGCCGCGCCCCTGCGCCGCCTGTGCGCCAGCTGTGCGGCAGGCGCGCCTCACGGCCGGTTCACTCGGACACCCCGAACGCGTCGGTACGGACGAACCGCATGGTCCAGCCGCCCAGGCCGTCCGGCTTGTCGCGTTCGTAGAGGTGGTCGGGGCCGGGCTGGTTCGGGCCGGTGCCGTCGGGATGGCGCATGATCCACCGTTGCGGCGGGGTGCCGTCCGGGCCGGCCGGCACCTGCCGTACCAGGCCGTCCGCGGGCCCGTCGACGAAGCGTACGGTGACCTCGCCCATCGCGGCGTCCCCTCGGTGACCGTGCCGGCACGCTCGGTGAGCCGGCCCTGGCTCGCAAGCTACCGCACCCGCCGTGCGCCCGCAGCGAGGTACGGCGGGATCGACCCCGACGACTGCTGCGTCGGTTTGCCCAGCTCGGAGCCCGGGTATCGCGATCGGAGCACCCGCCGCCGGCGGGTCGGGGGGCAAGGAGTGATCGATGCGGACGCTGGGCGGGCGGTACCGGCTCGAACAGCGCATCGGCGTCGGCGGGATGTCGGAGGTGTGGCGGGCCCACGACGAGGTCCTGGACCGGCCGGTCGCGGTGAAGCTGATCCTGCCCGGCCCGGACGGGCAGCACGGTCCGGTGGAGCGGATCCGCGAGGAGGCCCGCTCGGCGGCCCGTCTGGTGCACCCCAACGTGGCCAGCGTGCACGACTTCGGCACCTCGTCCACACTGCCCGGTCGTCCGGTGCCGTACATCGTCATGGAACTCGCCGAGGGCGAGACGCTCGCCGCGCACCTGCGGGCCGGTCCGCTGGACTGGCGGATCTCCACCCGGGTGTGTGCCGAGGTCGCGGCGGCGCTGGCCGCCGCTCACGCCAGCGGCATCGTGCACCGGGACGTGAAGCCGGCGAACGTCATGCTCACCCCGGCCGGCGTGAAGGTGCTCGACTTCGGCATCGCCACCCCCACCGGCGCACCGGACCCGCTGCCGGCGGGAATGCTGATGGGCACGCCCGCGTACCTGGCGCCCGAGCAGCTCGACGGCGCGGCGGCCACCCCGGCGGCGGACATGTACGCGCTAGGGGTGCTGCTCTACTACTGCCTCACCAGCCGCCTGCCGTACCGGGCGGACAGCACGAGCGAGCTGCTCGGCGCGCGTCGGAGCCGCCCGCCGGACCGGTTGCCCGAGATCGACGGGCTGCCGCCGGAGGTGGTGGAGCTGTGCCACTCGTGCCTGGCCCACGACCCGGCGCGACGCCCGACCAGCCTGGTCGCCGCGCTGCTGCTCGCCGAGGCCGTGGACGCCCGGGTGTACGTGCCGATGCTGGTGCCGGCCCCCCGCGAACCGGCTCCGGTGTCGCCGTGGACCGAGCGCGCGGCGACGGAGGCCACCGAGGCCGTGGCGCTCACCGACGGGTGGGACGCGCGCTGACCGTCGCGCTCGCGGCGTTTCGGCGGGCCACTGCCGGGTAGCCGGGCGGTGAGCGACGGGAGAAACGCGATGCCGGATCAGAGTTCCTGGCTGCGTGAGGCCACCGCGACCGCCGAGGGCGGTCACGTACGCACCGACGATGGCGGGCTCTCCACCGCGCTGGCGTCACCGCTGGCGCCGCACTGCACCGGGCTGACCCCGGAGCAGCTGCTGGCGGCCGCCTTCGCGTCCTGCCTGCACCACGCGGCGGTGGAGGTGGCCGGGGAGATCACCGACGAGGCGCACACGGTCCAGGTGCGGGCGGAGGCGAAGCTGGGACGCGACAACGACGGCCGCTACCGGGCCGACGTGCACGCCGAGATCTCGTCGGCCGGTCTCAGCCGGGACCAGCTCGCGGACCTGGTCGAGTACGCCGACCGGCTCTGGCCCTTCTCCAGCGGCGACAACACCAGGCATCGGCTGACCGTCACGCCCGCGGAGAACGGCCGCCACTGACCCTCCGGGTGGGCAGGTCGGCGCCAGACGTTCCGGCACGGCGCCCTCACCCGTACGGGTGATGCCGCCGTGCGGCCCCGATCCGGCGCGCGGACTCGACCGGATGACCGCCTTCACACGGCCAATCGGAAATAACCGTCTGGCCCGATCGGCGAGGTTCTGGGCTTTGCTATGGCCTTCGCCCCTTATTGTGTCCGCGATCCGGGCAAATTGTGGCGCATGCCACCGTAAGGGCCGATGGCATCGGGCCCTGAGCTATCTAGCCTCGGCGGGTGCATCCCGACGACCCCGCCGACCAGAAGCTGACCGACGCGCGCTCGACCACCCTCTCGGGCGACGCCGCCTCAACCGAACGGACGATCGGCCGTCACCGGGCCCCCGAACCGCCGCGGCGGAGCCTGCTGGGCTCCACGCCGGTCCGGGTCGCCCTGGCCACAGGTGTCACCTGCTGCCTCGGCCTGGCCGCCGTGGCCACCGCCCGCGGCGCCGAGGACGACAGCCGCCCCGTGGAGCCGCTCGCCGAGGCGGTCGCCGACCGCGCCGCCATCGCCGACGAACGCGCCTCCCGCTCGCTGGACCGGGACCTCGCCCCCGCCCGGGTCACCCCCAGCCCGGTGGCGACGCCCACCCCCAGCCGCGCCGCCGTCCGCAAGGCCCCGAAGAAGCCGGTCAAGCCCCGCCGGCCCCGCCCGGTCGCCGGCCTCGACCAGGCCCAGATGGACAACGCGAAAATCATCGTGGACGTCGGCCTGGAGATGAAGATGCCGCGTCGCGCCCTCGTGGTCGCGCTGGCCACGGCGATGCAGGAGAGCAACCTCTACAACCTGGCCAGCGACGTGCTGCCCGAGTCGGCGCAGTACCCGAACCAGGGCAGCGGCTCCGACCACGACTCGGTCGGCCTGTTCCAGCAGCGGCCCAGCAGCGGCTGGGGCACGGTGGCCGAGCTGATGCGCCCGTCGTACGCCGCCCGGGCCTTCTACTCGGCGCTCAACGAGATCCCCGGCTGGCAGGACATGAGCGTCACCGCCGCCGCCCAGTCGGTGCAGATCTCCGCCTACCCCGACGCGTACGCCCAGCACGAGGAGCGGGCCACCACCGTCGCGGCGGCCCTCACCGCGTGACCTGAGGAGCGCGCTACCGGGTCTGCTCCGCGCCCAGGCCACCGGCGGCCACCCGGGTCGCCGGCACGCCCGTGCCGGCCGCCGCCGTCGCCGTGTCGGCGGGCACCGCCTCGGCGGCCATCTCACCGTCGACCGTCACCCCGCTGAGGATCTCGTCGGCCCGCGCCACGCGCCGCCGTCGGGCGTGCAACGCCGCCTCGAACTCACGGCGGGCCTGCACGGCCTCGGCGTACGCCCGCTCGCGCACCTGCCGCGCCTCCGCGCGGGCCTCGTCCAGCTCGGCGCGGGCCTGGGCCAGGATCTCGGCCGCCTCCCGACGCACCACGTCCTGGCTGCGCCGGGTCACCGCGGCGTCGCCCAGATCGAGCCGCTGGAGCAGGCCGCTGAGAAACGCCGCCTCCTCGCGGATCTCGTCCCACTCCCGGGCGGCCCCGGCGGCGCACTCGGCCCGCGCGGCGAGCCGGGCCAACCGGACCCCCAGCTCGTCCAGGCAGGCATCCACCTGCCGCATGTCGTAACCGGTCTCAACGACGGAGAACCTCATACTGTCGCCCCCCAGGCAGCTGCTGTTACTTCCCCACTGGATCCTCGACGGCGCCGGCAGCGGCCGAGGAGGTTCGGGAAAAATGTTCAGCATCCGAGGGCGCGGACGGCCCGACCCCGGTCTCAGGGGCGCTTGGGCAGGACCACCACCCGGCCGAAGAACTCGTCGATGCGGCGTACCACGTCGTTGAAGTCGTCCAGGTCGATCGGCTTCGTGACGTACGCGTTGGCCTGGAGCGTGTAGCTGCCGACGATGTCGGTGTCGGCGTTCGAGGTGGTCAGCACCACGATGGGGATGGTGCGCAGATCCTCGTCCTGCTTCACCGCGCCGAGCACCTGCCGCCCGTCCATCCGGGGCATGTTCAGGTCCAGCAGGATGACGTCGGGGCGTCGCGCCTGCTCGTGGCGGCCCTCGGCGCGCAGGAACTCCATCGCCTCCTCGCCGTCGCTGACCACGTCGATGACCTTGTCGACGTCCGAGTCCGCCAGCGCTTCCTCGATCATCAGCACGTCACCCGGGTCGTCGTCGACCACCAGGATGCGTACCGGCTGCGGGCTGTCTACGCCCATCACTACCTGCCTCGAGTCGACGGAGACGGGACCTGACGGTCACCGTGTTGGCGGGAAAATCTAGCCCATCAGGAGGCGCTGCGGGACGCCGGGTCGACAGTGTCCGGTTCGTAGCGCAACACGTCTGCCAGACCGGTGACCCGCAACACGCGCTCGACCCGACCGTGGGCGCCGGTGAGCCGCAACCAGCCGCCCTGGGCGGCTGCCCGGTTGTCCCCCCTGACGAACACGGCCATGCCTGTGGAGTCGCAGAACGTGAGGTCGGCGAGGTCGAGCAGCACCCGGCTCTCGCCCGCCTCGGTGAGCCGGTCGATCGCGGCGGTCAGCTCGGGGGCCGTGCTCAGGTCCAGTTCACCGGCGAGCTGCAAGCGAGCGCCACCGCCGTCGCGCCCGGCGTACCTGACGCTGAACGTCACCGTTCTCCCCCTCGCTCCACCCGCTCCGGTGGGACGTTTGCAGTGCGGCAAGTATACGCAGAGGTAGGTCGGCGACCGCAGGCCGCGGTGATCGACTCGGTTGTCGCCGGTAGGACCCTCAGCGCACGGCGTGCGAGTCCCGTGCCGCCGCGCCCGGCCGGCTCAGCGCCAGCGTGTGCGCCGCACGCGGGAAGTCCCGCAGGACAGCGGCGTAGTGCCCCAGGGTCAGGTCGACGGCGGCGGCCGGCACCCCCCGGCTCCCCAGGATCCCCACCAGCCACTCGACGAAGTCGGTGAACAGCGACGGATCGTCCACGTACAGCGCGGCGGCCAGGAAGTCCACGATGTGGCCCAGGTCGCTGATCGTCGAGTCGAGCTGGGCGGCCGTGTAGCCCCCCACCGCCGGCACCCGCTCCCGCAGGTCGGCGAGTGCGCTGTCGATCAGCTCGCCCCGCCTGCGGACCAGACTCGCGTACTCGTCGTCGGCCAGGTGCGACAGCTGGGCCGGCGGGACCCGGCGCAGCGCGCGCTCGTCGGCGATCAGCTCGGCCGCCGCGGGCGCGCTCGGGGCCCACGCCGCGCCGAGCCGGGCGGCCCACCGCCCGTCCGGGCCGAAACCACGACCACCCACCACCACCGGTACGTCCGAGCGGCGGCACGCCTCGATCATCCGGTGGGCGTGCGGCAGCCGCATCGGCAGCGCGCACGCCAGGGCGACCGCGTGCGCGTCGTGCCGGTGCAGGTACGACACGAGGTGCGCCGCCGGCACGCTGGCACCCAGGAAGGTCACCTGCCAGCCGCGCAGCCGCAGCACCTCGGCGACCAACCGGGGTGGCAGGGCGTGCCACTCCCCGTCCATGCAGGCCACCACGACGCGCCCACCGGTGGGGCGGGGGTTGGCGTGCGCGGCCACCGCCGCCACCACCCGTTCGCTGATGTGCGTGGCGGCGTGCTCCTGCGCCACGCTCCACTCGTTGCGCGCCCACCTCTCGCCCACCTCGGCCTGGGCGGGCGCGACCAGGTCGAGCAGCACCCGTTCGGCGGGCACGCCCGCGTCGAGCAGGGCGATCGCCACGTCGATGGCGGCGTACTCGTCGGCGTCGCTGAGACAGTCCAGGTAGCCGCGGTACGCGTCGGTCGGGTCGACGGCAGCCGTCGGAGCGCTCACGAGTCGGTCTCCCTCCGCGGTTCGGCGCTTACCGGCTCGGGCACCGAGTGCAGGTGCCGGGCGCTACGGCCGCCCGGGCCGGCCGCGCGCAACGCCAGCACCGCGATGTCGTCGTGGTCGCCGTGCCCCAGCCAGTCGCAGGTGACCTGCTCGACCCGCTCGGCCAGGGCGGGCGCCGGCATCCGCTGACAACCGGTCACGGCGGTGAGCAGCCGCTCCTGGCCAAACTGCTCGTCGCCCCGGAGACCACCACGGGCCTCGGTCACCCCGTCGCTGTAGAGCAGGCACGTTTCTCCGGGGGCCAGCCGGACGGTCACCTCGCCGACGCGCGGATCGGGCACCACCCCGATCAGCATGCCGCGCAGCGGCACGACCTCGACCTCGCCCGAGGCGCGCAGCAGCAGCGGCGGCAGGTGCCCCCCGCCGGCCATGGTGAGGGTGAGGCCACCGTCGCGGTGCGGGCGGGCCACGCCGAGCACCATCGTGGCGAACCGGCCCTGACCGTGCGCCTGGGTCGTCTCCAGCAGGGCGTCGTTGAGCAGCCGCAGCAGTCGGCCCGGATTCGACTCCAACCGGTGCAGCGCCTGGAGGCACTGCCGCAGCTGGCCGGTGAAGACGGCCGCCTCGACACCCTTGCCGGACACGTCGCCGAGGAAGAACACCGAACCGCCGTCGGGGAGCCGGTGCGACCCGTAGAAGTCGCCGCCGATGCGCAGCCCCGCCTGCGCCGGCCGGTACGCGGTGCCCCACTGCACGCCGGCGGCCTCGGCCGGCTCCACAGGCAGCAGACTGGCCTGGAGGGTGTCGGCCACCTCCGCCTGGTCCCGGTAGAGCAGCGCGGTGGTCAACGCGGCGCCCGCGCGGGCCGCGAAGGCGCGGACCAGCTGCACGTCGTCCTCGTCGTACCAGCGGGTGTTGCGACGGGCCACCAGCAGCACGCCGGCCGGGGCGTCCCGGCCCGGCAACGGAACGACCCGGGCGGTGCTTTCGGCGCCGCTGAGCCCGGGCAGCCAGCCGGCGTCGACCGCCTGCTCCACCAGCCAGTCCACCGCGTGCGGCTCCACCCCGCTCAGCCCGTCGGCGATGGCCGCCGGCAGGTCGGCGCCGGGGAGCACGCCGCTGTCCACCAGCGGTGTCTCGTCGTCGCCGCGGGACGCGCGCCACCAGCGGGCCCGACCTGCCCGCGGCGCGAGCACCAGCACGGCCACCTCCGCCAGGGTCGGCACGGCGAGACGGACGACCGCGGCGGCGGCCCGATCCGGATGAAGCGGATTGCCCAGCTTGTCGCCCACCACGGCCAGGAAGGCCGACCGGGCCCGCTCGGCCAGCAGCGCGTCGGCGCGGCTCGCGCTCTCGGTGACGTCCTCCACGTACCAGCAGCACCGGCCGCCGGACAGGGACACCCGGCGGGCGGTGAGCTGACGGCCGCCGTGGATGAAACGCGCCGGGCTGTCGTCGCTCAGGCCGGCCACACCGGCGGCGGTGAGCTGCTCGCCGGGGACCACCTCGGGCAGCAGCCGCTCGGCCACCGGGCTGACGTGCCGCACGACGCCGTCGGCGTCACAGATCACCAGACCCTCGCGGAAGTGCTCGACGACCTCGGACCAGTCGGGCTCGGCCCGATCCCGGTCGGGAGCCAACGGAGGCAGAACCGCGGGCTGGGGCGCGGCGTCGGCGGAGAACACCAACGCCCGGGTGACACTCGGCGTGGAAATCCGTCCGTCGCCCGGGTCGAAGCCCCTGACGTCGGAAGCAGTCACCAGCTGAGCCTCACTCCTCGTGGTCCACCGGACCCACGCGGGGACCGGCGTCTGGGATCACCTGTCTCCCGACCACCCTACGCCGGCATGCCGAAAGCGGCACCTCGCGGCAGCTCGGCGGGCCCGGACCGCGTACCCGGCGGACCTCACGGGGCGTTGTTACGATCCTTTCCGAACCGGCCCGAGCGGCACCGGTGGAAGGGCGTGAACGTGCTATCCCCAGGGCGACGACCCGAGGCCACACCGCTGACAACATCCGTCGATCTGTCCGACCCCGACGGGCCTCTGATCCGGGTCGTCGGCGAGCTGGCGTACGCGACGTGCGCGCCGTTGCGCGACGAGGTCGACCGGGTGCTCGCCGACGCGCCACGGACCCTGGTACTGGACTTCGGCGACCTGCACTTCATCGACAGCACCGGCCTCGCCGTGATCGTGCACGCCTGGCGGGAGGGCCGGGAGGTCGGCACCACGGTCCGGCTACGGGCCGTCCCCGCGTTCCTGGCCTCCATCCTCGACATCACAGGGGTGGCGGGGCTGCTGACCAGGCCCGCCCAGGCGCGACCGGGCGAGCAACGACCCGCGGCGACCGGCTGAGCGTTCACGGACGCACCGCGACGCGGGCCACGTGTCGGTCCCCCGGCTTTGCGTTCGGGCCCGGGACTGGGAACATGGTGGAATGCCCGACCAGCTGCTGACCATCGAGGTGACCCGGCCCGACGCCGGGCACGTCCAGCTGCGGCTGACCGGCGAGCTCGACTACGACACCGCACCCGAGCTGATCACGGCAGCGGCGCAGCTGAGCGGCACGGGCGACGAGCGGCTGCTCATCGACCTGACCGGGGTGAGCCTCTGCGACTCCTCCGGGCTCAGCGCGCTGCTTGTGGTGCACCGCGCCGCCGGAACGATCCGGTTGACAGGGGTCAGCCCACAGCTGCGGCAGATGCTCGACCGCACCGGCCTGACCGAGCTGCTCGCCATCGACCACGTCACGACCGACGCCGACCTCCGCTCCATCGGCTGAACCGGCCGCCCCCGGTCGGGGGGGGTGGCCCCCGACCCTGGGACCTGGGGTCGGGGGCCGGAGGAATGTCTAGGGAGCCGTCATGGGCTGGAGCCGGGGTCCGTCGTCGCGGAGCGCGCCGAGCGGCGTCGCGTCGGCGTCCTCCGGAACGCCCGAATCGGGCGTCTGGTACAGGTAGCGGACGAACTCCGCACCCGCCTCGTTGTCGTCCGCGCCGGGCCACTGGCCGATGCAGTCCATGCCCACCACCTCACGGCCGGACCCGTCGGACTCCTCCACCAGCGCCCACAGGCTCACCGGGTAGCACCTGGTGGCATCGGGCGTGAGCTGCCAGCGCGCGTACCAGCCGGGTCGTGCGGGGACGATCTCGACGATCCGCTTCATGACGACCTTCCTTCCGCGTGCCTCGGAAGAACTCCGGTCCTGAGCCGATCGTGCGGGCCGTGCGGGTGAGCGCCCCTCACCCGTGGCGGATGAAGCCCGTCGAGGCCCGGCCGGCCCACCCGGCAGCGTCCGTTTCGGCTCCCGGGACGGCGGGAAGGCGACGGGCGGCAGTCACGATCCCCAGCGGAAGGGGTGTCACGCCATGCGCAAGCAGATGGAGGGCGACAACCAGCGGCGCCGGGCACTGGCCCGGCAGGCCCGCGAACAGGGTCGCCAGCCCAGCGAGTTCGGCGCCAGTCTGAGCGCCTCCAAGCAGGTCAGCAGTCTCGACCAGAGCAAGAGAGCCGGGCCACCGCCGGCCGGCCGGCACAAGCAGGACTCCACGCGCGGTGGGCCCGCCCCGCCGGCGCTCGGAACCCCTGACAATCCGCGACCGCAACCGTCCCCGCCGGCCGGTGGGGCCGGAGTGAGCAGCGTGGGCTACCAGGACCTCGTCGGTGAGGTCGGACGCCGGGCCGGTGTGGACTTCCAGACGGCCAAGGTCGGCGCCGAGGCGACAGTGCTGGTCCTGGCCTTCGCCCTGGAGGCCGCCGAGCGGCAGCGACTGCTCGCCGCGGTCCCGAACTCGCTGCACGACGTCCTGCCGGTCGACGGCATCGAGCGGCACCGCGACCTGCCCGGCTTCCTGGCCGAGGTGGGCCGGATCAGCGGCCGTACGCCGGAGCAGGCCCGCTACCAGGCGGAGGCGACGCTCACGGCGCTCGCCGACCAGGACGGCGACCTCGTCGAGTCGCTGCACGTACCGGACGGGCTGCGCGAGCTGCTGAACCCGCCGGAGGCCGGCGGCGGTCTCGTGGGCGCCTCCACCACCACGCCCACGCTGGACGCGGACCAGCTCCAGGCGGCGCTCGACGACCTGCCGTACTGGGCCGGTGACAGCGGCGGCCTGTACCGCGTGGTCGCCTTGCCGCCGGACAACCTGGACCGGGTGCTCGACCGGCTCGACCGGCTGCGTCAGGAGACCGGGCGCGGCCCGAGCATCGGGCGCCCCGGCGGCACGGCTGCCGTGCTTACCGTACGGACCAGCCAGGCCGACGGGGTGACGGCACTCGACGTGGACCTCGCCCACCGGATCGACGACGCGATCGACGAGGTGGGCGCCGGGATGGCCGGCTGACCGGCCACCGGCGCGGACGACGGCCGGCGGACGCGGGGCACGACCCGCTCCGCCGGCCCGCTCGGCTAGCGTGCCGGTCATGAATCGCGCCGCCGACCGGCTGGAACTGGTGACCGATCCGGTCCGCCGGACCGGGCGGACGCTGCTCTCGGCAGGCGTCGAGCAGTCGTACGTGGACGTCGAGGACCCGCGGCACCTGCACTTCGAGTACGTCCGGCGGATCGCCGCCGCGGCGGAGCTGGCGGCCCCGCGCGGCGTCCCGCTGGACGTCCTGCACCTCGGTGGCGGCGCGTTGACGCTGCCCCGCTGGCTGGCGGCGACCCGGCCCGGCTCGGCGCAACGGGTCGTCGAACGGGACGCGGCGGTGGTCGAACTGGTCGCCCGGGAGCTGCCACCACCGCCGCCCGAGGTGCGGGTGGAGGTCGCCGACGCCAGGGAGGCGGTCACCACGGCCCCGGCCGGCAGCTACGACCTGGTGATCGCCGACATCTACCGGGCGGCCCGGATGCCCCGGCACGTCCGTACCGTCGAGTTCGCGGCCGAGGTGGCGCGGACCCTGCGCCCGGACGGCCTCTACCTGGTGAACGTCACGGACCTGCCGCCGCTTGTCGGCACCCGCGTGCAGGTGGCGGTCCTGCGGGCGGTCTTCGGCGACGTGTGCGTGCTCGGCGACCGGCGGATGCTGCGTGGCCGCCGCTACGGCAACCTGGTGCTCGCCGCGACGCCCCGCCCCGGCGGGCTGCCGGTCGGCAGGCTCGCCGTGGCCGCCCTGCGCGATCCGGTGCCCGGCGGTCTGCTGCACGGCGCCGCGCTCGACACGTTCGTCGCGGGCGCCCGCCCCGTCGGCGACGACGACACGCGCCGACCGACCGTCCGCAATCAGGGGTGGTGCCGGGTTTCCGACGGCGTGCGCGGGGAAGGCCCGGCGGGTGAGCGACGCCGACGTACGGGTGACCGCCCGCCGGACCCTGATCGTGATCGGTCTGGTGCTGGCGACGGCGTTCGCGCTGGCCTTCGTGTACGCGACCCGCCGGGTGCTGGTGTGGGTCGTGGTGGCGGCCTTCTTCGCCGTCGCGCTCAAGCCCCTCGTCGATGCGGTGCAACGCCGACTCGTGCGGCGCCGGGCGCTCGCCACGCTGCTGGTGTTCCTCGCCGCGCTCGTTGTCGTGTCCGCCGTGGCCACTGTCATCCTGGTGCCGCTGCTGGACGAGTTGGGCCGGTTCGCCGACCGGGCTCCTGAGCTGCTGCGCGACGCCCGCGCCGGCCGGGGACCGCTGGGGCAGCTGCTGGAGCGCACCGGTGCCCGCCGGTACGCCTCCGCGCACTCCGACCAGTTGCGCGACCTCGGCACCCGGCTGCGCCAACCCGCGGTCGGGGTGCTGCGTGGCATCGTGGAGACGGTCGCCGGGCTGGTCACCGTCGTCGTGCTGGCGTACCTCATGGTGTTGGAAGCGCCGCGGATCACCGGCGGCGTGCTCGCGGCGGCCGGGGACGGTGAGGGCGAGCGGCTGCGTCGGGTGGGGCGCGCCGTGTCGCGGACCGTGACCGGCTACCTCACCGGCAACCTGCTGATCAGCGTGATCTGCGGCGGGTTGACCTACCTGGTGCTGGCCCTCACCGGCGTGCCGTTCGCCGCGGTGATCGCCCTGCTGGTGGCGGTGACCGACCTGATCCCGCTGGTCGGCGCCACCCTCGGCGCGGTGATCGCGGCCGGCGCCGGGTTCCTGCACTCCCCCACCGCCGGCGTGATCGTGCTTGTCTTCTTCGTGGTCTACCAACAGGTCGAGAACCACCTGCTCCAGCCGCTCATCCTGTCCCGCGCGGTCCGGCTCAACCCGCTGACCGTGCTGGTCAGCGTGCTGCTCGCGGCGGAGCTGGCCGGCCTGCTCGGCGCGTTGCTGGCCATCCCCGCAGCCGGCATCGTGCAGACCCTGCTGCGCGAGTACGGGCCGACCCGGCTGCGCCGGACCGCACCCCGCCCAGCCGTCCCGGAAGGACCGGACCGCCCGGACCGCCCGGGCCGCTCAGCGGCCCCGGGCCGCGACCTCGGGTGACGTGCTCTCCAACGGGACCGCGTTCGCCGGCACCAGGCCCAACTGGACCGCCGACCGGGTCAACGCGGCGTCCAGCACCCAGTCGGCGCCCACGCGTGTGCGGTTTCCCGGCATCGCCATCAGGTGGTACGCCCGGGTCACCGCCTTGGCGGGCAACCCGGCCAGGTTGACGTGCAGCGGGTTCGCCGCCGCGTCCTTGCCGCCCAGGTCGACGACCCAACCCAGGTCGTGGTGCTTGTACGGCTTGCGCCTGCCGAAACCGTACGACGCGGCGATGTTGTGCGCGGCGAGCTTGCCCTGCCGCTGCGCGTGCTGGGCCGTCATCCCGCAGACCTGACCCGGGTTGGTGAGGTCCGGCACCGCGGCCGCGTCGCCGCAGGCGAACACCTCCGGGTAGCCGGGGACGTTGAGGAACTCGTCGGTGACCAAGCGGCCCCGGTCGGTACGCAGACCCAGCTCGTTGACGAACGGGTCGGGACGCACCCCGACACACCAGACGAGGGTGCAGGTCGGCACGTACTCGCCGTCGGTGAGCTTCACCCCGTCGCAGGTCGCCTCCGCCACCGAGGTCCCCATCCGGACGTCCACGCCCCGCCGGTTGAGCACCTTGTGCGAGGTCTCCGACATCCGCCTGTCCAGCTCCGGCAGCACCCGGGGGGCGACGTCGAGCAGCATCCAGCGGGGGCGCACGGTCAGCCGGGGCCGCTGGGCGTGCAGCGCGTCGGTGAACAACTGCCCGTGCGCGGCGACCTCGGTGCCCGTGTAGCCCGCGCCGACCACCACGAACGTCGACCGGGCCAACTGCTCGGCCGGGTCCTCGGCCTGCTCGGCCAGCTCAACCTGCCGGACGATGTGGTCGTGCAGGTAGACCGCCTCGGGCAGCCCCCGGAAGCCGTGCGCGTACTCGGTGACCCCGGGGATGGGCAGCAGCTTGTTCACACTGCCCACGGCGAGCACCAGCCGGTCGTACGCCAGCCGGTTCTTCTCCCCCTCCGGCTGCGTGAAGCCCACCCACCGGTTCTGCAGGTCGACGTGGTCCGCCTCGCCGATCACCACCCGTACGCCCTTGAGCGTCCCGGTCAGGGGCACGGCGATCCGCCGGGGCTCGACCACCCCGGCGGCCACCTCCGGCAGCAGCGGCAGGTACAGGAAGTAGTCGGTGGAGTTCAGCACCACGATCTCGGCCCGGTCCCGGGCGATCCGGCTCAACGTCTTCGCCGCGTGGTAACCGGCGAACCCGGCCCCCACGATCACCACACGAGGTTTCGTCATTGCGGGCCGTTTCCCGTCGAGGCCCCGGACAAACGTCAGCTCGCCTGGAGGCGTACGTGGCCGCGGCGGCCCACCGCCTCCACCTCCCACTCTTCGCCGAACGCGCGCACCCGCGAGGCGCTGATCCGCCCCAGGTTCTCCGGGATGTCCGGGTCGAGCACGAGCCGCCCGTCGACCGGGTTGACGCCGAGCATGGCGCGGATCAGGGCGAGCGGAGTGCCGGCCGCCCACGCCTGCGGGCTGCACGCCGTCGGGTACGGCACGGCGAACAGCAGCCGTTCCCTGTCGAAACCGCTAAGGGCCTCCGGCAGCCGGTGGCCGAACTGCTCGGCCGCCTCGAACATCGCCAGGCTGATCCGGTTCGACTCGGCCCGGTAGCCGTACCGGGCCAGGCCCAGCGCGGCGATCGAGTTGTCGTGCGGCCAGACCGTGCCCAGGTGGTACCCGAGGGCGTTGTAGAGCCGCTCCTCCCGCGACAGCGTGCGGATGCCCCAACCGGAGAACATCTCGGGCGACATGAGGTGGCGCACCACCGCGTCGGCCCGCTCCGACGGCACGATCCCGCTCCACAGCAGGTGACCCATGTTCGACGTCATGGAATCGACCCGGTTCTTGTCGCCGTCCAGCGCGACCGCGTAGTAGCCGCCGCGCTCGTCGATCCAGAAGTCCCGGTTGAACCGCTCGTGCAGGGTGTTCGCCTCGTCGCGCAGCCGGCGCGCCAGGGTGGGGTTGCCCAACGGCCCGTCGAACAACTCGGCCAGTCGCAGTTTGGCGTCGTAGGTGTAGCCCTGCAGGTCGCAGGTGGCCAGCGGCAGCACGGGGATCCTGCCGTCGGCGAAGCACACCCCGTCCGGGGAGTCCCGCCAGCACTGGTTGCCCAGGCCCTCCGGCGAGCGGGTGGCGTACTCGACGTAGCCGTCGCCGTCCCGATCGCCGTAGTCGTCGATCCAGCGCAACGCCGCCAGCGCGTTGTCCCGCAGGTGCCGGACGGTCTCGTCGTCGCCGGTCCACCGCCAGTACTCGGAGAGCAGGATCAGCCAGAGCTGGGTGGCGTCGGCACTGCCGTAGTTCGGCCCGTACGGTTTCTCGCCACTGCGGGTCAGCTCGCCACTGCGTACCTCGTGCAGGATCTTGCCGGGCTCCTCGTCGGTGAAGTCGTCGCACGTCTCGCCCTGGAGGCGGGCCAGGGCCAGCAGGGCGCCCTTCGCCAGCGCGGGCCCGGCGACGAGCGTCTGGTACGCGGTGATCAACGTGTCCCGACCGAAGACGGTGAGAAACCAGGGCAGTCCGGCGCCGGGCAGCAGAATCCGCTGGCCCCTGACCTCCAGGTCCAGCCGCAGTGCCGCCAGGTCGTCGCGGGACTGGCGTACGGTGCGTTCCAACGGCGCGTTGTCGCTGCGCAGCACCGCCCTGTCCTCCGCCCACCGGCGCAGTGGGTCGTCGGCCCGACCGTGGACGACGTCGGCGATGTCACCCCGGACCGGCTCCACCACCCCCATCCCGGACGGCAACGGCACGTGCAGGTCGAGCTGCCACTCCTGGCGGGGGCTCAGGTCCAGCTCCCAGACCAGCTCGTCGCCCTCGACGCGGTCCGCCGGCGTCCCGCAGCACACCCGGGTCTGCGCCGAGAAGTCACCGCGCCGGTAGGAGAAGCACAGCTCGGAGCCGTCGGCGGCGTGGTGCCGGGTGATCTCGGCGGAGCGGTCCCGGACCACCGACTTGACCTCGAACAGGTCGGCGAAGTCCACGTCGACGGCCAGTCGCAGCTCCACCCGGACCGGCTCCAGCCGGAACGAGACCAGCTCCACGCGCTCGTGGAAGCCGTCGCCGACGTAGCGCAGCCGCCGCAGGCCCAGACTGTTCGGCGGCAGCCCGGGCAGCTCCGGGTTGGTGAGCACGTACTGCGCCGAGTAGTGGTCGATGGTCTCGGCACGCAGGACCAGCAGCGCACCGCCGTTGACGGTCAGGCTCCAGCCGCTGATCAGGCGGGTGTCCAGGTGCACGAGCCCGCCGATGCTGCCCGGCGGCACGTCCCCGGTGGCGTTGGAGTACAGGAACGTGGGGCCGCTGAGCACGGCGAGGGAGTCGGGGCCCAGCTCCGGCGGTAGGGCCCGCTGGTCGCCGCTGTCCGGATCCGCGACGAACAGGCCAGGGGTGGGATCGGCAGGGGTCGCACGCACGGCAGCCATGAACCCACCGTAGGAGGATGGATCCGGAGCGTCATCACCCGGTCCGGGTGAAGCGCGTTTAGGAACCCTTGGCGTCCGGCGACCGCTGCCAGCGCACCGTGACCGTCAGCTGGCCCTGCACGCCGGTCCGGGCGATCACCGCGCCGGCCTCGGCGGTCAACTGCACCCCAAAGGTGATCTCGACCTCGTCGGGACGGTGCGCCATCGACTGAAACTGACCCAGGGCGACGGAGGCGGCGTCGCGGACCTCGGTAAGCGCCCGGTCGAACGTCTCGCGTGCCTCCCGGACGACCTTGCCGGCGGCGCCGGCGTGCGTCACACCGGGTCGGCCGTCGACCTCCACCACCACCGAGCCGCCACCGTCGAGGTCGAACCTGCGCAGTTCGGTCATCGTGTCATCCTTGTCAGTCGGTCGAGGGCGCTGCCGGTTCGCAGCCCAGATCCATGTACTCCGTCAGAGGCACCGAGCGTCGGACGGCGTCGAGTTCGGCGAGCAGCGCGTCCAGGCGGCCCGGGTCCTGGAGGTAGACGAGGACGGCCCGCTCGAAGGCGGTGGCCATCGCCGTCGGCAGCAGATCCGATCCGTCCCGGCACAGCGTCCCGGTGCCCAGCCGGCCCGCGACCCTGGCGGCGACCGGGTCGGCGTCGTCGCCCGCCCGCGCGCGCCTGCTGAAGAACAACCCGTCGCTGGACTCCCGCCAGATCCGCTGCGCCGGCTCGGACGCCAGGTACGCCATGAGATCCCGGGCGGGCCCGGTGTCCCGGAACATGGCCGCGATGTCGTCGGACACCTCCTGCAGCGACGACGTGTCCGACGGACCGACCGGCGGCGTCGGGAAGAAGTCGACCCGGCCACCCCCGTCGGGCATCGCGTCGCGGTAGGTACGCAGCACGAACGACGCCTGGTGGTCGAGGTAGCACCCCGGCGGCGCGGTGAGCAGAGCGCTGCCCGCGTCCGCCCACGTGGTGAAGAGACTCGCCCGCGCCGCCCCCGGGGACGACGACACCCCCAGCAGGTCACCCCACGCCACCCAGGCGTCGCGCACCGGCCCCGTACGCCAGGACAGCTCACCCCGGGTCCACCGCTCGTACGCCTCCTGCCCCGACTGGTGCAGCAGGATGTCCTCGATCCAGTCGGTGCCCGGCCAGCCGGACACCGGCGGTGAACTCATCCCCAGGCACCACGGCACCCGGCCCCCGGCCGCCACCTTCCGACTCTGGGTGACCAGCTCGGCCCAGGTCGCCGGCGGCTGCCGGTAGCCCGCAGCGGTCAGCGCACCCGGCTCGTACCAGAAGATGCTCTTGAGATGGGTGGCGACGGCGACCGCGTAGGCCCGTTGCGGGCCGACCGGTTCGGTCTTGCGGGCGAGACGGATCACCTGCGCGGCGGCGCCCGCGTCGCCCTCGACGATCTCGTCGAGCGGACGCAGCTGGTCCTCGTTGACGTAGCGCTGCACGTCGTTGAGGCGGGGCAGGACGGCGATGTCGGGCGGGCGGCCACGCTCGATGCCGGCCTGGAGCACCTGGCTGACGTCGCGGTGACCCTGGTAGTCGACGTGGATGCCGCTCTCGGCTTCGAAGCCGCGCAGGACGGCGTCGAAGGCGGCCCGCTCCGCGCCGGTCCACGAGGCGAGGACTGTCACCTCGCCGGCCGGCCCGTCGCCGGAGCACCCACTCAGGCCGGTGCCGGCCAGCAGCACGGTGACCAGCGCCAGCGCCGTCCACGAGCGGTGTCTGCGATGTCTCATGTCGACCGGTATCCGTATTCGGCCAGGCGGGGCTGGAACCCCGCGAGAATGAGCACCGCGATGCCGAGCGCCAGCAGGGGCAGGACGAACTCGACGGAGTTGCTGTCCGCGGCGCGGGCGGCGTGGGTCAGTGTGGTCTGCGCGGCGCGCGGCGGCGCGGGGGCCGCCGACGCGGACGGCGGCTGGGGCGCGGCGCTGGCGCGCAGACCCGCCACCGTACGGTCGCACCCGTCCGGGCACTGCCTGCGCACCTCCTCGGCGAGCCCGTCGGCGGCCTCCCGACGTACCTGGAGGAGCTGCCCCTGCCGGCTCTCCTGCACCGCCGCCACGTCGCGGCGGACCTGGTCGAGATCCGCCACCGAGCGCAGGCTCAGCGAGGTGAGCGCGACCATCCCCAGCGTCGCCACGCTGGCCAGCAGGAGAGGCACGTTCACCGCCCGACGGAAGCGGCGCGACAGGTAGATCTGCGTCGGCACCAGCAACGCGCCGAGGACGAGAAGCGGCAGCAGCCACACGGCCGGGGTCAGCCGGTGCGTCCAGCCGTTGTCCCGCTGCTCGTCCAGGACGGACACCTGCTTGGCCAGCAGGTCGTCGAGCAGACCCAGGATGTCGTCCATGAGGCTCGCCGCGTCCCGCAGCCACGCGGCGCCGCCGGCCGGCAGGCTGGCGTCGCGGTAGCTGGCGTCGGCCCGCCCGATCAGACCTGTGTACGTGACAAGCAGCGCCTCGACCGTCTGGATGTCGCGGGTGCCGTCGTCCCCGGCGGCGTTGCTCTCGGCCACCAGGGTCAGGTACTGCCCGGCGCCGGCGATCTGGCGTTGGTAGTCCACCCCCGGGCCGCCGAGGAGCAGCCCACCGTCGGTCAGGTTGCGCACCGCCGCCGCGTGCGCGCTGCGCAGCGCGTGCTGCGCGTCGTGGACGGCGAGGATCGCCGGCACCGACCCCTCGGCCGCCGCGTCGGCGGTGCGGGCGACACCGAGGAACACCGCCAGGCAGGCGGCCAGGGCGACGGCCGTGGCCGCGAGCAGCGCCGCCCGCAGCCGCAGCAGGGTACGACGGGTGGTGCTGACCCGCCGCTGTCCGAGAGGGCTCACGACTGTCACGTCACCTTCTCGCCGTCCCGGCCCGGGTCGTCCAGGACGGCGTCGCACTGCTCGCAGTACACCGCGTCCGGCGGCGACAGGTGTCCACACGCGGCGCACAGCCGGTCCTCCCCAACCGGTGCCACCGGGACCGGCTCGGGTGCGCCCGTCGCGTGCACGGTCTGGCTGGAGAACAGCAGGCTGACGTTGACGTCGACCCTGCTCAGGTTGGGTTTGAGCCGGACCAGACCGTCGGGCTCCAGGTCCACCAGGTACCGCAGCTGCTCCAGCGCCTTGTCGTCGTGGGCCAGCCGGGCCAGTTCCACCGCCCGCGTCCACTGGGCGTGGGCCTCGACCCGATCCCCCCGGTCGTACGCGTCGCAGCCCGCGTTGATGGCCTGACGCACCTCCTCCTGCCCGGTCACGTGGGAGACACGGGGATCGAGGCGGGACGACTTGACCAGGTCGTCCGTCCAGTGCACGAGGACGGGGGCGGGGCCGGCCCGGACCTCCCCCTCGACGAGCAGGGTGACCCGGGCTGCCATCTGGTCCTCCTCCAGGTGCGCCACCGAGGGGTCGACGGTGAGGCAGAGGTGGTAGTCCCGCCGCTCCGCACCCCAGGACCCGGTGGCGACCTCGACCGTCCGGCCGTCGACCGTGTCGGCGTACCCGGTGAGGTCGGTGAGGGTGGGGCTGGCCTGTTTGACGAAGGCGACCGTCGAGTACGGCATGGTCTGCACCCGGATCCGCAGGTCGGGCAGCAGTTTGCCCAGCGCGGCGTCGATGGTCGCCCGGAACCCCGCCTCCAGTTCGGCCGGGCGGCGCACCGCCTCGGCGGTGCCGCGCAGCACGCCGGCGATCCGCAACAGGTCCCGGGGATGCCACCCGTCGCCGATGCCCCTGGCGTCGCAGACGAACCGGCCGGCGCACGTGTCGAGCACCCGCTCCAGCTCCTGCGGTGTCTCGTGCTGGTTGATGCCGTCGGTCAGCAGCAGCACGTGGCAGATCGCCGACGGATCGTCCGGCAGCAGGTCCCGGGCGGCGGCCAGCCAACTGCCCATCGCCGTGCCACCTCCCGGGCTGAGCCGGGACACCGCCGCCTGGGCCTGCGCCCTGGTCTCCGCCGACGCGGTCATCAGCCTGGACTCCGAGGGGAAGACCATCCGGGCCCGCTCGGTCCCCTCGACCACCGCGAACCGGACACCGTCGGGCAGCACGTCGATGGCGGCGGCGGTGGCCCGCCGCGCCGCCGCGATCTTCGTCGGCGGGTTCGCCATCGAGCCGGAGCAGTCGATCACCAGCACCTCGACGAGCCGGCGCGGGTCCGCCCGGGCCGGCCCGACCGCCTCGGGACCCGACGACTCCCCGACCACCGAGAGGATGGCGTGCATCTCGCGGCCGTTCGCCGGCAGGTACTTGTTCTGGCTGACCTGAAGACTGAACTCCATGCCGGCGTCCACCGATTCACGCTCCGTTCCGGGTCGTCGTCTCGGTCACCATCGGGTGCGGGGCCGGACCGCGTTCGCCCGGTCGATGAGCACGTCGTGGTCGTCGGGGCGGTGCGCCTGCTGCCCCAGCGCCCGGTACGAGCGCTCCAGCAGGACGCGCACCGCGCGTTCGGTAGGCGGCTCGCCCAGCACCGGGCTCGCGGCCAGCGCACCGGCGGCGCCCGAGCGCAGCAACTCCAGTGCCATCTCCCGGATCGCCGTGGTCAGTCGGTCCCGGGACTCGCCCTGCCGTTCGCCGCCGTCCAGGTGCAGCGTCGCCAGCCGTCCGACGGCCTGCTCCAGCTCGGCCGCGGTGGGCGGCCCACCGGCCAGCCGGGAGGACAGCACGCGCACCGCTGCGACCCCTGCCGCGTCGTGGTGTCGGGACAGCGGCGGGACCTCGTCGAGGATGGCGACAGCCCCGACGCGGTCGGTCGCCGCGAGCCGCAGCCGCGCCAACCCGAACGCGGCACTTGCCTGGAACGGGTCGCGCCGCCACACCGCCGCGTAGAAGCGGGAGGCCAGAACGGCGTCGCCGGCCCGCTCCGCGCAGTAGCCCAGCCCGAGTTTCGGGGCGATCTCACCAGGGATGTCGCCGTACACCGCGTCGAACTGCCGCCGCGCCTCGGCGATCCGGTCGTCGGTGAGCGCCAGCAGCGCCTGGTGCCAGGCGATCCGCCAGTCCGCCTCGGCCCGCTCGCCGAGGATCATCCCCGCCTCGGACAACGCCTCAGCCGCCGACCGGCGGTCGTCCAACGCCAGGTACGCCCGGCAGCGACCGAGTTCGACCTCCACCGACACCTGGCCCACCGTGGCGAGTTTGGCGAGCAGGCTGCGGGCGTCCGGTGCGCCGACGGCGGCGAGGTCGTCGGCGGCCGGATCATCCGGGTCGGGCCGAGGCGTGGGCAGGCCGAGGGCCACCACGTGGGCGGCGGGACGGCCGTCGTCGAGCAGCGTGGTGTCGGGGCCGTCGACCCAGGTGTGCAACGGCGGCACCAGCCCGAGGCCGGCGTCGAGCAGTTGCGCGGACGGCTGGAACAGCGACACCGGCTCGGGTTGCCGCCGGTCCGGCTGGCCGGCCAGGATCTCGCGCAGCACCCCGAGCAGCTGCTCCGACATCTCGGTCGCCGAGGCGAACCGCCTGTCCCACTGCGGGTGCACGGCCCGTGCGACGAGCCGGCGGAACGACTCGACGCCGAGTGCGTCGGCCGCCGCCCCGGGGGTGTCCGGTCCGGGCGTACGGTGCTCGAACAGCTCCGCCAGTGTCCGGCCGAGCGCGAGCAGGTCGGAACGGGGTGTGGCGCCCCGTGCCCGGAGTTCCTCGATGCTGACCAGGAAGTCGGCGGACCCGACGAGGTTGTCGTACGTGCCGTCGCTGCGGCGGACCCCACCCAGGTCGATCACCTTGAGGCGGTCGGCCGTGCGCATCACGTTGTCGGGCTTCATGTCGGTGTACAGCAGCCCGCGCCGGTGCAGGTAGTCCAGTGCGGCGAGGATCTCGTGGCCGTACGCGAGGATGTGGTCCAGCGGGAGCGCGACGTCGGGCTGCCGGGGGTCCCCCGCGACCACCAGCAGCCGGCGCAGCGACATGCCGTCGAGATAGTCCATCACGATGTAGCCGGTCGGCCCGGCGACCGGGTCGTCGTGGGTGGCGAAGTCGGTGCTGCGCACGATGTTCGGGTGGTCAAGCGTGTTGAGGAACTGCCGCTCCTGGATGGCGGCGGCGAGGGCTGCCTCGTCGTTGGCGTGCAGCACCCCCTTCAGTGCGACCTCCAGATTGTCCTGGTGGGTGTCGCGGGCCAGGTAGACCCACCCCTGGCCGCCGCGCGCCAGGCAGCGGACCACCTCGTAGCGGTCGGCGACGAGGTCACCGGGGCCCAGGCCGGGCAGGAAGCTGAACGGTGTCCGGCAGCGCGGGCAGAAGCCTCTGTCCAGACCGGGCCGGCCGCCCCGGCTGCGACCGACCGGGTGCCGACCCGGGCCGGGGCAGAAACGGGCCTCCTCCGGCACCCGTGGCGGTCGCGTCGCGTCCCCGTCGGTCGAGAAGGCCAGCACTGGCAGGGAGACGAGGCTGGCGACCGTCCAGTTGTCCCGGGTGCTCGCCAGGGGGATCACCGTCGACGCCGTGGCCCCGCCCGGGCCGGCGGCGGGCAGCGGCGCCAGGCCACAGACGTCGCAGTAACCGGTGTCGTCGACGGTGCCGGCGCAGCCCGGCGTCCGGGTGCACGACGTCACGACACACCCCCTGCGCTGCGGACCCCGACCCCGTGCCGGACGGCGTCGGCGTACCGGTGCACGGCCGCCGCGGCGGCCGTCAGGTCGCAGGCCCCGCCGGTGAGCTGCTCGTACGCCCGGCGGTAGAGCGGGCTCAGCGCGGCGTCCTCGTCGAGGCCGTGGTCGACGGCCATGGCGAGGAAACCGTCGAGGCGGCCGCGCAGCTCGGACCAGTCAGCCTCCATCGCGACGAGCCGTCGCCGGACCGCCTCGGCCTCGCGTACCGCGCGGTCGATGGCGCGTTCGGTAGACGCGACCCGGTCGGCACGCGCCGACGGGTCGGCCATCGCGCGCAGCGCGGTGAGGCGAATGCGGAGCCTGGTCGCGCGCGACGGCACCGGCGGCGGGTCGGCGACAAGCGGGGCCACCGCGCGGTACGCCCTCTCGGCGGCGGCCTCGGTGGCCGCGAGAGTGGCGACGCGGCGCGCGAGCAGGGCGAGGCGCAACCCGAGGGCCTCGCCCCGGAAGGTCAGCAGCACCCGCAGGTCCCGGGTGGCGGCCTGGTCGACAAGGGGCATCACGACGTCGGAGAGCAGCGTCTCGGGATCGCCGGCCTCGTCGATGTTGTCGATGATGGACGATCGTGGCGGCAGTGCGGCGGCGTGTCCGCCGGAAGCGTCGTCGGCGGCGCCGGTCCACTCGGCGATGCGCTGGGACACCGCCTCGGTCGCTCGGCCCGTGACGTCGACCGCCAGGTCGATGCTGCCCACCGGAGGCACGTCGGCGCGGTCGTCCGCCACTGTGGGCGCTGCGGTGGGGCGCAGCTCCCGGCTGGAGCGCACCGCGGCCCGGCGTACCGCCGCCGCCGACGCGGACTCCGAGTGGACGGTGACCACGATCAGCACGTTGGCGTCGAGCTGCCGCGTGAACAGGTCGGTGATCTGCCGGGCGACCGCCGGGTCCACCGGGAGGTGGTTGGCCGCCAGGAAGCCCCGGTCGACCGAGGGCGTACCGGGGACCAGGTCGCCGAGCCGGGGCAGGTGGTGCAGGATCGTCTCGACCGGGATCATCCAGGACAGGCCGCTGGCCGGGGAGGCGCCGGCGCCCACCGGAGGCGCGTCGTGGCTGTCCCGGTACGTGCTGACCACCATCCCGACGACAGTCCTGGTGATGTCGTCGACCACCGCGGCGCCGCTGAAACCGGGGCTGATCTGCGGGCCGGTGGTGGCGGTGTCCATCTGGACCCGTTCCTGTCTGGTGCCCGACGGGCCGGCGAGCCGCGCCCGCACGTACAGGCCCTGCTCCAGAGTGTCCGGAAAGCCGCGGACCACCACGTGCCGGTCCCACAGTCGCATCCGGCGCAGCGGCGCGTACGGGCCGGGCGACATCGGTCGCGACAACTCCAGCAGGGCGACGTCGCCGCCGCCCTCGTCGGTGGGTGGCACCCAGCAGTCCGGTAGGACACGCGCGGACGTGTGCGGTGAACCGGGCTGGCCGACCAGGTCGACGCCGATCGGCCCGGTCGGCGCGGTGTGCGGGTCGTCCGACGCGCCGGCGACGACGTGGGCGCAGGTCAGGATCTGACGCTCGTCGATCAGCATGCCCGCGCCCAGCACCTCGCCCCGGGGGCCACGGATGCGGACGGGCCACGGCTCGTTGCCATGCTCGACCGTCACCGTCACCTGTCCGAGAGTAATCGAGCCACGAAACCCCGAGTGCCCCGACCGATCGACGGATGCCGTTACGTCGTCGTGTCGCCGGCACCCCGGTCCGGCGCGGTGATGGCCCACCGCTCGTGGTCGCGCCACGCGCCGTCGATGAACAGGTAGTCCGGCGAGAAGCCCTCCAACCGGAAGCCGAGATTGCGGGCCACCCGGCGGGACGGCTCGTTGCCCGGTTGGATGTTCGCCTCCAGCCGGTGCAGCCCGACGGCGGTGAACGCGTGGTCGATCACCAGCGCGATGCCCGCCGAGGCGTGCCCGGTGCCGCTGTACGGCGCGAACGCCGCGTAGCCGAGGTAGCCGCCGCGCAGCGCGCCGAGCACGATTCCGCTGATGTTCACGTAGCCGGCGATCGCTCCGGTGGCCCGGTCGCAGATCAGGTAACCGGCGTTGTCCCGACGACGGATCTTGGCCAGGTAGCGGTCGTACTCCTCGGGGCTGCCCGGCGCGACGAGCCACGGGTGGTGCAGGCTCCGACTGCGCCGCGCGGCGGCGACGAACTCCTCGACGTCGGTGGGTCGGGGCCGCCGGATCGCGGCGGGACCACCGGTACGCAGGTATCTCACGGCCGACCACTCTGACCGACCGCACGGCCGTTGTGCAACCGGCCGGTGCGGGCGGTGGCCCCGTTCAGGTCGCCGGGCCGCCGGTGCTCTCCCGGGGGAGCAGCGTGTGCGGCGCGACGACAGCGGCGACAGCCGTGTGGGGCTCGTCGATCCGGGCGGTGAGGCGGGCCACGGCTTCCCGGGCAAGGAACCGGGTGTCGACGGCGACCGTGCTCAGGGTGGGCCGCGAGTAGCGCCCCTCCTCGATGTCGCCGACGCCGATCACCGCGACGTCGGCGGGGACGCGCAGCCCCGCGTCGAAGGCGGCCCGCATCGCGCCGATCGCGAGTGGGTCGGAGAGGCAGAAGATCGCGTCCGGGCGGTCCGGGCCGGCGAACAGGTCGCGGGCCGCGCGGTAGCCGTCGGCCCGGCGGCCGTGCCGGGCGGGCAGCTGGTGACCGGGCAGCGGCGTCAACCCGGCCGCGCGCAGCGCCCGGTGGTAGCCGGCCGTGCCGGGCCGCGGCACACCGCCGGGCTCCGAGGGATACGCGCCGATCGCGGCGATCCTCCTGCGTCCGGTGCGCAGCAGGTGGGCGGTGGCGTCCTCGGCGGCCCCGGCGACGTCGACGCTCACCTGGTCGCACGACCCGTCGGGACTCCCGCCCCCGATCAGCACGACGGGACGGCCGGCGGCGGTGAGCGCCCGGGGCGCACCGACAAGCACCCCGTCCACGGGCATCGGGCAGGTGGTGTCCGTGGACTCCTCGTCGTGCCCCCGCTCGACGACGAGCCGGTAGCCGCGTCGTCCGGCCGCGTCGACGACCTCGCGGGTGAGGTCGTCGGCGTACGGCAGGTCGGTGTCGGGCAGGACGAGGGCGAGGACGCCGACGCGCCCGGTCCGCAGGGTCCTGGCGAACGCGTTGGGCCGGTAGCCCAGCTCGGCGACGGCGGCCTCGACCCGGTGGCGTACGCCGGCGCTCACGTGGGGGTAGCCGTTGACGACGTTGGAGACCGTCTTGACCGACACCCCGGCGAGCCGCGCCACGTCCTTGAGCGTGGAAGCCACGACCCGCCCTCCCCGACAATGTCACACCAGCAAAACGACTTCGCCGGTGTAGCTTCGACGGTCGCAGGCGATTTCACACCTGTCAAGGCGATACGGTGGTGTCACTGCGAGGGGGTGGCCGGTGGACGACGACGTCGCGGTGCCGGCTGCCGCCCGGCTGATCCGGGACTTCGTGAACACCTACGAACCGCAGATCGACGACGAGACCCTGACCAGCCCCGACCTGCTGCACGACTGGTTCGCCGAACGGCATCTGCTGCCGGTCGGCGTACACCTGGGGCCGGCCGACCTCGACGCGGCCGTGACGATCCGCGAGGGCCTGCGCGCGGTGCTGCTGGGCCACGCCGGCCACCGCGCCGACCCGGACGCGCTCGATCGCCTCAACCAGGCGCTGGCGGCGACGCCAGTCGCGCCGCGCTTCACCGCCGACGGCCACCGGCTGGTCGCCGTCGGCGACACCCCACTGGACCAGGCGATCGCCGGCCTGGTCGACGCCATCGGTGAGTGCGCGGCGGACGGCTCGTGGCGGCGGCTCAAGGTCTGCGCCCGCGACACGTGCCGGTGGGCGTACTACGACGCCTCCCGCAACCAGGCCCGCCGGTGGTGCTCGATGGCCGGCTGCGGCAACTACGTCAAGATGCGGCGGGCGTACGCCGTCCGCACGGGTCGCGCACCGTCCTAGGCGGTACCGGGGTGGGTCAGCACCCGGAACTCGGTGCCGTCCGGGTCGGCCAGCACCACCGCACCGTCGTGGTCGTCACCGACCCGGTCGGCACCGAGGGAGAGCAGCCGGTCGACCTCCGCCCGCGGGTCGTCGTCGGCGGCGAGGTCGAACGTCACCCGGTCCCGGCCCCCGTTCGGCATGTACGGCGGGCCACCCCAGGTGATCTTCGGACCGCCCAGCGGGGACTGGATCGCGGTCTCCTCGTCCTGGTCCCAGACGAGCGGCCACCCGAGAGCCCCGCTCCAGAAGTACCCGACGGCCCGCGAACCGTCACAGGACAGGTCACCGAGGAACCCGCAGCCGGCCAGGAACGTGTTGCCCGGGCCCAGGACGCAGAACTCGTTGCCCTCGGGGTCGGCGAGCACCACATGGTCCTCCTCGGGGAGCTGACCGATGTCGATGTGCCGTGCGCCCAGCTCCAGCGCCCTGGCGATCGTCTGCCGCTGGTGCTCCGGCGACTCGCTCGTCAGTTCCAGGTGTGCCCGGTTCTGGACGACCTTCGGCTCCGGCATGAGGGGAAAGCGGAGCCGGAAACCGGTGTCGTCGTCCGGCAGCACCATGACGCCGTGGTGTGGGTCGTCGACCAGTTCCCGACCCAGCATCCCGGACCAGAACCGCCCGACAGCAAGGGGTTCGTTCGCGCCGAAACACACAGCGAAGAGGTGACTGGTCATGGCTGCGCTCAGCTCCGATCCGAGGACGGGAGGGCCGACCGGCCCGGGAGGTCGGAGCCTACGGACGAGCCCGCCGGCAGGCACCCGAGTATTCGGACGAGGACGAAGTCCCGCTCGCGGGCCGGGACAGCTCGGGTGGTCGGGGTGAATCCGTCGCAGGTTGACGCGCTCAGCTCGGGTCAGAGCGGCCCGGGGCGGGTCTGCTCCATCGGCATGGGGACCTGGAGGAAGGTGGTGCCGCGCATGTCCAGCCAGGCCCGGTCCGGCCCGCGGACCAGCCGCACCATCACCTCCTCGCAGGACGGGCAGCGCGCCACCAGGCCCGGGGCGTGCGAGTAGACGTGCAGGCTGGCCATCGAGCCGGTCATCCCGCAGTTCTCGCAGCGGCCCATCGCGGTGCTCAGGTCGACGGTGAACAGCTCACGCATCGGGCCGTCGAGCATGTTGCCGTCCAGGTACGACATCTCGGTCATCGGGTCTCCTTGAAGCTGCCTCGGGCGGACGGTCAGCCGGTGGGGCCGAAGCGTTCGGTCTTGACCTGCCTGGACGGATGGCCCAAGCCCACGAGCAGGTCGGCCACGGTCTCCACGAACGCCGTCGGGCCACACACGTAGGTGAGCGGTTGCAGGTCCGGCGGCCAGCCGTGGGTGTTCACGTCGGCGAGCCCGATCCGGTGCGGTTCGCCGCGCCATCCCTCGGGCGCCTCGCGCGTGTACACGTACGCCACATCCAGGCCGAAGTCGTCGCGGACCCGGCGGCGCAGCTCGTCGGCGTAGATGACGTCGGTGGGCGTGCGCACCGAGTAGATCAGCCGGAACGGCACCTTGCTGCCGGTCGCCCGGCGCGCGCGGATCATCGCCATCAGCGGCACGATGCCGGAGCCGCCGGCGACCAGCTGCACCGGCGCGGTCTCCTCCGGCCGCCAGATGAACCAGCCGCCGAGCGGTCCGCGGACCTCCACCGGGTCACCCTCGCCGAAGACATCGATCAGGTACGGGGACACCTCGCCGTCGTGCACCCGCTGGACGGTCACCTCGATCCGCGGCCCGCCCGGGCCGTCCACCACCGGCCCGGCGATCGAGTACGACCGGGCCGCCTGGTAGCCGTCCGGCGCGGTCAACCGCAGGTCGACGTGCTGCCCGGGCAGGTGCCCCGACCAGTCCGGCACCTCCAGCACCAGCGTCTGCGCGGTCGGTGTCTCCACCCGCCGCTCCACCAGCCGGCCGACCTGCCAGCGGATCGGCGCGCGGGCCGGGGTGCCGGTCGCCACGGCGCGCTCAGTCACCCTGGTACCGCTGCTCGCGCCACGGGTCGCCGTAGTCGTGGTAGCCGGCGGTCTCCCAGAAACCCGGCTCGTCCATCGTCTTGAGCCGGATGCCGCGTACCCACTTGGCGGACTTCCAGAAGTACAGGTGCGGCACCAGCAGACGCGCCGGGCCGCCGTGCTCGGCGGGCAGCGGCGCGCCGTCGAACGTGTGCGCCACCCAGGCCCGCCCGCCGCGCAGGTCGTCCAGCGGCAGGTTCGTCGTGTACCCGCCGTAGGAGTGCGCGAGTGCGAAGTGCGCGCCGGTGTCCACCCCGTCGAGAAGCGTGTCCAGGGAGACGCCCTGCCAGGTGGTGCCGAGCTTGGACCAGTGGGTGACGCAGTGGATGTCGACCGTCGGCGTCTCCTGCGGAAGCGCCATCAGCTCCTGCCACGACCACCGGTACTCGGTGCCGTTCTCGGCGGCGATGACGAACTCCCAGGTGTCCAGGGACACCCGTGGAGTCGGGCCGGCCGACAGCACCGGAAAGTCCTCGGTCAGGTACTGACCAGGGGGCAGGGCCGGCTCCTGTGATCGGGGCCGGCCCTGAAAGCCCGGTGACACGATTCCCATTGCACAGTCGTACCACCCGCGCCGGCCGGGGCGGGAGCTTTCCCGCGTACCCCCTCGTTGCCCCGGCGCGGCGCGGTCAGTGCCGCTCGGTCACGACCTCGCGGTCCTCGGGCACGCCGCCGCGGGTGGCGCGCAGGCTGGTCAGGGTGACCACCACCAGCACGCCGATGATCACGCCGAGCGAGGCCAGGGTGGGGATCTGCGGGACGCTCTCCCAGATGCCGTGCGCCCAGTGCAGGCCGAGCTTGAGGCCGATGAACGCCAGGATGATCGCCAGGCCGTAGCTGAGGTGCACGAGCCGGCTCAGCGCCGCGTGCAGGACGAAGTAGAGCGCCCGCAGGCCGAGCAGGGCGAACGCGTTGGTGGCGAAGACCAGGTACGGGTCCTCGGTGATGCCGTAGACCGCCGGCACCGAGTCGACGGCGAAGACCACGTCGGTGGCCAGCACCGCCACCACGACCAGGGCGAACGGGGTGAGTGCCCGCTTCGCGCCCTGCCGGACGGTCATCCTGGTGCCGTGGTACTCGTCGACCACTGGCATGATCCTGCGCAGCAGCTTCACCGAGCGCATCTTGTTGATGTCGACTTCCTGCTGGTGCCCGGACAGGGCGTCACGCAGCAGCTTCACCGCTGTGGCGATGAGGATGATCGCGAAGAGCAGGAACGCGAAGTCGAGGGTCTGCAACGCCGCCGCGCCGAGGGCGATGAAGACCGCCCGCAGCACCAGCGCGCCGGCGATGCCGTAGAGCAGCACCCGCTGGGCGAGCACGGCCGGCACCGCGAACGCGGCAAGCAGCAGCATGAAGACGAAGAGGTTGTCGACCGAGAGCGACTTCTCGACCAGGTAGCCGGTGAGGTACTCCACGCCCTGCTGGGAGCCGTAGCGCGCCCAGATCCAGCCGCCGAACGCCAACGGCAGCGCGATGTAGAACGCGGACCAGCCGAGCGCCTCCCGCATGGACACCTCGTGCGGGCGGCGCGTGACAAGGAAATCCAGCACCAGCAGGAGCAGCACACCGGCGATGGTCACCGCCCAGAGCGTGGGGGTGCCCACCGACGACAGCTCACTGGCGGCGGACAGGTACGACACTTCGGTCATGGGGCCTCCTCGAACACCGTGTCATGTTCGAGGTCTCCTTCACCCACCACATGGTGGGCAATCACCCGAGGCGCGCCGGGCGCGCCGTACTGACCGGAATGATTCGTGGGAAGTACTCCCCTCGCACGCACAAGGTTAGGCCAGGCTCATTCGCCGCGCCAAGCGGGACATCGGTGGTTGCCCTGGTAAACCGCTGTGTGTCCATCCTCAGGCGCGGCGCAGTGTCGCACCGGGGGCCATCGCCTGCTCCACCAGCCCCCGATAGTCGCGGGGCAGCTGGGTGGCCACGTCGTCGAACTCCCCACCGGTGATCGCCTCGCGCAGCGTCGTGAAGACCGCCCGCACGGCGTCCCGGGCGGCGGGCTCCTGCACATCGGCCCGCAACGCGACCCGCGCCACGAACTCGGCCGCACCGAACCGGTCCGCCTGCTCGGTGCTCGGGCTCGGCTTGAGCACCAGTTGCAGCGGCTGCGGCAGCTGCGCCGCCAGGTCCAGCACCTCGCCGCCGGTCAGCCGCTCACCGAACGTCTCCAGCACCGCCCGGGTCAGCTCGACCGCCCGTTCGGACGACGTCGACGTGCGCTGGGAAACCTGGTCGATGAAGGTGTCGTAGTTCATCCGTACTCCTCGGGTCGCGTCGGCGCCTGCGGGTACCCGCCGCGCCGGGGTGGAAACGGCGCCGGATTTCCCGCCGGGGCGGGCGTGACGCGACGGCGGGCGGGTAACCGCCGCCGGTCGTGACCACATCGATGCCACGAGGGAGCCGCTGCCATGGCGAGCTACGCCGACGTCCTGCAGTACCTGTCGAGCCTGGACTACCCGGCCGAGAAGGACGACGTCGTCCGCGAGGCCGAACGCGAGGGCGCCCCGCCGGACGTCCTGAAGGCGTTGCGCGCCCTGCCGCCCGTGGACTACGCCAACGGCACCGAGGTGGCCCGGTCGGCGGGCATCGAGGCGGCCCCCGAGGTCGGCCCGTCGCAGCGGGCCGCGCAGGCCCGGGACAAGACGCACAACCGGGTCTCGCAGCACCTGCGCGGCATCTGACCCGGCGGTGACGGCCCCAACCCTGGCACGCGGGGCCCCCGGATGACCCGCACCGGCCCGCTGTCGCGCCCGCCGGACGGGCACACCCCGGCCGCCGTGCAACTCGCCCTGGTGGGGGTCGTCGGCATCGTCGTCGGTGCCGGCCTCGTGCTGGTGCTGCCGCCGTCGCTCGCCCCGCTCGCCGGGTGGGACGCGGCCGCGCTGAGCTGGCTGGTGCTGGTGTGGTTCAAGATCTGGCCACTGGACGCGGGCCGTACGGCCGCTCTCGCCGTGCACGAGGACCCCAACCGGGCCATCCGCGACGTGCTGCTGCTCGTCGCCTGCTCGGCCAGCCTGCTGGCCGTGGGGCTGGTGGTGGCAAGCGCCCACGCGGCGCCCCCCGGCCTTGCCCGGGACCTGTACGGCGGACTGGGTGTGCTCAGCGTGCTGCTGTCCTGGTTGGTGGTGCACACCGTGTTCGCCGCCCGGTACGCCCGGATCTACTACACGGGCCCGGACGGCGGGGTGAACTTCAACCAGCACGAACCGCCGCGCTACTCCGACTTCGCGTACGTCGCGTTCACCATCGGGACCACGTTCCAGGTCTCCGACACGAACCTGACGAGCAACGAGATGCGGCGTACCGTCCTGCGGCACTCGATGCTGTCGTACCTGTTCGGCGCGTTCATCATCGCCGTCACGGTGAACCTGCTGGCGGGCCTGGCCCGCTGATCGCCGGGACAGGCGGGCGCCCCCTGGTCACGAACCGCGACCGGGGGCGCCAAACCTGCCCAGGCGGTGCGCCGCGCCCGAACCGGATCGCGGCGACCAGGCGGTGGAGGCCCGCTCGAACCGAGCGGCCAGCACTGCCGGGTACAACCATACGACAGAACATCCTCCATACGGTCAGTTTTTGCGGAACTGTGGGCCAGCGCACGTCACGGCCGGCCGGTCAGCTCCCCGTACCGGTGCTCCAGCTCCACCCGGGCCAGCGCCCCCACCAGCCAGGCCAGGCGCTCCGACTCGCCGCTGGCCAGGCCCGCCAGATCGTCGGCGGAACGACCCAGCCCGAGCCGCCGCGCAGCGGCCAGTGCCCGCCGGTCGGCCACCGGTGCGACCTCCCGCCACAGCGCCTGCGCCTCCCGCAGGAACAGGTCGACGACCTGGTCGTCGACGCCGGGCAGGTCGGCCAGCAACGCCCGCTCCCGGGCCGGATCGTGGTGCGCCACCGACCGCAGCCGGCGCAGATCGCCCCGATACCGCTCGACGACCGCACGCGCCAGATCACCCAGGACGGCGGCCAGCGCGTCCACGTCGCCACGCTGACCGCTGTCGCGCAGCACCCGCACCCGGTCCTCGTGCAGCGAACGGGCCAGCCGGGCGGCGCTGTCCCAGCCCGCGTCGCGCAACGCCCGCGCACCGTCCAACGCCCGCCGGAAGTCACCCCGCCGGGCCAGCAGCACCGCCAGGTAGAGCACCTGGAACAGGCTCGCCGGGTTGTTCGTGACCCGGAAGCCGTACTCCTCGGCGAAGCCCCGCCCGCTGCCGGCGAGCCGGCGGGCCAGACGTTTCCGGTCCTCGACGGGAGTGATCAGAGTGGTCGGCATGCCGGCGACTACCCGCGCGGCAGCCTGCCACACGCCCCGCTCAGCCGTGCAGACCGCCGGTGCGGTCACGGACCTTGAGGCGGGTGGTGGGCAGAGCCGGGGCCGGCAGCGGCGGCGCCGGATCGTCGGCGACCACCCCGAACCGCCGGCCCGCCATCCAGTCCTCCCGGGCGGCAGCCACCTCCTCGTGCGAGCGGCCCACGAAGTTCCACCACATCACCAGCGGCTCGTCGAACGGCGTACCGCCCAACAGCAGCAGCCGTGCCCCCGCCCCACCGCGCACGGTCACCTCCCGCCGACCCGACCCGAGGTAGAGCAGCGCCCCCGGCTCGAACCCCACCCCCGCGGCCTCCGCCGACCCTGACATCGCCAACAGCGCGTACTCGAAGTCGGGCCGCAACGGCAGCGTGGTCGGCGCGGTGCCGCCCAGCTCCAGCTGCGCGCCCATCAGCGGGGTGTGCACCACCGCCGGTGACCGTTCGCCGGCCAGCTCCCCGACCAGCAAGGTGACGTCCAGCTCGCCGTCGCGCCAGCGCGGCAGGTCCGCGTGGTGGGCGAAGGCCGCCGCGCCGGCCCGCGCCGGATCCGGCAGCGCCACCCACAGCTGCACGCCGTGCATCACCGGCGGATGGACAGCCGGCGACCGCTCGGAGTGGGCGATGCCCTGCCCCGACGTCATCACGTTCAACTGACCGGGCCGGATCGCCTGCACGCTGCCGAGACTGTCCCGGTGGATGATCTCGCCGTCGAGCAGCCACGTCACCGTCTGCAGGCCGGTGTGCGGATGCGGCGGCACCTCCATGCCGGGCCGCTGCGCCACGTCGTCCGGGCCGAAGTGGTCGACGAAACACCACGCCCCGACCATGCGGCGGGGACGCTGCGGCAACAGCCGGCGCACCGTCGTGTAGCGCCCGAGCGGCACGTCGTGGCCCGGCAGCAGCACGCTGCCCGGATCGGCGTCGGCAACGCCTGGTGGTCGGGTCTGCGCCAGCATCGATTCGGTACGCTCCACCGCCCGACTGTACGCGCACGCCCACCCGCGGCAGCGGCGCTTCCCGTCGCCCGCCCGCGCCGGATCAGCCTTCGCCGGTGTCCACAGTCACGCTGTTCGCCCCCGCCACCAGATCGAGGTAGAGCCGGTCGGTCGACCGGTCCCAGCCGGGCGCGCCCAGCAACGAACCCGCGCCCACACCGTTCCACAGTTCGTCGCCCACCACCACCGAACCCGCGCCCGCGCCGACCCGCACCCGGACCGGAGGCGTACCCGGCACCCGCACGTCCAGCTGACTCGTACCGCCGCTCAGCCGTACGACCACCGTGCCGTCGATCACCGGCAGCAGGACCTCGGTACGGCTCGACCCGCCAGCCAGTTCCACACCCAGCAGCCGGGCCCGCGTCAGGTCCACCACCTGCCCGCTCACCCCGCCGTTCAGCTGGAGACGCCACGCGACCCGCTCGTTGAGCAGCACCCGCACCGCCTTCACCCCGGACGCGCCGGTGCCCGCCAGGCCGAGGCGTACGGTCTCGCCCCGCACCTCCGGTCGCGCCGCGACGCCCTCACTGCTGATCCGGTAGAGGTCGTCGCCCAACTCCGCCACCCGCAGGTCGAACGACGACACTCCGTCCACGAGCACGAAGGTGGCCCGCTGCCGCCCGGCGAGCGGCGCGGTCATCGTCTGCTCGGCGGCCCGCGCGGCACCCGAACCGTCCGGGCGGCTGCCGTCGGGGCGGCTGCCGTCGGGGGCGCCCGTGTAGGCCTGGCCGAGGCGGTGCGGGTCGGCGATGATGACGGCCACCGCCGCGGCGCCGAGGATCAGCACGATCGCGGCAGCGGCCGCCAGCAGGCGCGCGCCCACCGACAGGCGGCCCGGTGCCGCAACGGGTCCCGGCTCGGCCGCCAACTGGCGCTCCGGGCGCTGTCCTGGTCCGCGCTCCCCTTCGCGCCCCGGCTGGTGCGCCGCCTGGTGCTCCGGTCGTACTGTTCCGCGCTCGGGTTGCTGCGCTACCTCGTGCCCGTCCTCCGTGCCGTCACCCACTGCGGCCATGCCTCGTCCCTCCACCGGTCCCCGCCGGAAGGTACGTACCCGCGCGCCGACCGGATCACTCCGCGCCTGCCACGCCGCTCCGCCACGTCGTCCCGACCGAATCTTGGACAGTCTCCGTTCACGGCTGACGGGAACTGTCCAAGATCTGGGCTGGACATGCCGATGGCCGGCACCCCGTGTGTGGGGGTGCCGGCCATCGGTCGGGTCGTGCGGTGGGTCAGCTGTTCCAGTGCTGGGCCACGAGGTCGGTGGCCTGCTGCTCCCACTGGGCGTAGGCG
>NZ_JBVJGN010000025.1:0-50499 GCF_055587305.1 Micromonospora sp. NPDC047521 | reverse complement strand
CCCACAAAACCCCCCCCCCCCCCCACACCCACCCCCCCCCCCCCCCCCGCCCCCCCCCCCCCCCCCCGGGCGGGGGGGGGGGGGCCGGCGGCGGCCGGGGGGGGGGGGGGGGGGCCCCCCCCCCCCCCCCCCCCCCCGCCGATCTG
This sequence comes from Micromonospora sp. NPDC047521, assembly GCF_055587305.1. Lineage (NCBI taxonomy): Bacteria > Bacillati > Actinomycetota > Actinomycetes > Micromonosporales > Micromonosporaceae > Micromonospora > Micromonospora sp. NPDC047521. The sequence continues at coordinate 50,353 of NZ_JBVJGN010000025.1, read as the reverse complement.
ACCAGGGAGGATGGAACCCGTGCCACGCGGCGAACTGCGCATCTATCTCGGGGCGGCCCCCGGCGTCGGCAAGACGTACGCCATGTTGGAGGAGGCCCAGCGGCGGGCCGCGCGCGGCACCGACGTGGTGATCGGTTTCGTGGAGACCCACGGCCGTCAGCAGACCGCCGCGATGCTCGGCGACCTGGAGGAGGTGCCCCGTCGGGCGATGACCTACCGCGGCGCCGAGTTCACCGAGATGGACCTGGACGCGGTGCTGGCCCGCCGGCCGGAGGTTGCCGTGGTCGACGAGTTGGCGCACACGAACGTGCCCGGTTCCCGGCACGACAAGCGCTGGCAGGACGTCCAGGAGCTGCTCGACGCGGGGATCGACGTCCTGTCCACGGTCAACGTGCAGCACCTGGAGTCGGTGAACGACGTCGTCGCGCAGATCACCGGGACGACCCAGCGGGAAACCGTGCCGGACGAGATCGTCCGCGCCGCCGAGCAGGTGGAACTCGTCGACATGACCCCGGAGGCGCTGCGCCGCCGGATGGCGCACGGCAACATCTACCGCCCCGACAAGATCGACGCCGCGCTCGGCAACTACTTCCGGGTCGGCAACCTCACCGCGCTGCGTGAACTGGCGCTGCTCTGGCTGGCCGACAAGGTCGACGAGCAGCTCGACAGGTACCGCAGCCAGCAGGGCATCGCCGCCACCTGGGAGGCCCGGGAACGCGTCGTCGTGGCCCTGACCGGTGGGCCGGAGGGTGAGACGCTGATCAGGCGGGCGGCCCGGGTCGCGGCCCGCAGCAAGGGCGCCGACCTGCTCGCCGTGCACGTGGCCCGCAGCGACGGCCTGGCCGGCGCCGACCCGGCCCAACTCGCCCGCCAGCGGGTGCTTGTGGAGAGCCTGGGTGGCACGTACCACCAGGTGCTCGGCACCGACGTGCCGGCGGCGCTGCTGGACTTCGCCCAGGGCGTGAACGCCACCCAGCTGGTGCTCGGCGCCAGCCGGCGGGGCCGCCTCGCGCAGATCTTCGCCAGGGGAGTCGGGGTGACCACCACCGCGCTGTCCGGCTCGATCGACGTGCACCTGGTGACCCACAAGCAGGCCGGCAAGGGCCGCCGGGCGGCGGCAGTACCGGCGGCGCTGTCCCGACGTCGACGGCTGCTCGGCTTCGGCCTCGCGGTGCTGGGCATGCCGCTGCTCACCCTGCTGCTCAGGACCCTGCCCGACCTGACGCTCACCAACGACATCCTGCTGTTCCTCGCCGGAGTCGTCGGGGTCGCGCTTGTCGGCGGGGTGTGGCCGGCCCTGGTCGCCGCGCTCGGCGGAAGCCTGCTGCTCAACTGGTTCTTCACCCCGCCGTACCGGACGCTCACCATCGCCGAGGCCGACAACCTGCTCGCCCTGGCCGTCTTCGTCGGCGTGGCCCTCGCGGTGAGCTGGATCGTCGACGTGGCCGCCCGGCGTACCCGGGAGGCAGCGCGGGCCGCCGCCGACGCGCAGACCCTCGCCGCCGTCGCCGGTGGCGTCCTGCGCGGCGAACGTCCGCTACCGGCCCTGCTGGACCAGCTCCGGGAGACGTTCGGGCTGCGCGCGGTGAGTGTGCTGGAGCTGGCCGAGGAGGCCGGTGGTCGCCCAGAGCGGGCCCGCGAGGAGCACGCCTGGTGCGTCGTGGCAAGCGTCGGCGACCAGCCGGCCTGCACACCCGACGGCGGTGAGACGGCGGTACCCGTCGACGACCGGATCACCGTCGTGCTCAGCGGTCGACGGCTGGAGGCCGCCGACCGGCGGATCGTCGAGGCGTTCGCCGCCCAGGCCGCAGTCGCGCTGCGCCAGGAACGCCTCGCCGAGGAGGCCGCCACCGCGAGACCCCTCGCGGCGGCGGACCGGATGCGCACCGCGCTGCTCGCCGCGGTCAGCCACGACCTGCGTACGCCGCTCGCCTCGGCCAAGGCGGCGGTGACCAGCCTGCGCAGTCACGACATCGAGTTCGACGAGTCCGACCGTGAGGAGCTGCTGGAGACCGCCGAGGAGTCGCTGGACCGGCTCGCCCGGCTGGTCGGCAACCTGCTGGACATGAGCCGGCTCCAGGCGGGCGTCCTGGGCATCTCGGCGACGGCCATCGGCCTGGAGGACGCCGTACCCCTGGCGCTTGACGAACTTGGCCCGGCGGCCGCGACCGTCGCCACGGACATCCCGGCCGACCTGCCGGCCGCCACCGCCGACCCGGGCCTGCTGGAACGGGTGCTCGTCAACATCGTGGCAAACGCGCTGCGCTACAGCCCTCCCGACCAGCCACCGACGATCACCGCAAGCGCTCACGCCGGCCAGGTGGAGCTGCGCGTCATCGACCGGGGGCCGGGCATCCCGGAGGACCAGTGGGAGCACGTCTTCCTGCCGTTCCAGCGCCTCGGCGACCGCGACAACCAGACAGGTGTCGGTCTCGGGCTCGCCCTGTCCCGAGGGCTGGCCGAGGCGATGGGTGGCAGCATCACCCCGGAGACCACGCCCGGCGGTGGGCTCACCATGGTGCTGCGGCTGCCCGCTGCCGCGCAGACCAGCTCGGAGGGGCCGCAGGAATGACGCGCATCCTGGTCGTCGACGACGAACCGCAGATCCTGCGCGCCCTGCGGATCAACCTGCGTGCCCGCCGGTACGACGTGGAGGTCGCCGCGACAGGTGCCGCCGCGTTGAAGGCCGCCGCGAGCCACCCACCGGACCTGGTGGTGCTGGACCTCGGTCTGCCCGACATCGACGGCGTGGAGGTGATCCGGGGCCTGCGCGGCTGGACGACCGTGCCGATCATCGTGCTGTCCGGCCGGGCCGGCAGCGAGGACAAGGTGGCCGCGCTCGACGCCGGTGCGGACGACTACGTCACGAAGCCGTTCGGGGTGGAGGAGCTGCTGGCCCGCATCCGCGCCGTCACCCGGCGGCTCGGCGCGCCAAGCGAGGCCGTGCCCGCCCTGCGGATCGGCCGGCACACAGTCGACCTGGCCGACCACCGGGTGCTGCGCGACGACGGCGCCGAGGTCAAGCTGACCCCCACCCAGTGGAGTGTGCTGGAGAAACTGCTGCGGCACCCCGGCAAGCTGGTCAGCCAGCGCCAGCTCCTGCAGGACGTGTGGGGGCCGGAGTACCAGAACGAGACCAACTACCTGCGGCAGTACCTGGCCCAACTGCGGCGAAAGCTGGAGGACGACCCGGCCCGCCCCCGGCACCTCATCACCGAGCCGGGAATGGGCTACCGCTACCGGCCGTGACCCGTGGACACCCGTCGGCGGAGATTGAAGAATTTCTGTCGGCAGCGGCAGCTTCGGTAACCATCCTCGTCCGCGCCTGAGCGACGCGGGGCGCCGGGTCGAGCGGCGGTGCCACCAGCAGCGGGTCGACCTGGATCACGTCGATGCCGAGGGGGCGGAGCATGCCGCGCAACGCGGACTCGCACAGCTCCTCCCACAGCTGGTCCGCGCCCATCGCGGCGACCAGCAGGTCCGCTCGGGTGAAGGCGATGCCCACCCGCTGGCCCTGCGGCGAACGGCCGGTCCGCAGCGTCCGCACCAGCCGTCCCGGGATGTCGCGCACCGGAACGGCGTAGATGATCGGGGCCTCGGCCATGGTCGGGTCGGTCCTCTCCACTCGTGCCGCCCGTGCGGCGGCCGTCGGCAGGTGGCTCATGCGGCTCATGCGGCGGGCTCCGCCCACGCCGGTGCGCCGCCGCGCGTCGTGTCCAGATCGAGCGCGCGGAGGATGTGATTCGCCACCACCACCTCCACACCGGCGCGACGGCGCAGATCCGCCACGGCGCGGTGCAGCACGGTGATGCTGTCGGCGGAGAGTCGCACCACCGCGTCGACGTCGGCGGCGATCCACCACGCGGCGACGGCGCACGGCTCGTGCCGCAGGTACTCCACCAGGTGGCTGCCCGGCGCGGACGGGCCGAGCCGGACACTCACCAGCGCCTCGTGCCGCCGCTCCGGCCCGGCCGGGGTGGTGACGGGCTCGTCCGGGCCGCCGTCCGGATCGGCGCCGGCCGGAAGGTTCCCGCGTTCCCAGCGCGTCATCCGCCAAGGACTCATGGACCCATCGTCGCCAGCGGGCGGCGGCGCTGCGCCTGTCGATACGCCGTTTCGACGGGCCACTGCCGATTCTTGACGCCCTGTTCACACGGCTGCCGAACGGGCACACCGGCACGGCGGGTAACGTGCCAGACGGACCAAGATCGGCGTACGAGGAGGCTCGGTGCAGACGACGACTGTGGACATCCCGACCAGCGACGGGGTGGCGGACGCGTGCCTCACCCGGCCCGACGGCGACGGCCCGTTCCCTGGGGTGCTGCTCTTCATGGACGCCTTTGGGCCCCGACCGCGCCTCGTGGAGATGGCGGAGCGGATCGCCGCCCAGGGCTACCTGGTGCTGACGCCCCACCTGTTCTACCGGGCCGGCCGGGCACCCCTGTTCGACCTGTCCCGCCTCGGTGACCCGGACCAGCGCGGCGCGCTCTTCGCGAGGATCGGGCCGATGGCCCGCGCGTTGACCCCCGAGGCGATCAGCCGGGACACCGCCGCGTACCTCGACTTCCTGGCCGCCCGCGACGACGTCCGACCGGGCCCGGCCGCCATCACCGGCTACTGCCTCGGCGGTACGAACGCGCTACGGGCCATCGAGGCGCACCCGGACCGCATCGCGGCAGTCGCCAGCTTCCACGGGGGGCACCTCGTCACCGACGCGCCGGACAGCCCACACCTGGGTGTCGGCTCGATCACCGGCGAGGTGTACTTCGGGCACGCCGACGCGGACGCCTCGGCGACGCCCGAGCAGATCGCCACGCTGGAGAAGGCGCTCGACGCCGCGGGTGTGCGCTACCGCTCCGAGGTGTACGCGGGCGCCCACCACGGCTTCACGATGGCCGACACCCCCATGTACGACGAGCAGGCCACCGAGCGTCACTGGGCGGCGCTGTTCGACCTGCTGGGCCGTGCCCTGCCGGTCGACTGACATCGACCCGGGCCGCCCGTCAGCCGAGGTGGCCCGGGTCGTCCAGGTCGTCCCGAAGGCGGCCGGGCGTACGGGTGGTGACGCTGAAGGCGCCGTCGGACTCCATCCGCACCTCGCGGACCCTCGCGAGGTCGGCGATGCCCTGCTTGCGGAGCAGGGCGTGCAGTTCCTCGTTCGTGATCAGCTCCCGGCGCATGTTGTGGCGCAGGATCTGCCCGTCCCGCACCAGCACCAGCGACCCGGGCCGGATCAGTCGGGCCGCGGCCTGCCAGCGGTAGGCGATCGCGTTGAGCAGGTACGACCAACCGACGATCACCCCGACCAGCAGCACACCGTCGGTGATCGAGTTGTAGCCGCCGGACATGCCGTTCTGGGCGGCGTCCGCGAGCAGCACGATGACCAGCAGGTCGGTGACGCCTGTGGTGCCGCTCTCCCGCTTGAGGATGACCCGCAGCAGCGTGAAGAGCGCCAGGTACATGACGCTGCCCCGGACCACGATCTCCAGCAGCGGCGTGTCCGGGACGAACAGGGCTGTCCAGTCGGCCGCCCGACCGGCCATGCCTACCGGCCCCGCAGCAGCACCGGTCCGGCGTCGATGCGGGTGCGGAACAGCGCGTACGGGCGGCGCCGCAGGTCCTGGCCCCGCTGGTACTGCGCCTGCCGGTGCAGCTGGTTGGCGGTGACGTAGAGGTACCCGTCGGTCGCCACCGACATGGTGTCCGGCCAGAGCAGTCGGGGGTCGTGCACCAGGGTCTCGTACCCGCCGTCCGGCAGTCGCCGCAGCACCGCGTTGTGCTCGTACGAGGTGAGGTAGAGCCGCCCCGCGTCGTCGCTCTCCAACCCGTCCGAGGCGGTGCCCTTGTCGCCCTCGTCGACCACCGTCGCGGTGACCGTCTCCTGGGTGGCCGACGGGTCGGCCAGCGCCTCGGCGGAGACGCTGTACCAGTGCCGGGATGCCAGCGGGCAGTAGTACAGCCGGCTGCCGTCGGCCGAGATGGCGATGCCGTCGGAGCCCATGGAGACCGGCTTTGGCGGCCCGTCCGCCGGGCGTTCGAGGAACGGACGGCCCTCGACCACCGGGCGGAACGTCGTCAGCGGCTCCGCCTTGGTCGACGGGTGGTCGTGCAGCCGCCGCCAGGAGGCCCCGCTGGCCAGGTCCACCACGATGATCCCGTTCGGCCCGGCGTTCGCCGAGTCGGTGATGTACGCGACCCCCGACTCGCCGCGCCGCAGGTCGAAGCGGACGTCGTTGAGGTACGTCGTCGGCAGCGCCACGTCCGGCGGGAAGGTGATCACCTGGGCGACCGTGTCGGTGTCCAGGTCGACCCGGACCAGCTTCGGGCCACCCGGCTTCGTCGGCTGGAACATCGGGCTGCCGGTGTCCAGCACCCAGAGCCGGTCCGCCGGGTCGACCACGATGCTCTGCACCGACACGAACGCGCCCGCGTCGTCGTCACCCGACGGGTCGTTCCACGCCTGGTCGGGGAAGGGCACCTCCCGGCCGTCGCGCAGCTCGACGACCGTGGCCGGCACCTCGTCGCCCCACTTGGGGAAGTTGACGAAGATCCGACCGGAGTGCGAGACGCTCACCCCGGTCGGCATCGGGCCGGTGAAGGTGTGCACCAGCTCCAGCTCGCCTACCGGCTCGTCGCCTACCGGCCCGTTCATGACGTCCGTCCCACGGTGCTCATCGTCCCGCCCCCTGCCGGTCGGCTGCCGTCCTTGGGCGGACTATTCCCGCCCCGACGTCCGATATGCCTCCGGTCAGCTCGCGTCGGGCGCGGTGGCGTACGCGGCGGGCCGGCCGGGGACCTCGACGTCCACGGCGAGCAGCGCGCCGTCCGCCTCGCCCGGGGCGTCCAGGCCCACTCGGGCGGTGCCGATGAAGAGTCGGCGCAGGTCGGGGCCGCCGAGGCAGATGCCGGCCGGCTGGGTGGCAGGTAGCCGGATCTCCCGGTCGAGGGTGCCGTCGGGCCGGTAGCGGCGTACCGCCGAGCCACCCCACAGCGCGACCCAGAGGTGACCCGCCGCGTCGACAGTCATCCCGTCGGGGCCGCCGTCGGCCGGGGAGAGCCGCACGAACGGTTCCCGCCCGTGCAGGGCGCCGGTGGCGGGGTCGACGGTGAACCGGTCGATCTCGCCGCGTGGTGTGTCGGCCAGGTACATGGTGGTGCCGGGGGCGTCGAACGCCGGCCCGTTCGGGATGGTCAGCCCGGTCACCGCGGGCACCGGCTCGGCGCCCGGGGTCAGCCGGTACAGCGTGCCTCCGCCGGGCACCGCGGCGTACGTCATGCTGCCGGCCCAGAAGCGGCCGTGCCTGTCGGCGACCGCGTCGTTCATCCGGGTCGGCTCGGGCGCGTCACCGACGAGGTCGGCGACCGGTCGGGGGTCGCCGGCGGCGGGCAGCACCGTGACGCCGGTCCCGGCGGCGGCCAGCCATTCGCCCGGGCGGTCGGCCACCGGGGCGACGGCACCGAGCGGGACGTCGAGGCGGCGCAGCTCGCGCAGTGTGCCGGGGGCGTCGCCGTCGGTCTCCAGCAGGCGCCCGGCGAGCAGGTCGACCAGGACCAGCCGGTCGTCGACCCAGCGCAGCCCCTCGCCCAGCTCAAGCCTGTCGGTGCTCCAGACGGTCGGCTCGGTCAGCTCCATGGTGCTCCTCCAAAGGGGATCGTCAGCGGACCGTACCGCCGGGGCCGTGGTCGAGCAGCCCCAGTTCGGCACGGTCGGGCAGGCCCTCCCAGTCGCCCCTCGTGGCGACCGCGAACGCGCCTGTGGTGACCGCGCGGTCCAGTCGCGCCGGGCCGTCGAGGCCGTCCAACCAGCCGGAGAGCAGGCCGGCCACGAACGCGTCACCGGCGCCGACGGTGTCCACCACGGGCACCGTCCGGGCCGGCCGGTGCACCTCGCCGGTCCCGCTGTGGCTGGTCGCCCCGTCCGCGCCGTGCTTCACGACGACCTCGCGGACACCTGCCGAGAGCAGCGCCGCCACCGGGTCGGCGGCGTCGGTGAGCACGGCGAGTTCGTCGTCGGAGGCGACGACCAGGTCGATCGAGGGCAGCAACGGTCGTAGCGCGGCGGCGGCCTCGGTGACCGACCAGAGCCGACTGCGGTGGTTGACGTCCAGACAGACGGTGCCGCCGGCCGCCCGGGCACGCCGCACGGCCTGCGCCACCGCCGCGTACGGCTCGGCGCCCAGCGCGCAGGTGATGCCCGTGACGTGCAGCAGCCGGGGTGGCGCGTCGAGCGCGTCGAAGGCGTGGGTGACGTCGGACGGGCGCAGCCGGGAGCCTGCGGAGCCGGCGCGGTGGTAGGTGACCCGGTTGATGTCGGCGACCCGGGCCTCGAAGAGGATCAGCCCGGTGGGCGCGGCCGGGTCGACCCGGGCCCAGGTCAGGTCGACGCCCTCGGCGCGCAGCGTACGACGGACCAGCTCACCGGGCTCGTCCGCGCCTGTCACCCCGACCCAGGCCGCCCGGTGGCCGAGCCGGGCCAGGCCGATGGCCACAGTCGACTCGGACCCGGCGACGGAGATCCCGGCGGTGCCGCCCAGCCGCAGCGGCCCGGTGGTGCGGAAGGCAGCCATCGTCTCGCCGAGGGTGAGCAGGTCGGTCACTGCCGTACCGCCGCGAGGAAGGCCGCGGCGCGCTCGCGCAGCGCCGCCTGGTCGCCGCCGCGGACGGCGTCGCCGAGCAGCGGGGAACCGACGCCCACCGCCACCGCCCCCCGATCCAGGTAGCGCCGTGCGCCGTCCGCGTCGACCCCGCCGACCGGCACGAAGGCGGTGCCGGGGAACGGGTCGCGCAGCGCGCCGAGGTAGTCGGGGCCGCCGAGGGAGGCCGGGAAGAGCTTGACGGCGGCGGCTCCACCGCTCGTCGCCTGCACCACCTCGGTGGGGGTGAGTGCGCCGGCGAGCACCGGCAGCCCGAGACGGCCGCCCTCGGCGAGGCTCGGCGCGAGCGCCGGGGTGACCAGGAATCCGGCGCCCGCGTCGGCCGCCGCCCGGGCGTCCTCGGCGCTGAGCACGGTGCCGGCGCCCAAGGCGTAGTCGGCCCCGAGGGCCGTCCGGGCGCGCCGGATGACGCCGAGCGCGTCGGTGCTGGTCAGGGAGACCTCGACAAGCGCCACGCCGCTCTCGGCGAGGGTGAGCACGGCGGTCAGGGCGGCGGCCGGGTCCGGGCCGCGCACGATGGCGAGCAGTCGATGGGTACGCAGCTCGTCGAGCAGGTTCATCCGGGTGTCCTCAGTAGAAGCGGTGGGCGGAGATGACGAGTCGCCAGGCGACCTCACCGGTGGGCGGGACGATCGCCGCGTCGGCGGGGCCGGCGTCGGCCAGGTCGAAGGCGGCGCCGAGCATCGGCTCGATCCCGAGGCTGCGGTAGGGGGCGTCGGCCGGCCAGCCGCCCAGGTTGCGCCAGAGGGCGGTGCCGCGGGGCTGGCCGTCGCACTCCAGCTCCAGGGTCAGCCGGTCGGCCTCGTCGACCACCTGGACGCGGGGGCAGTCGAGCAGCACCGCGCCGACAGCAGTGCCGTCGTCCGCGCCGAGGGTGTCCAGGGTCAGGCCGGCCGGGGACGGCCACGGCCCGGTGAGCCACGGGGCGCCGGCCGGCCAGGTGCCCGGTGGCAGCAGCGCGGCGGCCTCCGGGTGCAGCCGGGTCGGGGTGCCGGCGGGCGCGACGAGGCGAGCCGCGGGGGAGAGGCCGAACAGGGCGTGCGCGGCCCACACGAACCGGTACCCCGGGTCTGCGGACAGCCGGTAGTCGGCGACCACCACGCCGTCGGAGTCGCTGATCCGGCGGGTCAGGACGAACGTCGGCCGCTTGATGACGACGACGCCGGGGCCGGTGCTGCGCCAGGGGCGTGACCACACCTCGCCGTGGTCGGGGAGGCCACGCACGGTGGGCAGGCACTCCTCCAGACCGCCGGCGTCGACGAACGTGTCGTCGGGGCGTACCTCGTTGCGGCCGGGCTGCGGGCCGCGCCAGAGCCACTGGCGGTCGCCGCCGCGCAGGCTCGTCCACCGGCCGCCGTGCGCGGCGTCGTACGCCACGCGCAACGGCACCGCCTCCGCACCGGTCACCATTCGGCGAACGACCCGTCGGCGTGCTGCCACACCGGGTTGCGCCAGGCGTGCGGGGTCTGCGCGGCCTCGCGGACCGCCGCCTCGTCCACGGTGATGCCCAGCCCGGGCCTGTCGAAGCGGACGATGTGACCGTCGACGAACCGGAACGGCTCCCGGTCGACGAGGTAGTCCAGCAACTCGGAACCCACGTTGTAGTGGATGCCGATGCTCTGCTCCTGGATCAGGAAGTTCGGCGTCGCGAAGGCCACCTGGAGGCTGGCCGCCAGGGAGATGGGGCCGAGCGGGCAGTGCGGGGCGAGCAGCGCGCCGTACGTCTCGGCAAGCGCGGCGATCCGGCGGACCTCGGAGATCCCACCGGCGTGGGACAGGTCCGGCTGGACCACGGCGACCCCCGCCTGCAACGGGGTGAGGAACTCGGAGCGGCCGTAGAGGCGTTCGCCGGTGGCCACCGGGATCGGCGTGCTGGCGACGATGTCGTGCAGGTGGTGGGCCTGGTCGGGCAGGACCGGCTCCTCCACGAAGAACGGGCGCAGCGGTGCCAGCTCGGGCAGGATCCGGCGTACGGCGGCCAGCCCGGCCCGGCCGTGGAAGTCCAGCGCGATGTCCCGGTCGGGGCCGAGGACCTCCCGGGCGGCGGCGACCCGACCGACGACCGCGTCGACCTCGGCGGAGGTGGGGATCGGCGAGAGTCGCCCGCAGGCGTTCATCTTGACGCCGGTGAGGCCGGCGGCGACCTGCGCGGCAGCGGCGTCGGCCACCTCGTCGGGCTCGTCCCCGCCGATCCACGAGTAGATCCGCACCTTGTCGCGTACCGGCCCACCGAGCAGGGCGTGCACCGGCGCGCCGTACGCCTGTCCGGCGATGTCCCAGAGTGCCTGGTCGAGGCCGGCGACGGCGCTGGCGAGGATCGGGCCGCCCCGGTAGAAGCCGCCCTTGGTGAGCACCTGCCAGTGCTGCTCGATGCGCAGCGGGTCCGCGCCGATCAGGTATTCGGAGAGCACCTCGACGGCGCTGCGCACCACCTCGGCGCGCCCCTCCACCACCGGTTCACCCCACCCGACGAGTCCGTCGTCGGTCTCCACCCGGCAGAACAACCACCGTGGCGCGACAAGGAAGGTCTCGATCCTCGTGATCTTCACTGGCTGCCCCTTCGTCCCCGTGCCTTCTCGACGTCGCGGACGGCCTTGTCCAGCAACTCGCGCATCGCGGTCTCGGCCGCCGACTCGTCCCGCTCGCGCAGCGCGTCGACCACCGCGCGGTGACTCGGCACCGGGTCGTCGTGCGCGGCGCCGCCGTGCACCAGCCGGTCCCGCTCGGCGAGCCCGGTCTCCATCACCACCTCCATCCGTTCCAGCAACTCGTTGTGCGTGGCGGCGAGCAGCGCGCGGTGGAAGGCGAGGTCGGCGGCGACGGCGGCGGCCGGGTCGCCGTCCGCCTCGGCCATCTCGGCGAGCGCCCGGTCGAGCGCGGCCACGTCGTCGTCTGTGGCGCGGCTGGCGGCCAGCCGGGCGGCGGCGGGTTCGATGATGGCGCGTACCTCGTGCAGTTGGTCGAGCAGCCGCTGGTCGGCGCCCTCGGCGAACTGCCAGCGGATCACGTCGCCGTCGAGCAGGTTCCAGTCGGCGCGGGGGCGGACGAAGGTGCCGCGTTTCTGCCGCGCGTCGACGATGCCCTTGGCCGAGAGGACCTTCAGCGCCTCGCGGAGCGCCGTCAGGCTGACGTCGAACTCCTCCTGCAACGCGACGATGTTCAGTGTCGCGCCGGCGGGGATCTCACCGGTGAGGATGCGACGGGCGATCGCTTCGACTGTCTGCCCGTGGACGCCGCGGCGTGCGTACTGTGCCAATGCTCTCCTGGCCTTCTCGCTGGTCGGTATCGATCTCTCAGGCCGAGGCTTTCACCGCGGTCCATCCACCGTCCACCACGAGGCTCGCGCCGGTGACGTAGGAGGCGTCCGGGGAGGCGAGGAAGGCGACGGCTGCGGCCACCTCGTCGGGCGTGCCGAAGCGCTTCGCCACCGTCTCGGCGACACTGCGCCCGCGGTCCTCTTCGGACACGTCGGCCCAGGCGGCGGTGAGGATCGGGCCGGGCAGCACTGTGTTGACCCGCACCTGCGGGCCGTACTCGACGGCGAGCTGACGGCCGAGCGCGACCAGGCCGCCCTTGGCTGCGGCGTACGCCGGCCGGCCGGGCAACCCGACGAGCGCGTGCACCGAAGAGATCAGCACCACCGCGCCCGCGCGCTCGCGCAGGTCGTCGAGGCAGGCGCGGACGCCGAGGAAGGTGCCGGTGAGGCTGACGCCGAGCTGGTGGTCCCAGGACCGCCTGCTGGTCTCGTGGGCCGGGGCGACCTGCACGGCGTACGCGGTGCTGACGAGGATGTCGACAGGGCCGAGGCTCGCCCGTACGGCGGTGACGGCGGCAGCCCAGTCGGCCTCGTCGCTGACATCGCCCATTACGGACAGTGCTCGGTCGCCGCGTCGGGTCAGTTCCTCGGCCAGCGGGGCCGGGTCGGCCACGTCGAGTAGTGCGACGGCGGCGCCTTCGGCGGCGAGCCGCCGGGCGATGGCCGCGCCGATCCCGCCCATCGCGCCGGTGACCAGCGCGTTCTTGCCCTCAAGCCGGCGCATAGGCTGATCCACGTGACCCTCGCCTTGATCTCGTCTAATCATTAATTACGAAGATATCTTGACAGCCGGCGGCGGCCGATGCAACCTTCTCGTCACAGCATTCACATGGACGACACATCGCGCGGTGACGCTGCGTGTCGTAAAGGAAGGGATACCTCCGTGAGCGACTTCGACCCCGGTCGCCGGCGATTCCTTGGCCACCTCGGGCTCGCCGGCCTGGGCGCGCTCGGCGCCAGCTCGTTCCTCAGCGCGTGCGCCAGCTCCGCCAGCGGACCGACGACGGGCAACGGCTCGGGCGCGGTCACCATCCAGTCGAACCTCTCCTCGCCGCAGGCCAAGGCGGCGATGGAGAAGCTGATCGCGAACTTCAACGCGCAGGGCAAGGGCAAGGCGAGCCTCAACACGATCGCCTCGGAGACCTTCCGCACCCAGCTGCCGACGTACCTCACCTCGGCCAACCCGCCGGACCTCTACACCTGGTACGCGGGCTCGGTCGCCAACGACTACGCCAGCAGGAACCTGCTGCTGGACGTCTCCGAGGTCTGGAAGTCGATGGGCGACTACCCCCAGTCGCTGCGCACCCTCTCCACCGACGGCAGCGGCAAGCAGGTCTTCGTGCCGATGAACAACTACTGGTGGGGCTTCTTCTACCGCAAGTCCAACTTCGCCAAGTGGGGAGTGCAGGAGCCGAAGACCTGGACCGACTTCCTGGCGCTGTGCGAGACGCTGAAGAGCAAGGGCGTCCCGCCGATCGGCATCGGCCTCGGCGACACCCCGTGGGTGGCGTCGGCCTGGTTCGACTACCTCAACATCCGGATCAACGGCGCGCCGTTCCACCGCGAGCTGCTCGCCGGCAAGCAGCGCTTCGACGATCCGAAGATCAAGGCGGTCTTCACCCGCTGGCGCGAGGCCCTGCCCTACTTCGACCCGAAGGGCAAGGCGTACCCGTTCCAGGAGGCGACCACCGCCCTGCTGGCGGGCAAGACCGGCATGTTCCTGATCGGCACGTTCTTCGCCGACGCCGCCCCGAAGGACGCCCTCGGTGACCTGGACTTCTTCAGGTTCCCGATCATCGACCCGGCGGTGCCGCTGGCCGAGGAGGCGCCCACCGACGGCTTCTTCGCCAGTGCCAAGACCGCCAACCCGACAGGTACGAAGGCGCTGCTCACCTACCTGGCCGGCGTCGAGGCCCAGGAGGCGTACGTCAAGGCCAGCTCCGGCATCGTGCTGCCGGCCAACCCGAAGGCCAAGGCGTCCGACTCGCCGTTGGTGGCCAAGGGCAAGGCGATGCTCGACGAGGCCAAGGAGCTGACCCAGTTCTTCAACCGCGACTCCAGCGACGCGCTCCAGCCGACCGCGGACACCGCGCTCACCAAGTTCCTCGACAAGCCGGACCAGATCGACGCGATCCTGCGGGAGTGGCAGGCCGGCGCCGAGAAGGTCTTCAAGGGCTGACGTGACAGCAACGATCTCCACGACTTCGGTCACCCCCACCCGGCGGCGGCGACGGTCGGCCCGACTGTCGCCGCTGCTTGTGGCGTTCGTCCTGGTGCCGTTCCTGGTCGAGAGCATCTGGGTGTTCTGGCCGGCGCTGCAGGGCTTCTGGTTCTCGCTCACCCGCTGGGACGGCATGTCACCGCCGGCCTTCGTGGGCACCGACAACTACGTCGAGCTGGCCGGTGACGCCACCTTCCGGGGCGCGCTCGTCAACACGGTGATCTGGCTGGTGCTCTTTGGCGGCCTCTCCGTGCTGGGCGGCTTCGGCATGGCGCTGGTCCTGCAGAAGGAGCGGCGCGGGGTCGGCTTCTACCGGGCCGCGCTGTTCACCCCCGTGGTGTTCTCGCTCGTGGTGACCGCGCTGGTCTGGCGGGTCTTCTACCAGCCCGACGGCATCGCCGACACGCTGCTGCGGGCCGTCGGCCTGGAGCAGCTGATCCGGCCGTGGCTCGCCGATCCGCAGACCGCCCTGTACGCGGTGATCCTGCCGGCCCTGTGGCGGCAGATCGGCTACGTGATGGTGCTGTTCCTGGCCGGGTTGAAGGCGATCGACCCGGCGCTGCACGAGGCGGCGCGGATGGACGGCGCCAACTCCTGGCAGCGGCTGCGGCACGTCACCATTCCCCAGCTCAGGGGGGTCAACGCGGTGGTCCTGTCGGTCATCGTGATCGACTCGCTGCGCTCGTTCGACATCGTCTGGTCGCTGACCAAGGGCGGCCCGTACCACTCGTCGGAGCTGCTCAGCACCTACATGTACTCGACAGCGTTCCAGAGCCTGCGGCTGGGCTACGCCTCCGCCATCGCCGTCGTGATCTTCGTGCTCGCGCTTGCCGTCATCCTCGGCTACCTGGTCCGCGCGTTCCGGGAGGAGGCGTGATGAACAAGCTCCGTACCGGGGCCTTCCACACCTGCATGGTCCTGCTCTCGCTGCTCTGGCTCGGGCCGGTGATCTGGGTCGTGCTGATGTCCACCCGGTCGTTCGACGACATCGCCGCGCACGGCGTGGGCAGCCTGCCCCGATCGTTCACGCTCGACACCTACCGGCAGGCGTGGACCGACGGCGGTGAGCTGCGCGCGCTGATCAACAGCATGCTGGTCACAGTCCCGTCGGTGCTGTTGAGCCTGGGGCTGGCCGCGATGGCCGCGTTCGCGTTGAGTCGCTTCCGGATCCCCGGTCGGCGGACCATCCTGCTGCTGATGCTCGCCGGCAACCTGCTGCCACCGCAGATCCTGCTGATCCCGGTGGCCAAGTTCAGCGAGCTGACCGGCCTGTACGACACGCTCTGGGCACTGATCGCGGTGCAGGTCGGCTTCGGGCTCGGCTTCTACACATTCGTCCTGCACGGCTTCATGCGGGACCTGCCGGGCGAGATCCAGGAGGCGGCCACCATCGACGGGGCCGGCACGGCGCAGATCTTCACCCGGGTGATGCTGCCGCTGACCCGTCCCGCGCTTGCCGCTCTCGGCGCGCTGTCCTTCACCTGGATCTTCAACGACCTGCTCTGGGCGATCACCGTGCTGCGGACCGACGACCACATGCCTGTCACCCCGGCGCTGCTCGGCCTCCAGGGCCAGTTCGTGTCGTCGTGGAACGTCATCGCCGCCGGCACTGTCATCGCGGCAGTCCCCACCGTCGCGGTGTTCCTGCGCTTCCAGCGGCACTTCGTCTCCGGCCTGGCGCTCGGAGCGGTCAAGTGACCGGGCGGCGGTGGACGCTGCGCGGCGCGCACACGGAGTACACGGTGACCGTGCCGGCGCACGGCCGCTGGCTGGAACTCGTCGCGTGGGGGCCGTACGGCGTCTCCGACGGGCCGTCGCCTGTCGCCTACGACGGCCCGGTCCCGTTCCTCACCCCCGGCGACGCGGCCCCCGTCGAGTACGCCACCGACGCGGACCGCCCGTTCACCGGCGCGGACCTGGTGGTGGACACCGCGAACGGGCAGCGCCGGGTGGGCTTCACCCACACCGGCGTACGTGCCGGCGCCGACGGGCGGGAGCTGGCCGTCGACTTCGCCGACGCGGTGACCGGGCTGCGTGCCACGGTGCACTACCTGGTGCCCGCCGGCACGGACGTGGTGCAGCGCTGGGTCGAGCTGACGAACGACGGCACCGGCCCGCTGCGGGTGGTCCGGGCCGGTTCGGGTGGTTTCTGCGTACCGACGCCGCACGGCGCGCTGCTCAGCCACCAGTGGGGGCAGTGGGCGCAGGAGTTCCAGCTCTCCCACGTCGAGCTGGGCCACGGCACGTTCACCATCGGCAGCTCCCAGGGCGTACCCGGGCATCTGCACGTGCCCTGGCTGGCCGTGCGGGACGCCGCCGACCCGGCCGGCGCGGCCTGGGGGATGGCCCTGGCCTGGACCGGCTCGTGGGAGATCAGCGCCGAGCGGGACACCGGCGGCCTGACCCGGGTCCGGGCCGGCCGCCACCTGGTCGACGGCCCGCTGGAGTTGGCCGCCGGCGAGCGCCTCGCCCTGCCGGCGGTCACCGGGGCGTACAGCCCGGACGGCCTGGACGGGCTGGCCCGGGTCTGGCACACCCACCAGCGGCTGCTCGCCGGGGACCGGCTCACCCCGCGTCCGGTGCTCTACAACTCCTGGGAGGCGACCTACTTCGCCGTCGAGGCGCAGAGCCAGTTGGCGCTGGCCCGGGTCGCCGCCGAGCTGGGAGTGGAGACGTTCGTGGTGGACGACGGCTGGTTCGTCGGCCGTGACGACGACACCGCCGGGCTGGGGGACTGGACGCCCGACCCGGCGAAGTTCCCGGCCGGGTTCGACGCGTTCATCGCCGATGTCCGCGCCCTCGGGCTGAACTTCGGGCTCTGGGTCGAGCCGGAGTGCGTCAACCCGAAGTCGGCCCTCTACGCGGAACACCCGGAGTGGGTCTACTCCGTCGACGGCCGGCCGCTCACCCCGGTCCGCAACCAGTACCTGCTCGACCTGGGCCGGCCCGAGGTGGCCGAGTTCGTGCACTCCACAGTCGACGGTCTGCTGCGCCGGTACGACATCGACTATCTGAAGTGGGACTTCAACCGGCCGCGTACCGAGCCGGGACGCCCGGGCGGCATCGGTCCGCTCGACCTGGACGGCGCGCACGTGGCCAACCTGCACCGGATCTACGAGCGGCTGCGCCACGACCACCCGGGCGTGCTCATCGAGGCGTGTGCCGGTGGTGGTGCGCGTACCGACCTGGCCATGGCCGCCCGCGCGGACGTCTTCTGGCCCAGCGACAACACCGGCCCACTGGACCGGCTGGCCATCCAGTACGGCTTCCTGCACGCCAACGCCCCGCACCTGCTCAGCTCCTGGGTCACCGACGCGCCAGGCCTGTTCGATCCCCGCCCGCGGACGCTCGCGTTCCGGTTCGTGCTCGCGATGACCGGCGTACTCGGCATCGGCGCGGACATCCGCGCGTGGACCCCCGCCGAGCGGGCCGAGGCGGCCGGCTGGATCGCCCGCTACAAGGAGATCCGGGACGTCGTCACGACCGGCGAGGTGCACCTCATCGGTGGCCCCGACCAGGCGCGCTGCGCTGTGCAGTACACCTCGCCCGACGAGCGTCGGGTGGTCGTCCTGGCCTGGCACACCGGTCGGCTCGACGGTGCCGGCCTGCTCCCGTCCCGGCCGGTGCGGCTGCCGCTGCGCGGGCTCGACCCGACCGCCCGCTACCGCGACGGCGAGCGGCACTACTCCGGCAGCCACCTCGCCGCCGTCGGCCTGCCCGTGCAGTGGAGCCCGACCCACGACGCCGACCTCATCGTGCTGCACCGCGACTGAGGCCGGAGCACCACCTCCCCCACCCCCGAAGGGACAGGAGTACCTCCATGCGCCTGAACCGACAGCTGACCGCAGCCCTGGCCGTTCTCGGCCTGGGCCTGGCCAGCCCTCTGCCGGCCATGGCCGGTCCACCCCCTGCCGGCCCACCCGGCCACGGCCCCGGCCGCCCCGGCCACACCCCGGCCGCCACCGGCGCCGAGGACCAGGGCGCGCCCACGTTCCACGACAGTGGGCTCGCCCCGACGCCCTACCAGGGCTGGAACACGTACTTCGGCCTCGGTGGCGATCCCACCGAGGCCGAGGTGCGGTCGGTCACCGACTTCATGGTCCACAGTGGCCTCCGGGACGCCGGCTACACCTACGTCTGGATCGACGGCAACTGGGCCGCGCCCACCCCGCGCAACGAGGCAGGTCAGCTCGTCGCCGACCCCGCGCGCTTCCCGGGCGGGATGGCCGCGCTTGCCGCGTACATCCACAGCAGGGGCATGAAGGCAGGCATCTACACCGACGCCGGGCCGTACCTGCCGGGGCAGTGCGGGCTCGGCAGCAACGGCCACTACGCCGCGGACGTCGCCCAGTTCGCCGGCTGGGGCTTCGACGCGCTCAAGGCCGACTGGCTGTGCGGGCGGGCCGCCGGCCTGGACCCGGAGGCCACCTTCCGGGAGCTGGCCGAGGCGGTACGCCTGTCACCCCGACCGATGCTGCTGAACATCTGCAACCCGGTCAGCTCCGACTGGGGTGGCGGCCCGTACACCCCGGAGCAGCTCTCCACCTGGAGCTACACGTACGCGCCCACCATCGCCGACTCCTGGCGGACGTACACCGACGTGGGTCTGACCGACCCGACGCCGCAGTGGGCGTACCAGTGGGTGCTGCGCAACATGGACGTCAACGCGTACCACCCGGCGGCCACCGGGCCGGGGCACTACAACGACCCGGACTACCTGCTGCCGATGCGTCCGCTGCCGGACGGCGGGTACGAGCTGAGCCTTGACGAGTCGAAGACGCAGCTCGGCATGTGGGCCATCATGGCCGCGCCGCTGGTGATCGGCTCCGACCCGCGTGGCCTGCCGACCGAGATGATCTCGGCGCTGACCAACCCGGAGGTCATCGCGGTCGACCAGGACCCGCTGGTCCGCCAGGGCGTCAAGGTCGCCGACACCGGCACCGACGCGCAGGTCTGGAGCAAGGTGCTCGCCGGCTCCGGCAAACGGGCCGTCGCGCTGCTCAACAGGCACGACACCGCCCAGCAGATCACCGTCACCTTCGCCGACGTCGCGCTCGGCGGCCCGGTCCGGGTCCGTGACCTGTGGGCCCGGGCCGACGTGGACGCCCAGCCCGGCACCGCCGGAGTCCAGCCGTTCACCGGCTCGTACACAGTCGAGGTGCCCGCGCACGGGGTGGCCATGCTCGCCCTGACCGGCACCGACCAGGTCGCCGGGGCGAACCTCGGCGGCACCGCGAGCGCCAGCCCGGCGCTGGTCCGGGTGGACGACACGCACGCCACCGCCTTCGTCCGCGACGCGCAGGGCGCGCTGGCGGTCAACACCCGCACGGGTACGACGTGGGGCACCGGCTGGACCTCGCTCGGCGGCCCGGTCGGCGGCCGCATCCTCGGTCAGCCGGCGGCGTACGGTTCGCCCGACGGGCGGATCGACGTCTTCGTCCGGGGCACGGACAACGCGGCCTGGCAGCGCAGCTTCGTCGCCGGGAAGTGGGGACCGTGGCGCAGCCTCGGCGGCACGCTCACCGACGCGCCAACTGTTGCCTGGGCGAGCCCGACACAGTGGACGCTCGTCGCCCGTGGCGCGGACGGCAAGCTCTGGTCGCGTACGCCCACCGGCGGCTGGACCGGCGTCGGCGCGCCCGACGACCGGCCGTTCTACGGCCGGCCGAGCGCTGTCGTCGACGACGCGGGCGTGCTGCACGTGGCCGTCCGCAGCCGTGCCGACGAGGTGTGGTGGCGCAGCCGGACCGGCACCACCTGGTCGGCCTGGGCCAACCTGGGCGGCACCACAAGTGGCAGCCCGACGCTGCTCGCCACGTCCGGCCGGGTCTACCTGTTCGCGTTGGCAGCCGACAACCGGCTGTGGCAGCGCAACCTGGTCGACGGCGCGGGGGGCGGCTGGTTCCGGCGCGGTGAGTTCGCCACCGACGCGTTCCGGGGCGCGCCGGGAGCCGCCGCCGGCGCCAACGGCAGCGCGTGGCTGGCGGTACGCGGCGTGGACGACCGGGTGCACCAGATCGTCCTCTGATCCGACAGGTGGCGGGCTGTCGACCGGCGGCCCGCCACCGCACCAATCCGGCCCGCCGGCGCGCACCGACCAAGATCCGCGCACCTTCTGGGATCTCGCTGCCTCGCGTCGTCGGGAGCCGGCATGTTCCCGGAGGGTGCGCCATCGCGGGTCCGGCGCGTGGCGTCAGGCGCGGCGGATCAGGCCCGGGCCGGCGGTGATGTCGATGTCGGCGCTCTCGACGTCGTGCCCGGCCTCGCAGCGGAGCACCGCCCGGACCGGCTCACCGCAGTCGTGGTGACGCGCGATGATGGCGGGGCCCGCGTCGTCGGCGCTCCAGGTGTCGCCCCAGTTGCGCAGCGCGGTGATGACGGGCAGCAGTTCGCGGCCCTTGCGGGTGAGTTGGTACTCGTGCCGGGTGCGCTGGCCCGGCTCCCGGTACGGGATCCGTTCGAGCAGGCCGGCGGCGACCATCTCCTTGAGCCGGGCCGCCATGGCGGGCTCGCCGATGCCGACCCTGCGGACGAACTCGTCGAAGCGGCGTGTGCCGAGCAGCGCGTCCCGCATGATCAGGATCGTCGACCGGCTGCCCACGACGTCCATCGCCCGTGCCACCGAGCAGTTCGTCATCGACCAGGATTCGCGGTCTTCGCGGAGGTCCTCCATGCCGTCCAGCGTACCTGGCTTGCGTCGGAGCTAGCCAGGTGATTCACTGGGCGGCTGCTGGCTTGCTTTAGCCAAAGTCAGCGGACCTCCTACCTCGAGGACGCCCCGTGACCACCGACACCACCGCGCCGGCCGCAGCCGGACCGCCAGTCACCGCCCGCTCGCCCCTTCGCGGCTCCCGGCCGGTGACTCTGCTCGCCATGTGCCTGGGCGCGATGATCACGTTTCTCCAGATCACCGCCACGGTCTCCGCCCTGACCACCATCCAGCGCGACCTCCGGGTCGACCCGACGACCGTGATCTGGATCCCCAGCGCCTACACCCTGGTCGTGGCGAGCGTGGTGCTGTCCGCCGCCACCCTGGGCAACCGCTACGGGCGCAGGCGGGTGTTCGGCGCCGGTGTCGTCGCCATGATCATCGGCGGCGCCGTCGTGGCCGGCGCCCCCACCGTCGCCTGGGTGATCGCCGGGCAGCTGGTCGCCGGCCTCGGCGGCGCGCTGATCCTGCCGAACAGCCTGGCGATCCTGGGCGCCACATTCACCGACCCGCACCGCCGCACCGAGGTCATCACCGCCTGGTCGGCCGCCTCCGGCGTCGGGCTCGCCGTCGGCCCGCTCATCGCCGGTGCGCTGCTGCGGCACCACCAGTGGCACAGCGTCTACGTGTCGACAATCGTCCTGGGCGTTGTCACCCTCGTCGTCACCGCCGTCGGGGTGGCCGAGTCCCGGCCGAGCGCGGGCCGGCTCGACCTGCCCGGCCTGCTGCTCGGCACCGTCGCCATCGCCGCCGCCGTCTACGCCATGATCCAGGGCGGACGGGACGGCTACACAAGCCCCGTCGTGGCGACCACCTGGGTCGTCTCGGCGGCTGCGCTCGTCGCGTTCGTGCTCGTCGAGCTGCGGACCAGCGCGCCGATGCTCGACGTACGGCTACTCCGGTCGCCGTCGTTCAGCGCCGTCATGGTGGTCGCCGCGGTATCGCTGTTCGGCTTCACAGGTGTGGCGATCCTGCTGGTCCTCTTCCACGAACGTGCCCAGGCGCTCAGCCCGCTGGACACCGGCTGGCGGATGCTCGTGCTCTTCGGCACGTACGCGCTCGTGGCGTTCGCCGCCGGGCGGACGATCCGCCGTACCGGATTCAAGGCGCCGCTCACCCTCGGCCTGGTCCTCGGCGCGGTGGCCAGCTTCGGGCTGGCAGCCCAGGGGCCGACCACGACGTTCGCGCACCGGTGGGCGCTGTTCGTGCTGTTCGGTGCCGCCTCCGCCCTGGTGGTGGCCCCGGCCACGGCGGCGGCGATGGCAAGCGTCGCGCCCGCCCAGGCCGGCATGGCCTCCGGCGCGGTCAACGCGGCCCGCCAGGTGGGCTCCGTGCTCGGCTCGTCCCTGCTGGGCACCCTGCTCACCACCACGATGCTTGCCGACCTGCCCGACCGCCTCGCCGCACACCAGGTCGGCGAACCCACCCGCACCGCCGTGCGGACGGCGGTGGCCGCCGGCGCGACAGGCGACCAGCCGCTGCCCGATCCGGTCCGGTCGGCGATCGCCGAGGCCATGACCTCAGGTGTTCAGGCAGGTCTGCGGGTCAACGGGATCGTCTTCCTGGTCACCGCCGTCCTCGCGCTCACCCTCATCCGCAACCGGCCGCACCAGCACTAGGCTCACCCGCCGATGGCGTCCAACTCCTCGATCACGTCGGCCGGAAGCTTCAGGTCGGCCGCGGCCATGTTGTCCCGCAGGTGCGCCACGCTCGACGTGCCGGGGATCAGCACTGTGGTGGGGGAGCGCTGGAGCAGCCAGGCGAGGGCGACCTGCTGCGGCGAGGCGTCGAGCCGGGCGGCGACGTCGTTGAGTGTGTCGGACTGCAACGGCGTGAACCCGCCGAGCGGAAAGAACGCGGCGAACGCGATGTTCTCCGCGGCGCACCTGTCGACCAGGGCGTCGTCCTGCCGGTTGGCCAGGTTGTAGAGGTTCTGCACGGTCACCACGGGCGCGATGGCCTGTGCCTCGGTGAGCTGGTCGGGCGTGACGTTGCTGAGCCCGAGGTGCCGGATCAGCCCCTCCTGCCGCAGTTCGGCGAGGGCGCCGAACTGCTCGGAGAGGGGATCGTCGCCGGTGCCCTCCGCCACACCGACCCGCAGGTTGACCACGTCGAGGACGTCCAGGCCCAGGTGCTTGAGGTTGTCCCGGACCTGGGCCTTCAGTTCGTCCGGCTCCAGCGCCGGGATCCACGACGCGTCGGCGCCGCGTCGCGCGCCGACCTTGGTGACCAGGTGCAGATCCTCGGGGTACGGGTGCAGGGCCTCGCGGATCAGCTCGTTGACCACCACCGGCCCGTAGAAGTCGCTGGTGTCGATGTGCCGGATGCCCCTGTCGACCGCCTCCCGCAGCACGGCGAGGGCCCCGTCGCGGTCGAGGGGCGGACCGAAGACGCCCGGGCCGGCCAACTGCATCGCCCCGTAGCCCATCCGGCTCAGGGTGAGGCCACCGGCAAGGGTCAGGGCGCCGCCGGGCAGGTTCTCGCTCATGTCGTCCTCTATCCGTATTCGGAGTTGGTATGCGTCTCCGAACGACTGTGCGCGGCACCCGGCCGGCGCGGCAGGGCGAGCTGTTCCTGGTAGTGACACGACCAGTCACCGGCTGGCGAAGCGGCATACCGTCGGTGGCATGGACGCGACGAACCCGCTCGGCGACTTCCTGCGTGCCCGCCGGGAGCAGACCAGGCCCGAGGACGTCGGGCTCGGCCCCGGCGTGGGCCTGCGCCGGGTGCCCGGTCTACGCCGCGAGGAGGTGGCGATGCTGGCCGGCATCAGCGCCGACTACTACCTCCGGTTGGAGCAGGGCCGCGAGCGGCACCCTTCGGTGCAGGTCCTCGATGCCCTCGCCGGGGTGCTGCGACTGGACCCGGAGGCGACCGCGTACATGATCGGGCTGAGCCGTGCGCGGTCGCGGCGGGCGGCCCGACCGGCCGCCGATCGGGTGCCGGCCAGCATCCTGCACCTGCTGCGGCAGCTCGACATGCCTGCCTTCGTGCAGAACCGCTACCTCGACATCCTGGCCTCGAACCCGATGGCGAGGGCACTGTCTCCGAATCTCGCGCCGGGGTCCAACCGGCTCCGCGCGGTGTTCCTGGACCCGGCTGAGCGGGAGCTGTTCCGCGACTGGCGGCAGGCGATGCAGAAAGTGGTGGGGCAGATGCGCGCCGACTCGGGCGGGGCTGCCGACGACCCACGGTTGACGGCGCTGGTGGGTGAGTTGTCACTGAAGAGCGATTGCTTCCGCCAGCTGTGGGCGCGGCACGAGGTGCGTCGGCGGGAGGGCGTGGTCAGCCGGCTGCGCCATCCCGAGGTGGGTGACCTCGACCTGTACTGCGACAAGCTCGCTGTCGCCGGCGCCGACGGGCAGCTCCTGGTGATCTACCACGCCGAGGCCGGTACGGAGTCGGCGCGTTCGCTGGCCCTGCTCGGCTCGATCGCCGCGAGCACGCGGGACGACGTCCCGGACAGCGTCCGGCCCGGCGATCCGGCCCCTCTCTATCCCTCGGAGTGAGCAGTGCGGATGTGCTCGTAGCGCCTGCGCATGGTCTCGCCGGCGGCCGGACCGGCGGTGAAGTCGAAGTCACTGTCGTCGAGCGAACAGCGTCATCAGGGTTGCGGATCGCGCCGTGAGCGCGGGCGGTTGACGCCGGAAGTTTGTGAGTGCACACTTACAAACATGCGATCGACAGCCGAAGCCCGCCGGGTCACCGTCCTGAACGCCGCCGTCTCGGCGTTCGCGCGCACCGGTTTCCACGCCACCCCGGTCACCGCCGTGGCGGGGGCCGCCGGCATCTCCGAGGCGTACGTGTTCCGGCTCTTCTCCGGCAAGCTCGGGTTGTTCGTGGCGGCCGCCGAGGCGTGCTTCGAGCGCATCGCCGCCGCGATCGAGGCGGGGGCGGAGCGCGCCTCGGGCGCCAGCCCCGAGGAGGTCCTGGACGCGATGGGCGGCGCGTACGCGGAGTTGATCGCCGACCGTGACCTCCTGCTCTTCCAGGTGCAGGCGCAGGCCGTCACCGACATTCCCGAGGTCGCCGAGGCGGTGCGGGCGGGCTACCGGCGGGTGGCGACAGTCGTGCGGGAACGGGCCGGTGCCGGTGATGCGCAGGTCCAGCGGTTCTTCGCGTACGGCCAGCTCTGTCATCTCATCGTGACCGCGGGCCTGGAGCAGGTCTCCGAGCCGTGGGCGCGCGCGCTGACCGCCGGCATCCGCCACCCCTGACCGCACATCCCGACAAGGGCCGCTTCTGCGGCCCATTTTTTCACAGTCGAAAGTGTGTGAGTGCACACTTACAAACAAGGAGATCCCGATGACGACCGACGCGATGATCACCGAAGTCGTACTTCCCGGCGTGGTGGAGCCCGACGGGCTCCGACTGCACCGACGCCCGATGCCCGCACCCCGGCGCGGGCAGGCGCTCGTCCAGATCGAGGCCACCGGCATCTCGTTCGCCGAGCAGCAGATGCGCCGCGACCTCTACCCCGGCCAGCCGAGGTTTCCGTTCGTGCCCGGGTACGACCTGGTCGGCACGGTCCGTTCCGTCGGGCCGGACGCCGACGGCTCACTTGTCGGTACCCGGGTCGCGGCGGTCACCAAGACCGGCGCCTGGGCCTCACACGCGGTCGTCGACGTGGACGACCTCACCCCCGTACCCCCGGATCTGGACCCCGCCGCGGCCGAGACCGTCGTCGTCAACGGGGTGACCGCCTGGCAGATGCTCAGCGGCGCCGACCTGCGGGCCGGGCAGACCATCCTCGTGCACGGGGCGAACGGCGGCGTCGGGACGGTGCTCGTCCAACTCGGACGCCACCTCGGCCTGCGGGTCATCGGCACCGCCGCCGCCCGGCATCACGCCGCGCTGCGCGACCTCGGCGTCGAACCGCTGGACTACCGCGACCCGGCCACCCCCGCGCGCATCCGCGAACTGTCACCGGACGGCGTCGACGCGGTCTTCGACCCGGTCGGCGGCCCCGGCGTCCGCACCTCGTACGGGCTGCTCGCCCCCGGTGGCACGTTGGTCGTCTACGGCAACGCAGCCGCCCTCGGCTCGGCCCGGTCCGTCGTGTGGGTCTTCGCGAAACTGCTGACCCGCCTCTACACGTGGAACACCCTGCCGAACGGTCACCGGGCCGGTTTCTACAACTTCTGGGCCGGTCGCCTGACCCGCCCGGCGGCGTTCCGACGTCGGCTGCGCACCGACCTCGGTATCGTGCTCGACCTGCTCCGGCAGGGAGTGCTCGTGCCGCAGATCGCCGCCCGGTATCCGCTCACCGAGGTGTCCGCGGCGCTGGTGTTCGCCGAGGCGCGCAGCCGGGCCGGCAAGGTCGTGCTGGAGCCCTGATCTCCGGCTATGTCGAGGGCATTGGTGGCTCGGGCGGGTTTCCGCGGGCAGGGATGCTGTCCCGCTGGGGACCCTCGTCCTCGCGGGTCAGCCCCATCGCCTGGTCGGTCGTCATCAGGTGCCCGCCTACGTGCTCTGGGCCCTCAATGCTAGTGAGGTTTAGCTGCAAAAAAGCTACCGGCCGGCTCCTTCGGGCGGAGCGGTCAGGGCGGTGGCCAGGATGTCGGGCGCGCGCCTGCGGTTGGACGGGTCGGCGGCCGTAGCCATCGCCCACTCGGCCGCCTCGGCCGGCGCCGTGGGTGGCACCACCAGCAGGTCGACCTGGACGTCCTGGACCGTGTTGGCGACCAGCACGGCGGGGTCGAGGGTGTCGAACCAACCGATGCGCACGACGTTCCGCCCGACGGTCATCCGATGGGGCTGGCTGTCCCAGGCGCGGATGTTGAGCATGAGGTGCCGGATCCGGCCGTGTCGCTCGACCAGGGCGAGGACGAGCCCGGGAAGTTCGGCCGCCGCATCCCAGGATCGGGGCCACCAGCCGCCATCGAGCACGGTCCGGCTCCGGGCGGAGGCGAGGACGAGCCGAGGTGCGGTCAGTGTGGATGTGGTGGTCGAGCCGTCGTGTCGTCCGGTGACGGACATGGCGGGATCAGCCTTCCTGAAGGGACGGTGGTGGGGGCCGGTTGGCTCCGGACGGCTGCGGTGCTGATGCGGCGGGCAGGGGTCGATCGGCAGGTGGCCTCGCCGAACGCCGGCTGCGCAACCTCAGCTGGAGAATCCGGGCGGTGCCGGGGAGAGCGACGAGCAGCACGCCGATCACGGCCGCGAGCAACAACGCCACGCCTGTCGGCAGGGCCGCGTGCGCCCCGAGGAACGTAACCTCGGCACGCTGCCCGTTCTGGAGTACGAAGATCAGGAGCAGCAGGAGAACGACCGCGAACACCACGGCGACGATCCACAGGTCCCCGATCCGCGAACGCCGCACCGCGGGCGGGCGGGGCTTCGGGCGAGCATCGGCGGGGCCGTCGTTGCCGTTGATGGTGGAAGCTGGGACGTGCCTGTCGCGGGGTGCGGTCATGACGAGCCGCCGCCTTCCGATGGGGGTACCCCGGGGAGCCGACCGTGTGCGTGCGTCAGCGTGAGCGGAGCGAGGGGTGAGCCAGCGACGCGCTGTCGGGGGCCGACGTGCCAGTGCGGAAGGGGCCGGCCAACGGTGCCACGGGGAGTCGGCGACCGGGCCGATGGGTGTACGGCGGCGAGTACCGCAAGCGTACGCCTGCACGGCCGGCACCGCTGGGCAGGCACTTTCCGGTGCGCCGCGGGCGGCTGCCGATGCAGCCCGCACCGAAAGGGCGTACGGTGGACATGTCGCCCGGGGCCTCCGGTGGCCGCAGATGCCGTCGCCACCAACCCGTCAGGGCGTTACCGATCGTCATCCCCATCGCCGCGACGTGCTGGTCGTACTGGTTCATCGCCGACCACGTCCCCGCCGTCGGATTCACCGGTCACCGCACATTCGGATTCGCCGCGATGGCCGGTGGTGGGATCCGACCCGCGCGTGCACACCGTTCACGCGCACGACCGCACGCCCAACCAGGGGGAGCACCAGATGAGAATCGCCCGACACAGGATCGTCAGCGCACTTCGCGACCGGGGCCAGCAGGCCCGGGCCGACTGGGTCGAGCGGGAGCTGCCGGAGCGGGTCGACCCGGCCAAGCACTCCGGGCTGCTCGCCACCCTGCACCTCGACCCGGCCGACCTCGCCGACGCGCCGTCCCCGTGAGGGTGGCGCTTCTCGGCCCGATCGCCTGGCGTACGCCCCCGCACCACTACGGCCCGTGGGAGCAGGTCACCGGCCTGCTCGCCGAGGGGCTGGTCAGTCGAGGTGTGGACGTGACCCTCTTCGCGACCCTTGACTCCGTCACCTCCGCCCAGCTCGACGGCGTGAGCCCCCGGGGGTACGCGGACGCTCCCGACATGGACGGGCGGGTGTGGGAGGCGATGCACGTCTCCCACGCACTGGCCCGCTCCGCGCAGTTCGACCTCGTGCACAGCCACCTCGACTGGCTGCCGCTGGCCTTCGCGGAGCACTGCCGCGCTCCGCTGCTCACCACCGTGCACGGCTTCTCCGGCGCGGGGATCCTGCCCGCGTACGCCCGGGCCCGCTCGTCCTACGTGTCCATCTCCGACGCGGACCGGGCTCCGGATCTGGACTACGTCGCGACCGTGCACCACGGCGTCGACGTGAGCGGGCTGCCGTTCACCGGTGAGGCCGGCCCCGGGCTGGCCGCCTTCGGCCGGATCCACCCCGACAAGGGCACCCACACCGCCATCGAGATCGCCCGCCGCGCCGGCCGTTCCCTGACCATCTGCGGCATCGTCCAGGACGAGCGGTACTTCGCCGAGCAGGTGGCCCCGCACATCGACGGCGACCAGGTCGTCTTCCTCGGCTCGGTCGGGCCGCGACGGCGGGCCGAGGTGCTCGGCGCAAGCGCGGCACTGCTGCACCCGATCGCCTTCGACGAGCCGTTCGGCCTGTCGGTGGTGGAGTCGATGGTCTGCGGCACCCCTGTCGTCGCGTACGCGCGCGGCTCGATGCCTGAGGTCGTCGACGAAGGGGTGACGGGATTCCTCGTCGACACGGTCGAGCAGGCCGTCGACGCGGTGACCCGGGCCGCCGCCCTCGACCGGACCGACTGCCGGGCGCGGGCTCAGCAGCGCTTCAGCGCCTACCGGATGGTCACCGACTACCTCGCCGTCTACGACCGGCTCGTCCACGGCTGAACCGCCCCGAATCCGTTGCGCCGGCCACACACGCTGGCCGGCGTGCGCCCTCACCGCGTGAGGCCGCCCCCGTCCCCGGGTGGCGGCCGACAACCGGAAGGCCCGACGTTCGATGCCCAGCTACGGATTCCTCAGCACCCACCCACCGACACGGTGTGGACTGGCCACCTTCAACTCCGCCCTCGCCGCCCAGCTCACCGCCGACGGCACCCACGGTGGCATCGTCCGGGTCACCGACCACGGCGACGACCAGCGGCCGGGGCCAGGGGTCGTGCACACGTGGTCGGCGCGTACCCCGGCGGGCTGGCGGGACGCCGCGGCCGTCCTGAACACCTTCGACGTGGCAATCGTCCAGCACGAGTACGGCATCTATCCGGGCAACGACGGCGAGGACGTCCTGCCGTTGCTGCGCCGGCTCACCGCGCCGAGCATCGTGGTCCTGCACACCGTGCTCCGCGAGCCCTCCGCCCGGCAGAAGTCCCTGTTGGAGCGGATCGTCGCCACCGCCGGGGCGGTGGTCACGATGACCGACACCGCCCGGGACCGGCTGCTCGTCGGCTACGCCGTGCCGCCGGGCAAGGTGACTGTGATTCCGCACGGCGCCGCCGAACTCTCCGGCGTACCCGTCGACAGGCGTGCCCGCCCGCACCTGCTGACCTGGGGACTGATCGGCCCCGGCAAGGGCATCGAGTGGTCGTTGCGGGCCCTCGCGCGGTTGCAGGATCTGGAGCCGAGCCCCACCTACACGGTGGCGGGCCGCACCCACCCGAAGGTGATCGAACACCACGGTGAGACGTACCGGGCGGGACTGCACCAGCTCGGCGCCCAGTTGGGCGTCTCGCACGCCGTCGACTACCAGGACGTCTACCACGACCAGGAGTCTCTGGGACGGTTGATCCGCTCCGCCGATGTGGTCGTGCTGCCGTACGACTCCCGTGAGCAGGTCACCTCAGGCGTGCTCATCGAGGCGGTGGCCGCCGGGGTGCCCGTCGTGGCCACGGCGTTCCCGCACGCCGTCGAGCTGCTCACCGGCGGACCAGGGCTGGTCGTACCTCACCAGAACCCTGCGGCGTTGGCCAAGGCGGTCCGGCGGATCCTCACCGAACCGGGCCTGAGCGCGCGGCTGGCCGGCCGCGTCCGGCCGCTTGCGGCACACCTGCGCTGGCCGGCGGTGGCGGCCCGCTACGGCACCCTGGCCGAGCAGCTCGTCGAGGTCCGCCCGCCCGCGGTCAGCGCGGCGTCGGTGTGACCGCGACCATCGGCGACCCGGCCGTCCGGCGCTGGTCGACGGCGCCCGCGCCGAGTTTCGCGCACCTGGACCGGATGACCGACGACACCGGCCTGTTCGAGCACGCCCGGCACGCCATCGTCCGCCGCGAGCACGGCTACTGCACCGACGACGTGGCCCGTGGGCTGGTCGTGGTCAGCCGCGAGCCGGAACCGACCGAGGAGGTGCTTCGGCTCGCGGAGCGCTACCTCGCGTTCCTGACCCATGCCCAGGACGCCGGTGGCGCCTTCCACAACCGACTGGGGTACGACAGGCGCTGGACCGACGAACCAGGGGTCGGCGACTGGTGGGGCCGTGCACTGTGGGGGCTGGGGACCGCCGTCTCGCACAGCCCTGCCTCGTGGGTGCGGGAGGAGGCGCTCGTCGCCTTCAGCCGCGGCGCCACCCGGCGCTCCCCGGCACCACACGCGATGGCCTTCGCCGGGCTCGGCGCGGCCGAGGTGCTGCGCCGGCACCCTGGGCACGTCACCGCGGCCGCCCTGCTGGCGGACGCGGCCAGCGCCGTCGGCCCGGTGGGGGACGACCCGCGCTGGCCCTGGCCGCGCCAGCAGCTGACGTACGCCAACCCGGCCCTCGCCGAGGTCGTCATCGCCGCCAGTCAGCTGCGTCACGGTGGCCCACCAGTCGACGACGGCCTGCGGATGTTGAGCTGGCTGCGGGGCGTCCAACTCCGCGACGGACGCCTGTCGGTCGTGCCCGCCGGAGGTTGGCGGCGTGGGGCCGTCCGGCTGCACCACGACCAGCAGCCGATCGAGGTGGCCGCGCTCGCCGACGCCTGCGCCACCGCCGCCACGATCACCGGTGATCCCGAGTGGGAGACCGGGATACGGCAGGCCGTCGGGTGGTTCCTCGGCGACAACGACATCGGCACGCCGATGTGGGATCCGGCGACCGGCGGCGGCTACGACGGGCTGACCGCACACGGACCGAACCTCAACCAGGGGGCCGAGTCCACCCTGGCGCTCATCTCCACACTCCAACACGCGCGGCGGTGGTCGTGACCGGAATCCGCGCCGTACGGCGGGACGTCGTCCTCACCCCTGATCCACGCCGGGTCATCGTCAAGCTCTTCGTCCCGGGTGAGGACGCCGCGGTGGTCCGTACCCGCGCGCGAGCGCTGATCGACCGGGTGGCGCACCTCGACGACGAGGAGACCGGCCGGCTGTTACGGGACACCGTCGACAGGTTCGGGGCCCGGCACCGCGACCTGGTCGGCACGTTCCACCACCACTACGACCTCGTGCGGCATCGCGCGTCCGGTGCCCCGGATCTCTCGCCGACCAGCCGGCTCCTGGTCGGTGCGTACTTCACCCACGAGTACGCCGTCGAGTCGGCCGCCCTGTGCAACCCGTCGATGGTGCCCCACCCCGACCAGACCGGGCTGGTCGACGGGCAACTGCGTGTCGCGGTCAGCCTGCGCCAGATCGGCGAGGGTCACGTGTCGTCCATCGGGTTCGCCACGGCGGTGCTCGGCCCCGGACACCTGCTGACCGTCGCCGACCGGTCCGGTCCGCTGGCGGTGGGGCAGCGGCTCGGCGTACGGCATCGCCGGGACCTGCTCGTCGCCGGCCTGGGCGAGGAGGACTGCGACAACGAGGTCACCGCCACCGTGCTGGACGCCCTGCCCGACCGGTACGACGAGGCGACCTTCGAGCGGGTGCTCGGCCAGCTGCCGCCGGATCTGCTGTCCCGCAGCACCGGCCTGAGCACCCTCGAACAGGTACGCCGTACCAGTGCCGCCAGCTACGCCACGGTGTTCCCCGCCGACTCGGCCCTGCACGAACGGGTGCTGTGGCCGACCACCCCGGCGGAGAGCAACGGCATGGAGGACGCCCGGTTCGTCAGGTTCGTCGACGACTCGGGGCCGGTGTACCGGGCGACCTACACCGCCTACGACGGCCGGGGCATCGCCACCCGGGCGCTGGCCAGCACCGACCTGCGCCGTTTCGAGATGACCCCGATGCGCGGCCCGGGTGCCCGTAACAAGGGCATCGCGTTGTTTCCCCGTACCGTCGGCGGCCGGCACCTGGCTCTGTGCCGTGCTGACGGCGAGACCATCGGTCTTACCGAGTTGGACGGCGAGAACCGCTGGCGGTCACCGGTCGGGCTGCACGGACCCCGCGACAGTTGGGAGCTGATCCAGGTCGGCAACTGCGGTTCTCCCATCGAGACGGATGCCGGCTGGCTGGTGCTTACCCACGGTGTGGGGCCGATGCGTCGGTACGCGATCGGTGCGCTCCTGCTCGATCTGCACCGGCCGGAGCGGGTCGTCGCGCACCTTCCCGGGGTGCTGCTGTCACCCGACGAGACCGACCGGGACGGGTACGTGCCCAACGTCGTCTACTCCTGCGGGGGGCTCGTCCACGATGGCGAGTTGTGGTTGCCGTACGGCGCGAGCGACACCCGTGTCGGTTTCGCCTCCGTGCCTGTGGCAGCCCTCGTCGCCGCGATGGTGGAGTCGCCACCGGCGGGCGGTTGAGGCCGGTTGACGGTGGTGCCCCGGCGGCCGGTTTGTCACCGGCCGCCGGGGCCTACCGGTCAGGAGTCGGACGTCCGGCGTCGGTAGAGGAGCAGCAGGGCGGCGCCGACGGCGACGGCGACGCTGCCGATCCCGGTGAGGACGGGCAGCAGGGTGCCACCGCCGCTGCCGCCGGTCACGGGCAGTGCGGTGCGGGTGGGCCTGACCGTGGGCTGCCCGGTCGGCGTGCCGGTGGGCTGCCCGGTCGGGGTGCCGGTCGGCTGCCCGGTCGGGGTGCCTGTGGGTGTGCCGGTCGGGGTGCCGGTGGGCGTGCCCGTGGGTGTGCCGGTCGGGGTTCCGGTGGGCGTGCCGGTGGGCTGGGTGGGCGTACCTGTCGGCTGGAGACAGACGGGGGCGTTGATGGTGTTGGTGTCGAGGGTGACGGCGCCGGTCTGGGCCAGCGCGCGTCCCTGGAGGGTGGCGCCCGTGTTCATGGTGATCGAGGTCTGGGCCAGGATGTTGCCCATGAACCGGGTGCCGGTGCCGATCGTGGCCGAGCTGCCGACCTGCCAGTAGACGTTGCAGGGCGAGGCGCCGTTGATGAACACGACGCTGCTGTTGGAGGCCGTGATCAGGGTGGACTCGATCTGGAAGATGAACACCGCCGCCGGGTCGCCCTGACTGTTGAGCGTCAGCGTCCCGGTCAGCTGTGCCGCGCCGAGCCGGTAGACCCCGGGGATCAGCGTGGTGCCGCCCAGCTCCGCGGGCAGGTTGGTGAACGGGGTGCGACCGGCCGCGTCGTTGTACGCGGTGGTCAGATCGTTCTTGGCCTGGAGTGCGACGGCGTCGCCCAGGTGGATCTCTCCGGCCACGATTCCGGGCGGGAAGCCGGGCGCGGTGTTGCCGGGGCTGACGCCGAGGCTCTGGGCGAGGAAGCTCGGCCCGGTGTTGGTGGCGGTGGAGCCGGCCAGTACGGAGAAGTTCGCAGCCGTTCCCAGGCCCACCGGTGCTTCGGCCGCGCTCGCGCCGGTGCCGCTGACGAGCAGCACGGCGACGGCCGTGCCGCTGGCGGCGATGGCCGCCAGCGCGGACAGGGCCGCTCGTCGCGGATGGCGGATCAGTTTGCGTGTCACGATGTGCCCTTTCGCGAAGGCATCTCACCAGACGCCTGTCGTGCGGCAATCAACCGCACGAAAACCCCATTTACAACAAACCGGACTTTTGCACATTTGGCCGACCGGAGTTGGCGTAATGCCTGAGATGCCTGGGGCGAATGGGACGACGGAGGTGACCAGAAGCCCGTTGCGCGGATTCCGGCCCGGGCAGGGCAGGATGGGGAAGGACAGGGGGAGGTGGAGCGTGGTCGACGCCGGCAACGCGGTGCGGTCGTTGCACCTCCACGCACCCCGTGGCGGGCCGGACGACCTGTCCCTGTTGATCACCGGAGCCGCGTCGGCGATCAACGCCACCGAGATCGTGGTCTACCTGGCCGACTACACGCAGTCCCTGCTCGTGCCGCTGCTCGGCGCGGGCCTCGCGCGGGACGAGCAGCCGATCGAGACGACGCTCGCCGGTCGGGCGTTCACCACCCTCGACATCCAGCGGGCCCCCGACAATCCCGACCGGATCTGGGTCCCACTGCTGCTGGGCTGTGAACGGATGGGCGTGCTCGAGGTCGTCACGCCGGCCGCCGCTGACCGCGCCATGGAGGGTCCCGCCTGGGAGGTGGCGGTCACCGTCGCCCAGCTCCTGGTGAACCGCCGGCTCTACGGCGACGTTGTCGAACGGATGCGCCGTCGGCTCCCGATGCAGGTCGCCGCCGAGATCGTGTGGGGGCTGCTGCCGCCGCTGACCTTCGCGACCGACGACATGGTGGTCACCGCCATCCTGGAGCCCTGTTACGACGTCGGCGGGGACATCTTCGACTACGCGTTGAACGGCGACGTGCTCAGCGTCGGGCTGTTCGACACCTGTGGGCACGGCATCAAGGCGAGCACCCTGGCCTCGCTGGTGGTCAGCGCGTACCGCAACGCCCGCCGGTGCGGCCTCGACCTGGTCGACACCGCGATCAGCATCGACAGGTGGGTGCGTTCCGAGCATCCGAACCTCTTCGCCACCGGGCTGCTCGCCGAGTTGGACCGGACCACCGGGCGACTACGGATGATCAACGCTGGTCATCCCGGGGCGATGTTGCTCCGCGACGGCAAGGCCATCCGGGAGCTGCCGGGGCCCACCGCGTTGCCGCTCGGCCTGGGTCACCTGTCCGGCCGGCGCCCTCGGGTGCACGTGGAGGACCTGCACCCCGGTGACCGGATCCTCGCGTACACCGACGGCATCACCGATGCGCGGAGTGTCGAGGGCGAGCAGTTCGGGCTGGACCGGCTCGTCGACTTCGTCAACCGCGCCCTCAACGACGGTCTGCCCAGCCCGGAGACGATGCGCCGGCTGGTGCGTGCCGTCGTTGCCTACCAGGACGACGAGCTGGACGACGACGCCACCGCGGTGTTCCTGGAGTGGAGGCCGCCGCACACCCCGCTGGCCCACCTCCGTGATCTCAGCGCGCTGACCATCGGGTCCCCGTAGCGAGTGGGATTTTGCACCCCAGTGCACTTGCCTGCGTGCCTGGGGCTGTCTAGCGTCAGGCCATGGCTCCCTCCTGGACGTTCGCCGTCGCCCGCGCGGACCTCGGCCGGTGCACGCTCGTCGACGGCACGACCGCCGATCCGTCCGAGGGGGAGGCCCTCCTGCGGGTCGACCGCGTCGGCCTCACCGCCAACAACGTGACCTACGCGGTGCTCGGCGACGCGATGCGCTACTGGGAATTCTTCCCACCCGGTCCGCGCGGACTCGCGCCGGAGTGGGGGCTTCCCCCGCTCTGGGGCTTCGCCGAGGTGGTCGCGTCGACAGTCGCGGGCGTCGAGGTGGGCCAGCGGGTGTACGGATACCTGCCGCCCGCCGGCCACCTGCTGGTGCGGCCGGACCGGGTGGACGCGTCCGGATTCCGCGACGCGAGCTTGCACCGGGCCGAGCTGCCCTCGCCGTACAACGCGTACCGCTCGACAGGCGGTGACCCGGCGTACCGGCCGGACCAGGAGGACCTGCTGATCCTGTTCCGACCGCTGTTCTTCACCTCGTTCATGCTTGCCGACCAGGTCGTCGACAACGGCTTCTACGGCGCGGAGTCGCTGCTGCTGTCGTCGGCGTCGAGCAAGACCGCGTACGCCGCCGCCTCCGAACTGCACGGCCGTGGCCCGCGCCTGGTCGGGCTCACCTCACCCGGCAACCTCGCGTTCACCAGGTCGCTCGGCTGCTACGACCAGGTCGTCGCGTACGACGACATCGGCACGCTCGACGCCGTCCCGACCGTCTACCTCGACCTGTCCGGAGCACCGTCGACCCGCGCCGCTCTGCGCCAGCACCTCGGTGACCACCTGGTCCGGGACATCGCCGTGGGGCTGACCAACCAGACGCCGAACGCCGAGGCCGCCGAGGAGGTGTTCTTCGCGCCCGTCCAGATGCGCAAACGCAGTCGGGACTGGGGGCGCGACGGTCTCGACAAGCGGTTCACCGAGGCGTGGCGACGGTTCACCGCAGTGGTGGACGGGTGGCTCGACGTCCAGGTCGGCACCGGGCCGGAGGCCCTACGGGACGCGTGGCTCGACGTCCTCGCCGGCCGTACGCCGCCACGGGTGGGTCACGTCGTGCAGTTCTGACGACCAGCCGTCACGGGACGATCGCGTCGACGTACCCGCCGTCGACGCGGACGGCGGCGCCGGTGGTGGCGGAGGCGAGCGGCGAGGCCAGGTACGTGACCATGTTGGCGATCTCCTCGGGCTCGATCAGCCGCTGGAGCAGCGACTGCGGCCGGTGCAGCCGCATGAACTCCCGCTGCGCCTCCTCCCACGGGAGGCTGTCGCCCACGAGTTCGGCGACGAAGTCCTCGACGCCGCCGGTGTGGGTCGGCCCGGCGAGCACCGAGTTGACCGTCACGCCGGTGCCGGCGGCGGCCTTCGCGAAGCCACGGGAGACGCCGAGCAGGGCTGTCTTCGAGACGCCGTAATGGATCATCTCGGTCGGGGTGACGACTGCCGAGTCACTGCCGATGAACTGCACCCGCCCCCAGCCGCGTTCCATCATGGCGGGCAGGTACGCGCGGGTCAGCCGGACGCCGGCCAGCACGTTCACCTCGAAGTAGCGACGCCACTCGTCGTCGGAGATCTCCAGCGCGGGGGTCGGCCCGAAGATGCCGAGATTGTTGACCAGGATGTCGACGGTGGGCAGCAGGTCGAGGGTCCGCGCCGCCCCCTCGTCGGTGGAGACGTCCGCGTCCACCTCGACCACGTCCGCGCCGGGGACCTCCCCGCGCAACGCGTCCGCCGCGCGTGTGACGCTTGCGGCGGTACGCCCGTTGACCGCCACCCGCGCGCCGGCGCGGGCGAGGCCGGCGGCGATCGCCGCTCCGATCCCCTGGGTCGACCCGGTGACCAGCGCGGTCCTGCCGGAGAGATCGATGTGCAGGGTCATTCGTCGTCCTGTTCCTAGAAGGCGCTGTTGTCGGAGAGGTGGTGTCGCAGTGCTGCCAACGACCGGGTGATGAGCCGGGAGACGTGCATCTGCGAGACGCCGATCCGGTCGGCGATCTGGGCCTGGGTCAGGTTGCCGTGGAAGCGCAGGCTCAGGATCTCCTGCTCGCGCTCCGGCAGCGTCGCGAGGGCGGGACCCAGAGCGACGCGGATCTCGACGACGTCGAACTCGTGGTCGTCGCCACCGAGGGTGTCCCCGAGTTCCCGGTTGCCGTCGGCGCCCATCGGCGTGGACAGCGACGTGGCCCGGTAGGCGCGTGCGCCCTCCAGCCCTTCCAGGACGGTCTCCTCGGTCACGTCGAGGTAGGACGCGATGTCCGCCACCGTGGGCAGGCGGCCGAGGGTGTGGGTGAGGGTGCTGTTGGCAGCGCTGATCGAGATGCGCAGCTCCTGGAGGCGGCGGGGCACCCGCACGGCCCAGGTGCGGTCCCGGAAGTACCGCTTGATCTCGCCGATGATCGTTGGGATGGCGTACCCGCTGAAGTCGACGCCCCGGGTGGGGTCGAAGTTGTCCACGGCCTTGATGAGCCCGACCGCGGCGGTCTGGATCAGGTCGTCGTCGGGCGCGCCGCGTCCGGC
Source organism: Micromonospora sp. NPDC047521 (assembly GCF_055587305.1). Taxonomy (NCBI): domain Bacteria; kingdom Bacillati; phylum Actinomycetota; class Actinomycetes; order Micromonosporales; family Micromonosporaceae; genus Micromonospora; species Micromonospora sp. NPDC047521. Next base: position 12,424 of record NZ_JBVJGN010000025.1, on the reverse strand, counting down.
GTAGCGCCGCGCCAGGTGTCGGGCGAGCGGCAGCCACGCCTCGATGGTGCGGTCCCGCAGTGCCGGGCGGCGTGGGTCGTCGGAAGGGGTCGCCGCCAGGGAGGCCAGGAGGTCGTCCGGGGTCTGGCTGGTGCTCCGCTGGCCGACGCGTGTGCTGATCGTCGATCCGAAGGTGGTGGACATCAGGTGGTCCCTCCCGCACGTGCCCGTCGATCGTGTCGACCGGAGGATCTCCGAACCGGCTGTCGCCGGGGCGCACGGACGGGCAGATGCGCTGTCGCAAGGCCACGAACACGGGCCTCACCACCGCGTCATGTCGTTCACTTAACGACCCCGACACTACCCAAAATATTGAGTTATTACTAGCCGAAAGTACGATGTCGCGCTGGTGGGACGGCCCACATCCCCCAGCGGGGCTGTGTGGTCAGTCGCGGTGATCCGCGTCGTCGCCGGTGGCGCTGATCGGCCCGGCCGGCGTCACCGCGAACGGATGGCGGAGCCGTCGCATGGCCTCCTCGCTGCCGTCGACTGTCACCGCCGACCCGTCGGCCCCGTCGCCGTTCGACGTGGCGAGAAACAACGCGGGCCGATCGTGGTCATTCGAAGTCATGCAAGATTCCTGTCTTCCGCGAAGGGAGTGTGTGTCCGGGGCCCGGCAACTCGCCGCACGACCTGGTGACGAACCGGTGTGCGCACCGGCGCCCGATCAGGGTGTCTCGTTCACGGGCGAGCGCCCGGCGACACCGACACACCGCACCATACCCGTCGTCGGCACCGTCATGCGTCGCCGGAGGAACCCGACGGCCGATCCGGGGTCGCACCCGACCCACGGCGACCCGGAGAATTTCGTAATCCGCCCGGCCCGCGCGCGTCTCCGATCAGGGGGCGGTCGACACGCACCACGCCCACCCCCGACGATGAGCGCAGAAGGAGTGAGACCCATGCCGTCAGCCGGTCGGCACCTACCCGACGTCGGGTCGGTCGTCGCCGCCCGCCAGGGCGACCAGCGCGCTCTCGACGACGTCGTAGCGGCCTCGCTCCCGCTGGTCTACAACATCGTCGGGCGTGCGCTGCGCGGTCACGCCGACGTCGACGACGTGGTCCAGGAGACGTTGGTACGGGTGATCAGGCACCTGCCCGGGCTCAACGACCCGGCCGCGTTCCGGTCCTGGCTGGTGGCAATCGCCATCCGCCAGGTGCGCGACTGGGAGCAGCGCAGACGTGTCGCGCTCAGCCGCGACGCCGGGCTCGACGCGATCCACAACGTGCCCGACCCGGGCGCCGACTTCGCGGCGACGACGATCCTCCGGCTGGGCCTCACCGACCAGCGGCGTGAGGTCGCCGAGGCGACCCGCTGGCTCGACCCGGACGATCAGGAGCTGCTCTCGCTCTGGTGGCTGGAGGAGACAGGCGAACTCGACCGGACCGAGGTCGCCGACGCGCTCGGGCTCTCCCCGGGGCACGTCGCGGTGCGGGTGCACCGGATGAAGGACCAGATCCAGACGGCGCGCGCCGTGGTCCGTGCGCTACGGGCGCGCCCCGGCTGCCCGGACCTGCGTACCGTGACCGACGAGTGGGACGGCGTCCCCAATCCACTGTGGCGCAAACGGCTGGCCCGGCACGTGCGGGACTGCGCGGCCTGCGGACGGCTGGGCACGAGCCTCCTGCCGATCGACCGGCTGCTCGCCGGCCTGCCGATGCTGCCGCTGCCGGCCGGACTGGGTGCGCACCTGCCGGGTGCCGCCCCGCCCCTGCACGCGTCGCCGGTCGCCGCGTACCAGACCCCGGATCCGACGACCGGGGGCGCCGCCGGAACGGCGCCGGCCGGTGGGGTACCCACCGACGGCGACGGCGGGAACGCGCTTGTCAACCTCGCGCTGAACCGCCCCCGCGGCCTGCTCCCGGCGCTCGCCGTCGGGGCCACCGCCGTCGTCCTCGCCATCACCACGCTTGTGGTGGTCCGGCCGGACGACCCGCCCGCGCCGTCGTGGGCCGCTCCGCCGTCCGCGGCACCCACCGCCGCCGTCACCCCGGGCGCCACGCCCACGCCGGGCGCGCGGCCGTCGTCACGGGCACCTGTCGCGCCGGCGGTCAGCTCGGCGCGCAAGGGCGTCGGGGTGTGGGCCTTCGACGGGGTCAGCCGGGCGCTTGCCGGTTCGAAGGCCGGCTGGTACTACACCTGGGGCACCGAGCATCAGGGCATCACCACCCCACCGGGCGTGACCTTCGTACCGATGATCCGGGGCGCGGAGAACGTCACCGCGCCCGAGTTGGCGCGGGCCCGGGCGGCCGGGCCGTACCTGCTCACGTTCAACGAGCCGGACCTGCCCGACCAGTCCAACCTGACAGTGGAGCAGGCACTGGATCTGTGGCCGCGGTTGATGGCCACGGGCAGCAGGCTGGGCAGCCCGGCCGTGGCCTGGGGCGGTGACGATCCGCAGGGCTGGCTTGGTCGTTTCATGTCCGGCGCGCAGGCCCGTGGGCACCGGGTCGACTTCGTCACCCTGCACTGGTTCGGCGCCGACTTCACCACCGGCACGGCCGTCGACCAGCTCCGGCGGTATCTCCAGGACGTGTACCAGCGGTACCGCAAGCCGATCTGGCTCACCGAGTTCGCGCTTATCCGCTTCGGTGGTGGCGGCCAGCAGTTCCCCAGCCAGGAGCAGCAGGCCGCCTTCCTCACGGCGGCCACCACCATGTTGGGTCAACTCCCGTACGTGCAGCGCTACGCCTGGTTCGGTCTGCCCGCCACCGACAAGGACCGGTCCGGGTTGTTCCGCAGTGGAGCCGACGTGACAGCGGTCGGGCGCGCCTTCCAGGCGGCACGGTGACCGTTCCTTGGCGGGTCGCCGGCGCCGTCGCGACCCTGGTGGTGACGGCGCGTTGACACCGGCCACCGCTGTGGTCCGGCGGTCCGCGAGTTCGCCCGACGTACGCTGGCCGGCGGCGGTTCGTCCGTCGGCCACATAGGGTGAGCGGGATCATCGGCGTGGGGAGGCTGTTGTGGATCTGTCGTTGTCGGTCCGTCCGGGCCGCGGCTGCACCGTGCTCGAGGTGCGCGGCGAGTTGGACATGGCGACGTCCCCGCAGCTGCGCGAGGGGCTGCAACGGCTTGTCGACGCCGGTGACCGTCAGGTGGTCGTGGACCTGGCCCGGGTGGGTTTCATGGACTCCAGCGCGCTGGGCATGCTCGTGGTGATGTTCAAGGCGCTTCGGGAGGCCGGCGGCCGGCTGAGCCTCGCCTCGGCGCAGCCCGCCGTGCAGAACGTCCTGACCGTCACATCTGTGGACCGGGTCATCCGCGTCTATGAGAGTGCGGAGGCGGCCGAAGCCGATGTGGCGGACGACCCGGCAGGCAGGTGATCAGTCGGGCAGTGCGAGGCTGGCGCGCGCCTGGTCGGCGCCGGCACTGGTACGCCGGTCCTCGCTGTGTCCGCCGTACCAGTCGAGGATGAACAGGGTGGCGTCATCGGCGAGGGTCGGTCCGCTGACCTCGAGCACCGCGTCGGCCAATGCCCGGACGGCCTCGCGCGGGTGCAGACCGCCTGTCGACCGCAACACGTCCGGCAGATCCAGGCTGGCGGCGTTGCGTTCCCGTACGCCGTCGGTCACCACGACCAGGCGGTCGCCGGGTCGTAGCGTGATCTCGCCCGCGCGGTAGTCGGCCTCGGCGAACATCCCCAGGGGGAAGCCTGCCGGCAGCGGCAGTGCCTCGGTGCCCCCGTCGCGCATCAGCATCGGCGGCACGTGCCCGGCGTTGAGCAGTGCGCACACCCCGGTGCGGAGGTCGAGGCGACCGAGGACCGCGGTGATGTAGCTGCCGGGCGCCGGGGCGTTGTCCGCCAGGTCGGCGTTCGCGGCGTCGGCCTGCTCCGCCAGACCAACTCCGCGGCGGCGGCTGTTGCGCAGGCTGCCCACGCCCAGGGTGGCCGTCAGCGCGCTGGCCACCCCGTGGCCCATCGCGTCGGTGACGCTGAAGTGCAGCACGTCGCGGGCGAGGCTGTAGTCGAAGGTGTCGCCGCCGATGCTGGCGGCCGGTTCGAGCCAGCCGGACAGGGTGAACGCACTTCCCTCGCACGTGAACGAGCCGGGCAGCAGGCGGCGCTGAATCTCCCCGGACAGGGTGAACGGGGTCGTGCGTTGCCCCCACTCGAACAGGTCGGTGTGCCGCCGGTTGGTGATCACCACGAACGCCAACGCGTGCGCCGTACGGCCGATCTCCTCGAGCGTGGGCGCGGTGGGTTCGTCCGGCAGGATCATCTCGAGCAGGCCGATCGCCTCACCGCGGTCGGTCACCGGCGCCAACACCACCCACCCGTCGGGTTGCGGGACGACCTGCGTCGTCTGGGTCCGGAGCGCCTGCTCGGCGGGGCCGCCGTCGAACGGCATCACCATGGCGACCTCGTCAGCGGCGCGGCGTCCCTCGCCGGTGCCGTCGGGCGGCACGTGGGCCAACCGGACCAGCGCCCGACCGCTGAGGTCCGCGATCAGGAACGCGACGCTGTGCGCCCCCAGCGCCGCGCCGAGCACCCGGGTGACCGCCTCAACCGCCTCGACAGGCGATGCGTTCTCCGCTGCTTCCAGGACATCAGCCATGATCCACCCTCGACCACTTTCCACTGGTGAAGCCTACGAGACCTGGACGATCACCGCCGGGTACGACGACCAGAGTCCCTGACCGCCGCCCGTGCCGTGTTAGCGCGAACTGCTTTCGCCGAGCCGCCACGGCCGTTCCTGCTGACTGGGCCCGGATCGGCATGTTATCGATAACCTGCTATGTTTGCCCGGGGAGCGAAGGGCACGCTCCCGGTCACCTGAGCCTGCCGGCGAAGACGCGTCGAGGGACGCCGACCCTCCACCGCCTACCGGTCGGTGACCAGTCCGGGCCACTCCGTCGATGCCGGCGACCCCCCTTGGCCGCCGGACGACGTCGCTTCGGCCGCATGCCCAGCTTCCGACGCCCGCCGCAGGCAGCAGTCCTCGGCGTGACCCGGCATCCGGGTCCAGGTGGCCGCAGGCGACAGGCACCGCACCCCACCACCGGCACCTGCCAATCGCAAGGAGTCACGCAATGCCGAAACGAAGGCACCTCCTCACATCCCTCGCGGCCGCGGCGGTCCTGCTCGCGGCCACCGCCGGCGGCGCGCTGAACGGCGGCATCCGCGAGGCGGTGGCGGCGACGAACGGCACCCTCGCGGCGACCGCCGGCTGCGGGAAGGCCCCCACGCTGACCAGCGGCACGCGCACGATCCAGAGCAGCGGACAGAGCCGTACCTACAACCTGCGGATCCCCGACGGGTACGACCGCAACCACCCGTACCGCCTGGTCTTCGCCTTCCACTGGCTGAACGGCTCGGCCAACAACGTCACCTCGGCGGGCTACTACGGGCTCCAGCCGCTGTCGAACAACAGCACGATCTTCGTGGCGCCGCAGGGTCTCAACGCCGGCTGGGCCAACACCAACGGTCGGGACCTGACCCTCTTCGACGACATCTCCCGGCAGATCGAGAACGACCTCTGCGTGGACACGACCCAGCGTTTCGCCCTGGGCTGGAGCTACGGCGGAGCCATGAGCTACGCGGTGGCCTGCGCCCGGCCCGACATCATCCGCGCGGTGACAGTCCTCTCCGGCGCAAACCTCAGCGGGTGCAACGGCGGTACGCAGCCGGTTGCCTACTTCGGCATCCACGGCATCTACGACAGCGTGCTGAACATCTCCCAGGGCCGGCAGCTGCGCGACACGTTCGTCAGGAACAACGGCTGCACCGCACAGAGCCCGCGCGAGCCGAGCCGGGGCAGCCTGACCCACATCACCACGACCTACTCGGGCTGCCGGGCCGGTTACCCCGTGCAGTGGGCGGCGTTCGACGGCGACCACACGCCCAGCCCGGTCGACGGGTCCGGCAGCCCCAACGACTCGCGGACCTGGACCTCGGGGGAGATCTGGAGGTTCTTCAGCCAGTTCCAGTCGACCACGCCTCCGACGACCCCGCCGCCCACCACTCCGCCGCCCACGACCCCGCCGCCGACGGGTGAGCCGGGCAGCTGCGCCGCCACCTACCGGACGATCAACACCTGGCCCGGGGGCTTCCAGGGTGAGGTGACCGTGGCCAACACCACCGCCACGACCCTGAACGGCTGGACCGTGGGTCTGACACTGGCCGGCGGCCAGGCCATCAGCAGCCTCTGGAGCGGAACCAACACGGGCACCACCGGCAGCGTCACCGTCCGCAACGCCGCGTACAACGGCAACCTGGCGCCGAACGCCTCGACGACGTTCGGCTTCACCGCCACCGGCGACGGCGCGACCTCACCGGGCAACGTCACCTGCACGAGCCCCTGAGCCAGGCGGGATCAGGGCCCGGAGCCAACCGGCTCCGGGCCCTGCGCGCCGCCTCTCAGCTCATCGTGGCCAGAAGGTCCCGGCAGACCCGCTCGCACGCCCGGCACGCCTCGGCGCAGACCCGGCAGTGCTCGTGCTTGTCCGCGTGCGCGGCGCATTCGTCCCCACACGACCTGCAGGCGGTGGCACACGCCTCCAGCAGGCTTCGGCTGACGTTCGCGTCGTAGCCTGTGTGCCGGGACAGCACCCGTGCGGTGGTGGTGCAGATGTCGGCGCAGTCCAGGTCCGTCCGTACGCACCTGGTCAACTCGGCGACCATGTCCTCGCTCAGGCAGGCGTCGGCGCACGCGGTGCAGGCCTGGGCGCAGTCGTTGAGCGCGTCGATCGCAGCCGCCAGCTTCGCGCGGTCCAGGTTGATCGACGCGGGGTACGTCTCCAGCATCCGCATGGTGATGTCAGGCATCAGGGAGGCCTCTCTCTCGACTCCCGCTGCCGTACCCGAACCGCCCCGACACACACCGCCAGGTGTGCGAAAGCGTCCTCATGCTGCCGAAAAGGGGTGTTTGGTGTTGCTGCCGGGCGGGCACGTCGTCGACAAACGCCGATGAGAGGAGCGACGATGCCGACCCGGAAGGACATGCCCGGCACCCTGAAGCGATCGCCCAAGAAGGCACAGGACACCTACGCGGAGGCGCACGACTCGGCAGTCGACTCGTACGGTGAGGGCGAACGCGCCCACCGTACGGCGTTCGCCGCCGTCAAGCACTCCTTCGAGAAGGTCGGCGACCACTGGGAGCCGAAGAGCCGGAAGGGGCCGAGCGACAAGAAGGCCGCAGGCGGCCGGGGCTCCTCGGGCAGGACGGCAGGTGGGGTCGACGCGAACGCCAGCAAGGAACACCTGATGGACGTGGCGAGGCGGCTCGAGATTCGAGGTCGGTCACGGATGACGAAGGCCGACCTCGTCGAGGCGATCCAGAAGGCCAACAGGAGCAGCACCCGCAAGGCGCGCGGGAGCTAGCACGGCGGTCAGTGCGGCACCGACGCCGACTGCACCCACCGGTCCACGTCCGCCTCGGTCACCGTCGAGGAAACGGTCCACCCGCACCGGCCACTCCTGGCCCGGCCCGTACGGCATCCGCGCACCCCACGGGTCGGCGATCCGATCCACCGTGACGCCCTCCCTCCGGCGACTGCACAGGCCCGTACGCGGTCCTGCCGTCCGCGACGAAAACCCGGCAGGTGTACGTCGCCGGCCTGGACTGACGATCAGTGTCGTCGTCCCCGCCGATGATGCGACATCTTCGGTGGCATCGGTGTGCCGGGTGGTCGGTCGCGAGTCAGGTGCCTTCGGACGACCTGCGTGAATGCCTTGGCAGCGGCGTGTGCCTCCGCTACCGTCATGGGAACGCTCCCACGCACTTAGATACGTCAATGTGATCAGGAGGAAACACGTCGTGGCTATCCTCTCCCACCGGCGCCGCAGATCAACGGCCATCAGTATGTCGGCTATCGCCGGTATCGCCGCCGCCGGCGTCTGCTTCGCCGTCGGCGGCGCGTCCGCCGGCACGGTGTCCGGCTCGCTCTACCGCGACCCGAGTTCGGCAGTCGTCCGCTGGGTCGCCGCCAACCCCGGCGACTCGCGTGCCGCAGTCATCCGCGACAAGATCGCGAGTCAGCCGCAGGCACGCTGGTTCGCCAACTTCAACCCGTCGACCGTGCAGTCCGAGGTCTCCGGGTTCATCGGCGCCGCCAACGCGGCCCAGCAGATCCCCGTGCTGGCGGTGTACGAGATCACCAACCGGGACTGCGGTGGCGCCAGCGCCGGTGGAGCCCCTGACCTCAACCAGTACCAGACCTGGGTGTCGAACTTCGCCAGAGGGCTGGGCAACCGGACGGTCCTGATCATCCTGGAGACCGACTCGCTCGCCCTCCAGACGTGCCTGAGCGGAGCCGAACTCAACGCGCGCAATCAGGCGATCTCGACGGCCACCCAGACCATCAAGTCGGCCAACCCCAACGCCAAGGTGTACCTCGACGGCGGCCACTCCACCTGGAACAGCGCCAGTGAGACGGCCAACCGGCTCCGGGCAGCCGGCGTGCAGTACGCCGACGGCTTCTTCACAAACGTGTCGAACTACAACTCCACCTCCGGTGAGGCGAACTTCGGCCGCTCGGTCATCTCCGCCCTGAACGGCATGGGCATCTCGGGCAAGCGCCAGATCATCGACACCAGCCGCAATGGCGGCGCCAGCGGGGACTGGTGCGGCGACGACAACACCGACAGGCGCATCGGGACGTACCCGACTACCAACACCGGCGACAGCAACATCGACGCGTACCTCTGGGTGAAACCGCCGGGGGAGGCGGACGGCTGCCACTACACGGCCGGGTCCTTCCAGCCCGACCTGGCCTACAGCCTGGCCAACGGCGCGCCCAACCCGCCCACCACCGCACCGCCGACCACCACGCCGCCGACCACCACGCCGCCGACCACCACGCCTCCGACGACGACGCCTCCGACGACCACCCCACCGACCACCCCTCCGAACAGCTCGCCGCCGGCCGGTGACGGCTGCTACGCGGAGGTGGCGCTCAACCAGTGGGCCGAGGGCTTCACAGCGAACGTGACGGTCACCGCCGGCAAGTCGGACATCAACGGCTGGACCGTGACGATCGAACTGCCCGCCGGGGCCGCAGTCACCGGCACCTGGAACGCCCAGGCCACCGGCAGCAGCGGAACCGTCCGGTTCACCAACGTGGGCTACAACGGTCGGATCCTCGGCCGGCAGTCCACCACCTTCGGCTTCCAGGGCACCGGCAGGGGCCCGGGCGTGTTGGCGAACTGCGTGACCTCCTGACCCATCTGATGCCGCGGCCCGGCGTGGAGACCACTCTCCGCGCCGGGCCCGTCTCCGTCCTGCATGCGGGCCGGGCCTTCCCAGGACTCTCGGTGGCCTCGACGGCGTCAAGAGCCGTGTTGAAAGACTCTGCCGGTACCCCTTTTCGCAGAAACTCCGTGAAACCGGCGCGCTGATGTTTGCTGAGGCCAGGTCGGGTACGTCTTCGGCCGGCGGCGGAACGGGACCCTCATCCCCGAAGCCCGAACTGGACGAACCGGCGCTCGCGCAGGGGATCCGTGACCTCCACCGTGTCGGTCACGTCCGGTGCCGGCGGACCGGCGCTACCCTCGGCTGGTGTCGGCCGTCGGCCGTGTTCTCGCGAGCCGGCAGGAGGACACTTCGCTCATGCTCAATGGCAACTGGCTCCTGCTGACGCGAGTCGCCGGGAACACCGGCCCTCGTGGTGGGACGCGTACGGCGTTGGGGAGATGATTGTGCGGTAAGTCGGTCCACGGCGGACACCACCCGTCGGCTGCTCCTGCCGGACCTGGCGGTGGGCAGCGACGGAGGCAGCCGGCCCTGACGAATTCCGTTGTATGCAGAACGGTGTTGTGCCGTAACCAGACTGGCGGCTGATGCCGTGGCGAGCTCGTCGGTGTACCCGACGGCGTCGGTCGACGTCTTGGTCGGCACGCTGCGACGCCGGCGGACCCGCGACTGCCTGCGCTGCGTCTTCCTCCTACGACCGGGCGGATCGAGCCGCCGGTCGTCGTCGATCGTCGCGAGGCGTATGTCTTTGACCGCTACGCGCTCACTCCTCCCATGCCGGGTCGCGCCGTCTGGAAAGCGGTATCCAGAAAGGCCGACGCCGAGCAGACCCAACGCGTGACGTTAAACCTCCACACCTGGCGAGGAGACCTCGCCGCCCTGCACAAGCAGTTCCATGACTGGCCCAATGACGGGACCTGGAGGAACTGGTGGCGGTAACGCGCGACGGTGCGATCATTCAGATCCTCCGGCGAGGCTAACGAAGGGATGCAGATGCCTGTCGAGTACCGGTTGACGCTGGCGGGCGACATCCCACTCGAGCAGGTGGCGGAACTGGCCGCTCCCGGAGCAGTCGAGACGTCCACGGCGTCCGGCGGCAGGATGCTCAGTGCCGACCTGAACGACGAGCACGGGTACGTCGTGGACATCACCGGCGGCCGACGCGGCTACTGCAGCGCCGAGGACGACGGTGATGCTCTGTGGAAGTGGGAGCCGGAGGCCTACGTCGATGTCAGCTTCTACATGCGTAAGGACGCCCTGGTCGACAGGGGTAAACCCCAGATGCTGGCGACTGTGGCCAGGATCCTCGCCGGCACGGCCGAGGATGCGGCCCTGACTCTCAACGGCGACGTGCTGATGCTGACGCGCGTCGCGGGCAGCCTTCGAAAGCACAACACCGACGGCTGGAACGACGAAGACTACGACACAACTTTCAACCCCTGACGGGCGTACGTCTGTCAGCGGCATGGCGACTGCCTGCGGGTAACCAAAGGCTCGCAAGGCCCCATGATCACCGCAGATCGGGCCGCTTCGAAGGGCCTGGAGCCAGAGGTGTGGCGGATCAGCTGAACCGTCACGGGTTGAGCCTGCTCTACCGTGACCACATGCCTCAGACGTTCGAGGTCGACCGAGTCGACCGGATAGCGGACATCCTCTTCGGCGTCGCTACAGCCAAGGGACTGATCGGCTATGGCCCCCTCGCAAAGAGGGTGGACACAAGGCCGGACTTCCTGAGCCAGCCGCTCGACAAGGTCTCCCGTCGAGCGTTCGACAAGGGTGAGCCGCTGTGGAGCGCGTTAGTCGTCTCCCATAGCACCGACCGACCGAGTTCGGGCTTCTACGGCCTGGCGCGAAAAATGCGGCCCGAGTACGTCTCGCTCAGTGATGACGAGTTGTGGGAGCAGGAATGCGAGCGCTGTTACAAAGCGGCCTCCTAACCCGTAATCCTGCAGAGGTAACCGCATCGGCTATGGCCGGTGGCCCGGTCGCGTCTGATGTCGCAGCATCTCCCGCGCGAGGGATCGCGCGCAGCGCTCCCTCGTGGTCACTGTCTGCAGGACGGGTGGTCGGATCGACCACCTTGGCGGCGAACAGCGACTGCTTCGGCGTACCTCGTCGGCGCCGACGGCACGTCCACTTGCGTCGAACCTTCAACCAGAGACACGACACTACAAGCATGCGACCCGTCATGTCTGCGGCGGGTAACATCCGCGCTCGGTAAGGGCGCCTGCCTTACCCTCCCTGCGTGGAACTATCCCTGGACTCTGCGTTCGCAATCTTTGACGCCCAGGACTCCGGGTGCGTCTCCTACGGCGTCGAGGCGTCCGGGCGCCGCTGGTTCGTCAAGACAGGCACCACCGCACCAAGTCGCCGCGCGTTGCTGCGGGCCGCCCGGTTCCACGCTGCGGTCCAGCACCCGGCGATCGTGCGCCCCGAGCACGTCCTCGACGGGCCGACGTTGGTCTACCCGTCGTATGACGGCAGCGTGCTGAACCACGCAACCGTTCACGGTTCGGACCGCGGCGCACTGCACCGGTTTCAGCAACTTCCCCTGCCCGACGTTGAAACAGCCATCGACACCATCCTCGACGCACACCTGGCCGTAACCGCCGCCGCATATGTCGCGGTCGACCTTTACGACGGCTGCTTCCTCTACGACTTCCACGCCCGCCGACCCCGCCTGATCGACCTCGACGAGTACCGGCCCGGGCCGTTCACCCTCGGCACAGACCGCCTCCCTGGATCCCGCCGCTACATGGCTCCCGAAGAATTCGTCCGCGGCGCCGTCATCGACCAGCGCACCACCGTTTACACCCTCGGCCGCACCATCCACCACCTCCTCGACTCCACACCCGGCTGGCGCGGCTCCCACCACCAGATGCAGGTAGCCGTAAACGCCACCGCCACGACACCTGCCGACCGATACCCCAACGTGGCAGCACTCACCGCCGCCTGGCGCACCACCCTGCCGAGCCCGTAGCCCGTAGCCCGGAGCGCGCATCGCGATCTTCGATGATGTGCGTGGTGTGTGCTCTCCAGCGGATGCCAACCGGGGTCAACCGGTACCAACGCGGGTAACGGCGGCCGACCGCGGTCGCGGGTCTGTCAAACGAACGGTGTAACTCGGGTTGTTGACGGCTACTTGCGGCCTGCGGACAGGCGTCCTTCGAAGGCGATGTCGAAGGCGTTCAGG
>NZ_JBVJGN010000024.1:0-58894 GCF_055587305.1 Micromonospora sp. NPDC047521 | reverse complement strand
CCATCGAGCAGTGGCGCCGCCGCTCGGGGTTGTCCGCCTCAATGACGCTGCTGGGCGTCGTCGCGGTCGCCGCATCGCCGCGGCGGCCGCCGCGCATCGCCACCGAACGACTGCAACTGCTACGCGGCTGGGCCCCGCAGATCTGGCGCGTCGGCTGGGTCGACGCGCTACTCGCCGCCGACGACCCCCGCGACGTCGGTGCCCCTCCGGACATCGAGGCGCTGCGCACCGCGATCTGGCAGAGGGCACGAATGAACCTGGATGGGAAACGATGACCCTGATCGACTACATAGACCACGCTCAGCACTTCCTGGCTGGCATGGCACCCGAGCCGAGCAACCCTGCGCCGCCTGCCGTACCGGACCCGGGGGTCGGCGAGGCTCCCCCCGGCGTCGGTGACAAGGTGCTCACGCTCCTGAAGTGGGTGGCGAACCTGGCCATCGCCGCGTGCGTCGGTGGGGTGCTCTTCACGGCCGGGAAGATGGCGCTGGCGCACCGCCGGGGCGACGACACCAACGTCTCGGCGCTCGGGTGGGTGTTCGCCGCCTGCATTCTCATCGGAAGCGCAGCCTCGGTGGTCACCGCGCTCATCTAGGAGAAACGTCATGCCGCGCTCGTCTGCAACCCAGGACTTCGCCGACCGTCCGCCGTGGACGCGGCCCGGCTTCATCGCCTCCGCAGCGCTCGTGCTGATCGTCGTCATCGCCGGCGTGGTGGTGGCCATCGCCTCCGACGGCGATGACCGCAGCACCACCGGCACGCCGCCGCCAGCGACCCCCACCCAGAGCGACGCCACATCGCCGCAGGACCTGCCCACCGCCGTACCGACCACCGCGCCGGCCGGCGTGCGGTGGGAGCTGGTCGGATCCCTGCCCGTGCCGGTCAGCACCACCGCAGGTCCGAGCCGGGTCAACGGCACCACCGCCTCCGGCTTCACCCACACCCCCGACGGCGCGCTCATCGCCGCCGCCCAGGTCCTCATGAGGTCGTCTCTGGGCAGGGAATACTGGGAGCCGACGATCAAAGGGCAATTCGTGCCCAGCGAAGACCGTGACCGGCTGCTGGGCCAGATGAGCAGCGTGGACACCAGTGACGTTGACCCCGGCTCACTCAGCCAGATCGCCGGCTACCAGTACCAGTCCTACACCCCCGACACTGCAGTGATCGGGCTCGTTCTACGCGCGCCCTCGGCCGGTTCCCCGCAGTACCACATCCTGTCGCTGACCCTGCTCTGGCGCGACGGCGACTGGCGGATGCAGGCGCCCCCGGGAGGCTCCTGGATCTCGGTAAACCGCCGCACCAACGACCTCGCCGGGGTCGTCGAATGGGGGCCGCGGTAGTGCCCAGTTGCCCCCCAGTCCTCCCCACGTGCATCCCCGGCAAGATCCTGGAGAACACGGCCTCCCGGTTCCTCGACGAGCTGGCCGAGCAGTCGTCGCAGGCCGCCGCCGAGATGCTCAAGACGCTGGTCACCGGGTGGCTGTCCATCCCCACCCCGGTGGTGTCGCAGGCCGAGGGAGCGGTCCAACATCTGCGCGCGTACACCAACTGGGCTGTCGCGGCGATCGCCGTGGGCACGGTGCTGTTCGCCGCGCTCAAGATCGCGTGGCAACGCAACGGCCAGGAGGCCGGCACGCTCACCAAGAACCTGGTAACGCTGGTCGTGCTCGCCGGAGCCGGTGTGCCGGCCGTACAACTGCTCATCGAAATCGGTGACGCCTACGCCGACTGGATCCTCAGCGCCTCCGCGAACGGCGATCTCGGCAAGCGGCTCCTGCTGCTCGCTCCCGCCGCCGCGACCGGTGGAATGCCAGCGATCGTGGTGATCGGCATCTCGATCATGGTGTTCCTATCCTCGATGGTGCAACTGCTGTTGCTGCTGGCCCGCAACGCCGGCCTGGTCCTGCTCGCCGGGCTACTCCCGGCCGCCGCCGCCGTGGGCGGCTCGGTACGTAGCCGGTACATGACCTGGCTGCTCGCGCTGCTGCTCTACAAGCCGGCCGCCGCCACGATCTACGCCACGGTGTTCTGGCTCGGTCAGGGTCAAACCCTCACCGACGTGCTCACCGGCATGGTCATGTTCTGCATGGCCATCGTGGCGTTGCCCGCCCTGATGCGGCTCATCGCCCCGGCCGTGTCGGTGCTCACCTCCGGTGGCGGATCCAGTGGCGTCGCCCTCGCCGCGGCGTCAGGCGCCGGGCAGCTCGCGTCTGGGGCACTTCGTGTCAGCGGTGCCGGTGGAGCAAGCAGCACCACCGGCAGCCCGGGATCCCCCGGGGGCCCAGGCCGCCCAGGTGGCGCAGCACCGTCCGCACCGGCCGCCCGACCGTCCGGAGGCGGGGCGGGCACGGCAGGCTCCAGCGGCGGCGGGATGGCAGGGGCCGGCAGCGCAGCAGCGGGGGCTGGAGCCTCCAACGGCCCGGCCAGCGCCGGGGCTGGGGCTGCGGGGGCAGGAGCTGCCGCAGCTGGACCGGTCGGACTCGCGGCCGCTGCGGGCGTCGCTGCCACGAAGGCCGGGCCAGCGGCGGTCCGCAAGGTCGGCGGGACAGCGTCCGGAGCGACGAATGGTGAGGGCTCGTGAGCACCGGAGTGCAGGAGCGGACCAGCGATCAGCGGACCTACGGCAACTGGCGGCTCGGCCGCGGTGCCGGGCTGTTCGGGCTCGGGCCGGCCGGAACCATCGCCGCGTTCCTGGTCATGGTGCTCGCCGCAGCGATGCTGACGGTCTCGCCGCCGGCCGCGCTGATCACTGCCCTCACCGGCCTGCTTGTCCTCGCTCCCCTGGCGATCCGGATCAACGGGCGCACCGGCTTTCAGGTCATCACCGCCCATGTGGCGTGGTGGCTCGCCCGCTCCCGGCGCCACCACATCTACATCTCCGGCGTCGCCTCCCGAGTCACCGCCGCCCACCAACTGCCCGGCGTGCTGGCCCGATCCGAGGTGTACGAGGTCGAGACCGGCCGCTCCGGGCTCGTCGCCGTGGTCGCGGTCCCGCAAAGCCGGCACTACACCGTCACCCTGCGCTGCGCGCCCGAGGGCATGGACCTGGTCGACCAGGCCGTCATCGACGCCCGCGTCGGGCACCTGGCCTCGTGGCTGGCCGCGCTGTCGCGCGAGCCGCAGCTCGTGCAGGCGCAGGTCACCATCGAGACGACACCGGATCCGGGCACCCGGCTCGCCACTGAGGTCGCCGCGACGTCCCGGCCGGACGCGCCGGCGTTGGCCCTGCAGGTCCTCAACGAGGTGGTCGAGACGTCCCCCGCCGGATCCGCAACGGTCGACACCCGGGTGTCGCTGACCTACACCGCCCCACCAGGTAGGTCGATGTCCCACGAGGACGTCTGCCGGGAGGTCGCCACCCGGCTGCCGCACCTGCACTCCGGGCTGACCGGCGCCACCGGCGCCGGCATCACGCCGATGTCCGCCCGGGGACTCGCCGCGGTGGTACGCGCCGCCTACGACCCGGCCGCCGCCCTCGACCTCGCCCGCGCTCCCCAGCTCACCCCCGACTGGACCCAGGCCGGCCCGGTGGCCACCCGGGAGAGCTGGGACTCCTACCGGCACGACTCCGGGATCTCCCGCACCTGGTGCATGGTCGAAGCCCCACGCGGGGTGGTGTACTCCCGGCTGTTCAGCCGGCTGACCGACCCCGACCCGCAACTGCTGCGCAAACGCGTCACGATGATCTACCGGCCGTACGCCCCCGGTGAGGCAGCCCGGCTCGTCGAATCCGACAAGCGCGACGCGCGGTTCCTCGCCAGCAAGAAGCACCGCGCCAGCGCCCGCGACCTCACCGACCTGGCCGCCGCCGAACAGGCCGCCGAGGAAGAGGCCACCGGCGCCGGAGTCGTCCGGTTCACCGTGCTGGTCACCGCCACCGTCGCCGACGAGAAGCAGCTCGACGAGGCCACCGGCATCATCCGGGCCCGCACCGGAGAGGCCCGCCTGGTGATGCGCCCGATGTACGGGTGCCAGGCCGCCGGGTTCGCCGCCGGCCTGCCCGCCGGGGTGGTCCTGCCCACCCACGCCACCATTCCCTTCTAGGACGCCGGCATGACCAAGAGCACCCCCGATACCGCCGCCGCCCCGCCACGTCGACCAGCCGGCCGCCGACCCGGCCGGCTCGGCTACACCGGGCCGGGCGGCGGCGCCTGGTCGTACATCGAACCGCCGACGGAGTACCGGGGCACCACCGTGCAGGTCTGCGGCCTGTTCCCCTTCGGCACCGGCGCGTCGACGCCGATGATCGGCGTCCCGATCGGCCGGCACCTCTACACCGGATCCGCCGTCTGCTTCGACCCGATCTCCTGGTACACCCGCGCCCGTCTGATCAACAACCCGTCGGTGTGGATCGAGGGCGAACCCGGCATGGGCAAGAGCACGGCCGTGCGGCGGATGGTCCTCGGCCTCACCGCCCAAGGCGTCACCCCGCTGATCCTCGGCGACCTCAAACCCGACTACGCCGAACTGGTCCGCGCCCTCGGCGGCCAGGTCCTGCGCATCGGGCCGGGCCTGGACCGGATCAACCCCCTCGACGCCGGCCCCTGGCGCCAAGTCCTCGACCGGGTCGACGAGCGCACCGGCGCCGTCGTGCGCGCGGCCGTCACCGACCGGCGGCTGAACATGCTGGTCGCCCTGGCCACCCTGATCCGGCGCGGGCCCGTCAGCTCGGATGAGACCACCGTCCTCGCTGCTGCGCTGCGCTACCTCGCCGAACGCGAGACCGACACCCCGCCGGTGCTCTCCGACGTCCTGCGCATCCTGCGCGACGCCCCCGCCGACGTCCGCGCCGTCACCCTCTGGCAGGAAGAGCACGACCTGCCGAAGTTTCGGGAAGAGACCAACGGGTTGCACCGCACCCTGCTGGCGCTGCTGCACGGCCCGCTCGGCGACACCTTCGAGGGCCAGACCACCACCGCGATCCGCCTCGACACCCCCGCCGTCTGCGTGGACATCTCCAGCATCGACGACACCGACGAACTGCGCACCGCCGCGACCCTGCTGTCGACCTGGTCCTACGGCTTCGCCCAGGTCGAAGCCGCACACCTGATGGCCGACCTCGGCCTCGCGCCGCCGCGCACGTTCTTCACCGTGCTCGACGAGCTGTGGCGGGCGTTGCGCGTCGGGCACGGCCTGGTCGACCGCGCCGACGGCCTCACCCGCCTCAACCGGCAGAAGGGCACCGGCACCGCCTTCATCACCCACTCCCTGGCCGACCTGGAGGCGCTGCCCACCGCCCACGACCGGGCCAAAGCGAGGGGCTTCGCCGAACGCTCGGCGGTGCTGATGATCGGCCCCTGCTCGGAGCAGGAGCTGGACTCCGTCTCCCGGGTCCGGCCACTGTCGCAGGCCGAACGCCGTGAGGTGCTGTCCTGGTCGGCGCCACCGTCCTGGACGGCCGCCGAGGGCAGCGGGACCGTCGGCCGGGGAAACTTCCTGATCAAGGTCGGGTCGCGGCCAGGCATCCCGGTGCACCTGGAGCCCACCGAGACGGAGATGCGCCTGGGCAACACCGACTTCCGCTGGACGATGGCGTGAGCCGCCCTGTCGGGCCGCGCGGTGGCCACGACGACGCCGGCCTACTCGCTGGCGGCATCGCCGCCCTGGCCCTGGTCGCCGCCAGCGGGGTGTGGCTGCCCGTGGCGCTCACCCACCCGCCCGGGTACACCGGTGGCGGCCCGATCCGGGTGGCCGCCGCGGTGGTGCGCGGCGAGATCTCCTGGACCACCGCGTGCACGCTCGTCGTGGCCATCGAGGTCGCCGCCCTGGCGCTACTGACCACCGCGGCGGTGGCTGTCCGGCGCTGGGCTCGTCGACGACGCACCCGCGTCGACTCCGCTGCCCGGCGGATGGCCAACCGCGCCGACCTCGCCCACCTCAGCCCCAAGGGCGTCGCCGACAGCGGCCGGCGGCTGCGGCCCAGCCTCGCCGACGTCGACCGGCCCGACCCCGACCAGCTCGGCGTACTGATCGCCTACACCGTCGCCGGCGGGATGCCGCTGCGCCAGTCCTGGGAGGACATGGCCGTCGACATCTGGGGCCCCCGCACCGGCAAGACCACCAGCCGGGCCATCCCCGCGATCGCCGCCGCCCCCGGGCCCACGCTGGTCACCAGCGTCAAGGGCGACATCGTCGACGCCACCCGCGACCTGCGCGCCGCCCGAGGAACGGTGTGGGCGTTCGACCCGCAGCACATCCTCGGCCCCGACCAGGGCATGTGGTTCAACCCGCTCCGCTCGGTGGCCACCATCACCGACGCCCGCCGCCTCGGCGAGCACTTCGCCGCCGCCGAACGCGAACCCGGCGTCAGCCGCGACGCCTTCTTCGACCCCTCCAGCGAGGAACTGGTGGCCAACCTGCTGCTGGCCGCCGCCTGCTCCGGCCGAGACATCCTCGCCGCGTACCGGTGGGCGGTCAGCCCGCGTGACGACGAACCGGCGATGCTGCTGCGCGAGCACGGCTTCGCGCTGCCCGCCGACGCGGTCTCCGGCGTGGTCAACATGCCCGACAAAACCCGGGGCGGCATCTACGCCGGCGCCCAGAAGATGCTCATGTGCCTCACCGAGCCGGCCGTCACCGCCTGGGTGACCCCGCCGACCCGTGGCGGGGTCCTCGAGTTCGATCCGGCCGCGTTCGTGGTGAGCACCGACGTGCTGTACCTGCTCTCTCAGGGCGGGCCCGGCTCCCCCGCCCCGCTGGTCGCGGCCCTCACCGACGCCGTCCTGCGCGCCGGTGAGCTGCGCGCTCGCGCCTCAGCCGGCCGCCGCCTGGACCCGCCGCTGCTGAGCATCCTCGACGAGGCCGCGAACATCTGCCGCCTGCGGCAACTGCCCAATCTCTACTCGTACTACGGCTCCCACGGCCTGCCGATCATCACCATCCTGCAGTCCTACCCCCAGGGCGTCGACGTGTGGGGTCGCGAGGGTATGCGCAAGCTCTGGTCGGCGGCGAACGTCCGCACCTACGGCGGCGGCGTTGCCGACCCAGATTGGCTCGAAGAACTGTCGAAGCTGATCGGCGAGCACGACGTCACCACCCGGTCGACCAGCAGCAGCGGATCCGGGTGGGGCCAGCGGTCGGTATCGCACGCCACTCGCCGCCAGCGCATCCTCGACGTCTCCGACCTACACGCCCTGCCCCGAGGCCGGATGGTCGTCTACGCCTCCGGCGCCCCACCCGCGCTCGCCCGCACTGCCCCCTGGCAGGACGGGCCCTACGCGGCAGCGATCCGCGCGTCGATCGCTCACTGGGACCCCACCGGCTGCACCGACTGGACCCTCACCCCCAACGTCCCACCGGAGCCGACCTCATGACCACGCCCACCGCCGGGCCAGCCGCCGACGCCGTCGCCGACCTCACCGCGCTCCTTGGCCAGCTCGCCGGCGACCCGGGCGCGACCCCGCCGGTCGCCGAGGCACCTGCGGCGGAACCGGCCGGCGCGGAACCGGTCTACCGCAACGTGGAGGCGTTCGTCGGCGACTACCTCGTCCACGTCGTCGAGCGGCGCCTGGCCTCGGGGCCGAGCAGCGGGATCTACTGGTGTGCGCGGTGGTGGGCGCACCCCGAGGCGATCTCCCGCCTATACGCGCTTTGGCGGGCCTGGGAGACGCTGCGGGTCAGCGACCCGCAGACCGGGATGAGCGTCTGGTGGCGCGACCACCTCGACCCGCACCTCGCCGCGCTGGCCGCCGAGTACGGACCGTTCAGCCGGTGCGGACCGGACAAACACACCGAGCCCCGGCCGCTGCCGGTCGAGCCAGCGCCACCAGACGTGCTGGCCCAGCTTCCCGACGAAACCGGCGTCTGATTCCCCGGCATCAGCCCGGACGTGGTGCAGGTCAGGCAGGGGGCTTCTACCCTGCCTGTGACCCTCTCGGTGATCGCCCTCGCCCTCAGGAAGCGCGATCCGGAAGCAACTCCAGGCAGCACCAACGGGAGTTGGTGACGGAGATTTACGGCCGGCGGTACGGTCTGGGTTACCGGAGGGAATAAATCAACACACCATCGGGCGGTACTTGAACACAACCTCATCCGCCATAGTCTTGGGTGACGTAGTAAAGAGAACGGGCGGGAAGCTCTCGCTCCCCGCCCGCTCCCTCAGTAGGACGTCATCGGTGAGTTCTGGCGATCAACCACTCCACCGTCGACTGTCCCAGTACCGCGAGGGCCTTCGCCGCCACGGCAAGGCCCTCGCGCTGTTGGTAGGCCGCCACCAAGGCGACCAACTCCAGCGCGGGCCTCGCCTTCCGCCACACCCGCTCGGTACGCGAGGTGACCCGTGGAGGGTCCTGCCCCTGCTGCTCCGCCACCGTGCTTTCTCCCATCCGCCCCGAGGTTCGGAGCACCGCGGTATGGCTCCGAAACACAGGCCGGACGCGCGGGAGAAAACCACAGCAAGTCACAACAGCGGTACGAGATCGACGGTAACCGAGCGACCCGACATAGCGCCGACAAGAGCCGGCCGACACGCCGAGTCCAACCGGGACGTTCGGAGAAATTCTCGGGCCCCGCTGGCATTCGGTGCTGCCGTGGGTAGCCCCTGATTCCGTGGCATCGCTCGCCGGTCAGGTCGCCGCCAGCGGGGGGTAGTAGGTCGTCGACGGGCATCGACGACACGCCCATCGGTGGTGACCGCGGTGCGTAGTCGGCGGCGGGCAGGGGCAAGGCGTCCACCCCACCATCACCTCACCCGGCCCCAGGGGGTGCCGCTCAGCTCCGGAGCAGCGCGCGGGGGCGGGCGCGACGAACTGGCGCTTGCCGGACCTGTCGACCCGCACCTGATGGGCCAGCGCGTCGCAGCGTGGACAGGCAGGAACGACGCCACCGGTGAGCGGACGGATACGCCCGTGCGTGAGGCAGGTCCACTCCCCCGCCCGCAACGTCGGCGTCAGCCGCCCCCAGTCCACGATCACAGTCGGAAGGTACAGCGGCCTCGCCGTGGCCTGCGCGTCACTCGAAGATGCGCTCGACGACGGCGGCCTGTTCCATGGCGCCCGCCCGGAAGTAGCGGGCGGTGGTGTCCAGGGAGGCGTGCCCCAGCAGCGCCTGGACGTGCGCGGAGTCCGCGCCACCTTGGCGTAGTCGGGTGGCGTAGGTGTGTCGCAGGCGGTGTGGGCGCAGGCCGGGCAGGCCGGCGGCGTCGCCGACGGTGAGCACCACCTGGGTGATGCCGGAGGTGGTCAGTCGGCCGCGTTGCCCGGTCCACAGGGGTCCCGCCTCGGTGCCGCGATGGCGCAGCCAGGCGCTGAGTCGTTCGCGTGCTGGTGCGGGGACCGGCACCTGGCGGACTTCGTCGCCCTTGCCGTGCAGGCGGATGGTGCCGGTGCGGGCGGTGAGGGCGAGGTCGTCGACGTCGAGGCGGGCGCACTCTTCCGCTCGGGCGCCGGTGTAGAGCAGCACGGCGACGATGGCGGCGTCGCGGGCGCCGCGGCGGTCGGCGGCCCGCTCGACCGCGCCTTGCTCCTTGGGAGTGAGGGCGTCGGGTTCGCCGGGGCGGGGCACGCGGACCCGCTTGACCTTGAGCCGGAGTCCGGCGCCGATCTCGTAGAGCAGGTCGACGGCGGCCAGGGCCTGGTTCACGGTGGACGGGCCGGCCTTGGTGGTAATGAGGTGCCGCCGCCAGGCGGTGACGGCGGCTTCGGCGCCGACCTGGTCGACGAAGGCGTCCGGGTGCTCGCCGGCGTGCTCGCCGAGCCAGGCGGCGTACGCGCGGGTGCGGGCCCGGTACGCCTTGGTCGTGTTGGCGGCCAGGGCGCACCGGTCGAGGTGGCGGTTCAGCGCCGCGAGGGCCCCGTCGACGGCGGCGGTCGGGTCGGCGGGGCGTAGCGCGATGACGTTCGCGGTCGCGGTCCGGGCCACGGTGGTCCACCGTCCTTCTTATCCACTGAGTGCCGGCCGGACTTTCAGCCAGGGCTAAACGACGTTATCCGCTGAGAGGGTACCGCTACTCAGTGGATAAGGCAGCTTATCCACTGAGGGGACAGGAGGCCGGGCAGTACGGTCAGGGACGCTTGTGTACTGCCCGCCGGATCTGCATGAACGCGTCGGGGCCCAACCGCCCCCGTAGTTGCAACAGCCAGCCCTGGGCTTCTTCTGGTGAAACACCCTCCAGCAGCCGGGCAAGCCGTTCTTCGCCCAAGGCTTGATGCACTCGGGCGGCGTTCTGCCGCAGGTGCGGCAGGATCGGCCGAATCCTGGCGGGGTGTCGGTCGTCCACGATCGCGGCGAAGGCCGTCCCCGGAATGTTGTTGAGCCAAGCCGCTGCCTGTTCAGGTTTGACTGCAGTCACCACTCGCCCTGCCAACGTCGGGGGCGCGACGGCGAGCCATCTCGGGGCGGTCGCCGCCTCTCTGCTGAAGAAGGCAACCGCGTCGTCGATCGGCATGTTCGCCAGGAATTGGACGGCCTTGTCGGGTGCTACTCCGCTCTGGGAGAGCACGGTGATCCAATCCGACATCTCGGCGAAGATCACTGGTGCGGCCTCGGCGGGCAGCTGCGAGAGGATTCCGGTGCGGGGATCGTGCTTGATCCGCAGCAGCAGCTCGGCGGCGGCCGGCGGCGGCATGCTGGTTAGCGCTGCGGCTGCAGTGATCCGTTGCATCTCGCCGAGGATGTCGCCGGCGACCTTGTCGTCCATCTCGGTCAGCACTTCGACAGCTCGGACGGCGGTCACCGCGTCGAGTCGGCGAGCGGCGTCCGACGCGGGCATGTCGACTAGCTGTCCGACCACGTCCTCGACGGGTAGAGCTTCGATTAGAGCGGCACCCCGCTGCACGTTGACCACTCTGATCCGGGTACTTCCTGCCGCTGCGGACTTCGGTGCAGCGGGTTGTGTTACCAAGGTGACCGGGCGGTCGAGCAGCCCCTGCTTGTGCAGTTCCGCGCGGCGCCACGCATCCTGCCACGGCCCGGTGTTTTCTTCACCGAGGGCCTGCAGGAGCGCCATCAGCGCAGACATCCGCGGTAGGCCACGCTTGCCGCTGAGTACGTCGTGGGCGGTGGACCGCGGCAGCGACTTGAACGCGTGCTGGTCAGCACGCTCGGCGATGTCCCGCACCGATGGTCTGCCGCAATAGATCCGCAGCACTCGCAATTCCCGGGCCAGGTCGGCTACCGTCATGACGGAGGCTGGGTTCGGCGCTTCGACTCCGGGCGCTTCACTCACGGTAGAGCCCTCTCCACTTCATCCGAACCGGTCCGACGGTGTCCGACGCCGTCCGAGGGTGTCCGACGGCCATGCACCGTCCGACAGTTTAGGCAGTTCAACCGCATCGATCCGGGCCAGTCCGTGGCTCTTTCCGCTCGGTCGTCTGGCGATCTTTCCTTTGAGGTGCGGTTCGCGTTGTTGCGGCCGCCGGCAAACGCCGCGACAGCGACCGGAAGTGACGACGATGGACCTGCTCGACCCCGACCTACTCCTGCGTGATCTGCTGCACGGGGCTATCCGCGCAGTGACGACCGCGCTGATCACTCGACTGCTCACCGATCGGAGGCACGCCACCCTGGACTGCGCGACCACCGACGGTGGCACGGGCGGGAGGGTCGGGCGAGCGACCGCCCGGCCCCAGCCGGACGGCGATGCCCGAAAGCCACCAGCACGGTGATATAGACAGTGTCAGTCGCCTATCGAGCGGAATCTGTCACAGGCGGCCTGACCTGCGCTGTGAGCGGGATCGGGGTTGCCGTTCGGGTCCGAAGCAAACGGCAACCCCTGACAGCCCGACCGGCGGGCAACGCAACCACCAGATTCGCGACGCACAGTGTCTACCACCGCACGTAGCGCATCGGGCATCATGCATGCCCATGAGACTTCTGGACTCACTGCGAAAGCGCCGTGCCGTCAAGAACTTCGAACTCAAGTGGTGGGTCAACCACGCCGCGCTGATGGAGACCGCCGCGGGGCTCTCCGTCGCGGTGATGTTGTGCCACGACGACACCTGGCAGTTCGTCGAGCGGCACGCCTCCGGCCGTGATCACTGGAGGTCTCCGGACCCGGTGAAGGTGCCGGATCGGCAGGATCCGGTGGTGGAGGTGCGGCTGTCCGGGCCTCAGCTGGTCATGGTCATTGAAGCGCTGGCCGACCTCGCCGGCATCCCGTACCAGCGCAACCACCACTCGTTTGAGTCTCGGGCCATCGCCAGGAGGCTGTACACCGAGATCCGCGACGTCCTCACGCAGTACGACGCGGGTGGCCCTGGCGTCGCCATCCCGGCCATCGTCCTTGATGACCAGATCGGCACCGCCACCAGCGGCGGTGGGCGATGACCGCACAGGATGAGGAGCGGCCTCGATTCGGCTACGGCCGGGGCGGGCGGCCGTTGGGGTCGTCGCGGGACCGGGACGCGGAGGCGCTGCGGCGGGTGCTGCGCCGGGCAGGTCTGCGCGACTTCGACGAGCGGCACCTGGACGGCTTCGCGGTCGAGGGCGCCAACAGCAGTCTGGACGGGCCGGAACCGTTCAGCGTCGCCTACTGCGGCACCGCCGGGGTGCCGGAGGCGATGACCCGCTACCGGGCTGTCCTGCAGCAGGCCGGCTACCAGGTCGACGCGGATCCGCTCGACGAGCATGTGCTGCTGGTGCCACGACAGCCCGACCGGGCGGCGGTGTCGTCGGATCGCGGGCTGATGGCGGCCGCCGTGCTCTGCGCGGTGCTGGCCACGGTGGCGCTGCTGGCCTCCTGGATCGGGTCGGGAGCGGTGCGCCTGGCCGGTGGGGTCGGCTCGGCCGTGTTCGGTGTGCTGGCGGTGTTCCTGGCCGGCCTGTGGTACCGGCGCCGCGCGCACCTGGAGTGAGGCAGCCTCGCCAGGTGCGGTGTTTCCGCGGCCTACTTCAGGGTCGGGCCGCACTCTCGGGCTGGCGCTCACTCATGGGCCCCAGTCTCCGCGCGCCCGCGCGTGGGCGGTTCTCGAAACCCGGCCCGCATTGGAATCTCGGCCTCGAAGTTTCCGAATCCGTACGCGCAGCGGCGCCGGGAACCAACCGGTCCGGCGGCAGCACCGCCGAGAAGGGGCCCCTGCCCCCTGGGTTCTCACGCGCGTTTTTGGTCCGCGAACGTTCACGCCCACCCGGCACGCCGCCGCCATAGATGCTGCCGGCGCTGCCACGATGCCCGGGTGACGACCCTGCGAACCCTCACGGCTACATCGGCGGCTGGGTGCTCTACGCGACCCGGTGCGGGCACCCGCTCGCCTACGGCGACACCGAGCTCGACTGCCGGCTCATCTGGCACGACTTGGACCACGGGCCGATGACCGGGCCGTCGGTCGACACCGCGACGCACTCAGACGCCCGTCTGGCCACACAGGCCGACGTGGACGCGTTGCGTCGCGGTGACTCCTGCGAGCTGTGCAGCCTCGCCACCACGCCCTCTGCGGCCCGCTGACCCGATCGCCGCCCCACGCCGCAGTGGTGAGGTTTTCCGGGGTGAAGGTGAGGATGCCAGGCCGGCACGGCGGGCACACCGTCCGTGTGCCCGCGCGCGTTTTGTGGTTTGCACGTGCGAACCGGTCGGATCCCGGGGCGTGATTCCGTGGAATGGGGACCGCGCTGCCGGTCAGAGCCTGAGGGCCGCCAGGGCCTGGTGGGTGCCGACGGGATCGAGGGCGCGCAGGGTCACCGGCACGTCGAGCACGACCAGGTACGCGCGTGTGGAGTCGCCTCGGCCCGGGGCGATCAGGCCGCTCACCGCATGCTCGGCCTCGCCGTCGTCGGCGCGGGTGTCCGGCGCGCCCAGCAATCTTGCGGCGACCTCGGCCGGGAACGGCCCGCCCTGCCATTCGATCTCCCACGTGCGCCCACCGTTGCCGGGCCACCAGTCGAGGTGGGTGGCACCGTTGAGCGCCTGGGTCTCGCGTAGGGCGGACATGACCCGTCCCAGCACCTCGTAGTACCGCGCCGGGTTGTCCACCAGGTGGTTCTGATCCGTCATGGCCTGCTCAACGAGCCGGGCCGGCGTCAGGTCAGCCCCTGACCCCGGTGATCCGAGCGGTGACCGTCCGGATCAGTCGATGATCCGTACGGTCACCGACGCGCTTCCCCCGTAGCCCGGGGAGAGTTTCCGGCGCCTGGGCGTGGGGTCGATGGTCAGCCGTCGCCCAAAAACCGCAGGTCGTACGGCAAGTGTCGAAACTCGTCAGCGTGAGACGAGGCCTCAGCGCGGGGTTGACCCGTCCTGGCTAGCAGAGATTTGGCCCGCCCCTCTGCCCGGCCCCGACACCACCCCGGAGGGTCAGGGCACGATCACATAGCTCTCGTGGTGCTTCAACCTCGCGGACTGCCTACTGGTGACCCGCTCCCACCGGTGGCGGTAGACCCACAGCCCGAGGTGTGGAAGCCGGTCGCGCACGAACAGGTAGATGCGCAGGTAGTCCTCCGGGCCGAACAGCGCGATCGCCGGGGCCAGTTTCGTTTGACCCGCGTAGCCCAGGACCTGACGGATGGCGGTGCGCCATTGCCTGGCGGGCTCGACCTCGAACACCGTCGTGGTGGTGGCCACGTCCGCTCTCCCCACGGGCAGGACCACCTCGGGGACCCCGTTGACCTGTCGGGCGAGAGCGGCGATGTACGGCCCCTCCCCGGTCGTAGGCATGCTCTGCGGCCACCGGCCGTAGAGCACACGGCCATCGGGCAGTCGTAGCGGATTCCTCGGTGGCGCCACGCCGCCTCCATCGTGCTGCCCGGCTTCGCTGGGACCACCATCAGTGGCCGGCCCCGACCCTACCCGGCACCCTTCCTGAACCACCGCAAGCGTTGTTCCCGCTGGTGATCGCCGGTTCGCGGGCGCACCGGTGCCCTGGTGACGGCAACGGGCACCGTCAGTGTGATGCACCACCCGTCAGCGCGCTGGTCGCGTAGCCGGCCGCCGCCGGGCAGGGCCTCGGCGATCGCTATGAGAGAGTCGCCGCGGGCCTTCTCAGCGCGGGCGAGCCACCGGGCGCGGATCCACAGGCCGGCCAGCCCGATGAGGTTGACGATGACCGCCGCGGCGATCCACCCCCAGCTGATGTCTTCCACTGCACCTCGCTCTGCTCCGGCCGGCGCCCGTCGCGCCGCTCTGCCTCTTAGAGGGCGCCGAGCGGCCATGCGTGAACCGCGGATCGCGGAAATTTTCCGGCGGTTGCAGCCGGCCGCTGCCCTACGGCGTCCTAGCGGGGTTTGCGGCAACGTTCAGACGAGGGCTGCCCTCGCTCAGCGCCCGACACGAACGCACGATGGTTAAGGCCTGCCGGCGGCCATGGTCGCACCCCCGACCACCCCATCCATCAGGTTCCGGCCGCAGAGGCTCTGCCGGCGCGGCCCGCACGATCACGCTGCGGTGTCTCATTTGGTGGGCCGAGCCAGCGGGGCGTCCGCGGGTATGGACGCCTCGTCCAGCGTCGTGGACGACGGTGTTGAGGCTGGTGTCGGCGGGGTTGAGCTGGGCGATCCTTCTTGGCGGCACTGAGGGTGTAAGGGCGCACAACCAGTGCGCTGATGACCGCCGTTACGCGTCGAACCCTGATCGGATACTGCACTCTGTCACCGCCGTCTCGCATCATGTATAGATGGCGGGGTGCCCCGCGCTGATCAGGCGGCCAACCGACTCGCGCGGAGCACCCTGACCGACCAGACAGTCAGCACTGATCGGCACCGGCAACTCTCCTCGGCGTCCTTAATGTCGGGAAAGAGGATCCGGCAGACTCCCGACAACATCGCCGTTGCCGGGCCACCTCTCGTGCCTCGAGGACGACCCGCATGAGTACCGCCGCCCGCCGCCCGCCGCCTCGCAACACCCGCCCGTACGCCGTCGACGAAGCCACGATCCGGCGCCGGTGCGCTAACCCGGACGCCGCGGAGTACACCCTCTACGTACGCAGTCTCATCGATGACTACCTGGGGATCGGCGGGCAGTCGACGATCATCCGCAACGCCCGCAAGCGCCGTTTGGACTTCCCTGGCCTGAACCGGCAGAAGTTGTCCGAGCAGCTCAGCCGCTACCGTCTCGGCCCGACGTGGGAGATGACCGAGCTGATTATCGGCTGCCTGCCGGACAGCTGCGACACCGCCAGCATCCGGGCACTCGCGGCGGGATGGTACGAGTGCGCCCGCGGTCACCGACCCCTCGGCTACAACGGTCCCGTCAGCCGGCCGCCGGGCAAGCCAGGCCAGCGCAACGTGCCCGAGAGCGAGCCCGCCGTGCCAGTCCTGCAGCGCAAGCTCGCCCGCCTGCAGGACCGTCTCCGAGACGAGACCACCCGCTACATCGAGAACCTGCGGGCCTCGCAGAACAGCCTCAACTACGAGCTGCATCGCGCCAACCAGCTCGAAGCACAGTTCCACCAGACCCGAGATGAGCTGCTCAGGGCCAAGACCATCGCCGCGGAGGTCGCCACGCTGCGCGAGGACTACGCCCGCCAATGCGCCTGTCTGGAGTTCATCGCAGCGCCCACGCTGCGCGGCAAGCCAATCATCGACCTGCCGGAGCCACCCGTCGCCCGGCGCCGGATCCACTTCGGCCTCTTGGTGGCCTCAATCGACAGCCAGGCGCCGCCCGCGCGGCGCGCGTTGGCACGCTACCTGTGCGCGTACGCCGAAATCGCCGGGGTGTCCCCCACAGAGTTGGCCAGCCGGGCGGACATCGCCGTGACCGTGACCATGGACATCCTCGCCGGCCGCCTGGTCCCCACCGCCGCCCACGCCACCCGCCTGGCCACCGTGCTGGACTGCGTGGCGGAAACCCTGCGGTACCTCAGCACCGCCGCCAGCAACGCCACCGCCCTCGACGAGTGCTTCTGGAGCATCGCCGGAACCGTCGACCCGGCGGCCCTTCCGGCCCGGTTGCCCGGCCCTGACGAGCCTGTCGGGTCGGACCCCGACAACCGTCCCATGCACTCGCACAACAACCCGACATCACCGCGCAGCCCGATCGCCGAACGACTTCGGCAACTCGCCGTCATCTATCGAGACGGTCTGATCAGCGACAGCGAGTACGCGGAGCAACGCGAACGCATCCTCGGCGAGTTGTAGCTCAGGCCACTCCGGCCCGTCTCGCGTGGTCGCACGTCTTGTGGGTTCGCGGACCTCTACCTCATGCCCTCAGGCCGGATCGCGAGAAATGTGGCCGTGGCAGACGACGCCCGCCTCGGCCAGCACTTCGGTGGCCCACTGGCACGCCTCCTCGGTGTCCGCGGCGGCCAGGCCGTCGTGATCGGCGTGGGGGCCTGTCGTCGGCCAACAGCAGCCGGGCGTCGTCGACCGTGTCGTGCAGCAGCCGGTACTCCCCCACCAGGGCCTGGTGGCGGAGGGCGCCAGCAGATACTGCTGCCTCTGGCTGAACGACGCGGCAAGATCAGTTCAGCAGTGCGCCGATGGCGCTGAGGATGGCCCCTCCGTCATCAAGGTTGCCCAGCAGCGCCCCGGCAAGGAGCCAGCACACCGAGCGGGGAACGGTCAGGTGGACACGCATCAGCGGATCTTGCTCCGCTTGGTTCTTTGTCATGAATCAAGCCTGGCAGCGCCAGGAGGCGTGTCTTCCGCGCCACAACGGGTTTCACCAGCAACGGACAGCTGCTGAACGAAGATTTACAGCTTTCGTCGACATGCGAACGCGCTACATCTCTTCTAGAACGCCCTCGGTGAAGAGCCACTCGGTGTAGGTCGTGGCCACGGCCAAGCCGGCGTCGAGAAACTCGAGCAGGAAGGCGTCGTTAACACCGGCTGAGACCGGAAGCTGCATCTCGCCGTACAGGGGAAGTCTCCCGTTAGGCGTGGGATCGGCGATGTACGCCTTGAGGAATCTGCGGGTGTGATTCCACTCGTTGACGACTACCTGCGTCGCTTCGCGCAGTGCAAGGCGAGCAGTCGCGTTGGGGCGCATGCGAACGACGAGGATTGACTCATCAGGCCCCTCAAGACTGATCTGCACGACATGCCGCTTCCAGACGGCAAGCAGGTTTCCTGCATCGTCGCTGACGTGCTGCACCTCAAGTTTGTTGAGAATCTCGACGAGCCGGGACGAGGTGACCCGCGCACTGGACTCAGTCACGACGAGTGGCGGGTCGGGACGATACGTTCCTTGCCCGGGAGCAGCAGGGCCGCTGAAGTTGCTCAGAAGATCCCAAGGTGAGGGGGATTCCGCATCCCGTGCGGCGATCCACCTGCGGAGGAACTCATCGCGGTCTCCTTTGAGATGCTCCACGATGAGGTCCAACGTCTGCCACCGGGGCAGCCGTGGCCCCCGTAGAGCGGTATAGACAGTTGTATGGCTCATCGCTACTGCCCGGCCGATCTCGCGAACACTAGGTTCACCAGCGCTTCGGTGCAGGCGAAACAACTCCCGAAACAGCTCGATCCTGGGGCTGTCGCTGGTACCCGACTGTTCAGTCTCAGACACTGCAGAATTCCTGACCTCGTTGCTCAACAACCATCATCTCTGCCTCGCCGAGAGGCTACCGCTGGGAGTCAGGCGAAGACGCCCTCCACAATGACGCCCTCTTGGGGCCGACACCGACGTGCAAATGGCAGGCAGGGGGCCAGGGAGGACCTACCCATCGGCGTATGGACGGGGGTCGAGTTGGTGGCGCCTCGGCGCCGTTGGTGCGGACATAGGCTGGGCAGGCGGACGTCGACGCCGACCTGGGGCAGATCTGGTGATGCCGGAGGCGGCGAGTCGGTCGCAACACTCCATCCGCAGTGGCCGCGCCGCATCGCAACGGCCCGGCCGGGCATGCGGCGCACACGCTAGATCGGGGCACATTCGGGGGCCACCGTGGGCGTGGCGCTTCGAACGCCCCCTGCTCATGCGAACGCAGTTAACCGCGGTTAATCAGCGACACCACCTGTACCGGGCTACTGAGCAGGGCAGGTCGGCCCTAGCATGACGGGCGTCCGAAGTACCGCGGCCACAACCGGCCCGGGAAGCACACGGAATGGAGCCCGCATGACTCAGGTGCATGTCATCGCCAACCAAAAGGGCGGCGTCGGTAAGACGACGCTCGCTGTGAACCTCGGGGCGGTGACCTACGACGTCTTGGTCAATCCCGAGCCGATCCTGCAGAAGACCGCTGAGGCCATCGGCGATCCGGAGAGCCCCGTCATGGTTGCCTCAACCGACCCGCAGGCTTCTTCGGTGTGGTGGTCCCGACGGGTGGAACGGCAGGGTGGTCTGCCGTTCGACTTCGCTCAGGTCGAAGATCCTCGCGATCTCCGGAAGCTGCGGAACTTGCACTACGAGCACATCTTCGTGGACACCCCGGGCTCGCTCGAGGACGAGCGGATCCTTCAGGCCGCGCTCGACGAGTGCGACGACGTCCTGGTGCCGATGGTGCCGGAGCCCCTTTGCTACGACCCGACCGCTCGGACGATCGAGTCCGTCATCGCGCCACGCGGAATTCCGTACCGGGTGGTCGTCAACAGTTGGGATCCGCGCGACGGACTGCCCGATCTCCAGCAGACCGCGCAGTTCATCCAGCGCAAGGGCTGGCCGATGTGCAACACGGTTGTCAGGCGGTACAAGCTGCACTCCCGCGCCTCTGCAGAGGGCCTGGTAGTCACGCAGTACCCCAAAAACCGGACCGCGATGGAAGCTCGCGAGGACTTCTTCCGGCTGGCTCTGGAGATGGGCTACGGCGGGGCTGCGGCGATCCCAAGCCAGTCTGGCGCGCCGAACCTGCAGGAGGTCTGACGTGGCGGGCAGGCGAGTCAACCTTTCAGACCTCGCGGACGAGGCGGTGCTTCCCGAGGCCCGGGTGCCCGCCTTCGTCGAGTCGGCGCCGCGTACCGCTCGCGTCCATCAGGTCGCCGCGAATCCGCTCAACACTCGGGACTTGGCATCTGATCGCGCCAAGATCGAGAGCATCGCGGAGTCCATGCGGACGCACGGGCAACTCCAGCCGTGTGCCGTAGTAGCGCGAGAGGCGTTCCTGCGGATCTACCCCGAACACGCCACGGCGATCGGTAGCGCCATCTGGGTTCAGGTCACCGGCGGCCGGCGTCGCGCGGCGGCGCTGATGGCGGAACAGCCGAACCTCGACATCGTGGTCAAGAACGGCTTGGCCGACAGCAGGGAGGCGTGGGTCAGCGCCACCGCCGCCGAGAACCTCGATCGCGAGAACCTGGACCCCATCGAAGAGGCCCGGGCCGTACAGCTACTAGCGCAGGAGTGCGGAACTGCCAAGGCGGCAGCCGCTCTGCTCTCTCGCACTCCCCCCTGGGTTACGCAACGACTCAACCTGCTGAAGTTGGCACCGGAGGTTCAGTCGATGCTCAGGGCTGGTGAGGTGCCGTTGCGGGATGTGCGAGATCTCCATCAGCTACCGCCCGAGAAGCAGCTCGATGAGTTGCGGCAGCGGCAGCGGCCCACCACTGAGCCCGAGTTAACCGCGGTTAACGAGCCTGACGTTGGGGGTGATGCCCCGCGTAGCGCGCCTTCGCGAAGGTCTTCTGCCGCATCTGCCATCCGACGCCTCGGTGGCACTCCTGACAAGATCGCCGAGTCGCTGCGAGCAGAACTGGAGCCAGACGCCCTGCGGGCCCTGGCTGAGCTCCTGCTGCGTGGACCAGCGGCAGACTCCGATGCATAAAACGTGAACCAACCCACAAGCGCGGCGGCACCCTGAGGCCTCAGGGTGCCGCCGCGCGCATTCAGGAGACCGAGGAAAGCAGCCAAACCTCTCTTCTGAACATCCGGTTAGGCGGAGATCAGCGCCGGGCCGCGCGGCCTCCGGCCAGTGACGCCGCCGACCATCAGTGCCAGCACGTGTTGGGGCGCGACCACGCGCTGGGCGGCGGGTCAGCGACGCTCCGGCATGATGCCTGATCCGGGCTGGGCAACGTCGGGCCAATCGCCTTCGGCGGCAGCCGCGAGGGCGCTGGTTGCGGCATGGTCGCTGCGGGCAGCGGCCCGGCGGTGAGGCTGCACGGCGGGCTCGTCCGCCCCCGAGCAGCGGGGGCAGGGCATGACCTGGTCGTGGTCGTCGACCTCGACTCGGCGGTGCCGGTCGCAGCGTCCGCACCAGGACGCGCGGTCGGCCCGCCGAGTCTCGGCGTCGGTGGCCACGGCCCTGCGGCGGTGAACGACGTGCCGAACTGCCGGGTTCGGTGGCGCATCGGGGCCGGTGAGGACGTCCTCGATGATGGCCTTGAGGTAGGCGACCGGATCGCGCGGCGCGGACAGCAGAGGCCGGGGACGATGCTGGCTGGCCCATGTGGTCAGCACCTCGGCGTTCCACTCGCGGCTGAGCGCGGCACCCAGGGTGGCAGCCACACGTGGCAGGGGAGCGTGGGCCAGCCAACGCCAGTGGCCTCGTAGGGCCCGTGCCAGGTCGTACGCCCACTCTGCCCACTCAGGACGCGGACGAGACAGCCGTGGGCGCTTAGACACCGTCTGGACCGGCCTAGGACGCCCTACAGGATGTGACCTGGTAACACCAAAATTTCGCCCGCTCGTTATGGGTGAGCGCGAAGCGCCAATCTTCCTCCGGCTTTGCCGGTCTGCCACGACGTGAGAGTGAGCGATCGGCGGTGGAATCAGCAGACCCCGAGACAAGCTGGAGTAAACACTCATAGCTTGAGACACCGTGTGGGGGGTGCGGAAATTCTCGGCCTGGTCACGGGCGTGATCGCGGGTGGCGGTCACCGCTTGGCGCATCTGGTGGCGGCGCAGGCGCTCGTGGTGGTCGACCCAGCCGCCGGCGCGGGCGTCCAGCTCGTCGACGCGGTCCTGCGCCTCGGTGAGCAGCGTGCGGGCGTGGTCGAGCAGCTCGGCCAGGATGGTCAGCGCGGCTGGCACGTGCGCCGTCTGGGCGGCGGTGTCGCCTCGGTGGAGCGGGGTGATGTCGAAGACGGCCCGAGCCTGGGCACGGCCGGTGGCGCACCGCTCGGCGTAGCTGAGGCGGCGGCCCTGTTCGACGCGGGTGTGCCAGCCCAGGGCCTCGGCGCGGCGCCAGGCGTCCGTCACGGGGCGGGTGGAGTCGCAGCCGGCGAGCAGGGCGGTCTCGGCGCGGCCGGGCATGGCACGCCGGCCGGAGCGGCGGTCCGCGTCGACGGCCAGCACGGCGCCCACCCGGCCCAGCGCGGAGCGTCGGCCCCGGCGGCTAGCGCGGCTGGCGGCGTCGCGGGCGAGAAGGTCGGCCAGCATCCACACCGGCCGGCCCCAGCTGTCGCCGGCGTCGAACGCGCTCAGCGTCTCCATCAGGCGCTGGATCCACGCGGTCAGCTCGTCGACCCGCTCGCGGGCGTTCGCCGTCTCGGCGAGCTGCGCGAAGTGCTCGTCGACGGCGGCGGCCTCCAGCGCCTGCGCGTGGGCGTGATCGGCGCGGGCCTGCTTCAGGTAGGAGTACCCACACAGCCAGCAGGTCGGCACTGGCTCAGGCTCACCGCAGGCCGTGCAACCGGCCCCGACGACGTCCTGGACGTCGTCGAGGCGATCGCGCAGGGCGGCGATCAGGCGGTGCCGCTGGGCGGCGTCTCGCCGATCGGTGCGGCCCCGCCAGCAGGGCATGCACAGCGGATCCGACCCCGCCCCGTCGCGCGGGAGGCCCTGCTTGTCCCGGCCCGCAGCGGCACAGGACACACACGACACCTGAACACCGGTCGGGTAGACCGGCCGGCGGCGGGCCCCGGGCGGGGCCACCAGGCGGGCCTGCCCGGCGGTGGTGGTCTCGATCAGCAGGCGCTGATCGATCAGGTGCGCCCGGCAGTGGTGCTGTCCGGGTACGACGAGTACGGCCGTCCCGGTGGCGTAGCAGTCGGGGCAGTACCCGAGCGCCGCCACACGATCCGAGTCCAACGCCCGGGAAGATGCCGTGATCATCGCGGCACCGTTGTGGACCCAACAGACTTACGTCCTGGGCCAAGATCCGCCGCGGTCCGTTGGCAGCGCAATCGGCCCCGCGAAGACTCTGTGTGATGGTGCACCCAGCGTGGGGTTACGAATCCACCCCAGGTGGGACGCGAAATGGGGGAGGCTGGGCGCAGGCAGGTATCGCTGCGACACGCGGTAACCGTGTCGAGAGACAAAGATGCACCCAGCCCGGAGGTGGGTGCTATGGTGTCCTCCGAGCTTGTTGAGAGCCTCAGACCCTTCCCGCGGCCAAACGATCGGGGTCTGGGGCTCTGTTTTTTTATGGAGTTAGTGGTTGAGCGCTGGTGCTCCCTCAAGATCAATTCAGACGCGTGACCCGAGGATCTTACGGTGACTCTCGCCGCAGCAGGCGCCTCAACACGCTCCGAAACCACCAGACGCGCTATGTCCTGTGTGGACCACCGCTCAAAATCGGTACATACCCCTATGAGTCGGGCTGCCTTGCGAGGTAAAGGGATTCGACTACATGTAGTCGAATAGGCGGCCCGACGATTCGGGCCGCCTACCCGCGCGTAGTGAATGATCATTCGGGTAGATGGATGGTGTCGAAGTGAACGGCGCCGCCGTCGCCATCGTGGGCGTACAACTCGCCGTAGCGGTCGTCGGGACCGTCGACCGCAGCGAGAAGACGTTGTGCCTGACGGCTCGCCGCCTCGGGGTCGCTGGCGGTGAAGTAGCTGACGGCCTGAGGGCTGTCGGGTTCGGGGTCGGTGACGATGTCGAGCCGGTATTCGTCGGTGGCGCCGAGGACATCGGTGGCGAACTGTGGGCGGGTCATCGCGTTCACCGCCCCCAGATCGCCAGGGCCGCGGTGACGGCCGCGCCGACGTACCCGGCAAGCAGCAGCGGCACCGCGCGAGCGATCGCGACGTACTTGGCGCGTACGGCGCGGGAGAGCCACCACAGCTCGCGGGCGCGGGTCAGCGGCGTCATCTGCGCGACCTGCTCGGCGTCGCCGCCGGCGATGCGGGCGAGCACGTCGTGGGCAGTGTCGGCGTCGGCGTAGGCGACGAACCCGAAGTCACCACCCAGGCGGGGCCGGGTGGCCAGCAGGAGCAGCACTACGGCGGCCAGCACCACCGCAGCGGTGCCCGCACCGGCCGCGAGGGCGGTCGGGTTGAGGTGGCCGCCGGCACCGGCGCCACCGAGCACGGCCAGGCCGGCGCCGAGCAGCACCCCGGCCATCTGCAGGTAGCCGCTGGCCTTGGGGTCGATGCGGGCCAGCTCGGCGCGGACGGTGGCGACCTCGGTGTCCAGGGCGGCGGTGACGGTGCCTCGCCCGCAGGCGGAGGCGTGCGCGCCGGCGCGGGCGAGGATCTCCAGCTGACTGAAGTCGCTGTCGGTGTGACCGCAGCCGGCGCACCGGGAGGTGCTGTCGGCCAGGGTGGTGGATATCTGCACGAGCACGGCGTGCGCGCCGGCGGTGGGGATTTGGAAGTGGCGCCGCTGGCTGCGGGGGTTGTGGTCGCTGGCGTAGGCCGCGCCGAGGTAGGTCGGATCGCCGGGATCGGGCACGATGAGGTGCTCCTTCCGTTCGTTGTGGATGGGCAGGAGTGGCGGGCGGCCCCGTGCTGTAGGAGGCGGTGGGGCCGCCCGCGCGGCGTTATCGGCCGGTCGGCTGGTAGATCGGGGACTCGGGGCGCGGGTACGCCTGGGCCCGGCAGAAGTGGTCGTAGCCGCACCAGTCCCAGGCGGCCATGCCGGGACGCAGGGGGGCGGTGCGCTCATCGGCGAGGACCTGCTCGGCGTCGTCGGTCCAGTCGATGCCCGTGGCGATCGCGGCGACGGCGGCGTCGTCGACGTGGCGGGCACACAGCACCCGCGCGACGGCCAGGCCGCTGGGCAGGTGCACGAGGCTGTAGCGGCCGTCCAGGCGCTGCCCGTACTCGAGGGTGACGTGCACGGCCAGGCCGGGTGCGACCGGCCAGCCGGCGACGATGATCTCGCTGAGACGGGGCTCGTCGGCGGCGTCGGTGTCGCTCACCTGGATACGCACCGGAATCGTCGGCGCGGTGGTGCTCGTGATCGTGGTCATGAAGTCCTCCTGGGGACTGCTATCGACGGGGGGGGCGAAAAGGTTTCGGTCCTCGGCGGGTTCAGTCAGCGGCGGGTGGCGCCGTAAGCGATCAGCCACGCGCCAGCGGTGCCGGCGGTGGCGGTGAGCGCCTGGATCCAGCCGCCGGGGGCGGCGATGGCCATGAGAGCGCCGGTCACGGCGGCGGCGTGCAGGACGTAGACGGCGGTGCGGGAGCGACGGCGGGCGAGCACGCCTTGGCGCAGCGCGGCGAGGGAAGCGGCGGCCCAGATCAGCCACAGCGCCCACCCCCACAGACCGTGGGCGCCGGCCCAGGCGGTGGTGGCCGGCAGCAGCAGCGCGTGCACGGCGGTGACGGCGATCAGGGCCAGCAGCAGCCAGCCGGCGTAGGTGGCGGTGTAAATCAGCCGGCGGCGGTCGGCCAGGACGGTGCCGACGGTCATGACGCGACCTGCGGGCGGCCACTGATCGCAGCAGCGGCGGAGTCCGGTGTCGTGCTGATGGCGGGTCGGCTGGTTTCCGGGCGGGACTGCGGGCTGCATGGCGTCTCCTGGTTGTGGACGGCGAGCGGGCGGACGGGGGTGATTGCGCCGGCGTGGCGGGCCACCACGTCGGCGTACTGGTGCTGGGCGGTGTGCATGTCGGCTTCGGCGGCGGCGGCCTCGCGGGAGTCGTGGGCGCGTTCGACGGCGGTCAGCGCCAGCGCGGCCGCCGCGGCGGTGAGCATCACCGAGCCGATCAGCGGCGGGCCGCCGGCGTCGGCGGCGAGGTGCCCGGCGGTGGCCACGCTGCCGAGCGCACCGCTGACGCCGGCCACTGCGGGCCACCGGCGGCGGCCGGTGTGGGCGCGCTGGCGGCGGCGGCCGGCGGCGCGGATGGCGTCCTCGGCGGCACGCATCTGGGCGCCGTCGAGCTTCCAGGCGA
Organism: Micromonospora sp. NPDC047521; assembly: GCF_055587305.1. NCBI lineage: Bacteria > Bacillati > Actinomycetota > Actinomycetes > Micromonosporales > Micromonosporaceae > Micromonospora > Micromonospora sp. NPDC047521. The sequence goes on along the minus strand of NZ_JBVJGN010000024.1, from coordinate 33,095 downwards.
TCAGCTCGACGGACAGCTCGTCGATGCGCTGTTGGTGGGTCAGCGCATAGAGGGTGTCGGCTGGCTGCGCGTCGCGCTGGCGGGTCAGGCGGCGGATCTGGGCTTCGAGTTCAGCGACTCTGGGGGACATGACGGGCGGTTCTCCTTTACGGACGGTGACCTAACAGGCGGGTTCATAACAGCGGCGGGGGAGGGGGGCCGGTGCCTGCATAGGGGCGCCCTCGCAGGGGGGGAGGGGCCCGAGTTATGAGGGGTTATGAATTACTGGCAGTGACCGTCGTGGCGGTGGTCGTGGCGGCCTCGGGCGGCAGGTACTGCCCGGTCGCCTCCCGCCCGTCGGGGGTCTGCGGCCGCACCACCCGGCTCTGCTGAGCGAGCTGGGTCAGCGCGTTGGCGACCAGCTGCGAGGTGGCGGAAGCGTCGCCGCTCTCGTGCAGCGCGGCGAGAATGTCGCGCGGTCCGGCCGGGGTGCTCTTGGTGCGCCAGATGTGGCGCACCGCCGCCTCGACCCGGTCGGCGCGGGTGCGGTAGCCGGCCAGCGGCGTCGGCTCCACCGAGTCCCCGGTCGGTGCGTCGCCGGCGGCCGACGCGGCAACGGCCGGGGTGGGGGTGGCCGGCGCGGTCACCGGCCGGCCACCGAGCCGGCTGAAAATCGAGCTAACGGCGGAGGCCATCGCCTGCTCGGCGTCGCGCTCCGGCGTGCTGGCCTGCGCCTGAGCCTTCCGGCGGGCGCGGGCGCCGCGCAGGTCGGCCAGGTAGTCATCGGTGACGAGCTGGTGCCGGCCCGCGTAGACGCGCCCGGCCGCCCGCGCCGACCCGGCGTCGAGCTGACGCTGGTGGTGGCGGCGATTCCACGAAATCTCGTCGACGCGCGGCCCGTCGTGCAGAACCGGCTTGGACGGATCCGAGGTCTGGACGTACTCGATCTTCGCCCGGACCGGCTCGCCGTCGCCGAGGCGGGCGTAGCACTCGCCGCGGTGGCGCAAGGGGGGCAGCTTGTAGTTGCCGGTGACCCGGCCGGCCTCCTGCTCGTCGCCGGACATGAGCACGATCTCGCGGCCGATGTTCGCGCCGGCGTCGCCGCCCTTGTCGCCGAACTGGTGGTGCACCCCGCGCTGGGTGGCGGCGATCAGGTAGATCCCGGCCGAGGCGACGGCCTGGGTGCACTCGGCGTACATGTCGCCGGCGGTGACCTCCGCGCCGTCGTAGTACGCCTTGGCCTTGGTGTTCAGCGCGAATGACGCCTCGTCGATGTAGATGAAGATCTTCGTGAAGCCGTGGCGGGCGCTGAACGGCTGGTCCTGGCGCCAGCGGGCGATCTCCATCGCGGCGATGAGCATCTGCAGCACGCCCTCGTCGTCGGCGCGCACCCAGTCCAGCGGCGGGCGTACGTCCGTGCCGAGGTAGGGCTCCAGCCAGGGGCCGACCAGGTCGTAGAGCTTGCGGGTGCCGGCGACCCAGATCAGCGCGTCCTCGCTGCGGGTCACGTCGGCCCACTCGCGGTGGATGTAGGCGCTCTTGCCGCCGGTTGTCGCGCCGAGGATCCAGGCGTGCCGGGCGACGTCGACACCGATCGGCATCCCGTCCATGCCCCACAGCGCGTAGCAGGGGTCCGCTGCCCGCCGCCAGATCGGTCGGCCGGCGGCGTCGAGCAGCTCGTCGACGCGCTCTTTGTAGGGGCGGACCCGGCGCATCACGTCCTCGGTGTTGGCCTGGATCGTGTAGACACCGACCCGGTTCGGGTCCTCGCTGATCTGCACCCAGTCGGGGGCGATGTCGCGGCGGGTGATGTCGCGCAGCGCCAGGGCGATGCGCCGGACGTCGTGGTCGTCGAGGCGCGGGGCCTGCTCGACGCGGACCTTGCCATTGACGACGCGGCGCAGCTCGATGGGCGCCCACGCCTCGACCCGCGCGCCGAACGGCCGGTCGGCCGGGCCGACCATCTGCGGGTTGGAGATGCGCAGCCACTCCAGCCCGGCGCGGCGTACCGCCAGGCGCAGCAGCCACGCCAGGTGCGGCTCGCCGTCGCGGGGGCCGGTCAGGTCCTCGGCGGTCAGGGCGAGCTGGGCGTGCGCGGTGGCGCTCAGCGCGGTCATCGCCGCAGGTTGCGTCGACGGCGGCGCGTACCGCAGCAGGTACTCGTGGGCCCGCGCCATCACCCAGGTGCTGCCACCCAGCGCCGGCAGGATCAGCGCCCACACCGGCCACAGGTCCGGCACCGTTACCGCCAGGGTGGACCAGGCGGCGTAGACGGTGACCGCCGCGACCAGCCACCCCACCACCCGGGACTTCGCCGCCGAGTTCAGGCGGCTGAACATGGGGGAGATCCGGACCAGGAGCCGGGCGCCGAACGCGGCTGCCGCCGCGAGCACCGCCGTGGCCAGCCCGGCGATCCACACCGGTGAGCCGGTGATCAGCCACACCGCCACCCACACCGCCGAGATGAACGGCGCGACCACGGCCCAGAACGTCTTCCACTCGATGCCTACTGCTGCTCGCCGCTTCGTCACAACGTCCTCCCTCGTTCTGCCTGGTCGTTCTCGGTTCGCGGGGTGCGGGGGCCGCACCAGGTGCGGCGCGGCCCCCGCGCGGGTGTCGGGTCAGAACCCGATCGAGCGGGCCTGCGTCTCGTACTCCTCGGCCTGCGCCTCGTAGTAGCGAGCCGCGAGGATTTCCCGCGCCGCCTCCGCCTCCGCCTCACGCGCCGCCACGGCGTGCTCGTGGGCGACGTTGGCGTCGCGGATCGTGCGAGCGGCCATCTTGTGGTTCTCGGCCGACTCCTGGTTCTCCCGGGCGTCACGCCGGTACTGGTCCGCGGCGTCCCGGCAGGCCCGTGCCCGCCCCTGCAGCGTCTCGGCCTTCTCGATCAGGCCGGCGTAGCGGTTCGCCACCCGCATCGCGTCCTGGTCGGCGGTGTTGGTCGTGGTGCTCATCTCTGGTCCTCCAAGGTGGTTGGAAACAGGGGTGTTGTGCAGCGGCGTTGGTGCCGACCGGGTCCCCCACTCGCTGCCAGCGGTGGATCCGGGGTCAAAGAACGGCGCGCTGTACGGCGCCGAGTGCGACGTCGACCTGGCGTGCCCGGCCGATGAGCTGCGCTGCCGGCCCGGCGGATCGGTGATGTCGTCCAGGTCGACGTCGATCACCGTCTCCGGCCGGTGCCCGCCCGGAGCAGGCCGGGCCTGCCCCTTCTTCGTCGCCGGGTCGTCCTTGCCGACCGGCTCGCTGTTGCCCGCCGGGGTCGTGCCCGCGGTCTTGCCGTCCGTGGCCTTGCCGTCCGTGGCCTTGGCCTTCTTCGCCGCCCGGGCCAGCCCCAGCAGCCCCATCAGCGCCGCCCCGCCCGCGGTCTTGGTCTTGCGACCCGTGGCGCTGCTCGTCTTCCCGCCATCGCCGGTCGGTTTCCCGCCGCCGTTGGGGGCCTTGCCGCTGGCCGTGGGCTTGCCGCCGCCGTTGGGGGCCTTCCCGCCGCCGCCAGGGGTCTTGCTGCGGTTGAACGGCCACAGGCCCTTGCCGGCCGGCTTCTTTCCGGCGCCGCCACCGTCACCGGTCGGCTTCGCACCGGCGGGCGTCTTCCCGCCAGCCGGGGCCTTCCCGCCGCCGCCAGGGGTCTTGCTGCGGTTGAACGGCCACAGGCCCTTGCCGGCCGGCTTCTTCCCGGCGCCGCCACCGTCGCCGCTCGGCTTCGCACCGGCGGGCGTCTTCCCGCCAGCCGGGGCCTTCCCGCCGCCGCCACCAGGGGTTTTGTTGGTGCGGCTGAACGGCCACAGGCCGCCCGACTTGCCGCCACGGCCGTTGGGGGACTTGCCACCACCACCGTTGGTGGACCTCCCCGCGCCGGGCCGGTCGCTGCGGCCGGCGCGGTCGCGGGCCGAGCGGTCGCGCTTGTCCCGCTTGTCCCGGCGCGTGAACTTGCGCCAGGCCAGCCACCCGGCGCCGGCCAGGACCGCGACCACGATCAGCCCGGCACCCAGCAGCAGCGCCAGCAGCGGCGACACCATCCACATCGCCACCACCACGGCGGCGACGATCGAGATCACCACCAGGGCGACCACCAGGCCCACCGACGCCGGCGTCGTGTCGGCCAGCTCCTGCGGCGTGGCCTTCTCGTCTTTTGCCTGGTCCGTCGCCGGCTGCTCGGTGGCCATCACCGACAGATCCGGAGCCGGCACCGCCATCTCCACCTGCTCGGCCTCGATCGTCGGGGCCGTCGTCGTCTCGTTGCGCATCGCGTGTTCCTCCCTTCGTTTTGGCTGCTCACGCCCCACAGTTATGAGCTGTTATGAGGCTGACCCGACCCGCAGACCGGGCCGGCCCCCGGTCACGCGACGCGACCGCTGGGGAGTTCGAGGACCTGGCCGACGACGTCCGCCGGCACGGCGTTGAGGACGCGGCTGATCGTGCGGACGGAAATGCCGGTGATCTCGTTGAGTTCGGCCTGGGTGGCGTTGGGGTTTCCCGCGCGGGCCGCCAGGATGAGCGCCACCGTTTCCGGTCGGACCTTCTCCACCTCCGGCAGGTCAGCCGGCAACTCGACCGGAACCGCAGCAAGAGATTTCCTGTTGGCGGGTCGCACGATTTCCGATTGCCGGCCCGGGGTGGTTGCCGCCTTTTCCTGCGCCCGGGCCAGTGCCCGGCGGGTCCGCTCCAACTCATTGACCACGCCCTCGCGGGCCTCGGTGATCGCCTGCGCCTGCTGCTCGGCGTGGGCCCGAGCGGTGGCCTGCCGCTCGGCGAAACGCTGCGCCTCGTCGAGCTGCGCCCGCAGCGCCCGCACCATCTCGTCCAGCTCGTCAGCCCGCTCCTGGGCGACTTGGCCGGTGTAGCGCGCCTCGGCCAGGGTCTGCTGGTAGTCGCGTTCGGCCTGCTCAGCAGCCTCGGTGAGCACCCGAACCTGCTCGGCGCCGCTCCGCTCCGCGAGAACCCGAGCGGCAGCAGCCCGGTCCGCGGCGTCGCGGGCCTCGGCCAGCCGGCCTTCGGCCAGCGCGGCCGCCTCGCCCGCAGTCGTGGCCCGCTGCTCGGCGACCAGGACGCTCTCAGCGGCCTCGGCGGCGGCGCGAGCGTGGCGGGTGATTTCCGCCTCCGCGGCCGCCTCGATTTCCGACTGCTTTTCCGCCTGCGCCTGCGCCAGCTTTTCCGCCTGGATCGCGCGGGTTTCCGCCTTGGCGCGGGCTGCGGCTTCCGCCTCGGCCCGTGCCGTTTCCGATCGGGCCTTCGTCTCGGCGGCCACCTGCGCCGCCTTTGCGGCGGCCGTTTCCGCCCGCGCCGCCCGCAGCTCTTCCTGCCGCTCGGCCGCCTTCGCCGCTGCCTCGATCTCCTTTGCGGTACGACCGGTCAGCATCTTGACCCGGACCACCACGATCGGCGCGACGCAGGCCACCGCCACGACCAGACCCCACGGCGTCTCCTCATCGCCCGTGATGAAGACCGGGAGGAGGTGCACCGCGACCTGGCAGAAGATCATCAGCAGCATGCCGACGACCATGTCCGCCCAGCGCCGACGGTGGAACGCGGTGATCACGTACACGTCGAGCATCACCGGGAACATCCAGGCGATCCACTGGCTGAAGTGCGCCAGCACCGCCAGGTCGAACTCGCCCTTGGCCGTGAGGATCACCGCTGCGGCCATCGCGATCCACGGCCCCACCGTCGCCGCGTCGCGGACCTTCTCCTTCATCGGGCCGCTCCCATCGAGGACGCGCAGTCCAGGCACTCACCCAGGGAGCGCGGGATGTAGTAGGGCCGCTCCACGCCGCAGCTCCGGCAGGTGCGCCTGGCTGCCAACGCCTTTCCGATCGCGGTGAGCTGCGAGGCGCTGGCGGTGCGCTTCTTCGCCGCCTGGTCGACCCTGTAGAGGTAGGCCACCCGCTCGCCGCCCACCCCGCGCCACATGACCTGCGCCGCGATCGGCTGACCACCAGGGCGCAGGCCCTGCGCCCGCAGCTGCCGCGCCGTGGCGTAACCAGCCGGAGCACCCCGCCACCAGAACGTCGGGATACCGAAGGTGGTGCCCTCGGGGTCCCAGTACGCCGCGCGGATCCGGGAGCTGTTCACGCCGCTGCCCTCCGGGTCTGAGCCGGTCCCGGCGCCCGCTCGTCGGCGATCAGTGCCTGTCCGACGCCGAGCAATTCCCGGGCGATCTCGTCCTCCGCGCACGACTGGTGGCACGACGCGCCCTTGGCGTCGCGCATCTTGGTGTTGGTGGCGCAGACCCGGCAGGGCAGCGACCGGTCACGGTCGTAGTGGCCCGGTGCGGTCCAGTCGAGGTGGACTCGCACAACCAGCCGCCCGGCCATCAGAACGCCTGCCCGCGTCCGGCTCGGACCTGCGCGAGCAGTTCCCGGCCCAGCGGGTCGAGGTCGGCCTCGTCGACGTCGACCGCGAGGGGGTGGCGGCGCTCGTCGACCCAGCGAGCAACCCGCCGGCCCGCCAGCACCACGCCGACCAGGCCAACAGCGACGGCGGGGGAGTAGACCAGGTGCTCCGGCACCGCGTCGGCATGCTCGGCGTACCGGTGTGCCACGGCCACCGTGGCGGCGGCCGGTCCGGCCGCGACCAGGACGATCGCGGCGCGCGTCAGGCGACCGGAGGTGGCCGGATTGGTGCCCTGATCGGCCAACTCGACGAGCTGGGCGACGATCGGGCGATCGGTGCCGCCCGGGGGAGTGGCCACAGTGCTCATGCCGTCACCCCCAGCGCGTTCATTGCGGCGGCGAGCTCCCGCAGGCGCAGCAGCGGACGCTGCTCCACCTCCGGCAGCTCGGTGAGCACGCAGTGCTCCACCAGACCGTCCCCACCCCGCGCTTTGACCTCGTACGCGGCGGCGTCCGCTGCCGCCATGACCCGAGCCCGGTCCTCCCCGGGAGTGGCGTGGACCGCGCCGACGCTGGCCGTCACCGTCACGCTGACGCCGTCGGCGACCTTGATCGGCTCGGCCAGTGCCTGGATAACCTCCGCGCCGAGGATCTGCGCCAGCGGCGCCGGAGACGGCGACGCCAGCACGAACTCGTCGCCGCCGATGCGGGCGACGATCGCGGCATCGATGTCGGACAGCAGCACCTGCAGGCGGCCGGCAATCTCGACAAGCAGCGCGTCGCCGGCGGGGTGGCCGTAGGTGTCGTTGACCGGCTTGAACCGGTCCAGGTCGACCAGGACCAGGTCGTAAGACTCGCCGTCCAGCTCGTCGAGCGCGGCGGTCAGACCGGCACGGTTCGCCAGGCCGGTGAGCGGGTCCGTAGTCGCGCCCCGACGGGCCTCGACCAGCCGGTTCCGCTGCGACCGGGCAACCTGCGCGGCCCACACGTGCCCGAGCAGCGACATCGCGCCAACAGCCGGGAGCAGCATCTTCAGCGCCTTCACTGGGTCACCTCCGACCCAGTCGCAGAGGCGTAGGCCTCGCGGATCTCGCGGGAGATCCGACCCCGGTCCCGGACCTCGTAGCCGTTGGCCAGGGCCCACTCCCGAATCGTCGCCCGCTCCTTCTTGTCGGCAGTTCGGTTGGGTGATGCTGCGGAATCGCGGCCGGTGCTGCGCAGCGCCTGCCGTACCTGCGCCAACTGAGCCGCGAGCGCAGCCTCCTTCTCGGCCAGCTCGGCGCGCTGCTTCTCGGCGGCCTCACGCTGCTCGCGCTGCGTCTGCTCTGCCTCGATCCGGCCGGTCAGCTCCTCCACCAGCCCGCCGATGCGCTCCGCCAGGTGCCGGGTCCGCGCGGCGTCGCTGACGTTGGCCAGGGCCAGCAACTGCTCCAGCGTCCGCGGCGGCCGGGCCTGCGCCGGGGTCTTCTCAGCGGGCGCGGTCTGCCCGGTGGGAACGCCGGGACCAGCGATGACCCGAATGCCCATCGGGACGCGCTGCGCGGGTGCCGGCGTGCCAGCAGCGGCCCGTCGCAGGGCATCCATGTTGCCGTTGACCGGCGTGGCCGTCGTCGTGGTGCTCATGCCGGCATCACCGCCGACATCGGCAGCAGCCCTCGCAGGGCCCGCAGGGCCTTGTGCTGGAGGGCCTTGATCGCCGCCGGGGTGCGGCCCATGACCTCGGCCGTCTCCTCGATCGACAGCTCCCGCAGGAACCGCAGGACGATGCACTGCCGCTGGTGCTCGGCGAGCTGGTCGACGCCCGCAAGCAGCGCCTCGTGACTCAGCCGGTCCAGGGCGGTCCGCGCCGCGTCGGTCACCTGGCCGACCTGGGTGGCGTCGTGGATGTCCGCCACCGGCACCTCGAACCGCTGCCGGAACGACGCGTGGTGGTTGGCCACTAGGTTCCGGGCGATCGTGGTCAGCCAGGCGGGGACGTTGCCACCCGGGCGGCTGAACGAGGCCAGGTTGCGCAAGGCCCGCACGAACGTCTCCGAGGTCAGGTCCTCGGCGGTCTGCCGGTCAAGCACCCGGCGGTAGACGAACCGAAACACCTCGTCGACGTAGCGGTCGTAGATGAGGCCGAACGCCTCAATGTCACCGGCCTGGGCCCGCGTCACGAGCGCAGACACGTCGTTGACCGTCGATCCGGGTCGGGTCTGCACCGGATGATTCCGGGCAGGACGTACCCTCATTGCTGGCATCTGTTGCTCCTTGAGAGATGGGGTTGGATGCCATCCGGGGGCTCGGCGGGGCGCAATCCCGTCGAGCCTTCTTGCTTGGTAAGCGCACCGAAGGACTATTAGGTACTCATTGACCAGACAATGCGCTTGGTGTTGATGGTGCTACTGAGACCCAAGCAGCGTCAAGGGGTAAGGGCAACATTGACTAGACAATGTTCTACCGCATGAGCAAGACTCGGAAGGTGGACACGTTCAGGGGGGCCTCACTGCCGGCGTACCAGCGGATCGCCGCAGCCATCCGAGACAAGATCACTTCGGGCGAGTTGGCCGGTGGCCAGCAACTCCCGACCGAGCTGGAACTCGCCGAGCAGTGGGGCGTTGCGCGCCAGACTGTCCGCAACGGGATCGCCGTACTGGTCTCCGAGGGCCTGGTGGTCGCCCGCCGACCGCTTGGGCACTTCGTGCGCAAGCGGGAGAACATGCTGTACCGCCCGCAGGGGGAGTCTCGCGATCAGCCCGCGAGCCCTGAGATGGACCGGTTCTGCCAGCAAATCATCGAAGAGGGACGAGTCCCGAGCCAGACGATCGATGTCTCCCTGGTCCAGGCGTCCTCTGACATCGCAGAGCGACTGAGGATCAAGCCTGGCACCGTCGTCGTCGCTCGCCGCCGGGTGCGCTACATCAACGGCGAGCCGATCAACATCAACGACTCCCACTTCCCGCTCGACATCGTCAAGGACTCCGAGATCATGTCGCCGGCCGATGTCGCCCGCGGCACGAACCAGGCGCTTGCCGACCTCGGCTACCCGCAAGACCGCGCGATCGACGAGATCTACACCCGGATGCCGACGCCCGAGCAAATCCGCCGACTCGATCTCGGTCCCGGCACACCGGTGGCCGTCCACTACGTCACTGGCTACGTCGCAGACGGCACACCGGTACGTTGCACCGTCAATGTGCTGCCCAGCGACCAACATGTCATCGTCTTCGAGCGCAAGTTCGAGCGGACATGGAGCTGAACCAGCCTTGACATTGATCATCCGTCCCGCGACCACCAACGAAGAGTTCGAGGTCGCCATGGGCCTCCTCACCCAACGGATCCAGTGGCTACGTGATCGCGGGTCGGACCAGTGGGCAACATGGGAGAAATGGCGGACCAAGTTGATCCCTGCGCTCGCTGCAGGGGACATCTGGTTGCTGTGGGATCGCGACGAGGCGATCGGCACGGTCACTGTCGAGTTCACCGGCGATCCAGACTTCTGGACACCTGCTGAGCTGGCAGAACCTGCTGCCTATGTCTCGAAACTGGCGGTCCGCCTCGATCGAGCCGGGCAGGAGCTTGGCGCACTCCTCTTGGCGTGGGCTGGTGACCTGGCCTTTCACCAGGGCTGCCGACACCTCCGCCTGGATGCGTGGAAGACCAACGAGGGCCTACATGCCTATTACCTCTCGCGCGGCTGGACCTACCTTCGGACCTCCAGTCACCCGGAACGTCGGTCGGGAGCCCTGTTCCAGCGGCCCGCCGCACCGATGGCACCACAACCCGTTGAATTGCGAACGATCGCACGACGCGACGAACAGGGCTCTGCCGAGTGAATGCGCGTAGAGGGTCCGGCCAGGGGTATCCTGCGGATATGGCCAGCCAGGATCCGGACACCGCCACCGAAACCACGGCGATGCTCGCTGCGGCTGGCATCGTCGTGACCGAGGAAGGCCGGGCGCGTGCCCGGCGCCGCCTGGACGAAGCCCGCGACCGGTGGACGCCGGCGCTTGAGGCGGCGGCCCGCGAGCAGCTGGGCCTGCCGGCCCGCGCCGCGTGACCGACCCGACCGTCAGGGTCATCCTCGACGCATCCGCGATCATCGCGTTTTGCCGCGAGTCGATCGACGTCGGCGAGGTCATCGCCGAGGTCGCCGACGAAGAGGGCTCCGTCTTCGGCCTGCCGGTGCTGTGCCTTGCTGAGGCGGCCCGGGTCGTCGCCGACCAGGACCGCCTGACGCTGCTCGTCACCCACCGCGCCGCTGAGGTGCTCAGCCCGGATCCGGACAGTTGGCGCGCTCTCGCGGTCACCCTCGACACCGTGGGCCGGGTCGACGCGGCCAGCGCGGTGCTCGCCGCCATCGACCTGGGCTGTCACGTCCTGACCGGCCAGCCCGGCTTGTACGGCGGCATCGCCGGCGGCGGCCCGGTCATCGCGATCTGACTATCGCAGCCGCGCGCCGTTGACCACGCCTCAGATGGTCAGGGCGAACAGGTCGAGCTGCTCACCGGGGTCGGCCGGCCGGCACGCTGTCCACACGGCCTGGCCGGCTCGGGAACAGCCGTCGACGACGTCGGCCCAGCCCGCGCCACGGAATCCGCCCGGGTGGTCGCGCCAGGCGATGACGGCCTGCTCGCAGCGCCAGATCAGCTCGTCGGTGACCCGACCGTTGTCGAGGACGTTGCCCAGGTCGGTCCAGGCCAGCCGCAACGGTTGGTGAAGGTCCCCGTCGGTGATCTCGATCCGCGCCCGGGTGAGCCGGAGCATCCGGCCGGCGGGCAGCGTCCGTCCGCTGTAGTCAGGGGCGATTCGCCGGGCGTCTCGGGTGCGCCAGTAGGTCAGGGGGTCGATGGCGTGCCCGCAGGCAGTGATCCCAACGGCCCAGGCCAGCAGAGGGCGGTGAGTTGCCGGCGTGGCGGTGGCGAGGATGGTGCGGGCGTCGGCCCGGTGGCTGCTGGTCATGGTGCTCTCCCGCGTTGTGGTTGTGGGCCGGTGGCGGCCTGGTGCCCGTGATCACCGAGGCGCGCCGCTGGCCAGCGACGGGGGTGCTCGGAGACGGGCGAGAGGTGACGCGGGCCGACCCACGTTCGGGGTCGGCCCGCTTCGCGTCTACGCCGGGAGAGCGGCGAAGTCCTCGGTCGGGTCGAAGTCGCTGCCGTCGTAACGGGCCGCAGCGGCGTACAGGGCGACCGTGATGGTGCGCAGGGGAGCGCACTGGCCGTACCAGGTGATCAGCTCCCCGCCGCCCATCTGCTTGAATGCCGGGTCTGCCTGCTCGGTGAGGTGGTCCCCGAGCACGCTGATAGTCGCCTCGGCGAGGTCATAGCAGCGAGGGCTGCCGGTAAGGTGCCGGGCAGCGGCTCGGATCGCGCTACCAACCAGGTAGCCGATCTTGCCGGGGTGCTGCGTCAGGCGGCTGGCGGCGGCGCGCAGCGTGACGGCCGGACCGAACGTCCCGGTGAGGAAGGGGCAGGTCGAAACGCACGGCTCGTCCTGGGTGGCGGTGCCGCAACCGACGCACTCGTTGTTGTGGTCGAACTCCGCAGCGGGGATGACGTGCCGCTGGTCTGCCGCCTCGTACTCGCGGACCAGAGCGCCGAGCACGTCCCGGACGTTGAGGGTCTTCCCGGCGGCGGTGCGGCAGTCCGCCGCGTAGCCGGCGAGGTCCTTGGTGTCGATCCAGGTCCGGCCGATGGGCTGGAAGTGCACACTGCTGCTGATGTAGCCGATGACGTGCTCGCCGAGCATGAGCCGGGCACGGGTTCCACCGGTCCCCGGAACGGGGCGAACGTCGGTGACGCGCAGCTTGGTGTGGGGGACGACGAGACCGGTGTGGGGCAGGGTGGTGGGCTCGCCGGTCAGGCTGGCGTTGATCAGCTCGATGGGTCGGGGCTGGGTGCGCAGGCAGGTGCGGCAGTCGATGGGGTCGGTGATCGCCTCGCCGGCGCGGACGTCGTCGCCGCGACCGCTGGCACCGCACCAGGCGGCGACGTAGCGAGGGCTGCCGTCGGGGCCGGTGATGCTGCTCAGGCTGCCCAGGTGCACGGCCGTCCCGCGACCGACGCGGACGGGGGCGAGCTGGGCAGGGCGAACCGGGTTCGTCGTAGGCTGGGTCATGGAACTCCCTTTCGCAGAGGGGCTGTTCTTCCTGGTCCGGCTGGGTGGTGGCTCACCTGGTCGGACCGTTCCTTGTCCTTCTATCGTACAGGAAAAGGTACAGAGAAAGCTGCTTTGGGGGTCTTTTTCTGTACCTTTTTGCCGTACGGTGGGGGGCATGAGCAGCGAATCGGAGATGCGCCGGCCCGAGGTGTCGGCGGGGATGGCGGCGGCCCGGGACCGGGGTGTGCGATTGGGCCGCCCGCCGGCGCCGTTGCCGCCCTCGGCCGCCCGGGCGGCGCAGCTACGGGGTGAGGGACTGTCGCTCGCCGCGATCGCCACGGCGTTGAACGCGGAGCAGGTCCCGACCCCGTCGGGGAAGGGGCAGTGGGCCAAGAGCAGCGTCAAGTACGTGCTCGACCGGTACGACGCGACCCAGGGGTCGGCGTAGGCCCGGGTCAGGGGTTGCGGGCTTGCCCGCGCGCGGGTGCCGGGGGGTGGGGTGGGATCTCCTCGTGTCGGCCGATCTCCGATCGACCGGGCCGGCTCTGGGGCGGCCAGGCTCGGCGAAGCCGACCGCGAAGCGGCTTGGCCTGGTCGCCCCAGAGACGGTCTGGTAGCCCTCTGGGCGGCCGGCGCGGGGAGGTCCCACCCCTGGGTGACCACTCACCCACCCGGCGCCTGTGGTCCCTCCCGGATCTCCGAGAGAGGCCCCGCCGGAGGCGTCGATATTGGAAAGCGCGACCACGACGACCGGGCGCCGGCCGGCGTCTCCTGGCCCGGTTCGCTACCCCTGGCCGTGATTCTGCGGCATCAACCCCTTGGGCGAGCGTCGGCGGTAGCGGCCCGGATCTACCTCGACGTAGCGTGCCGGGGCTGACTACCGTGGGCGGGGAGTCGATCACTACGGGGGCACTATGACCGACGAAGCTGCGCAGCCTGCACCGCCGCGAACTGTGGACAGCACGATCGCTGGCTTGCAGGACCAGATCGACCAGCTCACGTCCACGCTGGAGCACCATCAACGGCTGTTCGAGCGGCTGCGCGCGCAAGGGGTGCTGGCAGCGGGTGAGCCCGACGACGAGCGGGCCTGATGACGATGCCTGACCGCAGCGACGACCAAATAGCGGCCGAGGTCGCCGAACGGGTCGACGCGGCCCGCGACCGGGCCGCGGCCTTGAGGCTGCGCGCGGCATCCCTGGACGCCCAGGTCACACCCCGGCCTCCGACGCGGTCCCGGGTGACCACCGCCGAGCAGGACCGGCTACTGGCCGCGCAGGACTTGGCGGCCCGCTTCTACCGGGCGCAGCTCGACAGCCCGGGCGGCGCGGGACCGCGCCGGTGGCTTGCTGGGCAGGGCGTGCCGGTCGACGGCCGGTGGATGCTCGGGTACGCGCCAGGCCGCCCGACGGCGCTGGTCAATGAGCTGCGCCGGGCCGGCTTCACCGACACCGAGATCCTGGCCTCCGGACTGGCCTCGACCGGCCGGGGCGGACTGCTGGTCGACCGCTTCCAGGACCGGGTCGTGGTCGGCGTGCGCGATCCCCAGACGAACGCCGTGGTGAGCTTCGTCGGGTACGCGCCGCCCGGCGCTGACGAGTCGGTGCCTGCGGTGCTGCACGGCCCTGCCACGGCGATCCACCGGCCGGCCGACGCGCTGGTCGGGCTCGCCGAGCAGCCTGAGCCGGCCGGCCGGCCGGTGGTGGTGGCCGCCACGGCGCTGGAGGCGATCGCGCGGTCCGCGACGGCCGGCGAGGACGCCCCGGTGGTGGTCGCGCCGTGCGGGCCGACGCTGACACCCGGACAGGTCGCGGTGCTCACCGAGCAGACTGACGTGGCCGCGGGCGTGACCGTGGCCATCGGCGCCGGCGAGGCCGGCCGGCGCGCGGCCGAGCGCGCCTACCACCTGCTCGCCCCCGCCGTGCAGGCCCACCCCACGACGCCGGGAGCGCTGCGGGCGGTCGGCCCCCGGCCGCAGGACCCTGCTCGGCCGCTGCTGGAGGCCGTGGTCACCGCCCGGGTCGAGTGGGCGGCACGCGCCTACCAGACACCAGCGGGCCGCGCCGGCGTCGCCCGCTCGGCGCGGTCGCTGCTGCGCTACCAGGTCGGCGCGAGCGGGGTGGACATCGCCGCACTGGAGGCGTACGTCGCCCGGCACCTGGATCCGGAGCCTGCCCCCGAGGTGCAGCCGGCGGCCGTGGTCGACGTGCCGGCCCCCGCTCCGGCCGTTCTGGACGGTGCGGCCACGGCGCACGCGCCGCCGGTGGTCGACGCGGGGGAGGAGGCGACCGCCGACCCGCCCGCCGACGGTGACCAGGACGGCCCGGCCGACGCGGAGGAGACGGATGAACCACTACGGGGCGCAGGCCCAGAAGCACTGGCAGACGTACCTGCCCCAGCGGTACGCGACCATCGAGGACCCGAGCAGCTTCTTCTCGACTTTGGGGGAGCAGGCAGCGGAGCAGATCGAGCAGCGGACGCGAGAGCTGGCCGGTCCGGATCAACCGGGCGAGGGGTACCTCGGCAAGCTCGGCCGACTGAACGCGGCGAAGCAGATGGCGCAGGAGGAGATCCTCCCCGAGCTGATCCTGATCGACCCGAACGCCGAGCAGGCGGCGGACGAGACGCCGACCGGGTCGACGACGCCGGCGGCCAGCCCGACGTGGACGCCGCTGGTGGAGGACCCGAACGACCCGTGGTGGCAGCGGGTCGCGCAGGAGGAGGACGACGAGGACGAGCCGCAGACCCCGACCCGGTAGCCGGCCCGGCCGAAGAGACCGGCGACACCGCTCCGGACCAGGCCACCACAGCGGATGCCGACGCCGGCGCGGGTGATGCCGCGGAATCGTTCCGCCCTGGCGGGCAGCAGGACCTGGCGCCCGCCGGCGAGATGGCCAAACTCCGCGCGAACCTGGCCGCCCTGCGGACCCTGCGCGAGGTGCAAGCCGCTGGCCGCCCGGCCACGGGGCAGGAACAGGCCGTGCTCGCGCGGTGGGCGAGCTGGGGCGCGGTGCCAGGGGTGTTCGAGTCCCGCACCAACCACCCCGACTACGCCCGGTTCGCCCAGCAGCGCGCCGAGCTGCGGGAGCTGCTGTCGCCGCAGGAGTACGCCGCGGCGGAGCTGACCACCCTCAACGCCCACTACACCGACGCGGCGTACGTGCGCGCGATCTGGGACGCCGTGCGGGAGCTCGGCTTCGACGGCGGGGCGGTCCTCGAACCGGGCTGCGGGTCGGGCAACTTCATCGGCCTGGCCCCGCCGCAGGCTCGGATGGTCGGCGTGGAGCTGGACCCGGTGACGGCCGGCGTCGCCGCCGCCCTGTACCCGCACGCGGAGATCCGCACCGAGAGCTTCGCCGACACCCGGGCCCCGTCCGGCGCTTTCGACCTGGCCGTGGGCAACGTGCCGTACGCCGACGTGCGGCTGACCGACCGGCGGCACAACCCCGGCCGGCACAGCATCCACAACCACTTCATCATCAAGTCGCTGCACCTGACCCGGCCCGGCGGCCTGGTCGCGGTGCTCACCTCCCGCTACACCCTGGACTCGGCGAACCCCGCCGCCCGGCGGGAGATGGCGGCGCTGGCCGACCTGGTCGCCGCGGTGCGCCTGCCCTCCGGAGCGCACCAGGCCACCGCCGGCACCCAGGCCATCACCGACCTGCTGATCCTGCGCCGGCGCGAGCCGGATCGCGAGCCTGGGCCGATCGCATGGGAGCAGACCCGCCCCCTGGACCTGGACACCGCCGCTGAGCAGGCCGACCAGGTCAACGAATACTTCGTCGACCGGCCGGAGCGGGTGCTCGGCGAGATGACGCTCGGGCGGGGCATGAACCGCGACGGCGAGCTGGTCGTCCGCGCGAGCGACAACACCGGTGAGGCCCTGACCCGGGTGCTGCGCGACGTCGTCGACGAGGCCCGTCGGGAGGGCCTGACCATGACGCCGCGCGTCGACGGCGACCGGCCGGCCGAGCCGCTGGCGGTGCTCGCGCCGCACTGGCGCGCCGAGGGCCACATCGAGGCCCGCGACGACGGCACCTTCACCACCGTCGCCGACGGCCAGGTCGTGCCGCACGAGGTGCCCGCCAGCCAGGCCGATGAGCTGCGAGCGCTGCTCGGGCTGCGCGACACCGTGACCGCGCTGCTCTCGGCGGAGGCCGCCACCGTCGACGACGGCGACGAGCACGGCGGCCCGCCCGCCCCGGGGTCACCGGCGGCGCTACGTGCCGAGCTGAACGACCGGTACGACGCCTACCTGGCCGCCCACGGGCCGCTCAACCGCTACACCCTGCGCCGCACCGGCCGGACCGACCCGGAGACGGGCGAGCCGAAGATGGCCCGGATCAACCCGCCGATGGGCCGCTTCCGGCAGACCGACCCGCACGCCGCCACCGTGTTCGCCCTGGAGCACTTCGACGACACCACCCAGACCGCGACGAAGGCCGACATCTTCGCCCGCCGGGTGATCCTGCCCCGGGCGCCGCAGCTCGGCGCCGACACCCCGGCCGACGCCCTGGCCATCTGCGTGGACACCCACGGCGACGTGCGGCTGCCCGAGGTCGCCCGGCTGCTCGGGGTCAGCGAGCCGGAGGCCCGCGCCGCGCTCGGCGACCTGGTCTATGACGACCCCGGCCAGGGCCGGCTCGTGGAGGCCCCGGAGTACCTGTCGGGCAACGTGCGCGTGAAGCTGCGCGCCGCCCAGGCCGCCGCCGAGACGGATCCGCGCTTCGAGACCAACGTGCGCGCCCTGCAACGGGTGATCCCCCGCGACCTCGGACCGGGGGAGATCGACGCGGCGTTCGGCGCCCCGTTCCTGCCCGCCCCCCTCATCCAGCAGTTCCTCCAGGAGACGCTGCGCGACCCGGGCCTGCGGGTGGAGCACGTCGGCGGGTCCGACTGGCGGGTCCGCGGCTCCCGCGCCGGCGTCCTGGCCCGCTCGACCTGGGGCACGCCGGGAATGGCCGCGCCGGACCTCGCGCAGCGGCTGCTGACCAAGACCCCGATCCGGGTGTTCGTGGAGGTGGAGGAGGGCAAACGCGCCCTCGACGTGGAGGCCACCGCCGCCGCGCAGGCCAAGGCGATCGAGCTGGAGGAACGCTTCGGCGCGTGGGTGTGGGAGGACCCGGACCGCGCCGAGCAGGTCGCCACCCGCTACAACGAGATGTTCAACGCCACCGTGCCGCGCAGCTACGTCGGGGTGACCCGGTCCCTGCCCGGCATCGCAGTCGGCTTCACACCCCGCTCACACCAGGTGGAGGCGGTCGCCCGCATCGTCGCCGAGCCGGCGGTCGGGCTGTTCCACGCCGTCGGGGCCGGCAAGACCGCGGTGATGGCCATCTCCGCGATGGAGCAGCGCCGCCTCGGCCTGGTCAACAAGCCGGCCATCGTGGTGCCCAACCACATGCTGGAGCAGTTCACCCGCGAGTTCCTGCAGATCTACCCCCGGGCCCGGCTGCTGGCCGCCGGCCGCGACGACATGAGCACCGACCGGCGCCGCCGCTTCGTCGCCCGCTGCGCCACCGGCGACTGGGACGCGATCATCATGGCCGCCTCGTTCTTCGAGCGGCTCTCGCTCTCCCCGGACGAGCAGAGCCGCTTCCTCGACGAGGAACTGGCAGAGCTGCGCGACAAGATCGTCCGCGCCGGTGAGCAGGCCATCGCCAACGGCGAGGACGCCAAGCGCTCCAGCAGCGTCAAGCGCCTGCAGAAGGCGCTGCTGCGCAAGGAGGAACGGGTCAAGGAGAAGCTCGACAAGGCCCGCGACCCGGGCGTCACCTTCGAGCAGACCGGCATCGACTACGTCTACCGCGACGAGCTGCACGAGCTGAAGAACGACACCATCACCAGCTCCATCCCCGACGCCGGCAACGACGGCTCCGACCGCGCGGTCGACTTCCGGATGAAGCTGTCCTACCTGCGCCGCCAGCGCGGCCAACGGGTGGTGTGCGGGGCCACCGCCACCCCGATCGCCAACTCCGTACGCGAGCTGTACGTGGTGACCCGCCAGCTCCGCCCCGACCTCCTGCAGGCCACCGGAACCACCGACTTCGACACCTGGGCGGCCACCTTCGCCAAGGTCGTCACCGCCATCGAGGTGTCCCCGACCGGGCAGGGCTTCCAGATGCGCGCCCGGCTGGCCAAGTACGCCAACGTGCCCGAGCTGTCGCTGATGATGCGGACCTACGGCGACGTCCGCACCCCCGAGGACCTGGCCCTGCCCACCCCGCAGTTGAGCCAGCGCGAGGACGGCGAACGTGCCCCGCACATCGTCACCCTCGACCCGTCCCCGGAGCTGGAGGAGTTCATCTCCGGCCTGGACGAGCGCGTCGAGCGGATCCGCAACCGCCAGGTGGAGCCCCAGCAGGACAACATGCTCAAGGTCTCCGGCGAGGCCCGCGCCGCCTCCCTGGACCTGCGGCTCATCGGCGAGCAGCAGACCGCACCCGGCAAGATCGACGCCGCAGCGGAGCGGATCGCCGCGATCTGGCGCGACACCCGCGACACCGTCTACCTGGTCAACCCCGACGCGGCCGACCCCGTCCCGCACCCCACCCCGGGTGCGCTGCAGATCGTCTTCTGCGACCAGTCCACCCCGAACCCCGAGCGCTGGAACGCCTACGACGCCCTGGCCGAACTGCTGGTCGAGCGGGGGATGCCCCGGGAGAAGATCCGCTACATCCACGAAGCCGACACCGACGCCAAGAAGGCCAGCCTGTTCAACGCCTGCCGCTCCGGCGACGTCGCCGTGCTCATCGGCTCCACCGCCAAGATGGGCGTCGGCACCAACGTCCAGGCCCGCGCGATCGCCCTGCACCACCTGGACTGCCCGTGGCGTCCGGCCGACGTCACCCAGCGCGAGGGACGCATCCTGCGCCAGGGCAACCAAAACCCCGAGGTCAGCATCTACCGCTACGTCGTCGCCGGCAGTTTCGACGCCTTCTCCTGGCAGACCGTGGCCCGCAAGGGCACCTTCATCGACCAGATCATGCGCGGCACCTCCGCCCGCGAGATCGAGGACGTCAGCGACGAGACCCTCCAGGCTCACCAGATCAAGGCCATTGCCACCGGCAACCCGCTGCTGATGGACCGCGAGCAGGTCGCCCAGGACCTCACCCGGCTCGAACGCGCCGACCGGACCCACCACAACACCCAGGCGGCGCTGCGCCGCCAGGTCGGCGAGCTGAAGGCGTGGATCACCAAAGACACCCGCCGCGTCGAGGTGCTCGACGACGTCATCGCTCGACGCCAGGACACCCGCGGCGAGAAGTTCGCCATGACCGTCGCCGGGCACCGGTTCACCAAACGCGCCGAGGCCGGCCGAGCCCTGCAACACGCCCTGACCGCCACCGCGCAGGGCGTCGCCTCCACCGACCGTCGCGAAGCCGCCGGCGTCGCCCAGCTCGGCGGCTTCGGCGTCGACGCGGTGTTCTGGTCCGGTCGCGACGGCATGCTCGTCGCCCTGCGATTCGACGGAATCCCCGACTCCTCCACCACCGTCGGCCTCACCTCCGCCGTGGAGGGCGACCCCACCGGCCTCGTCCGCCGCCTGGAGAACCAGCTCACCGACCTCGACAGCACCCGGACCACCGTGCAGGCCCGCATCGCCGGTCAGCACGAAGAGATCGCCCGGGCCACCGAGCAGCTCGACCAGCCGTTCCCCCGCCGCGACGAGCTGCTCGACACCCGCCGCCGGCTCCGCGCGATCAACGCGGTCATCGACCTGATGGCCGACACCACCCCACCACCCTCGGCCGCCCCGCCCGCCGTACCCGTCACGGTCGACAACTGGATGCCGACGGACCTGCGCGACAGCCTGACCCCCGACGAACAGGCGTGGCTGGACCGGCGCGTGCAGCACGTCGCCGGCGGCGGCGCCGTCCAAGACGCGGCCCGCACCACCGACCTGGCCGCCTTCTCAGCCCCGTTCGACAAGGCACTCACCCACGCCCTCGCGGACCCCGGCAACACGGAGATGGCCGTCGCGGTGATGCTCAAGTGCGACGACCCGGCCTGGCGCCAGGCCCTCTACGGCGCCGCCGGGCAGGCCGTGCACCAGGCGGTCCGGGACGTTCCCCCGCCAGCCTCGGCGGCGGGCCCCTCGACGCAGCGCGACAGCCGAGCGGGCCAGTCCGAGGTGATCAGCCCGCTGGCGCCGGCCGCCATCGTCGCGGCCACGACGCCGGTGGATCGGGCGCTGCTCGACACCTGCACGCAGCAGGCCCTACGCGTCGACGCCGTCCAGGCCGCCGCGCGCGCACGTGACCAGACCGCCTTCAGCGCGACGTTCGCCGCCGCGATGACCACCGCCATCGCGCAGCTCGACGACCCCGCCGACGCGATCCGCCTCGCCGACCTCCACGGCGATCGAGCGTTCCGCCAGGGCCTGACCAACCTCGTCTGGGACAAGCTCACCCCCCGGCCAGCAGAGTCGCAGAGTGGCATCGGCACGCGGCCCGTCCACGCGGCTGCGGTGGCCGCCACGGCGTTCGTACCTGCGACCGGCCCAGGGGCGGCAGCGCCCGTCTCACCCGCCCCCGCCACTCCCCACCGGGTCGCCCACCACGACCACGCTCATGTGCCCGAGCGGTGACCCATATCGACGCCGGGCCGCGGCCTTCCCTCTCCTGAGTGCCGTGGTCGCCATCCGTGTCCGGTCAGGGTGACGTCCCGGCGTGCTCGCGTCGGCGCAGCGGCGGTGCCGGGTCGTCATTCGGTGGTTGCTGCCTGACCTGCCGGCGGCTCTCCCGGCCACCGGCCGGCGATGTCACGCTGCGGATTCAGGCAGGTAGCCGTGCCCAATGAACAACCGTGTGAAGTAGCGGCGCAGCATCGGCAGAGACTGTTCCTGCGACTGGAACTCCGCGCCGCCGAAGCGCACGACCTCGTAGCCGGCCAGATGGAGTTCCCGATCTGCGGCGACCATCTCGGCGTAGCGACGAGGGCTTGCCCGCCCGTCGTCGTCGGCGTAGTGCTGTTTGCCGTCGCACTCGATGACGAGCCGCCAACGGCTGCGCATCAGCAGCAGGAAGTCCATCCGCTGGCGCGGTAGCGGTCCCGGCTCACGCCGCTGGGCCCGGGTATAGGGGTCGTAGTGCAGGTAGACCTGTGGAATCAACGCCGGCAGGTCGAAGCCGTGGTCGTTGAGCAGCTCGCCGTATGCGCGGAACACCTGCCGCTCCGGGCCGGGTGGGTCCGAGGGCTTGCGGTCGCGGTCCAGCGAGCGCCGCAGGCGCAGGTACAGCTGCCGGCCGGCCTCCTGTTCGCTGGTCCCGGGCTCAGCGTGGGTTTCGGTCCACCAGGTGACCAGTTGCCGCCAGCTCAACCCGCTGGGGTCCAAGCCGCGGTCGTAGACGAGGCAGAACTGGCCGTTCTTGCTGATCTCGATGGTGTTGCTTAGCGCGTCGGTCAGCACCAATTCTGGTTTGGGACCGTCCGCGGCGAAGATGAGGTTCTTGAACGGAGAGTCGGCTCCGGTACGCCGGCCGGCGTGCACCTGGAGCAGTCCCCACAGCCGGGGGCGGTAATGCTGCTCGACGACACGTGCGCCGAGCTGACACAGCTGGTCCAGGGTGTAGTCGCTGGTTCGGCTGCGCACGTACGCGCGCTTGCTGGCCATCGCCTCGTCGACGTCGCCATCTTCGAGTCCGAGCGCCCGGCAGACGTCCGGGAGCTTGGTGGCGCTGATCTGCCACAACGTCTCGGCGATCTCGTCGCGCAGCTGCATGGCGTCCGTGCCGCTGCCCAGGTGATTGCGGGCGAAGGGGTCGGCGAGCACGGGTGCGACGCTCACCTGGTGCTTGTCGCCGTTCCCCCATTTCCGGACCCGATCGAACTGCGCTGCGATCACCTGCAGATCCGCCGGCCGAAACAGCCCGACGAACGCGGGATGCACGCGCAGCACCACGGGAACGGGTGCGGGCTCCCAGGGCAGCGATTGCCCGATCTCTGCCTGCTCGGCCAGTGACAGCAGCCGCGCCGCGTGCTGGTTCCCGGCCTGGACCAGCATCTGCGACACGGTGGCTAGCTCCTGGCTCGTCTTGCTATCCACCGTGTCGTCCCTCGGGCACGGGTGTCACTGTAGGCGAAGACACCGACACGGGCCGGGTGCCTGCGTCCCGGTCATGAGTGGTACCGCTGGTGCAGGCGGTCGAAGAACATGCTGAGCAGGTGCTGTGCGGCATCGTCGTTGACGAGCTCGGCGCCGCCGAACCGGTACACCTCGTACCCCTTCAGGCGAAGGTCGCGATCTGCGCGCATCATGTCGGCGTACTGGCGCGGGTTAGCGCGGCCGTCGTCGTCGGCGTAGTGCTGCTTGCCGTCGCATTCGATGACGACGCGGGCCCGGTGAGGCAGGAGCAGCAGGAAGTCCATGCGTTGACGTGGGAGCGGGCCGGGTGCCCGTCGCTCGGTCGCGGTGTACGGATCGTAGTGCAGGTAGACCTGCGGGATCAGAGCTGGGATGCCGGAGCCGAGCCGGACGTAGCGCTCGGCGTAGGTGCGCAGGATGTGCCGTTCGGCGTCGTTGTCGCCGAGCGACTGGTCCAGCCTGCGATAGAGGCTGCGTGAGATGTCCCGCTCCGGCTCGCCGGTCATTCCTTGTCGATCGGCCCACCAGTCGGTCAGCTCGGCCCAGGTCAGCCCGTGTGCGCCCAACGGCCGGTCGTACACCAGGCAGTTGTCGGCGTTGCGGACGAAGTGCAGGTCGTTGTTGACGGCGTCGTCGAGCACGATCTCCGGCTTGGGCCCGAGCGCGGCGAAGATGAGGTTCTTCATGGAGCCGCGCACGCCGGAGCCGATCAGGCGGTAGTCGAAGATCGGGGCGCCGCTGATGGCATCGACCTGGACGATCTCGTAGCCGTCGTGGATCAGTACCTCGTTGAGGAAGTCTCGAAGCTGTTCGACCTCGGCAAGGTTGGTGCGGACCTCGGGGTGCAGCATCTCGACGAGGAAGGCCAGCAGTGCGTCGTCGTTGTCCGCCAGCCCGAACCGGTCATCCCTGAAGATCCAGTCGTCGGGCCAGTCGAGCGGGTTGAGCACACGGTGCTGGAAGATGTCCCGACCGGCGGTGTCGTAGCGTGGGTCGATGCTCGGCATCTGCTCCAGCGGGTAGAGCCGGGCGAGGAAGTCTGGCTCGTCGAGGTCGCCGCTCCAGTGTGCCGTGGGCATAGCGGCGAACCCCTCGACCAGGCGGCGGCGGGTGACGTGGGTGATCCGGCCCGTCGCGGTCGCGCGCTGTATCGGCGAGGACATCATCGGGCCCGGAGTGTACTGATAGCCCCCGTTGTCTTTGGGTTAAAAGCTACGGGCGAGCCTCGCGGCGCTGCTGACCCTGCCCTTCGACCTCCTCTTGGGAGGGCTGGTTTCGCTGGTGGCGCTGCGGATCGTTCGTCCGCACCCGGCGGGCTCAGCGCCGGCAGCCAGTGCCCCGGGCATCGCCACCATCGCAAATCCGGCGGCGTCGTAGCCGCGCAGCTCGCCCGACGGATACACGAACGGCCCGCCGTTGCAGCGGCGGGCCGTTTCACGCTGTGTGCCGTCCCGACCTAGGAAAGCCACGCGCTGAAGTCAAGTGACGATGGTCACAATGCAGACTTCGTGTTCCATTACAACACGTCAGACTCGGTCATCCGGTGGCCTAGGTCACACTCGCCCACACTGATTTGGTGACCTGACCCACATT
Source organism: Micromonospora sp. NPDC047521 (assembly GCF_055587305.1). Lineage (NCBI taxonomy): Bacteria > Bacillati > Actinomycetota > Actinomycetes > Micromonosporales > Micromonosporaceae > Micromonospora > Micromonospora sp. NPDC047521. The sequence goes on along the minus strand of NZ_JBVJGN010000024.1, from coordinate 9,029 downwards.
GCTTCCGCAGCGCGTAGGTGCTTGTAGATGATGTACCTGGTTCATCTGTGACGTGTGGGAATTGGCGGGTTGCAGCCTGCTAAGTCCCTGTTGCCCCTTCCGGGGGGCTGCGCGCCGCAGAGATCCAAGCCGTCCCGACCAATCAATCATGAGGGCTGCCTGCGTCGACAGACGACACAGGCAGCTCCTCACCAAGGGAGCACCCATGCGCAGTACAGCACCCAACGATCCGAAGGCCGTACGGTTCGCGTCGGTGCCGCCCGACCCGCAGTCGGACCAGTCCACCCTGGATCAGTTCGTCGCCCGGCAGGTCGACGGCACCATCAGGCAGGTCGTCCTGAGCGCCACGGCCGCCATCGGCCAGGCCGCGCGCCGGCACTTGGCCGCCGCCGGCACGGGTGCCAGCGCTGGCTGGGCGGTCTGGAGCTACCCGGTGGCCGCCGTGCCGATCGCGATCGCGGTCATCGTCTACCTGGTCGTCGTCAGCAAGTAGGCCAGCGCGGTCCAGAGCGCTGGAGCAAGCGACTTGATCGGCCCGCACCGCCCGGCCCATGCTCGACAGGCCGGGCGGTGGGGCATTCCACACCTAACCAGGGCTGAAAGATCAACTCCTTGGCGTTGGTTTTTTGCTGAAAGCTACGGGCGGGCCCGATGGGCTGATCACCGTGCGGCCCGCCGACGTCGTCCGCGCGCTGGCCCAGTTGCCCGCCCGGGAGCGCTCCGCCGCCGGGTAGGCGACGTCAGACGCTGAGCACCCTCCGGTGGCAGGCAAGGAGCCTGCGTGACGGTGACACGTCCGTTACCGGCACCCCAGCAAGGTTGCGGTCCAGCTCGCGCTGGCGCGTGCCCGCCTTGTCGCGCTGACGTTTCCTGCTTGATCTGAGGCATGTATTCGTCCTCCTTGGCGGAGATTAACTGCCACTTCAGCGGGTAAGTGTAAGTACTATGGAGATGCCGTATCTGCTGCTCAGAGGCTTTGAGTGCGCTACAGTGTCCTTGCGGACCTGCCCCACTCACGTGGATAAGCAGGTCTGCTTGTTTTTGTCCTCAGATGCCCAACGGACCGCCGTTGACGTCGCAGGGCAGCAGGTACGTGGAGTACCAGTGCCACGCGAAGCGGCGGTTGGGTGCCTGTTGGAGCCCCTGGAAGGCGCTCCAGGCAGCTATGTCCGCCATCTGAATCCACTGGTTGGTGGTTGACCCCTGAAACAGTGGGTCTTCGATGATGTTGCGGTGGGCCAGCTTGAGGCCACGATGAGCCTGGATGTAGGAGTGGTCGGTGCCGTCGCCGTCCATGAAGAGGAGGCCGAGTTCGTTGGCGGATCCGAGACGTCCATCGAGGTGGTCGACGAGCTTTTCGTAGACGTTTGCCTTTTCTGCGAAGTATGCGCGGCGATTAGCTGTGGTGTGCCGGTAGACAGTTCCGACCGCCAGGTCGGGGCAGCGGCCGATCTGCTCAAGTGCCATCCGCATGACTTGGCCGCGGTTGCTCTTCCTGCGGTTCCAGGCGGCGTCGGTGCTGGGGTTCCCCTGCCCACTGGCGAAGTGAGTGGAGTGCATCTCGACGGAGGCGGGGATGGCGAACTGGGTGAAGAGCTGCTTGCGCAGGTCGAGCCAACCGCGTAGGCAGGTGCGCCAGCTGCCGATAGCGCACTCGACCCAGGAGTAGACGATCCAGCCGCTCTGCTCTGAGCCGGAGTCATCGATGTAGAACATCCGGGTCGCCCCGGGGGTGTTAGGGCTGGTCACGGGGGGCGGTCTCCTTAATGGTCGGGGCAGGGGCGAGATCAGAGAGCCCTGGGCGGCCTGGACCGAATGGTCGCAGAAGGTAGTAGGTGTTGACGATCCCGTAGCCGGAGGCGCTCAGCGGCTCCGTGCGGCGGCGCCGGCTCTTACTCAGTAGGCCCTGGTCCTCCAACTCGGCCAGCCCACGCTCGGCGGTATCGGCTGACCACCCGTACCAGTCCGGAGTTCTCTCCGTGGGCAGCTTGAAGCCGTTCTTTTCGCTCAGCGCGACGAGCAGCATGGCCAGGCCAGGCAGCTTGAGCTTGTCGCACCAGCCGTCGAGCCAGAAGGCGTGCGGCAACTTCAGGAAGCGGTCCGCCACTGCCTTGCCGTCCGGCCGGGTATACGGGTCACCGCTACCGTCCTCACACAGAAGCCGAACCTGGATCTGGCGTTCCCGGCCACGCCGTCGGCGCTCGATCAGGTCGCGCTCCTCAAGCCTCTGCAGCAGCTTGGACACCGCATTCGAGGCCGATGCCGGAGCCGCGTGTTCCGTGGTGCCGAACGCTCGAGCCCACACCTTGATCGGATGAGTGGTGCTCCACCCGTCGGGGCCGTTGCCGCTGCTGGTTGCGGCCACGACCATGAGGTATGCCTGGAGGGCGCGGAGGTTCTTGGTCCGCACGAACCAGGACAGCGGACCAGACCGGTCCTGGTTAACAGCACCGGAGACGCGGGGTCGCTGAACGAAGGTCCGACGGATAGGGGCAGCAGAACGGCCAGCGCGCTTCAGAATGGCGGCCCGGGTGTCCGCCACACTGGCTTCTCGCTCATCAGGATCGAAGTCATGCACCTCTCCATTAAGCACCCCGGCAGCATCTCGTACCAAGTGGGTAGCCCCGAGGCTGGCTGCCACCACAGCGGGTGAATGTGAGACCGATGAAACTACTTCTACTAGTACCGCTGATAGTTCATATACGAAGCCAATAGCCGACTGCCGGTCCGCGGCCTAAGACTCGCTGCATCAGAGCGACGATCTGGCGTGGGTGGGAGCTGTCCACTACCACCTTTGCGGATGTCCATTTCGTACCTAATATCCGGCCCCTCCTGCCCGACATGGTCTTCGACCTGGCCGACAGGGACTCGATCACCTACTACCACTGCGGGTTGTAGGTCTGCGCTGCCAAACCGCCTTAGGAGCGTTCGCCGGGACCTTCTGCAACGCCTGCCCCTGACCGCGCCGGCGCGGCCTCTACCGGCCTGGCGCCTCGGCGGTCACGCCCGCCGAGGGGGACCGCGCCGGTGCCGGTGGCGCCTCAGCCCACCGGCCCGCCGACGTGACGTCGGTGACGGCGGCCACGGTCGACTGCGGGAATGCCTGGGCCGCGAGCTTCGCCGCGTGAAGGTCGCGATCACCGGACCCGGCAGACGTCTGGCCGGTCCCTGGACGGTCGCCGCGAGCGCCTTCCTCCCTCGTGCCGCCCGTCTCCCGCCACTCACCGTCGACGGTGGCGGCGGGGCGATCCCCGTCGCCGTGGACGTTGCCGTCGGCCCTTACGGCTCCGGCGCCCTGCTCGGTGGCGTAGTCGTTGACCACCCGAAACGCGTACGCGGCGGGGGTATGGGCCCGGTCGACGAAGCCGGGCACCTGTCGAAGCCGGTCGCGCACATCGTGCCCGACGCGCTCCAACTGGTCGAGCTTGTAGGCCAGCGCCGGCCACGCCGCCGAGGCGATGACCCGCTCCGCCCGGTCGGCGGACCACACCTCCCGCACGTGCACCGCCATCGCCTCCTGGCGCTCCTGGGCGGTGCGGCGCCGCTCGCTGGCGTCATCGGTCCGGGCCTCCGCCGGTGGGGCCTCTGCCGGCCGGGCGAGGTCGTCGACGGCGGCCCGGTCGAGCTGGTCGGACAGCCATGCCTCGTCTCCCGGCCGGGCACCGTCCTGCGGGTCGACGTGGACGCCACGCTCGGCGAGCCGCACGACGATGACCCGCTGGGCGGCCTGGGCGCGCGGGTCGACGGCCGCCCACTCGGCGCTGGCCCGCCAGGCCCGCGCGATGTCCTCAGCCGACGCCCGCCGCCACCACGACGGCCGGGTCGCCGGCCGCCACACGGTCGCGCCGGCCTGCTGGGCGGCGCGCACCTGGGCGCGGATGCGACGGGCCTGCTCCTCGCTGGCGCGGGCGGCTCGTTGCAGCTGGGCGATCCGGATCTCGATGGCCGCCTGCGCCAGTTGGCCGGCGGCCTGGATCGCGGCGGTGACCGCCGCGGTGGCTCGCTGGTGGATCTCGGCCATCTCGTTCTCGGCCACTAGCTCGTCCCCCTCAACGCTGCGGATCCCGCTCGACGTTGGGGTCGATGCGGGGCCGGACCGGGTCCGGCACGGTGTGGACCGGCCGCTGCGGCGGCCCGCCCTGGCTCGGCGCCTGCGCCTGGTCGACGAGCTGGGCGCCGTACTGGAGCAGGGGCATCAGGTGTGCGGCGGCAGCAGCAGCGGCGCCGGCGGCATGGGCTTGTTGCTGCGCGGCGCGCAGCTCGGCCAGGGCCACGACGAGCCGGGCCGCCTGGACGACCACGGCGAGCAGGACGGCCGCCTCACCGCCGTCGCGGGCGTGTCCGGCGACCAGCAGCGCGTCCGCGACGCGACCCAACTCCCGGGCCACCGACGACGACGCCGCCGCCGGCGCGCGACGCGGCGGGGCCGCCGCCCGGGCCAGAGCGTCGGCAGCCCGGCTCATCGGACCCCGCCCTGATGGTTCGGTGGCCGCAGCCACCCGTGCCAGTAGCTCGGCGCTGCCCCGCGCCACCGCTGGCCACTGCAACGAGTCCGGAGCCAACCCGGCCAGCCGGCCACTGATCGCCTCCAGCGCGGCGGCCGACGACCGCCACACCGCCATCCGGTCCTCGCCCCGCAGGCTCGATTCCGCGGAATCCGCCGCCTTCCACTGGCCGGCCGAAGGCCGCTCGGCCTCGGGCCACCGCTTGCGGACCTGGGGCAAGCTGAGGTCGCCATCCAGACTCCGCCCCGCGTACCAGGTCGGCTTGCCCGCCCCGGTCGGCCGCAACGCGACGGCGTACCCGACCACCTGTTTCGGGTCCGCCGAAGTCCGCGGGGCGACCAGTAGCCCCGCGCCCTTCATCCGGGCGACCCACTCAGCTTCGCTGCTGGCGCCGGCCAGGGCAGCCCGGACCTGGCGGCGCAGCAGTTCCCGGTCCGGGGCCTGGCCGCTGCGCCGGGCCCGGTCGACCTCTGGCCGGTTCAGCTCCGGCCGCTTCGTCGCCCCGCTCCGGCTGGGCGTCCACTTACCCAGCCCGAACTCATCCTCCAGGAGGTCGGCGACCTGTTGGCTGCGCCGCTTGTCCTGCCGCAGCCACACCGGCGCCCCGTCCTCGGTGGCGAGGGTGACGACCAGGTGCACATGGTCGTTGCCCTTGGCCGACAGGCCGTGCCGCACCGCGATCCACCGGCACCCGGCCCGCTCCGCGTCGCCGGTGAACCCCATCTCGGCCACGAACCTGCCCGCGATCCGCGACCAGGTCGCGTCGTCGAGCTGCCCCTCCTGCGCGGGCAGGCTCAGCGAGCACTGCCACACGTACTGCTGCACCCCGCGCTCGCCGGCGGCGATCTGCGGCGCGTCCAACCGGGCCGCCAGCTCCTCCAGCGACCACCCGCCGCCGTCGCGCTCGCGGCGTTCTGGAGCGAGCAGATCCACATCGTCGTACCCGGCGACCAGGTGCGGATCGACGTGTTCCTCCGCCTTGCCCGGCCCCCACAGGTACTCCAGCAGACCGCGTACCCGGCTGCCGTAGGTCACCTTCGGAATCATCGGCGACCCGTCTGCGCGGCGGCGATCGCGGTGACGAGGTCGTCGGCGCGCGCTGCCACTCTCGCCAGGTACGCCGCCGCGGCGGCCAGGTCCCCGGCCGGTTCACCGGTGGAGTGCAGCCGCGCGACGGCCTGGTTCAGGTTGTGCGCCGCGCCCCGCACCTGCCGGTGAACACCCATCAACTCGACCAGCAATGGCCCTGTCTCCGCAGCGCCGTCCGGACCGGCAGGGGCAGGCACGAGCGGCGCCGATCCGGCCTCCGCCAGGTACGCCGAGGTGGCCATCCGGGCTGCCGCCGCGTTCGCCTCGACCGCCGCCATCTCCGCCTCGGACAGCCGGACGGTCACCCGGTGCACGCGCGGATCGTCGTCGCTGTGGGCACGCCGCCGGCGCTGGCTCGCGCCGAAGCGGACCACGCCGACCTGCGCCGGATCAGCCACGTCGACCACCCTCCCGGCGGACGCTTCCCGCCGTGTATCGGCCGGCCGCAACGCGGCCCGTCTGACCAAAAGTCAGACTTTTACTCCAACTTGCTCCGACGAAGGAGGCTGGTCGTGTGGGCGCGGCCTGTGTCGTTGGGCGAGTCGAGCGCACCTGACGGTGCGCACCATGAACCCACCCAGTGGGGGCCGGAGACGATAGCCGGATGCCGCCCAGCATCAAGGGCGCGCTGCGTCGCTGCGCGATGGGCCTGCGGCCCACCCTTGACCCCGGTCGATGTCCTCGGCTGGCACTGATGGCGTCCCCACCGGCCGGCCGGAGGGGTGGAAAAGCGGTACCCCAAGCATCGATCTTGGCGGCTAAGCTCGGCGTCCACAGCCACCAGAGCACAGTCATCCGGGGGAGGACTTCATGGCCGAACTGAGCGCCAAGGCCGTTCGCGGCGAGACCGAGAAGGCGGCACTGCAACTGCTGCGCGACCGCGCCAACTTGGTCGGCGAGGCGGCCACCGCGCGGCACGAACGCGACCAACTTGCCGCAGCGCTGGTCGAAGCCATGAATCGCTACGCCGCCACGTATACCGCCGCCGTGCAGGGCGGCTGGACGGAGGGCGAACTGGCCAAGCTCGGTCTGGACGCGCCATCGCCCACGCCAGCGCGGCGTCGCCGTGCACCGCGACCGGCGACACCCTCCATGCCCGATGAGCCGGTCCCCATGCTGAGTAAGCCTGCCCAGCCGTAACAGGAACACGTCGACGGCCTCCCTCGCTGCGCGGGGGGAGGCCGTGGTGCTGATTTTGCTCACGTCGTCAAACCCAACGGCGCGCCTTGGGCGCGCATGAACGGGACCGGGTCCACGGCGTTGTTGCGGTTGGCGTGGAACTGTCCTTCTGGAACGTTGAGGTGCACCTCGAAATGCAGGTGCGCTCCGGAGCTGCCGCCGCTGTTGCCCACGAAGCCGATGACCGTGCCGGCGGTGACCTGCTGACCGATCGCCACCTCGGGCCGCTGGATCATGTGGCAGTAGCGGGTGACGGTGTTGCCCGGGTGGCGGATGTCGACGTACCAGCCGCATCCCCGCGCCCTGGTGTGGCCGTCGCGGTCGCACGTGGTGTACCAGTCGCACTTGACCTGCTCGACGACGCCGGTCGCTGCTGCGCGGATCGTGTCGCCTCGCACGTCGGGCTTCGACATGTCCACACCGGCGTGGAAGTTGCGCCCACGCTGGCCGAAGTCGCTGCCGACGGCGGCCCTGATCGGCTGAACCCACCCGCCCGGGCCAACCGGCACTGGGCCGAGATCGTCGGTGCCACACGGGGCAGTCGGTGCACCGCCGCCGATGTCGTCGATGTTCGGCAGGCCGAGCACAAGCGCGGCGAGTTGCTCGGCGTCGCCCTCCCACTTTTGGTACGCCTCCGGCAGGCCGGAGCGTTGCACGGCCTGCGCCGCGTCGGTCAGTCGCATCCGCTGCCAACCGTCGACCTTGACCAACGCCTCGTAGAACTTCGTCGCGGCGTAGCTAGGCGTCATTCGCTCGCGCACGCTGCCCCAACCGGCGCGCTGCTGGAACAGCCCGACGGAGTCATGGTCGCGGCCCACGCCCTCGTGCGGCAGGTTCAGCGACTCGGGCACGTTGGCGTTGGCCAGGTTGCGCAACGTGGACTCCTGCATTGCGGTCGCCAGCGCGATGACGTACCCGCGCGGCGGCACCTGGCGCTGCCGGCCGACCGCGACGATGGTGGCCGCGTTCGTCGTCGCGACGCCGTCCCACCGTCCCGCTCCCGGCTCCGGCGATGACCCCGGCGCCGATGGCACCTCACAGGCGGCGGCTTCCGCGTCCGCCTGGCCGAACATCAGCATCGGCAACCCGACCGTGGCGCCGCACAGCAGCATCACCACGGCCAGCGCCCCGACGCCCAGCGCGACCGGCTTGCGGTCCATCAGTTCACCGACCGGACGAAGTCGTTGCCGGTGACCACCCAGCGGCCGTCGACGGCGGCGAGCGTGACGGTGAGCTTGCCCGCATCCGTGGCCACCTCGTATACCGCTGCGCCCTCAGATGGCGCCTGTGTAGCCACCGGGCGGCCCGTCACCCGTGTCGCTGGCACCCGGGCCGGGTCGGCGGTCCGCAGCGCCTCAGCGAAGCCCTCGTCGCACGTTCGGGCAACATCGCGCCACCACACCGTCGCTGGCAGGTCGGATCGCACCCATGCTGCGGCAAACGCCGCCACGACCGGTGCTGCCTGCGCCGGCGGTGGCGGTGCAGGCGGCGCTGACGCCTGGTCGTGGTCGTCCGTCCCCGGCCGCTCTCCCGCCGCCAACGGCGAGGCACCACTGGCGACGGTCGTCGGGTAGACCGCGCCGCTGCCCTGCCGCGCCGCTGCGTCCGGCTCAGCCGCGGGCGCGCAGCCGGCCATCATCGCCCCTGCGAGAACAACGCCGTGGGCGACGTGAGCCCACCGATGGACGAAGTCGGCGCGCGTGAGTTCACCTGCTCTGCGTGCCATTCGACGCCTCCCCGTGGTGCCCTTTCGCGTCCTGTTGCGGCAGAGCCAACACCATAGATCCATTCACAAACGCAGTGCTACTGTCTGGTACTCGTCGGTGACCTTGACACACGGGGGAGGCATCGGATGACGGGGATTATCGGCGTGCGCTGGTGGAATCACCGGTGAAGGCTGCCCCTGTCGCCGCGTCTCGCACGCGCCCCGGGATCGCCCCAGCGCTGCCCTTCGCGCTGATTCCGCCGAATCTCGACGCCTGGCCACCGGTGTGGTGGGTCGGGTGTCACGGCGGCGCCGGCGTCAGCACCCTTGCCCGACTGGTCGGCTTTGGGCTGGACTTCGGCAAGGGCTGGCCCACGCTGACACCGGCGATGCCGGCGACACAGGTGGTGCTGGTCTGCCGCGCGTCCGCAGCCGGCACCTGGGCTGCGACCGGCGCCATCGAGCAGTGGCGCCGCCGCTCGGGGTTGTCCGCCTCAATGACGCTGCTGGGCGTCGTCGCGGTCGCCGCATCGCCGCGGCGGCCGCCGCGC
>NZ_JBVJGN010000023.1:0-61301 GCF_055587305.1 Micromonospora sp. NPDC047521 | reverse complement strand
CCTGAACGCCTTCGACATCGCCTTCGAAGGACGCCTGTCCGCAGGCCGCAAGTAGCCGTCAACAACCCGAGTTACACCGTTCGTTTGACAGACCCCGACAACGGCCAGACGGTGAAGATCGCCGACTCGGCCAACCCCGACACCGCCTCCTACTGGATCAGCGTCGAGCACCTCGCCGACTGGATCGCCACCCGCGGCTACGCCACCAGCTGACCCCCACACCACAACGAAGGGCCGGACCCCACCAGGGGACCGGCCCTTCGTCGCGTCCAGGTCAGAGTTCGCTGGCCGAGCGGGCCGGCTCGACGTCCGGCGTCGGCGAGGCGGTCTCCAACCGGTGGGCCCGTCGCCGCAGCCACCAGGTGCTGGCGAGGCCGGCGAGCACCGCGAGGGCCAGGCCGGCCCAGGAGATGTCCTTGAGCCAGTGCTCGGCGGCCCGACCCACACTGAACAGCAGATAGGTGGTGCCGAACGCCCAGACCAGCCCACCGGCCGCGTTGGCGATCAGGAAGCGCCGGTACGGCACGTGCAGTGCCCCGGCGAGCGGCCCGGCCAGGATCCGCAGCAGTGCCACGAACCGGCCGAAGAAGACCGCCCACACGCCGTGCCGGGCGAAGCTCTGCTCGGCGCGGACGAGTTGGGCGGGGCCGAGGTGTCGGGGGAAGCGCTGGCCCAGCCGGACGAGCAGCGGTCGTCCGCCTCGGCGGCCCACCGCGTACCCGACGGAGTCGCCGACGATCGCGCCTGTGGCCGCGGCGGCGGCCACCCACTCCGGCTCGACCACACCGGTGGCGGCGAGCAGAGCGGAGCTGACCAGGACGATCTCGCCGGGCAGGGGAACTCCCATGCTCTCGACGCCGATCACCCCGCCGACGAGCAGGTAGACGGCGATGGGTGGCAGGGACGTGAGCCAGTGCTGGACGTCGAACACAGTGGACCCCTTCCCCGGCGGGCCTCGAACCCTATCCGTGGCGAGCCTGTCGTACGTGCCGTGGCGAGCGGCCGCACACCCCGCAGGCCGTCCTAGGAGGCTAGGGGTAAGACGGAACCGAGCGGCGAGCGCGCCGGGTTGCAGAACTAGCAAGACGGACGTACGGTTTTGTTGAGAGCGGAATCGGCGGTAAGTGTCACCTAACCTCGGCGGCACCCCGACCGGTGCGACAGACTGCTCAGGACTACTCACGGTCGCTGGTGTGAAGGAGTACGACGTGGCGAGCCTCGACACCTTCGGTGCGAAGACCCAGCTACGCGTCGGAGACGCGAGCTACGAGATTTTCAAGATCGACAAGGTGGACGGCCACGATCGGCTGCCGTACAGCCTGAAGATCCTGCTGGAGAACCTGCTGCGGACCGAGGACGGCGCGAACATCACCGCCGGCCACATCCGCCAGCTCGGCGGATGGGACTCCGCCGCCGACCCGAGCGTGGAGATCCAGTTCACCCCGGCGCGGGTGCTCATGCAGGACTTCACAGGCGTGCCCTGCGTGGTCGACCTGGCCACCATGCGCGAGGCGGTACGGGACCTGGGCGGCGACGCCACCAAGGTCAACCCCCTCGCCCCCGCCGAGCTGGTCATCGACCACTCGGTGATCGCCGACCTGTTCGGCCGCGAGGACGCCTTCGAACGCAACGTCGCGCTGGAGTACGAGCGCAACAAGGAGCGCTACCAGTTCCTGCGCTGGGGCCAGACCGCGTTCAACGAGTTCAAGGTCGTCCCCCCGGGCACCGGCATCGTGCACCAGGTCAACATCGAGTACCTGGCCCGCACGATCATGGAGCGCAACGGCCAGGCGTACCCGGACACCGTGGTCGGCACCGACTCGCACACCACGATGGTCAACGGCCTGGGCGTGCTGGGCTGGGGCGTCGGCGGCATCGAGGCCGAGGCCGCGATGCTCGGCCAGCCGGTCAGCATGCTGATCCCCCGCGTGGTGGGCTTCAAGCTGTCCGGCGAGATGCCGGCCGGCACCACCGCCACCGACCTGGTGCTGACCATCACCGAGATGCTGCGCAAGCACGGCGTGGTCGGCAAGTTCGTCGAGTTCTACGGCCCCGGCGTGGGCGCCGTGCCGCTGGCCAACCGGGCCACGATCGGCAACATGTCCCCCGAGTACGGCTCCACCGTGGCGATCTTCCCGATCGACGCGGAGACCATCCGCTACCTGGAGCTGACCGGCCGCGACAAGCAGCAGGTCGCGCTCGTCGAGGCGTACGCCAAGGAGCAGGGCCTCTGGCACGACCCGGAGGCCGAGCCGGAGTACTCCGAGCGCCTGGAGCTGGACCTGGGCTCCATCGAGCCGTCGCTCGCCGGCCCGAAGCGCCCGCAGGACCGGGTGCCGCTGGGCGCCGCCAAGACGCTGTTCCGCTCGGCGCTCACCGACTACGTCGCCGACGACTCCGTCGGTGAGCGGGACCTCAAGCCGGGCGTCCCCCGCGAGGAGCTTCCGCGCGGCGCGAACGGCCCGGCCGACGAGGCCAGCGCCGAATCCTTCCCGGCCAGCGACCCGCCGGCCAACGACTTCAGCGACCCGGCCGACGAGCCGCGCGACCTGGAGACCGCGGCGGTCGGAGCGGGTGGCCGGGCCAGCAACCCGGTCCCGGTCACCGGCGCCGACGGCGTCGAGTACGAGTTGGACCACGGCGCCGTGGTGATCGCCGCGATCACCTCCTGCACCAACACGTCCAACCCGCAGGTGATGATCGGGGCGGCCCTGCTGGCCCGCAACGCAGTGGAGAAGGGCCTGACCCGCAAGCCGTGGGTGAAGACCACCCTGGCGCCGGGCTCCAAGGTCGTCATGGACTACTACGAGCGTGCCGGCCTCACGCCGTACCTGGACAAGCTCGGCTTCAACCTGGTCGGCTACGGCTGCACGACCTGCATCGGCAACTCGGGCCCACTGCCCGAGGAGGTGTCCGCCGCGGTCAACGAGCACGACCTGTCGGTCGTGTCGGTGCTGTCCGGCAACCGGAACTTCGAGGGCCGGATCAACCCGGACGTCAAGATGAACTACCTGGCGTCCCCGCCGCTTGTGGTCGCCTACGCCCTCGCCGGCACCATGGACATCGACCTGGCAAACGAGCCGATCGGTGAGGACAGCGACGGCAACCCGGTCTTCCTGCGGGAGATCTGGCCGAACAGCGCCGAGATCCAGGACGTCATCGCCCAGGCGATCGGCGCGACCGGGTTCAGCGCCGCGTACGCCGACGTGTTCGCAGGTGACGAGCGGTGGCAGTCGCTGCCCACCCCGACCGGCGACACCTTCGCCTGGGCCGACGACTCCACCTACGTGCGCAAGCCCCCGTACTTCGAGGGCATGCAGCAGGAGCCGAGCCCTGTCGTCGACATCGCCGACGCGCGGGTGCTGGCCAAGCTGGGTGACTCGGTGACCACCGACCACATCTCGCCGGCCGGCTCGATCAAGGCCGACTCCCCCGCCGGCACGTACCTGGCCGAGCACGGCGTGCCGCGCCACGAGTTCAACTCGTACGGCTCCCGCCGGGGCAACCACGAGGTGATGATCCGGGGCACGTTCGCCAACATCCGGCTGCGTAACCAGCTGGTGCCGGGTGTGGAGGGTGGCTTCACCGTCAACCACCTCACCGGCGAGCAGTCCTCGATCTACGACGCCTCGATGGCCTACCAGGAGGCCGGCATCCCGCTCGTCATCCTGGCCGGCAAGGAGTACGGCTCGGGCTCGTCGCGGGACTGGGCGGCCAAGGGCACCATGCTGCTGGGCGTCCGGGCGGTCATCGCCGAGTCGTACGAGCGGATCCACCGCTCCAACCTGATCGGCATGGGTGTGCTTCCGCTGCAGTTCCCGGTGGACACCACCGCCGAGTCGCTCGGCCTGACCGGCACCGAGACGTTCACCATCACCGGTGTGACAGCGCTCAACGACGGCGAGACCCCGCGGACCGTGCGGGTCAGCACCGACACGGGCGTGGAGTTCGACGCGGTGGTCCGGATCGACACCCCGGGTGAGGCGGACTACTACCGGCACGGCGGCATCCTGCAGTACGTGCTGCGCCGCATGATCGCCAACTGACGTACCGTCGGCTCGCAGGCTCCTTTCCGCTTCGGCCGGGAGGGAGCCTGCGTCGTATCCGGGTGGCTCCTTTCGAACGTAGCGCCGGCCGACCTCATACCTGGCCAATTCAGCCCATCATGTCGACCAGGCGGTACAGCCATCCGTCTTCCCGCCTCCGTCACGAGATCTTGGACAGTTTCCGTTAGCGCCGAACGGAGACTGTCCAAGATCTCGAAGTTCTGTCACTGGTTGGCTCGCCCGCACCGTCGCCACCGCTGCAATCGCAGCGAACGGGAGTGTGGTCGGCGCGTGGGGCCGTCGTATCAGCAGAAGACGCGACAGCGCGACGCGTGCTCGGTGAGGGTCGCAGCCAGCTCGGACAGCGCCGTGAACCGCTCGACCCGCAGCGCATCGCCGCATTCCCCACACTCGATCCGCTCGGTCCGGAATGGCCACCGCCACGCATCGACGTTGACGGGCACCTGCATCGGCTTTTCCTCGGGCAGCACCGGCACCACCTCCGCATAACGGGCGGAACGCCCGCCTCTTGCCAGGAGGCGGGCGTTCCTCCATCTGGCAGCGACCCGTACCGACTCGCTGTCCACCACGAGCCGCGCCCTTACTTACACCAAAGTAGTGCCAGCAGTGCCGACAGTGCAAGTAGTGCCATAGGTGCAAGCAGGGCTCGCGCGGGTAGGAAGGACCATGACGCACGTGCCCATCCCGTACACGGCCCGAGAGATCGAGGACGACCTGACTCGACGAATCGCCGCCGGGGAGTTCCGGCCAGGCTCACGCCTACCCACGTACGACGCGCTGGCCGAGGAGTACGGATCAGCCCGACGGACCGTCGCCCGTGCCGTGGACGCTCTCAAGTCCCGCGGACTGGTGGTCGGCGTACCGGGCTCAGGAACCTTCGTCGCCGAGTAAGGCGTCGAGGTGGCCGACAACCTCGCGGGCGTCATCGGCGTACAGGACTTTAAGGACCCGGCCGGTCCGGCGCTCGCCTTTGACCCGGCGGCCTGGACCCGATTCCTGGTGTTGGCCAAGCGCGGCTGACCCCACACCGCTCGAGCGCGTCCGGCCTATCGGGCGAGGTCGGCAGCCCGGTGGAGCAGGGCGCGACGCTCAGCGGTCGAGTCCGCCGCAGCCGCCGCCGCCCGGAACAGCGCTTCGGCCCGCAGCCGGTCACCCTGTCGGGCCACCAGATCGGCCTCCACGGCCACGGCAAGCGGGTAACCGTCCAGGCCTCCTCCGGCACGTGCGGCTTCGAGCAGGGTCAGTCCGGCTGCCGGCCCGTACGCGTAGCCGTGCGCGACCGCCCGGTTGAGCGCCACCACCGGCGACGGCCTGATGCCCAGCAGGGCGTCGTAGGCGAGGGCGATCGCCGGCCAGTCGGTGTCGTCGGCGGACGGGGCGGTGGCGTGGCAGGCGGCGATCCGGGCCTGCCACGCGTACGGCCCGTCGTGGCGTACCCGAGCAAGGGCGGCCAGGCCTTCGGCGATGGCCGCGCGGTCCCACCGCGCGCGATCCTGGCGGTGCAGGGTGAGCAGGTTGCCCGCGGCGTCCCGGCGGGCGTCCCGGCGGGAGTGCTGCAACAGCATCAGCGCCAGCAGGGCGGCCACCTCGGACTGCCCGGGCATCAGCGCGTCGAGCAGCCGGGCCAGCCGGACCGCCTCGTCGGCGAAGGCCGGCTCGCCGTCGGCGACGTAGCCCCTGGTGAACAGCAGGTACAGCACGGCGAGGACGCCGGGCAGCCGCTCGGTCAGGGCCGACCCGCTCGGCACCCGGTACGGGATGCCCGCCTGGGTGATGCGGGCGCGGGCCCGGGTCAGCCGCCGGGTCATCGTCGATTCGCTGACCAGCAGGAGCCGGGCGATGTCGGCGGTGGGCACGCCGCAGATGGTGCGCAGCGTCAGCGCCACCCGGGCCTCCATCGCGAGCGCAGGGTGGCAGCAGGTGAAGATGAGCCGCAGCCTGTCGTCCACGAGGTCGTGCCCGGGTGGCGCGTCCGTCGGCGTGAGCAGCGCCAGATCGTGCAGCTTGCGGCGCTCGACGGCGGCCCGGCGCAGCACGTCGAGCGCGCGGTTGCGGGCCACCGTCATGAGCCAGCCGCCCGGGTTGGCCGGCACACCGTCGACGGGCCAGCGCTCCAGGGCCACGGCCGACGCCTCCTGGGCGCAGTCCTCGGCCAACGCCCAGTCCCCGGTCAACCGGATGAGGGTCGCGACGATCCGGGGGTACGCCTCGACGCCGGCGGCCGCGACGGCGGCCACCGCGCCGGCTGGCGAGTCGGCGTGGGTCATCCGGTCAGTCGGGCAGGTCCGCGAACGGCCGCAGCTCCAGTCGCCCCTCGCGGGCCATCGGGTGGGTGCGGGCCACCTCGATCGCCTCGTCCAGGTCGGCGCACTCGAGCAGGTCGAAGCCCACGATCACCTCGGCGGTCTCCGCGAACGGCCCCTCGGAGACCAGCAGCTCGCCGGCACGGACACGGACGGTGGTGGCCGCGCTGGTCGGCGCCAGCACGTTGCCGGTCAGGCGGCGGCCACGGGAGTCGTTCTCCGCCACCCACTTGTGGATGTCGGGCAGCTCGGTGGGGTCGGTGTCCGGCTCGCTGTCGCTGCACACGAACATCAGGTACTTCATCTGGTCGCTCCCTCGGTTTCTCGGGGTATCACCAGCATGACGATCGGCCGGAGCCGTTCCGGACACCCTCTCCCGAGAAACCCCTGTCAGTTTCCCCCGGCGGCGCGGCGGCGGGCCTCGCGGGTCTTCATGGCGTGCTCCATGAGCGTCACGAGGACCTCCTTGCTGGACTCGCGCTGCCGGGCGTCGCAGAGCAGCACCGGCACACCCGGGTCCAGGTTCAACGCGGCCTGCACCTCGTCCAACCGGTACGTGCGGGCGCCTTCGAAGCAGTTCACGGCGACCACGAACGGGGTGCCCCGACCCTCGAAGTAGTCGATGGACGGGAAGCAGTCGGCCAGCCTGCGGGTGTCGGCAAGCACCACCGCGCCGATAGCGCCGAGCGCCAGCTCGTCCCAGACGAACCAGAACCGGTCCTGCCCAGGCGTGCCGAACAGGTAGAGCACCAGGTCGTCGCTGATGGTGATCCGACCGAAGTCCATCGCCACGGTGGTGGTGGTCTTACCCTCCACGCCGGACAGGTCGTCGATGCCGACACCGGACTCGGTCAGCACCTCCTCGGTGCGCAACGGCCGGGTCTCGCTCACCGCGCCGACCATTGTGGTCTTGCCCACGCCGAACCCACCGGCGACCAGGATCTTGATCGCGGTGGGCAGTGGGGTCGCTCCCGCCGGCCGGTCAGAGTGCCCGTAGTCCATTGATTACCGCCTCGAAGATGCTGTTGTCGGGAAGACCGGCCGTGGTCTGCGGCTCGCGGACCTGCACCAGGCTGCGGGCCGCCAGGTCGCCGAGGAGCACCCGGATGGTGCCCACCGGAAGGTCGAGATGGGCGGCGATCTCGGCGACGGACTGTATGCGTTGGCACAGCCCGACGATCGCCAGGTGTTCCGGGCCGAGGCCGACCTCCGGCGTGACCTCGGCCCGGGTCGCGGTGACAAGGGAGATCAGGTCGAACGTGCCGGTGACCGGGCGTGCCCGGCCACGCGTCACCGCGTACGGGCGCACCACCGGGCCCGCATGGTCGTCCACCCACTGATGGTCTGCGGAGTCTCCCTGCACCGTCATGGGCCCTACTTCTCGCCGGCCGGCTGCTCGACGCCTCGGGACGGGGAGGCCACGTACTTGCCGACCCGGGTGACAAGCATCGCCATCTCGTAGGCGATGAGGCCGACGTCGGCGTCCTCGGTGGCCAGGACCGCGAGGCAGGCGTTGCGGCCGGCGGCGGTGACGAACAGGAACGACGACTGCATCTCGATGATGGTCTGCTGCACCTGCCCACCACCGAAGCGCTTCCCCGCGCCCCGGGCCAGGCTCTGGATGCCGGCAGCCATCGCCGCGAGGTGTTCGCCGTCGTCCCGGCTCAATCCCTGGGAGGAGGCCATCAACAGTCCGTCGGTGGAGAGCGCGACCGCGTGCTCGGCCTGCTTGACCCGGCCCACCAGATCATCCAGCAACCACGTCAGGTCGGCACTCGAAGCCGTCTTCTGCGCCACTTCGTCGTCCTCTTCTCGCCCGGCTGTTGCGCCGTATTCGTCTGGGGCTGACCGTCACACCGTGCGGAGATCCGCATCCTCGGCGGCCGGTCAGGTAGCTTGCTGGTCCTCGTCACCCGGCTCGGGCGTCGCGCTCGGCGGGGTGCCGGCTCCGCCGCCGAGCAGTCGCGCCGCGTCGGTACGACCGCGACGGGTGCCGGTCTGGTAGGAGCTCATCATCCGACGCACCTGCTCCGGGGGGCGTGCCACGTCCTCGTCGTCGGTGTCTGTCGCCGCCGGGTCGTCACGCAGCTCGGGCACGATGTTCGCCTGTCGCACCCGGACCGGCAGGCCCGAGTCGGTGCGGTCGGCCTCGGAGCGGGCCGGCAGCGGTCCAGCCTCGGCAGACGGCTCGCTGGCGCTGTCCGTCGGGCGGGAGGGGTCGACCGCGGGCAGTCCGGTGGGCACCGTGGGGGCCTCCAGGGCGGGCTGGCCCAGAACGCGCCGGGCCCGGGTGGGCAGGTCCGGCGTGCCGGTGGCCTGCGGGGTGCGCTGACGGGTGGGCAGGGCGGCGTCCACGTCGACGCCATCGGCCTGCGCTGTCACGGTGGTGGTGTCGGGCACCGGCGGCCCGTCCGGGGTGACGGGCGCCGGCGGGGCTGTCGTTCCCGGTGCCGCCGGCTCGGCCGCCACCGCGACCGGCGCGAGGACGGACGGACGGCCGGTGTCGCCGCTCGCGCCGGAGGGCAGGGCGATGGCTGGCGAGCCGGTCCGCATCGCGCCGGAGTCCTCCGGGGACGGGCCGTTGTCGGTGACCAGGTCCAGCGGGATCAGCACCACGGCTGTGGTGCCGCCGTACGCCGACTCCTTGAGCCGCACCCGTACGCCGTGCCGCTCGGTCAGCCGGCTCACCACGTAGAGACCGAGCCGGGCGGCGTTGGCGAGGTTCAGCTCGGACTGGTCGACGATGCGGTGGTTCGCCGCGGCCAGGTCCTCCTCGCTCATGCCGAGGCCCCGGTCCTCGATCTCGATGG
The DNA here is from genome assembly GCF_055587305.1 of Micromonospora sp. NPDC047521. Lineage (NCBI taxonomy): Bacteria > Bacillati > Actinomycetota > Actinomycetes > Micromonosporales > Micromonosporaceae > Micromonospora > Micromonospora sp. NPDC047521. The sequence goes on along the minus strand of NZ_JBVJGN010000023.1, from coordinate 52,121 downwards.
CGAACCCGTTGGCCACCAGCTGACCGCGTACCTCAACAGTGGTGTGTGGCGGTGAGAACGACAGGCCGTTCTCGATCAGTTCGGCGAGCAGGTGGATGATGTCGCCGACCGCGCGGCCGGCGAGGGAGACCGGCCCGAGCGGCAGGACGTTGACCCGGGTGTAGTCCTCCACCTCGGCCACCGCGCCACGGACCACGTCGACCATCGGCACGTTGCGCCGCCAGGCCCGGCCGGGCGTGGAGCCGGAGAGCACGATCAGGTTTTCCGCGTTGCGCCGCATGCGGGTGGCCAGGTGGTCGACCCGGAAAAGGTCCTCCAGCTCCTCCGCGTCGTGCTCACGCCGTTCCATGGCGTCGAGCAGCGTGAGCTGGCGGTGCACGAGCGCCTGGGTGCGTCGGGCCAGGCTGAGGAAGACCTCGCGGACGTTGCGGCGCAGGTCGGCCTGCTCGACGGCGGTGCGCAGCGCGGTCTCCTGGACGGCGTTGAACGCCTTGCCGACCTGACCGATCTCGTCGGTGCCGAACTCCAGCGGGGGCGCCTCTGTCGCGACGTCCACCTCCTCGCCGCGGCCGAGTCGTTCCACCACGCGCGGCAGCCGCTCGTCGGCGAGCTGCCAGGCGGCCTGGCGGAGCCGTTCGAGCTGGCGCAGCAGGTTCCGGGCCGTGGAGATGGAGATGACGACGGAGGCGATGACGGCGAGCAGACCCAGACCGGTGGCGAGCACCAGCCGGACGACGACCATCACGGCGACGCCTGTGGCCCGGCCAACGATGCCCTCACCGCCGTCGGCCACCACGTCGTTCACCCCGGCCAGCGCCGGTTCCACAGTGCCGCGCCACTGCTCGGCGCTGATCGGCAGCTGGGTCGCCGGGCGGCCCTCGCGGATGATGCTGTCCTGTACGGCGCGCAGCCGGGTGAACGCCTCCCCCTCGACGAGCTGCTGGTAGCGGCGCTCGTCGGCGTCGGCGAGCCGGGCCCGGGTCTCCTCGCCGAGGAACCGCTCGGCACCGACCAGGCTGACGTAGCGGGCGTATTCCGGGCCGCTCATCCGGCCGTTGCCGAAGAGGCCGCTGAGCAGCGCGTCCTCCTGGGAGATCAGCTCCTTCATCCGGTTCAGCTGGATCAGGGCGGCCGCGTCGGCGGCGATCGCCTTGTCGTCCAGGCTGCCCGTGACGTCGTAGATCTGGAAGATCGACTCGATGGCTTCGGTGTAGGCGTCGGCGGCGGCGACCCGGTCGACGGAGCGGCCGAGCACCTGGGCGCGGGTCTGCTCCAACGCGTTGATCCGCGTGATCGACGCGTTCAGCTGGGCGTCGAGCGCCGAACTGCCGGCCACGTCGACCTGCCAGTTGTCGACCGAGCCGGCGAAGTCCGCCGCCAGCTTCGCGGTCTCGCGCTGCTTGGCCTCCAGCGCGGCACGCTGCTCGGCGTCGGGTTTGCTCAGGTACGCCTGGGTCAGCCGCCGCTCCAACTGGAGCTCCTGCAACAGCGGCTCACTGGGCGCGTAGACCTTGCTGTTGAGCAACTGGACACCGAGCAGGTTGAAGCCGTCGCGCAGGGTCACCCACGCCGCGAACATCCAGAGCGCGACAAGGGAGAGCAGCAGGGCGACAACCTTGGTGCGGATACTCGTACCGCGAGAACGCATTGAACCGTCCCAGGCCGGGCGTTGACTCAGCTCATCAACGGGTGATCATGAGGGCGACGTCGTCCCGCCACAGCGGGGCACACGGGGCTGAGGCTCTGCGTACGCTAGCAGTGTCCACACAACCCCTCAAGTTGTTGTTTTTGTTGCCTGGTAACCACAATCCACCACCGAACGGTCGACGCCCGCCAGGTGGACGGAGGACAGCCGGCAGGCGGCCAGCACCGCCGCGCGAACGATCGCCGTAGGACAGTACAACTCCTTGCCGTACCACAGTGGAGGGTGCTGCCGGCCCGACTGTTGGTGCAGGTAGGCGTGGCCGCGAGCCACCGCGTCGGCGACCCGCGGCGCACCCGTCGGCGCGGCCAGCAGCACCTGCAGGGCGTACGCGGTCTCCTCGGCCGTGCCGCCCCAGCGCCCCCACGAACCGTCGGCGCGTTGACTCTCCAGCACCCAGCGGGCCGCCCGGTCCACCGCCTCGGCCGCCGCGCCGCCACGGCCGAACTCCGCCAGGGCCAGCACGCAGCAGGCGGTCGCGTAGTACGGCGAGGCGTGCCACCGGTCCTGCCAGGGGCCCTCGGCGAGCTGGTGGGCCGGCAGCACGACGCTGAGCCGTTCGACGGTCCGGTGGTACCTCGCGTCCACGTCGGCCCGCGCGGCCACGTGCTGGCCGAACGCGTCGAGCACGTGGGCGTTCGTGGTGACCGAGAAGCCGTCCTCGCTCCCCGGCCAGGTGCAGAAACCGTCCGCCGTCTCGTACGCCCACAGGCCGGCCGGGTCCGCGGGGCGGCCGAGACGGGCCAGCGCGTCGAGCGTGACCGAGGTGGTGTCGGCGTCGGTCGGCAGGCCCTCGCCTGTGGCGACACCCTCGGCTCCGGTGGCGGCGGCCAGGGTGCGCAGCACGGTGGCCGGCGGGTCGACCGCGACGCCGGCACGACCAAGCCCGCTGAGCACCCAGGCCCGCTCGAACACGGTGATGGGGGTCGGGCAGGGCACCGGCCCGTCGCCCTCGCGGATCAGCTCCCGCAGGAAGGCGTGCGCGGCGGGGCCGGCGGCCGGACCGGCGGCGGTCAGCCAGGCGGCGGTGGCGGCGGGCGACGCGCCCACGGCGGTGAGGGTCGGCCCGGCGTCGGCAGGTGTCGCGCCCAGCACCTCGTAGAAGTGGGCGAGCTTCGTCGGCAGCGCCGCCCCGGCGACCACCGCGGCCCGTACCGCACGCAGGCGGTCGGGGCCGAGCCCCGCGGGCAACGCCAGCGGCGGGCGGGGCAGCCGGTCGGCGACCGCCCGGTCCAGCCGGGCGATCCGGTCGTTGATCGACTCGACGAGCGCCGGGACGATGAGGTCCAGCGCCGGGGTGTCCGGCAGCGCCCGCGCCTGCGTGGCGAGCAGCCGGCCGGTGAGCGCGTCCAGCCCGCGCGCCACCGGGGCGATCAGATCCACCCCGGACCATCCGCCGTCGGCGAGCACGGCGAGCAGCGCGTCGGTGGCGCTGAGCGTGGGCACCAGGGCGTACCCCTCGGGTGGGCCCCACCCGCCGTCCGGGCGCTGCTCGCACAGCAGGAACCCGACGCGCTTGTGGTGTCCCGGCAGCCAGGACGCGCCGGCGACCAGCCGGGCGCTCTCGTACACCGAGGCGGCGACCTGCCCCCACGGCCGCAGCGCGAGGCCGGCGATCAGCTCGCGCGCGGCGGCGTCGGTGGCCGGCTGGGCCAGCACCCGGGGGGAACCCTCACTCATCGCGTGCTCCCCAGAAGTCCGACAGCTGGTAGAAGCCGCCGGTGAAGGAGATCTGCCGGTGCAGGTAGTCCGCCTGGCGGGGGCACCGCTCGGCGAGAGCGGCCAGGTCCCCCCGGGACCGGCTGGTCAGCTCGGTCAGCCGGGCGTGAACCTGCTCCGGCGCGGTGACCAGCTGCAACGCGTTCAGGTCGCCCCACTCGTCGTCCCGGCCGTGGGTGGCGAGGTCGTTGACCAGCCGCAGCACCCGCTGCACGCCGCGCCCGACGTCCAGCAGGTCGGTCAGCTGGGCGAGGGTCCTGTCGTCACCGGTGGCGATCCAGTGGGTGACGTTGACGAAGGAGCAGGCGAGGTTGTCGGCGTTGTCCAGGTAGCGGTCGAGGTCCGGCAGACGCCGACCGGTGGACGGGTCGGTGGGCAGGTTCTTCCAGTCCCACTCGCGGGACACGGCGGCGAGCATCCGCGCCAGCTCCTCGCGCCAGATCGGCCGGTACCTGGCGAACGCCGGCACCTCGGCCAGCGCGTCGCGCAGGTCGGCCAGGAGCCGGGCGAGATGGCGCTCCGGCGGCGGGGCGGCGCCGTCGGCCACCGCCAGGCAGTCGGTCACCACCTGGCGGACGTCGTCCGCCGACCGGGCAAGGTAGTCGACCTGCCAGTCGGCCGCGAAGACCCACAGCAGGGTACGGGTGGTGATGCGCAGTTCGGCGGCGGTGTGCCACGGCGCGGTGAAGGCGATCGCGGTGGCCACCGAGCTGAGCAGCGCCGGGTCGAACGGCGCGGCGTCGAACAGTTCCGGGTGGGCGGCGGTGACGTCCTGGAGGTCGCGGACGCCGCGCACGGCGAGCGCGCACACCCGGCCCTGCTCGGCGACGGCGTCCGGACCGGTCCGCACCGGCCACGGCGCCCCGGTCACGACGCGACCGGGCGTTCGACAGGGGTGAGGATCAGCTCGGCCCGCTGCTTGGGTTGCAGCGAGGCGCCGAGCCGGGGTGTCAGGTCGACGGGTTCGCGCAGCCGGAAGCGGTAGCGGCTCAGCACGGTGCTGACGATGAGCTGCGCCTCCAGGAGGAAGAGGTACTGCCCGAGGCACTGATGCGGGCCGCCGCCGAACGGGAAGTAGGAGTAGCGGTACCGCCGCCGGGGCAGCTCCGGGGCGAAGCGCTCCGGGTCGAACAGCGTCGGGTCGGTCCAGAACGTCGACATCCGCTGGGTGACGTACGGGCTGACCAGCACGGTGCCGCCGGCCCGGATCCGCACCCCGCCCAGCACGTCGTCGCCGACGGCGGTCCGCGGGATCATCCAGCCGGCCGGGTAGAGCCGCAGCATCTCGTCGAGCACCATCCGGCCGTAGCGCAGTTGGGGCAGGTGTTCGCGGCCGACCCGGTCGGCGCCGACCACCCGCTCGATCTCGTCGGTCATCCGCTCGGCCACGTCGGGGCGGGAGGACAGCACCGGCCAGAGCCAGGAGAGCAGCGCGATTGTGGTCTCGGTGGCGGTGGAGAACATGGCGACCACGTCGCCGCGGATGGCGTACTCGTCGGGTTCGGTTCCGTCGGCCCGGGGCCGGCAGAGGGTGGAGATGATGTCGTCGCCGTCGGTGGGCCGGGCACGCGCCTCCCGGATGATCGGCAGCACCACCTCGTCGATGGTTCGCACCGCGTCGTTGAAGGCGCGGTCGCCGGGCATCGGCACGGCGTACGGCACGAAGGGCACCAGCAGACGCGGGAGCATCGCGGTGGTGACCGTGTCCAGCGCGGCGCTGATGCGCAGCGCGTCCGGCACCGAGATCCGGTCGGCGAAGAGGACCCGCATGGTGGTGCGCAGGACGATCCGGGTCAGTTCGGCGCCGCCGTCGATGGGGCGGCCCTCGCGGGCCGGCTCCAGCCACTCGTCGACGGCCTCGTTGATCGCCTCGGCCATCCTGTCGACAAGCGTCTCGGCCCGTTTGGCGGTGAACAGCGGTTGCAGCGCGCCCCTGCTGGACTCCCAGATCTCGCCCTCGGCGACCAGGATGGCGTCGCCGACGATGCGGCGGACGGGTCGCCAGAGCAGCCCGTCTCCGTCGCGTGTGTAGTTGGCAACGTTGTCCCTCAGCACGCGTTGCAGATGCTCGGGATGACTCACCAGGTACGGGCGGAACGTGCCGAGGTTCAGGCGGACGACCTCGCCGGCGGCGGCGTCGGCGAAGTTGACAAGCGCGGCGAGTGGATCACGGACCAGCGCGGGCAGGGCGCGGTGCAGCGGGATCGTCCGCGGCTCGGTGCTGAGGGGGGCGGGGCCGGCATCGGACACCTGCGACATCGAAACCACGTCTCCTCGTTGTCCCACCGCGCGCAATTGTCCACTTGGCACGGTCAGGACTGTGGGACTTTCACCTTCTGGGCGTCGGAAGCATCTCACCAAACGCGAGCCACCTCCAGACCCCCAACCGGGCGAATTCCACAGCCGCACCGGGCCTGCCGTGGTGGTGGTGAGCCATATCACTCCTGAGTGGACAGTCAGGAGTGATCGCGGCGCAGGTCGGGACCGGCCACCGACGACGCGGACGGCCCGATCGGTGATCACTCCGGCCCGGTCGCCGGGAGGCGGGCCGGCGGCGAGGCAGGGCTCCGCGCGGCCCGGGAACGGGCCGCGATCCCAGGACGTGAGCGAGGACGCACCGGTACCCCCGAATCCGGGCGACGCCGGGCACCCTGTGCCAGGCTCTCAGGCATGGACGACAAGACCATCCTGAACCGGATCTCCGAACTGGTCGACGAGGAACACAAGCTGCGCGCCGAGGCCCAGGCCACCGAGTCGGGCACCGAGGGTGAGGCCAGCGCCCGGCTGCGCGACCTCGAGGAGTCCCTCGACCAGTGCTGGGACCTGCTGCGCCGCCGGCGGGCCGCCCGGGAGACCCACGGCGACCCGGACGCCCAGGGCGAGCGCCCCAAGCCGGAGGTGGAGCGCTACCTCCAGTGACCGACGCGGGTGGGTCGGACGGCCGGCCCGTCCGACCCACCCCGGTCAGCGGATACCCGCCTCGCGCAGCAGCTCCCCGGTCAGCGCGAGCGGATCGGCCTGCTCAACGGGCAGCCCCCGGGCCACGAACCAGGCGCTCACCACCCGCACGTCGCGGGCCAGGAAGTCGGGCCCCTGCGGGTTCGCCACCACGTCGACCACCTGCGGCAGGTCGATCACGACGAGCCGGCCGGAGTGCACGAGCAGGTTGTACGGCGACAGGTCGCCGTGCGCGTACCCGGCCCGGGCCAGCACGCGCAGCGCCTCCACCAGCTGCGCCCACAGGTCGCGTACCTCGGCCGGGCCGGGACGCAACTGGGCCAGCCGGGGCGCGGCCAGCCCCGACTCGGCGTCGCCGACGAACTCCAGCATCAGCTCGGTGCCGCGCAGCTGCACCGGGTACGGCACGGCGATCCGGTCGTGCCCGGCGCCGATCTCCCAGAGTCGGGCCAGGGCGGCGAATTCGGCGGCGGCCCACTGCCCGGCGATCATCTGTCGGCCGAAGGCCGTCCGGCCGGCCATCGCCCGGTTCTCCCGGGACCGGCGTACCCGACGGCCCTCCAGGTAGCCGGCGTCGCGGTGGAACAGCCGGTGCTGGGCGTCCCGGTACCGCTTGACCGCCAGCAGGCAGGACCGGTCCGTGTCCGGCACCGCCCGACGGACCAGGTGGACGTCCGCCTCCTTGCCGGTCTTCAGCACACCCAGTTCGGTGTCCTTGGCGGCCAGCTCGGTGACCAGCCAGTCCGGGTGCGGCCGCGGCCCGTGCACGGCGTCGTCCCAGGACGACCAGTGCTCGCCGGTGTCCGGGTCGGGCTCGGTGTCGGGGTCGGCGGGCGGCTCGGTGGGCCGCCCGCGCTTCAGGAACTGTGGTTCGTCGTCGTCGAAGCGGCGCTTGCCGCGGCTGCGGCGCTCGAGCGCCGGCAGGTCATGATCGCGCACTGTGGTGAGGTTCCCTTGGTCGAGGCTGAGATAGGCAGCTGGAAGCGACCTGCGAAGACGGCCATGACCGACCCCCTCTCCTCGACCGGGCGCACGCCCGGGGTGCACGTTGCGTCGACAATGCTCGCCGCAGCCCCGCCGGCCGGTCAACCGAATTACCGCCGCGGACCGGCGGGCGCGCGTCAGCTCGCGAGCACGGTGGCGACCGCGGCGATCAGCCCGTCCACGGTGCGACTGGGCGCGAACCGCACGTCCGACCAGGTACGCCCGCGATGCAGCCAGACGCTGGGCAGGCCGACCGCGGCGGCGCCGCCGATGTCCGCCTCCGGGCTGTCCCCGACGACCCAGGCGCCACGCAGGGGCATCCTGACCCGCTGCGCGGCGAGCGCGAAGATGCGCGGGTTGGGCTTGCTGACCCCGGCCTCCTCGGAGATCACCCAGTCCGCGACGTAGCGGTCCAGGCCGGTCCGGCGGATCTTGGCTTCCTCCACGCGTACCGTGCCGTTGCAGACTACTACCGGGATCCAGCCCGCGTCGTCGGCGATCCGCAGCGCGCACGCGGTGAGCGGATCCAGCCGGGTCTGCGCGACCACCCCGTCGTGCAGCTCCTCCACCAGGTCGATCGAGGGGATCCGCAGCTCGTAGCGGTCCCGGATCGCGTCGGCCAGGTCCCAGCGGTCGGTCAGACCGTCCGCGTCGATCGAGAGCAGCCACTCGATGTCGGTGGGGGGCGCGCCGATGCCGTCCAGGAAGCGCTCACCCCAGCGGCGGAACGGCCCGGCCCGATCCAGCAGGGTGTTGTCCAGGTCCAGCAGGAGCAGTGGCACTCGGGCACCCTACGGGACCGACGTGTCCGCCAACAGATCCGGCGGGTGTCGACCTGACGGGGTGCTCAACCGGACATCGACACCCGCTGGCCACCCTGGTCCGGGAGCCGATCGGCGAGCATCGAATGGGCCGCCCGGGTGTCGGCGAGCGCGGCCGGGTCCAGCGTGGCCACGAGCACCGCGGTGCCCTCGTCGGCGCCCCGGGCCAGCGCCCGTCCCTGCGGGTCGTAGATCGCCGCGCCGCCGTTGAACCGCCACGGGTCGGCTCCCCCGACAGCGTTCGCGAAGACCACGAACATCGTGTTGTCCAGTGCCCGGGCGGCGTAGTAGAGGTCCCGGCGGTGTTCCGAGCCGGCCAGGTACCCGCTGGGGCACAGGTAGCCGTGCGCGCCGTCGAGGGCAGCGGCCCGGGCGTGCTCGGGGAAGCAGCCGTCGTAGCAGATGCCCAACCCGAGCCGCCAGTCGTCGATGAGAAGCGTGGCGCCCCGTGCACCCTCGTCGAACAGCTCGCGTTCGTCGCCCCACAGTTGCTGCTTGTCGTACCCGACACGGACCGCGCCGGCGCGGTCGACCACCAGGGCGGCGATGGTCCGCCGCCCGTCCGGGTGGCGGGCGGCGGCGCCGACGAGCACTGTGACGCCGGCCTCGCGCGCCGCGACGCGCAGCGGGTCGAGCCGGGCGTCCGCGACCGCGCCTGTCGGGTCGGCCGCGACGTCGGTGCCGGCCGGGTCGGCGGCGAGGGTCGGCGGATGGTACGCGCAGAGGTACAACTCGGGCAGCACTGCCACCCGGGCGCCCTGCCCACCGGCGCGGCGGACCAGGTCGGCGGCGGCCAGCGCGTTGCCGGCGACGTCACCGGGTGTCGGCGTGGCCTGGACGGTGGCGACTGTCAGCGGGGCGGTCGGCACGGGGTGGGGCGGGGTCACCGGCCGATGGTAGACGCAAGCGCACCAAGCCGTACGTACGGTTTGCATGGCCCGCGGTGACCTGCGACGATCGACGCGTGCCCAGAGTAAGCCAGGATCAGCTCGACGCGCGCCGGCAGGAGATCCTCGCCGCCGCGCGGGCGTGTTTCGCCAGGCACGGCTACGAGGGGGCGACGGTACGCCGCCTCGAGGAGGCCACCGGCCTGTCCCGCGGCGCCATCTTCCACCACTTCCGGGACAAGGACTCGCTCTTTCTGGCCGTCGCCGAGGACGACGCCGCCGTCATGGTCGAGACGGTGGCCCGCAACGGCCTGGTCCAGGTCATGCGCGACCTGCTGGCCCGGGCGGTCTCCCCGGACACCACAGGCTGGCTGGGCAGCCAACTGGAGGTGTCCCGCCGGCTGCGCACCGACCCGGCGTTCGCCCGCCGCTGGGCGGAACGGTCCGCCGCGATCGCCGAGGCCACCCGTGACCGCCTGGCCCGCCAGCGCGACGCCGGCGTGCTGCGCGAGGACGTACCGATCGACGTGCTCGCCCAGTTCCTGGAGCTGGCGTACGACGGCCTGGTGCTGCACCTGGCGATGGGCCGGCCGGCCGGCGACCTCGGTCCCGTGCTCGACCTCGTCGAGGAGGCGGTCCGCCGCCACTGACCGCCCCGACACCGGTCCGCCGGACGTGGCGGCGCTGCTCCACAATGGGGCCGCCGATCCCTCCGGCGACAGGAGCAGCCGATGATCGTCCATGCCGCGTCGGGCGACACCTGGGGCATCCCCGGCCCGACCTTCCTCCGGTTCTACCTCCTGGCGAGCGCCGCAGTGGTGGCGGTCGCGGTGTACCACCGGGTCCGACTGCTGGCCGGCGCGAACACCGCAGGCGCCGGCCCGCTCGGCGCGCAGCAGCTCGCGTACCTCAACGGCGGGCCGGCGCTCGCCGTGCACGCCACCCTCGGTGGGCTGCGCGGCAGCGGCGCGATAGGTGTCGGACCGGACCGCCGGCTGCTCACCACCGGCCCGGCGCCGACCGGGCTCACCCCACTGGACCAGGCGATCCACTGGGCCGCCCACCAGCGGTCCCGCGCCCGCGACCTGCCCCGGGAACAGCGCGTACGCGACGCCCTCGACCAGCTGCGCGCCGACCTGGAGCAACGAGGCCTGCTGCTGAGCCCGGCGCAGCGGGCAGCCGTCCGGCGGTGGAGCCGGGTCCTCGCCGCCCTGCTGGTGCTGGGCGTGGTGCGGCTGTTCGCCGGCCTGACCAACGGGCGCCCGGTCGGCTACCTGCTGCTCACCCTGTTCGCGGTGCTGGCGGCGGTGCTGCTGCTGTGGCGCGCCCCGCAGACCACCCGGGCCGGCCGCGCCGCGCTGCGCGACCAGCGTCGGGCGCACACCCACCTGGCTCCCGGCTCGTCGCCCGCGTACGCCACCTACGGGGCGGCCGGCGCGGCGATGGGAGTGGCCCTGTACGGCACCGCGTCGCTCTGGGCGCTCGACCCGGGCTTCGCCGAGCAGGCCGAGGTGCAGCGCCAGGCCCTCGGCGGTGGCTGGTCGTCGGGCTCCAGCGGCACGTCGGGCGGTGGCAGCTCCTGCGGGGGCGGCAGCTCGTGCGGCGGCGGCAGCTCGTGCGGCGGCGGAGGCTGCGGCGGCGGGTGCGGCGGATGACGGGCCCGTCCGGGATCGGCATCGGCTGGCGCCCGGAGATCGCCGGTTTCGTGGCCGAGCTGCCCGGCCTGCGGTTCGTCGAGGTGGTGGCCGAGTCGGTGCCCGCGTCCGGGCCGCTCCCGCCGGGACTGGCGCAGCTGCGCGACCGCGCGGTGACAGTCGTACCGCACGGGGTGCGACTCTCGCTCGGCGGCGCCGAGCCGGTCGACCCGGCCCGGGTCGCCCACCTGGCGGCGGTGGCGCAGCGGGTCGACGCCCCGCTGGTCAGCGAACACATCGCGTTCGTCCGGGCCGGCGGGCTGGAGGCCGGACACCTGCTGCCGCTGCCCCGCAGCCGGGAGGCGGTCGACGCGGTCTGCGCCAACGTGGCCCGGGCGCAGGCCGAACTGCCGGTGCCGATCGCCCTGGAACCGATCGCCGCGCTCGTCGACTGGCCCGACGACGAGTTGGACGAGGCGGACTTCCTCACCGAGATCCTGGACCGCACGGGCGCTCTGCTGCTGCTCGACGTCGCAAACGTGTACGCCAACGCCCGCAACCGGGGCACCGACCCGTTCGCGCTGCTCGACCGCCTGCCCCTGGACCGGGTCGGGTACGCGCACGTGGCCGGCGGGGCGGAGCACGGCGGCTACTACCACGACACGCACACCGACCCGGTGCCGCCGGACGTGCTGGACCTGGTCGGCGCGCTCTGCGCCAGTCGGCGACCCCCGGCGCTGCTGCTGGAACGCGACGGGAGCTATCCACCGGCGGCCGAGCTGCGCGCCGAGCTGGACGCCCTGGCCGCCGCCGCCGGCTTCCCGGCCGTGACATGACGGGCGAACCTCGCCCCGGGCTCGCCGAACGGCAGGCCCAGCTGGTCGCGGCTCTGGTCGCCGGTGGCGCGCCGCCCGCAGGGTTCGCTCCGGGTCCGCTGGCCGCCGCCCGCGCGGCGCTGCTGCGCAAGCGGGCCGGCGAGGTGGCCCGGCACTGGCCGCTGCTCGCCGCCGGCCTGGGCCACGGGTGGCCTGCGACGTTCGCGCGCTGGGCGTCCGGCCGACCCACGACCGGTTCGCTGCGCGACGGCTGGGACCTGGCCCGGATGTTGCGCGAGCGGGGTGCGCTGCCCCCTGCCGGCGCGGAGGAGCTGGCCGTCCGCGAGGCGGGCCTGCGCTACGACGGACACACGGCGCCACGTCCGCGCCGGCTGCCGGCGGTGACCCGCGCCGGCGGGGCCGTGGCGGTGCAGATCGCCGGTCGGGTACGCCTGCTGCGCCCGGCCCCACGCCCGCCCGCGCCGGCCGTAGACGTTGGCGGGGGCCTGCCGGATGCGGCAGGATCGGCGGCATGGATCTCGGACTGACCGACCGCGTCTACGTGCTCACCGGCGCCTCCCGCGGCCTGGGTTACGCCACGGCGCAGTGCCTGGTCGCCGACGGGGCGCGGGTGGTGCTCTCGGCCCGGGACGCGGACGCGGTGGCCGCCGCCGCGGAGCAGCTCGGCGGGCCGCAGCGGGCGGTGGGTATCACCGCGGACCTGGCCGACCCGCAGACCCCGCAGCGGCTCGTCGCGGCGGCGCGGGAGCACTTCGGCCGACTGGACGGCGCGCTGATCTCGGTCGGCGGCCCGCCGGCCGGCAACGCGGCGTCGATAAGCGACGAGCAGTGGCGGACCTCCTTCGAGACCGTCTTCCTGGGCACCGTCCGCGCGGTACGCACGATCGCCGGCGCGCTCGACGAGGGCGGCGCGATAGGGCTCGTGCTCTCCACCTCGGCCCGTGGCCCGGTGCCCGGTCTCGGCATCTCCAACGGCCTGCGTCCGGGCCTGGTAGGCGTCGCCAAGGACGTGGCCGACGACTACGGCCCCCGCGGCGTACGGGTGGTCGGCCTGCTGCCGGGCCGGATCCTGACCGACCGCAACCGCGAACTGTTCGCCGCGACCGGTGACCCGGAGCGGGCCCGCGCCGAGGCGGAGGCGATCATCCCGCTGCGGCGCCTCGGCGATCCGGCCGAGTTCGGCAGGGTGGCCGCGTTCGTGCTCTCCCCCGCCGCCAGCTACCTGACCGGTCTCACCGTGCCGGTCGACGGCGGCGCGCTGCGCGGCCTGTGACAGCGGGCGCGGGCCGGCGAGCCGGCGAGGTGCCGCCAGACCTGGCCCGGCCCGGCGGTGCTGCCGCCGGCCATCCCCGGCCGACCAGGGCGGAGCTGGCCGCCGCAGCTGACCGGACCATCCCCGACGTGCTCGCGCCCGGCCTCGCGGTGCTCTTCGTCGGCATCAACCCCGGCCTCTGGTCGGCCGCGACCGGCTGGCACTTCGCCCGACCGGGGAACCGGTTCTGGCCGGCGTTGCACACGGGCGGGTTCACTCCCCGACTGCTGCACCCGAGCGAACAGGACGCGCTGCCCGCCCTCGGGCTCGGCATCACCAACATGGCCGAGCGGGCCAGCGCCCGAGCGGACGAGCTGACCGCCTCCGAACTCCTCGACGGCGCCACGATCCTCACCGACAAGGTGGCCCGGTACCGGCCGCGATGGGTGGCGGTGGTCGGGGTGACCGCGTACCGGATCGGTTTTCAGCGGCCGAAGGCCGCCTTCGGGCCGCAGCCGGAGTCGCTGGCCGGGGCGCGGCTGTGGGTGCTGCCCAACCCGAGTGGCCTGAACGCGCACTTCACGCCTGTCACGCTGGGCGCCGCGTTCGCCGAACTGCGGGTGGCGACGGGCCTGCCGGACCGCCGCACGGGCTGAGCCCGCCGCCGGTCAGTTGGCGGCGGCGGGCGGCATCGCCTCGTCGGCGACGTACGTGCCCAGCGGCATGACCACCGGCTCGGGGCCCGTCGCGTCCTCGAAGGGCCGGGGCGAGTCGGCGACGGCGAACTGCGTGCGGTACAGCTCGGCGTAGAGCCCGCCGACCGCCACCAGCTCGTCGTGGCGGCCCCGCTCGACGATCCGCCCGCCGTCGAGGACCAGGATCTGGTCGGCGTCGCGGACGGTGGAGAGCCGGTGCGCGATCACCAGGGCGGTACGCCCGGCCAGCGCCACCGACAGCGCCCGCTGCACGGCGGCCTCGCTCTCCGAGTCCAGATGTGCGGTGGCCTCGTCGAGGATCACGATCGACGGGGCCTTGAGCAGCAGCCGGGCGATGGCGATGCGTTGCTTCTCGCCGCCGGAGAACCGGTAGCCGCGCTCCCCCACGGTGGTGTCCAGCCCGTCGGGCAGCGACCGGACCAGGTCGGCGACCTGGGCACCGGCGAGGGCCGCCCAGATCTCGTCGTCGGTGGCGTCCGGCTTGGCGTAGCGCAGGTTCTCGGCGATCGTCTCGTGGAACAGGTGCGAATCCTGGGTGACCACGCCGATCTCGTCGCGCAGCGAGGCGAGTGTCGCGTCGCGGACGTCCACCCCGCCGACGAGCACCTGGCCGTCGGTGACGTCGTAGATCCGGGAGATGAGCATGGACAGCGTCGACTTGCCGGCGCCGGACGGGCCGACCAGGGCGACCATCTGCCCCGGCTCGACGCTGAACGAGACACCCCTGAGCACCGGCTCGTTGACCGTCCGGTCGAGGGTGGCGACCTCCTCCAGCGAGGCGAGGGAGATCTCGGCGGCGCTCGGGTAGCGGAACCGCACGTCCCGGAAGTCGACCCGGCCGTTGCCCCGGGGCACCGGCACCGCGTCGGGCCTCTCCACGATGCCGGGTTGGAGGTCGAGCACCTCGAAGACGCGGTCGAAGGAGACAAGCGCGCTCATCACGTCGACCCGGACGTTGGAGAGCGCGGTGAGCGGACCGTACAGGCGGGTCAGCAGCAGCGCGAGGGTCACGACTGTGCCCGCGCTGACGCCTCCGGTGACCGCGAGCCAGCCGCCGAGGCCGTACGTGAGGGCCTGCGCCAGCGACGCCACCAGCAGCATCGCCACGAAGAACGTGCGGGAGTACATGGCGGACTGGATGCCGATGTCGCGGACCCGTTCGGCCCGGTCGGCGAACCGGCGGGCCTCGATCTCGGGCTGGCCGAAGAGCTTCACCAGCAGCGCGCCGGCCACCCCGAACCGCTCGGTCATCGTCGCGCTCATCTTGGCGTCGAGGTTGTACGCCTCACGTGTGATGTCGGCCAGGCGCCGCCCGACCCGGCGGGCCGGGATGATGAAGATCGGCAGCAGGACCAGGGAGAGCGCGGTGATCTGCCACGACAGGGTGAACATGACCGCGGCGGTGAGCACGAGTTGGATGACGTTGCTGACCACGCCGGAGAGGGTGGAGGTGAACGCCCGCTGGGCGCCGAGCACGTCGTTGTTGAGTCGACTGACCAGGGCGCCGGTCTGGGTGCGGGTGAAGAACTGCAACGGCATCCGCTGCACGTGGTCGTAGACCCGGGTGCGCAGGTTGAGGATGATGCCCTCGCCGATGCGTGCCGAATACCAGCGTTGGGCCAGGGACAGCAGCGCGTCGGCGACGGCGAGCGCGGCGATGAACAGTGCCAGGCGGACCACCAGCCGGCCCGCCTCGGCGCCACCCCTGTTGATCGCGTTGATCACGTCGCCGGCGAGCACCGGGGTGGCCACGCCGATGATGGCGGCAAGCACCACGGTGGCCAGGAAGATGATGATGTCGCGGCGGTACGGCTGGGCGAAGGCGACGATCCGCCGGGCCACCCCACGCTTGAGCCGGTGGGCGGAGACCTCGTCGCGGTTGCGCATCGACCGGAGCATGCTCCATCCCGCCATGCCACCGCCGGACATCGGGTTGGACACCGTTCACCTCCGGGTCGTCGGGCGGACCGCACGTCAGGTCAATTCTCCCGACGACTCTGACAACCTCGGTCGTAACCCGGATCTTCCCGTGCGGTCCTTACTATTCTCCCCGACCGGCGAGGTCGCGCAGCCGGCGGGTCTGCGCCTCGCGTTCGGCTCGCTGCTGGTCGGCGGGCGAACGCCCGGCCGCGCCGGCGAGCAAAGCCTTGATCTCCACGACGGCGTCGCGGGCGCCCGCGAGCAGGCCCGCGCTCAGGTCGCGGACCGCGTCGTCCAGCTCACCCGGCGGTACGACGAGCGTGGCCAATCCGATCCGGTCCGCCTCGGCGGCGTCCAGCCGGCGGCCTGTCGCGCAGATCTCCAGCGCCCGGGAATAGCCGACCAGTTCCACGAGGCGCTTCGTGCCAGCCAGGTCGGGCACCAGCCCGAGGGTCACCTCGGCCATCGACAGCTTCGCGTCGGCGGCGAGGACGCGCAGGTCACAGGCGAGCGCCAGTTGGAAACCGGCGCCGATCGCGTGGCCCTGCACGGCGGCCACCGTGATGAGATCGGGGCGGTGCAGCCAGGTGAAACCCGTCTGGAACTCGGCGATCCGGTCCGCGCACTCCTGCTCGGGCAGCGTGGCCAGCTCGGCGAACGACCCCGGACCGGAGGCGCCGGCCACCGACAGGTCGAGGCCTGCGGAGAACGCGCGGCCCTCACCACGGACCACCACCACCCGTACATCGCCGGGCAGGTCCCGGGAGAAGTCGCTCATGGCGCGCCACATCGCGGGCGTCTGGGCGTTGAGCACGTCGGGCCGGCACAACGTCACCGTGGCAACCGGCCCGTCGCAGGTCAGCCGGACCCCGGTCGCCTCGGCGGTCACCGGGCGGCCCGGGGCGCGGCGCTGGTGAACGACGCTGAGGGGCGGGTCACGCCTTCTTGCGGCGCCGGGCACCGCCGCGCTGACGCAGCTGCACCCCGGACTCGGTGAGCACTCGGTGGATGAACCCGTAGGAACGGCCGGTCGAGGCCGCCAGCGCGCGGATGCTCTCCCCCGAGGTGTACCGCTTTACCAGGTCCTTGGCGAGCGTCTGACGCTCGGCTCCGATGATCCGGCGACCCTTCTCAGTGCTGGTGGCTGTGCCAGTGGCTGCCATGCTGTGTCCTCACGTCCCAGACTGTGCGGTTCGGATACGGTCCCACCTATTAGACCGCCTCGAACGATCATGCGCCAGATATCAACTCTTCGCCAACCGACACGCTATGCAATGTCAGCTTCCCGATAGAGTGATCCTGGCGATCCGTCCCGCCGCGCCGGCTGGGCGTACCATCGCGGCGCGGCGACACCCGCCGACGGCCGTACCCTTCGGTCATGATCGACCTCCTGGGCACCGCGGCCGGAGCGGCTGTGGTGTTCGCCGCCACCGACATCGACGACATCGTCATCCTGACGCTCTTCTTCGTCGCGGCCCGCACCGGCGGCCGACCCCGCCCCTGGCAGATCGTCACAGGTCAGTACCTGGGAATCGGCGCGCTGGCGCTGGCCAGCGCGGTCGTCGCGGCAGGCCTGCTGGTGGTGCCCGAGCCGTGGACCGGGCTGCTCGGTCTGCTGCCGATCGCCCTGGGAGTCCGTGCCCTGGCGCGCCGCGACGACGACGAGACGCCTGCGGTGGTGGCGTCCACCCTCGGTGTGGCAGGGGTGACCATCGCCAACGGCGCCGACAACGTGGCCGTCTACGTACCTGTGTTCCGGGCGCTCGGGCCGGCCGACAGTGCGATCTTCCTACTGATGTTCGTGCTGCTCATCGCGCTGTGGTGCGCCGCCGGCGCCTGGCTCGGCGGGCACCCCCGTGTGGTCCGGCTGGTCGAGCGCGCCGGCCACTGGCTGGTACCGGCGATCTTCATCGGCATCGGTGTGGTGATCCTGGCCGGTTCCGGCGTGCTCGGCGAACTGGTCGACCTGCTCGGCTGACCGGGCCGGGGCCGGTCAGGCCAGCTCGACCAGCTCGAGCAGGTCGTCGCTCCAGGCGTCCTCGTCGCCGTCGGGCAGCAGGATCGCGCGGTCCGGCTTGAGGGCCAGCACGGCGCCCGGGTCGTGCGTGACGAGCACGATGGCGCCCGGATAGTTGGCGATGGCGTCGAGCACCTGCTCGCGGCTGACCGGGTCGAGGTTGTTCGTCGGCTCGTCGAGCAGCAGCACGTTGGCACCGGAACAGACAAGGGTGGACAGGGCCAGCCGGGTCTTCTCGCCACCGGAGAGCACCCCGGCCGGCTTGTTCACGTCGTCTCCGGAGAAGAGGAACGCGCCGAGGATCTTGCGCAGGTCGGTGTCGGACTGCTCGACGGCGGCAGCCCGCATGTTCTCCAGCACCGTCCGCTCCACGTCCAGCGTCTCGTGCTCCTGGGCGTAGTAGCCCAACCGCAGCCCGTGCCCCGCGTGCACCTCACCGGTGTCCGGGGTCAGCAGCCCGCCGAGCATCCGCAGCAGTGTCGTCTTGCCGGCGCCGTTGAGCCCGAGGATGGCCACCCGGGAACCCCTGTCCACCGCCACGTTGACGTCGGTGAAGATCTCCAGCGAGCCGTACGACTTGGACAGGCCGGTCGCCGTGAGCGGGGTCTTGCCGCACGGCGCGGGGCTGGGGAAACGCACCTTGGCGACCCGGTCGGCGACCCGTACCTCCTCGAGGCCGGAGATCAGCTTCTCGGCCCGGCGGGCCATGTTCTGCGCGGCGACGGTCTTGGTGGCCTTGGCCCGCATCTTGTCGGCCTGCGCCATCAGCGCGCCGGCCTTCTTCTCCGCGTTGGCCCGCTCCCGGCGGCGACGCCGCTCGTCGGTCTCGCGGGCCTCCAGGTACGCCTTCCAGCCCAGGTTGTAGACGTCGATCACGGACCGGGTGGCGTCGAGGAACCAGACCTTGTTGACCACCGACTCCAGCAGCGCGCCATCGTGGGAGATCACGATCAGGCCGCCCTTGTGGTTGGCGAGGAAGCCGCGCAGCCAGGTGATCGAGTCGGCGTCCAGGTGGTTCGTCGGCTCGTCGAGCAGCAGGATGCCGCCGCCGTTCTCACCCGCGTCCCGGAACAGGATCCGGGCCAGCTCGATGCGCCGGCGCTGACCACCGGAGAGGGTGCCGATGGTCTGCGCGAGCGCCCGGTCCGGCAGGCCCAGGTTGGCGCAGATCCGGGCGGCCTCGGCCTCGGCCGCGTACCCGCCCAGGGCGGCGAACTGGTCCTCCAGCGCGCCGTAGCGGCGGACCAGCTTCTCGTTGGCGTCCTCGGCGAGCTGGGCCTCGATGTCCTTCATCTGGGACATCAGCACGTCCAGGCCGCGGGCGGAGAGGACCCGGTCGCGGCCGGTCACCTCCAGGTCGCCGGTGCGCGGGTCCTGCGGGAGGTAGCCGATGGCGCTGCGCTGGTCGATCTGGCCGCCGTACGGCTGCCCCTCGCCGGCGAGCACCTTCAGGGTGGTGGTCTTGCCGGCGCCGTTGCGACCGACCAGGCCGATCCGGTCACCTGGCTGCACGCGCAGGGTGGTGTCGGACAGCAGGATCCGGGAGCCGGCACGCAGCTCCAGGCCGGTGGCAGTGATCATCTCGTGGGACTCGCTCTCGGGGTCTGGAAGGCTGACTCAGGGCACGCGAAAGCGCCGGCGGGCGGTGGGCCCGTCGGCGCGGGGCGGTTCAGCCTTCGCAGCGCGGCACGGGGACAAGTGTACCGGGCGCCCCGAGGCGGGCCGCCCGGATTAGCGATCAAGATCATCGGGTACCGGAACGCCTGTCCGGACCCCGTCCGGCACCTTTATGACGAACCGATACAGAAGCGACATTCACCGGCATACGGCGATCGGGGTCAGTATGGAACTCAACGAGCGGGCCGAGCTCGACACCTCCCAGGCCAACGACCTGGGCCGGGGCGGCGGCGGGTCGGGTGGCGGCATCGGCATCCCCATCCCGGGAGGCGGCGGCCGGGGCGGCATCATCGGCATCGTGGTGGCCGTGCTCGTCGCCCTGCTCGGCGGCGGGTTCGGTCTCAACGCCATGACCAACGGCGACGAGGGCGGCCAGGCCGGCGGCAGCGACCTGGATCAGGTGTGCTCCACCGCCAACGCCGACCGTCTCGACGACCCGCGCTGCCGCAACCTGCTCTACGTCAACAGCATCCAGGCCTACTGGCAGAAGGCGTACCCGGAGTTGGGCAACGGCAGGTACGAGCCCACCACCACGAACTTCTTCCAGGCCGCCGTGAACACCGGCTGCGGTCAGGCCGACTCGGGCGTCGGGCCGTTCTACTGCCCGGCCGACCGCAAGGTGTACATCGACCTGAGCTTCTACGACGAGCTGGCTTCCCGCTTCGGCGCCAAGGGCGAGTTCGCCCAGCCGTACGTGCTCGCCCACGAGTACGGCCACCACATCCAGAACCTGCTCGGCACCAACGCCAAGGCCGGCCAGGGCGACCAGAGCGGCCCCCGCTCCGCCTCCGTGCGGTTGGAGTTGCAGGCCGACTGCTACGCCGGCGCCTGGGCCAAGCACGCGACCGAGAGCAAGGACAAGACCGGACAGCAGCCGCTCTTCACGTCGATCACCGAGGCCGACATCAACCAGGCCGTCGACGCCGCCGAGGCGATCGGTGACGACAGCATCCAGGAGCGCTCCGGCGGGCGGGTCAACCCGGACCAGTTCACCCACGGCACGTCCGAGCAGCGCAAGCGCTGGTTCACCCAGGGCTACGACAAGGGCGACCCGAAGACCTGCGACACCTTCGCCACCGACCAGCTCTGACCTGACACGCCCACCGTCGAGGATGGAGTGGTGGTGCGACGGGCCCTCGCCCGCCACCACACTCCGTCCTCGACGCGATCGGGCGGTCAGGGCAGTTTCGAGACCTGGTAGTGGCCGATCAGCCAGTCGTCGTCGATCCGGCGAAGGAGCACGCCGAGGTTCACTGTCAATGCCGGCCGGTCGGTGAACCCGAACTCCACCTCCAGGTAGCCGAGGACCAGGTCGTCGGCGAGCCGGCGGGCCTCCCGGACGTCGTACGTGGCGGTCAGGCCGAGCGGCTGGGCGGCGTAGTAGGCAGCCACGCCGTTCCGGCCCACCGTGTACGGGCGCAGCCCCTGGAAGATCGTGTCCTCGGTGAAGCACGACGCGACGCGATCAGGGCCGTGGGCGTCGACCGCCGACCGCCACCGGTCGAGGACGGTACGCAGGATCTGGACCTCGGACATGGCAGCTTTCCGGGAGCGGCTCAACGGGGCGGCTGACCCGGGTCGTTCGGGTGCGGCGTCAACGGCGTCACCGCCTCCCGCCGCCAGGCGCGCAGCGGCATCGACGCCAGTACCGCCTCCAACTCATCCGCGTCGGCGGCCTGGAACAGCCCCCACGTACGCCACTCCCCCGGCGCCAGCGGCGGCCGCCACAGCCGCAGGAGACTGCCCCGCGCCGTCAGCTCGGCCGAGCGCGCCGCCTCTCGGGCACGCATGTCGGCCACCTCGTCGTCGGACGTGCCCGCCGGCACCGTCGTCACCATGTCAACCAGAAACTCCACGTGCCCATCCTCCGACCACCTGGGGACCAGCACGCCGGGAACCCCGGTCTTCGGCAGTCGCCGTCGACGTCCCGGTCAGTCGGGTGCGGGGTCGCGCAGCCGGATCCGTACCGCCCGGGCAGCGGCGACCGCCGACACCAGCACCGCGTGGCGGGGCTCCGGCACGTCGAGCAGCCGCTCGGCCCGCAGCGGCACCAGCGGGGACAGCCGCCGGTCGGCAAGCACCGTGTCCACCGCCCGCCGGTCACCGCCGCACACCACAGCGGTGAGCCTCGCCGCCTGCGGCAACAGCAGTCGTACGGCCAGGTCCGCCGCATCGCCGAGCGCCGCCCTGGCCTGGTTGTCGCGCCGCCTGGCGAACCGGTGCTGCGACCAGCCCCCCGCCGCCGTGCGCCCCTGCACGTACCGGGTGTCGACCTTGGAGACGACGAGGTCGGGGCCGTCGGCCACACCGATCGCCACCGCGCCCTTGCGGGCCAACAGCAGGCCGATCCGGCGGGGCGCGACGGCGGACGCCACGAACCCGGGCACGTCGACGCCGGCCGGTGCTCCCGGCGGGGCGTACAACTCGGCGGTTGTCCCGTCGGCCGCGGTGAGCAGCAGGCCGTACTCCCGGGCGGTGGTGGTGTGCGGGCCGTGCCGGTCGGCGAAGCCCTCGACCCAGCGGCCGACGCGGGCCGGGTCGACCTCGACCCACCGGCCTCCCCCGGCTGCGGGTCGACTGGTCACCGCCCGACCGTACGGCACCGCGTGCCCTCCTGGGCGGCCGGGCGGCTACCGCTCAACCCGGCAGCAGCGCCGCCACCGCCAGCGCGGCGATGAGCGCGCTGGAGACCAGGCCGGTGACCAGCCGGCCGCGCGGCCCGGTCAACGCCCGACCGACCACCGAACCGCCGCCGGCGACGAGCAGCTGCCAGCTCGCCGACGCCAGGAACACACCCGCCACGAACAGCGCCGCGGGGACGGCGCCCGGGTCGGCCGAGTCCCGACGGCCGAGCACCAGGGCGGTGAAGTAGAGCACCGTCGTCGGGTTCAGCAGTGTCAACCCGAGCAGCGCCGCGTAGGCACGCCCGGGGGTGCCCAGGCCGGCGCCGGCGCGCGCCGCCTGCGGTCGCCCGGAACGGTGGGTCGACCAGGTGCGCCAGAGACCGTGCGCGGCGAGACCGAGCAGCACCACGGCCGCGAGGATCCGCAGCGGACCGGCGACCGGCGCGATGAGCCCGGCCAGACCGGCGCCGCCGAGCGTGGCGACGGCCGCGTAGAGCCCGTCGGCGGTCGCCACGGCGAGCGCCGCCGCGGCCCCGACCCGGAACGAGGTACGGGCACTGAGCCCCAGGATCAGGATGGCGATCGCGCCGACCGGGATGGCGACGCCGTAGCCGGCCACCAGGCCGGCCAGGAACGCCCCGCTCACTGCCGTCGAAGCCGGATCGAGGCCCGCCCGTGGACCGGCCGCTGTCGACGCACGGCAGTCGCCGCACGGACAGGGACCTGCATCGGGTACGCCTCAGTCACCGCCGCATCCTGCGCCCCGCAGCCGCACCTCCGCCACCACATTTCCCACCGGGCGCGCCGTTGTCAGGGGCGGAACGCGTCGAGCGCGGCACCCCGGTGGGGTGCCACGCTCGACGGGCAGAGCCGACCGGGGTCGACTCAGACGTTGAAGCCGAGGGAACGGAGCTGGTCCCGACCCTCGTCAGTGATCTTGTCAGGGCCCCACGGCGGGAGCCACACCCAGTTGATCCGGATGTCGTTGACCAGACCGCCGCCGGGGCCGGTGGTCAGCGCCTGCCGGGCCTGGTCCTCGATGACGTCGGTCAGCGGGCAGGCCGCCGAGGTGAGCGTCATGTCCAGGGTGGCGATGTTCTCGTCGTCGACGTGCACGCCGTACACCAGGCCGAGGTCGACCACGTTGATGCCGAGCTCCGGGTCGACGACGTCCTTCATCGCCTCCTCGATGTCGGCGATCATGGCCTTGCTGACGCCCGCCGTCGGGGTGGCGGCATCGCCGGCACCCGCCGTCGCGGCACTGTCGGTCGTCACGGCGTCGGTCTGCGGCGCCGCGGTGGCGTCACCGGCCTCCGGCGTCGCCGCGGTAGCGGTGTTCTCGCTGCTCATGCCTTCACCTCCGGGCTCACGCCCACACCGGCGCGTGCCGCCGCGTCCTTGAACGCCATCCACGGCAGCAGCGCGCACTTGACCCGGGCGGGGTAGCGGGCGACACCCGCGAAAGCAACCCCGTCACCGAGTACGTCCTCGTCCGGCGTGACCTGGCCACGTCCGGACATCAACTCCACGAACGCCTCGTGCACCTCGAATGCTTCCCCGGCGCCCCGGCCGCGCAGCAACTCGTGCAGGACACTCGCCGAGGCCTGGCTGATCGAACAGCCCATCCCGTCGTACGAGATGTCGTGCAGCACGGCGCCGTCGGTGGCCACCCGGACGGTGACCTCGTCACCGCAGGTCGGGTTGACGTGGTGCGCTTCGGCGACCTGGTCGCCCGGGTCGTCGGCGTCGCGCAGGCCACGCCCGTGCGGATGCTTGTAGTGATCCAGGATGATCTCCTGGTAGAGCTGGTCGAGCTGCACCATCAGTCGAACACCTTCCGCACCTGCTCCAGACCGGCCACCAGAGCGTCGATCTCCCCGGTGGTGGTGTAGAGGTAGAACGAGGCCCGGGTCATGGCCGGGACGCCGAACCGGCTGCACACCGGCTTGGCACAGTGGTGACCCACCCGCACCTGCACGCCGAGCGAGTCGAGCACCTGACCCACGTCGTGCGGGTGGACGTCACCAAGCGCGAACGAGATGGTGCCGCCGCGACCCACCGGCACTGTCGGGCCGAAGATCCGCAGGTCGGGCACCGAGCCGAGAGCGTCGAGCGCGTATGCCGTCAGCTCCTTCTCGTGCCACTGGATCGACGCCATGCCGATCCCGGTGAGGTAGTCCACCGCAGCACCGAGCGCTACCGCCTCGGCGATCGGCGGGGTGCCCGCCTCGAACCGGGCCGGCGGTGCCGCGAACGTCGACCCGGCCATGGTGACCGTCTCGATCATCGAACCGCCACCGAACACCGGCGGCATGGCCGCCAGCAGCTCACCCCGGCCCCAGAGCACACCGATGCCGGTCGGGCCGCACATCTTGTGCCCGGTGAACACGATGTAGTCGGCGTCCAGGTCGACCACGTCGATGGGCAGGTGCGGCACCGACTGCGAGCAGTCCAGCAGCAGCAGGGCACCCACCTCGCGGACCCGCGCGGTGATCCGGGAGGTCGCGTTGACGGTGCCGAGGATGTTCGACATGTGCACCAGCGAGACGATCTTCGTCCGTTCGGTGACCAGGTCGTCCAGGCCCGACTCGTCGAGCCGGCCCTGGTCGGTGACGGGGAACCAGCGCAGGGTCGCGCCGGTGCGCTCGCACAGCAGCTGCCACGGGACGATGTTCGAGTGGTGCTCCATCTCGGAGATCACCACCTCGTCGCCCGGCCCCAGCCGGAACCGGGGGTCGCCGTCGGGGCGCAGCGAGGCGTTGGAGAAGGCGTACGCCACCACGTTGATCGCCTCGGTGGAGTTCTTCGTGAACACCACCTCGTCCACGCTCGGCGCGTTGATGAACGCGGCGACCTTCGCCCGCGCCCCCTCGTACGCCTCGGTGGCCTCGGTGCCCAGGGTGTGCACCGAGCGCGACACGTTCGCGTTGTGCAGCGCGTAGTGCTCGGCGAGCACGTCGAGCACCACCCGCGGCTTGTGCGAGGTGTTGGCGCTGTCGAGGTAGACCAGCGGGTGCCCGTTGATCTCCCGATCGAGGATCGGGAAGTCGGCGCGCACCCGGGCCACGTCGAAACGCGGCACGTCGTCGTACTGCGGCATCCCCTCAGGGATCGCGATGCTGGTCATCTCGGCAGCGCCTCTCTCGGTCAGGCCCTGGCCGTGCCGGCCCCGGCGGCGTACCGCTCGTAGCCCTCGGCCTCGAGCTTGTCGGCCAGCTCCGGGCCGCCCTGCTCGACGATCCGGCCGGCCACGAAGACGTGCACGAAGTCCGGCTTGATGTAGCGCAGGATCCGCGTGTAGTGGGTGATCAGCAGCACGCCGGTGTCGCCGTTGTCGCGGACCCGGTTGACGCCCTCGCTGACCACGCGCAGCGCGTCCACGTCGAGGCCGGAGTCGGTCTCGTCGAGGACGGCGATCTTCGGCTTGAGAAGCTCCAGCTGGACGATCTCGTGCCGCTTCTTCTCACCACCGGAGAAGCCCTCGTTGACGTTGCGCTGGGCGAACGCCGGGTCCATCTGGAGGCGCTCCATCGCGCCGCGCAGCTCGCCACCCCAGGTGCGCAGCTTCGGGGCCTCGCCGTCGATGGCGGTCTTCGCGGTGCGCAGGAAGTTCGCCACCGAGACGCCGGGCACCTCGACCGGGTACTGCATGGCCAGGAAGAGGCCGGCGCGGGCGCGCTCGTCGACGGTCATGGCCAGCACGTCCTCGCCGTCGAGGGTGACCGTGCCGCCGGTGATCTCGTACTTGGGGTGGCCGGCGATCGAGTACGCCAGGGTGGACTTGCCGGAGCCGTTCGGGCCCATGATCGCGTGGGTCTCACCGGACCTCACGGTCAGGTCGACACCGGCCAGGATCGGCTTGAGCTCACCCTCGGGCAGCTTGACCGACACCTTCAGGTCGCGGATCTCCAGGGTGCTCATTATCGGGTCACTCCATTACTCGGCGTCAGGCTGAGGTAGATGTCGCCGTCGCGGACGTCGACGGGGTAGACGGGTACGGGTTCGGTGGCGGGCAGGCCGGTCGGCTCGCCGGTGCGCAGGTCGAAGCGCGAGCCGTGCAACCAGCACTCGAGCGTGCAGCCGTCGACCTCACCCTCGGAGAGGGCGACCGCGGCGTGCGAGCACTCGTCGTACGCGGCGTAGAAGTTGCCGTCCTCGGCGTGCACCAGGGCGATCGGAGTGCCGTCGACGTCCGCGCTGATGGCGGTGCCCTTCGGCACGTCCTCGGTGGAGCAGATCCGGATCATCAGGCGCCGGCCTTGGCGAGCCGGGCCTCGATCGCCTCGCCCAGGCGCTCGCGCAGCTCCTCCACCGGGATCTTGTTGATCAGCTCGGCGAAGAAGCCCCGGACCACCAGGCGTCGGGCCTCACCCTCCGGGATGCCCCGGGCCATCAGGTAGAACAACTGCTCGTCGTCGAAGCGGCCGGTCGCGCTGGCGTGGCCGGCGCCGGCGATCTCGCCGGTCTCGATCTCCAGATTGGGTACGGAGTCCGCACGCGCGCCGTCGCTGAGCAGCAGGTTCCTGTTGATCTCGTACGTGTCGGTGCCTGTCGCCTCGGCCTGGATCAGCACGTCACCCACCCAGACGGTGTGCGCGTCGTCGCCCTGCAGAGCGCCCCGGTAGCCGACGTAGCTGCGGCAGTCCGGCACGTTGTGGTCGACCAGCTGCCGGTGCTCCAGGTGCTGGCCGGAGTCGGCGAAGTAGACGCCGTACAGCTCCGCCTCGCCGCCCCGGCCGGTGTACTCCACAGAGGTGAACTGCCGGACCAGGTCACCGCCGAGGGTGACCTGGATGTGGATGACCTTGGCGTCCCGACCCAGCTTGATCTTGAGATGCTGCGCCTGGACCGCGTCGTCGGCCCAGTCGGCCACCGTGACCAGGGTCAGCTTCGCGCCGTCGGCCACCGTGACCTCGACGTTGTCGGCAAGGGTGGCCGACCCGACGTGCTCCAGCACCACTGTCACCTCGGCGAAGCGGCCCACCTCGACGAAGGTGTGACCGAACGCCGGCTGCCCGGCGCCGTTGCCGACCACGCGCAGGCGCACCGGAGCGCCGAGCACCACGTCGGGGTCGACACGCACCAGCAGGGCGTCGGTGGCCGCGCCGTACGCCAGCGCGCTCACCCGGTCGACGGGCGTGAGCACGCTGCCGATCCGCTTGTCGTCACGGCCGACCCGTCCGACGGCCACGCCCTCGGGCAGGTCGCCGTACTCGTGCCGGACGGCGCCGGACGCGGCCGACGCCTCGTCCGACGACGCCGGCCCGTCGCCGACCAGGCCGCGGAGGCGCTTGAGCGGGGTGAAACGCCACTCCTCCTCCAGGCCGGTGAGGGCCGGGAAGTCGGCGACGTCGAACGAGCGCAGCGCCTGCGACTTGGTGCTGGGCGGCGGCGCGGAAGCCTGGGTAGTCATTTCTTCCTTGGTCTGTCATGAATCGGAGGGTCAAAGCGGGCCGGACCGGACCCGGCGTACCGGGTCCGGGCCCGTCCGAGGCCGGGCGGAGGCGGCGTCAGCCGACCGCGCCCTCCATCTGAAGCTCGATCAGGCGGTTGAGCTCCAGGGCGTACTCCATCGGGAGCTCCTTGGCGATCGGCTCGATGAAGCCGCGCACGATCATGGCCATCGCCTCGTCCTCGCTCAGGCCCCGGCTCATCAGGTAGAAGAGCTGGTCGTCGCTGATCTTGGAGACGGTCGCCTCGTGCCCCATCGACACGTCGTCCTCGCGGATGTCGACGTACGGGTAGGTGTCCGAGCGGGAGATGGTGTCGACCAGCAGCGCGTCGCACTTGACCGTGCTGCGGCTGTGGTGCGAACCCTCCAGCACCTGCACCAGACCCCGGTACGAGGTGCGGCCGCCGCCCCGGGCGATCGACTTCGACACGATCGTCGAGGACGTGTGCGGCGCGGCGTGCACCATCTTGGCGCCGGCGTCCTGGTGCTGACCCTCGCCGGCCATCGCCACCGAGAGCACCTCGCCCTTGGCGTGCTCGCCTGTCATGTAGACCGCCGGGTACTTCATGGTGACCTTGGAGCCGATGTTGCCGTCGACCCACTCCATGGTCGCGCCCTCGTGGCAGACGGCGCGCTTGGTCACCAGGTTGTAGACGTTGTTCGACCAGTTCTGGATGGTCGTGTACCGGCAGCGCGCGTTCTTCTTCACGATGATCTCCACGACCGCGCTGTGCAGCGAGTCGGAGGAGTACAGCGGCGCGGTGCAGCCCTCGACGTAGTGCACGTACGCACCCTCGTCGACGATGATCAGCGTCCGCTCGAACTGGCCCATGTTCTCCGTGTTGATCCGGAAGTAGGCCTGCAGCGGGATCTCCACGTGCACGCCCTTCGGCACGTAGATGAACGAGCCACCGGACCACACGGAGGTGTTCAGGGCGGCGAACTTGTTGTCGCCGACCGGGATCACCGTGCCGAAGTACTCCTTGAAGACGTCCTCGTGCTCGCGCAGCGCCGTGTCGGTGTCCAGGAAGAGGACGCCCTGCTCCTCAAGGTCCTCACGGATCTTGTGGTAGACGACCTCCGACTCGTACTGCGCCGCGACACCGGCGACCAGGCGCTGCTTCTCCGCCTCCGGGATGCCCAGCCGGTCGTAGGTGTTCTTGATGTCCTCGGGCAGGTCCTCCCAGCTGGTGGCCTGCTTCTCGGTGGACCGCACGAAGTACTTGATGTTGTCGAAGTCGATCCCGGTGAGGTCCGCGCCCCAGGCCGGCATCGGCTTACGGCCGAACAGCCGCAGGCCCTTCAGGCGCAGGTCGAGCATCCAGGCCGGCTCGTTCTTCTTGGCCGAGATGTCCCGCACCACCGCCTCGTTGATGCCGCGCTGGGCGACCGCCCCGGCGGCGTCCGGGTCGGACCAGCCGTACTCGTAGCGACCCAGGGCGGCGAGCTGCTCTTCCTGAGTCAGGGGCTGGACGATCTGCTCGGTCATCTATCTGTCCTCACAGTGGTGACGGGATTACCGGATTGGGCGCGGGTCGGCTGGGTCGGAATGTGCGTGGTGCACACCCCGTCGCCGTGCGCGATGGTGGCCAGGCGCTGCACGTGGGTGCCGACCAGACGGGAGATCACCGCGGTCTCGGCCTCGCACAGCTGGGGAAACTCGGCGGCCACGTGCGCCACCGGGCAGTGGTGCTGACAGAGCTGCCCGCCGGAGGCGATCGTGGTCGCGTTGGCAGCGTATCCCTCGGCGGTGAGCGCTCCGGCGAGTGCCTCAGCCCGCGCGAGGGGGTCGTCGCCGGCGTCCTCCATGGCGGCCCGGCAGCGCGACTCCAGGGCGGACACCTGCTCGGTGGCGAACGCCTCGACGGCGTCCGAACCACCGCTGCGGGCGATCCAGCGCAGCGCCGCGGTGGCCATGTTGTCGTAGTGATGGGTGCCACAGCGGACCCGGGCGGCCTCGGTCAACAGGAACACCTTCGCCGGGCGGCCCCGACCACGACTGCCCTGCACGGTCTGCTCCCGGGCGAAGACATCACCGTCGGCGAGCATCGCGTCCAGGTGCCGGCGGATCGCCGCCGGGCTCAGACCGAGCGCCTGACCGAGCTGCGCGGCGGTGGTGGCCCCCCGCTCCAGCAGCAGCTGGGTGACCCGGTCCCGGGTGGAGACCTCGGCCGCGGCGGCACCGGAGAGGCCGGTCGGCGTGGTCACGACGGGCGCGCAGGCGGAAGCACCGACGGCCGGATCGGCCGCCGACCGCTGCCCGGAGAGCGCCGCCGCGTTTTTCACAACGCCAACGTTACGTAATTACCCGGACTGTCGCAAACCCGGGTCCCGGTGATCCGAACCACCGACCCGGCGGAGTCGGACGAACCTCGATCACTACGGTGCGTAGGATTTGCGCCGTGAACCGAATCGTCCGTCCGGTCTCCGGCACCCTGCTGAGCCGCCTCGCGCTCGCCTCGATCATCGCGAACGTGGGCATCGTCGTGACCGGCGGGGCCGTCCGGTTGACCGCCTCCGGCCTCGGCTGCCCCACCTGGCCCCGGTGCACCGACGATTCGTACGTCACCACACCCGAGATGGGCATCTACGGGGTGATCGAGTTCGGCAACCGGATGCTGACCTTCGCGGTGGGCCTCATCGCGCTTGCCACAGTGCTGGCCGTACTGGCCCACCGGCCCCGCCGACCCGGGCTCCTCGCGCTTGCCGTCGCCGTCTTCCTGGGAATCCCCGCCCAGGCGGTGCTCGGTGGCATCACCGTGCTCACCAATCTCAACCCGTGGGTGGTCGGGCTGCACTTCCTCGCCTCGATGGCGGTGATCGCCGCCGCGTACGCCCTCTGGCGGCGGATCGACGAACCGGACGGCCCCACGGTGGCAGTGGTGCCCACGCCTCTGCGCGCGCTGGCCCGGATCACCACAGGCGTCAGCGTCGCGGTGCTGGTGATCGGCACCTGGGTCACCGGCAGCGGCCCGCACGCCGGCGACCAGGGCGCGGCCCGCAACGGGCTCGACCCGGAGTCGATCTCGCAGGTACACGCCGACGCGGTCTTCCTGCTGATCGGGCTCTCGGTGGCGTTGATCTTCGCGTTCCGGGCGGTGGGCGCCCGTCGGGCCACCAGGGCCGCGATCGTCCTGGTCGCCGTCGAGCTGAGCCAGGGCGTCATCGGCTTCGTGCAGTACTTCACCCACGTGCCCGCGCTCCTGGTCGGCGCGCACATGCTCGGCTCCTGCCTGGTGCTGCTCGCCACCCTCTCGGTGCAGTGGTCGACCCGGGAACGCCACCCGAACGCCCCGACCCCGCCGGCCGTCCCGGCGGACGCGCAGGCCGTCCCGGTCACCGCCTGACGCGTCCCCGCGCCCCGCGCCCCGCGCCCCGCGCCCCGCGCCCCGCGCCCCGCGCCCCGCGCCCCGCGCCCCGCGCCCCGCGCCCCGCGCCCCGCGCCCCGCGCCGAAGATCCTCACAACATCCCCGAAGTTGCCGCATCGGACGCGCCGGAGGCAGCAACTTCCCCGAAGTTGTGAGGATCTTGAGGGCGGACGGGAGCGCCGGCCCGGGGAGCGGGCGGCAACGGGGCCGAAGGCGGGCTTGGAACGCCTTCGCGGTCAAGATCGCGCTCGATCCTGGAAGTAGTGGCCTCACGGACGCGCGATGCCACTACTTCCTGGATGTTGCGTGATCTTGCCACAGCAGAGCCCGCCCCGGCGGCGGCATCACACCCCGGGGCGGCATCACACCCCCGGGGCGGCATCACACCCCGGGGCGGCATCACACCCAGAGGCGGTCAGGCGCGGCGGGCCAGGTGGGTGGTGATCGCCGTGGCGAGGCGGTCGGGGGCGCCGTCGGCGTACCCGATGAACAGCGACGGCTCGGTCAGCTCCAGCTCGACCAGGACGGGGTCGCCGTCCGGGCCCGGGATCAGGTCGACCCGGGCGTAGAGCAACTGACGCGTGCCGCCGGGAACCGTGGCGAGGGTGCGTTCGGCGACCGCCAGCTGGTCCGCTCGCGCGGTGCGGGCGCTGATCTCCTCGGCCTTGTAGAGCCCGTCCGGGCCGAGGTCCGGCCCGGTCAGCATCGGCCCCTTGCAGATCGCGTGGCTGAACGCGAGCCCGTCCGGGCCGGCCAGGAAGAGCAGCGCCGTCTCGCCCTCGGTGTCGACGGCGTCCAGGTACGGCTGGACCATTGTCGTCCGACCGGAGTCGGACAGCCGGCGTACGTGCGCCACGGCGAGGTCCCGGTGCTGCGGGTCGGCCAGGTCGTACCGGCCGGTGTCCTGGCTGCCCGCGCTGACCGCCGGCTTGATCACGTACTCGCCGGTGTCGGCGGGAGGCTGCCAGCTCTCCCCCGGCTCGACCCAGGAGGTCGGCACGGTGGGCACGCCCGCGGCGGTCAGCTCGGCGAGGTACCGCTTGTCGGTGTTCCAGCGGACCACGTCGGCCGGGTTGACGAGCGCCGGGACGGTGGCCGCCCAGGTGACGAACTCGTCGCGGCGCAGCGCGTAGTCCCACGGCGAGCGGAGCACGACCAGGTCGTACGAGGACCAGTCGACCCCGGGGTCGTCCCAGACGGGAGCCTCGACGGTGACGCCCCGGGCGGCGAGCGGGGCGAGGACGAGCCTGTCGTCCGGATCCAGCTCGGTCAGCTCGGTGCAGGTGACGAGAGCGACCCGGGGTTTCCCCCGGGTCGACTGGTGGTGGTCGGTCAATTCAACTATCTATCTCAGCGGGCCATCGTGCGCCGGGCCATCGACCGCCAGAGGTCGTTGCTCGGACGCATCTGGTCCATCAGTTCACGCTCCCAGGCGTTCTCGACGGTGACTCCCGCCTTGGCGCACGCCTCCCGGGCGGTGACGGTGTCGTCGGCGAACTGGTCGCCCCACTCACCGTCGGAGCCCACGAGGACGATCCGCGCTCCACGCTTGCCGACGTACTCGATGACCGCCTTCGCTCCACCGTGGCCGGCGGCGAACGCCTTGAGGCCGGCTACCAGGCCGTGCGAAGCCTGCCCACCGACGGTCTGCTCGTCCGTCAGCGTCGTATCGGAACCATCTGCCATGACGCGAAGCCTAAGCAGAGTTCCACTCGCCCGGGCGAGAACCATGAAGCTTTTGTGATGCCAATTACCTACAGGTTTAAGACAGAACACAGATTTTCTGTCCGGTTTTTTCCCGACTTATGGGCACACAATGCGCTGGCAAACCCGGATCGAGCCGGCGCAGGTTGAGCCCATCCGACTCATACGAAAGTTACCCTGATGTGACGTTAAACCCGGACAACTCATCCATGAGGATGATTGATCCACTCGAAGGAACGGGTTCCGGACGAGCCGGCAACCGTCAGATCAGCGCGTCGAGCGCGACGGCCACGAACACGATCGTCAGGTACGTGGTCGACCAGTGGAACAGCCGCATCGGCTTGACTGCCTCGCCCCGCGTCGCGCGACGGCACAGCCGGTGCGCCTCGACGATGAAGATGGCGCCCACCACAAGCGTCGGTACGCCGTAGATCGCGCTCAGGCCCAGCGGCCACACCGCCAGGGAGGTCAGCACGGTGAGCCAGGCGAAGATCAGGATCTCGGCGTTCACCCGGCGGGTGGAGGCCACCACCGGCAGCATCGGGATCCCGGCCCGCGCGTAGTCGTCCTTGTACTTCATGGCGAGCGGGTAGAAGTGCGGCATCTGCCAGAAGAAGACCACCGCGAACAGCCCCCACGCGGCAGGCGCCAGCGAACCGGTGACCGCCGCCCAGCCGATGAGCACCGGAGCGGCCCCGCAGGCGCCACCCCAGAACGTGTTCGTCGGGGTGGAGCGCTTGAGCCACAGCGTGTAGACGACGTCGTAGTAGACGATCGCGGCGAGGGTGAGCGCGGCGGCGAGCAGGTTGGTGAACGCCGCCATCAGCACGATCGAGACCGCCGCCAGCACCAGACCGAAGATCAGGGCGCTGCGCGGTGACACCGTGTGTGCCGGCAGCGGCCGGCGCTTCGTCCGGCGCATCAGCTGGTCGATGTCCCGGTCGATGTAGCAGTTGAGGACGCTTGCCGCGCCGGCGGCGAGCGAGCCGCCGACAAGCACCACAGCCATCAGCCACAGCGACGGCAGACCACCCTCGGCGAGCATCATCGCCGGCACGGTGGTGACCAGCAGCAACTCGACGATGCGCGGCTTGGTGAGCGCCACGTACGCCGAGACGATCGCGCGGACGTCCCGCCGCGCCACCGGACCGTCGGCCGTCCGCGCCGAGGGCTGCCCCGCGGGGTTGCTCGCGGGGCGCTCGGTGATCATGCTCACGGATTGCCACCTTCCGGCATCGGCACGGGGAGATCGGTCGGCCCAACCTGTTCGGGGGCCGCACACCGACCCACACACTACGCGTTGTCGTTTTGGCTGCCCGGCCGACCCGACAACGGTGCGGGCCGTCACACCACCGGGTTGAACGACTCGATGCCCTGTCCCGTACCGCAGACCATGCAGAGATCCCCGGGCGGACGTTTAGTCACGCTCGATAGGGTCACCAGTGAGGGTTCCGCCCATCTGCCGAGGAGCACAACCATCGTGGCTGCCAACCGACCCGAGCACTCCGAACTCAACTGGTCCGACCTCGATCGCCGGGCTGTCGACACCGTCCGCGTCCTGGCCATGGATGCCGTGGAGAAATCCGGCAACGGCCACCCGGGTACCGCGATGAGCCTGGCGCCCGCGGCGTACCTCCTGTTCAACCGGGTCATGCGGCACAACCCGGCCGACCCGAACTGGCCCGGCCGGGACCGCTTCGTGCTCTCCGCCGGGCACTCCAGCCTGACGCTCTACATCCAGCTGTTCCTGTCCGGGTACCCGCTGAGCCTGTCCGACCTGAAGTCGCTGCGGCAGTGGGGATCGCTCACTCCGGGTCACCCCGAGCACGGGCACACCCCGGGCGTGGAGACCACCACCGGGCCGCTCGGGCAGGGCCTGGGCAACGCGGTAGGCATGGCCATGGCGGCCCGCCGCGAGCGCGGCCTGTTCGACCCGGAGGCCGAGCCGGGCGCGTCGATCTTCGACCACGACATCTGGTGCATCGTCTCCGACGGCGACATCGAGGAGGGCATCAGCCACGAGGCCAGTGCGCTCGCCGGGCACCAGCAGCTGGGCAACCTCACGGTGATCTACGACGACAACGAGATCTCGATCGAGGACGACACCCGCATCGCCAAGAGCGAGGACGTGGCGGCCCGCTACGAGGCGTACGGCTGGCACGTGCAGACCGTCGACTGGCGCAGCGGCGACGCCGACCAGGGTGACTACCACGAGGACGCCGAGGCGCTGTACGCGGCGCTGCTCGCCGCCAGGGCGGAGACCGGTCGTCCCTCCTTCATCGCGCTGCGCACCATCATCGGCTGGCCCGCGCCCAACAAGCAGAACACCGGCAAGATCCACGGCTCGGCGCTCGGCGCCGACGAGGTGAAGGCCACCAAGCGGATCCTCGGCTTCGACCCGGAGCAGACCTTCCAGGTCGACGAGGAGGTGCTCGCCCACGCCCGCACGGTGATGGGCCGCGGTTCCGACGCCCAGCAGGAGTGGACCACCGCGTTCGACGCCTGGAAGAAGGCCAACCCGGAGCGCACCGCGCTCTACGAGCGGATGGCCGGCCGGGTGCTCCCCGACGGCTGGACCAACGCGCTGCCGGTCTTCCCCGCCGACGCCAAGGGCGTTGCCACCCGGGCCGCGTCCGGCAAGGTGCTGGAGGCGCTCGCGCCGGTGCTGCCGGAGCTGTGGGGCGGCTCGGCCGACCTGGCCGAGAGCAACAACACCACGATGAAGGGCGAGCCGTCGTTCATCCCGGCCTCGCACGCCACCAAGGACTTCCCCGGTCACGAGTACGGCCGCACGCTGCACTTCGGCATCCGTGAGCACGCCATGGGAGCGATCCTCAACGGCATCGCCCTGCACGGCGGCACCCGCCCGTACGGCGGCACGTTCCTGGTGTTCAGCGACTACATGCGCCCGTCGGTGCGGCTGGCCGCGCTGATGAAGCTGCCGGTGACCTACGTGTGGACGCACGACTCGATCGGCCTGGGCGAGGACGGCCCGACCCACCAGCCGGTGGAGCACCTGACCGCGCTGCGCGCCATCCCGGGTCTGGACGTGGTCCGCCCGGCGGACGCCAACGAGACCGCCTGGGCCTGGCGGATGGCGCTGGAGCACACCGACCGGCCCACCGCCATGGCGCTGAGCCGCCAGCCGCTGCCGACCCTGGACCGGGACGTCCTGGGCAGCGCGGAGGGGGTCGCCAAGGGCGGCTACGTGCTGGCCGAGGCGTCCAACGGCAAGCCTCAGGTGATCATCGTCGGCACCGGCTCCGAGGTGCAGCTCTGCCTGACCGCGCGGGAGCGCCTGGAGGCCGACGGCACCCCCACCCGGGTGGTTTCGATGCCCTGCCAGGAGTGGTTCTACGAGCAGGACGAGGCGTACCGGGAGTCGGTGCTCCCGCGCGGGGTAAAGGCAAGGGTGAGCGTGGAGGCGGGCATCGCGATGTCCTGGCGCGGGATCGTCGGCGACCTCGGCGAGAGCGTGAGCCTGGAGCACTACGGAGCGAGCGCCCCGCACACCGTGCTCTTCGAGCAGTTCGGGTTCACCCCCGACCGGATCGTGGCGGCGGCACACGCCTCGCTGGCCCGGGTGGGCGACATCACCGGTTTCACGACCGGCAACTGAGGGAGCGTGGACGGCATGACCGACAAGCTGAATGAGCTCACCGCCGCGGGTGTGGCGGTCTGGCTCGACGATCTCTCCCGGGTGCGTCTGAGCTCCGGCGGGCTGGACCAGCTGCGCCGCGAGAAGCACGTGGCCGGGGTCACCACCAACCCGACGATCTTCGCCAAGGCGCTGAGCGACGCCGACGAGTACAACTGGCAGCTGCGCGACCTCGCCGCCCGTGGGGTGGACGTGGAAGAGGCGGTACGGATGCTCACCACGTACGACGTGCGGTGGGCCTGCGACGTGATGCGCCCCTCGTACGACGGCAGCGACGGTGTCGACGGCCGGGTCTCCATCGAGGTGGACCCCCGGGTGGCGCACGACAGCGACAAGACCGTGGCCGAGGCCAAGGCCCTGTGGTGGCTCGTCGACCGCCCCAACCTCTACATCAAGATCCCGGCCACCGAGGAGGGCCTGTCGGCGATCACCGACACGCTGGCCGAGGGGATCAGCGTCAACGTGACGCTGATCTTCGGTCTGGACCGCTACTCGGCGGTCATGGAGGCGTTCCTCGCCGGTCTGGAGCAGGCCAAGGCCAACGGCCACGACCTGTCCACCATCGGCTCGGTCGCGTCGTTCTTCGTCTCCCGCGTCGACTCCGAGGTCGACAAGCGGCTTGAGAAGATCGGCTCGGACGAGGCCAAGGCGTTGAAGGGCAAGGCCGCAATCGCCAACGCCCAGCTGGCGTACGAGCGCTACTCCGAGGTGTTCTCCTCGGACCGCTGGAAGGCACTCGCCGACGCCGGCGCGCACCCGCAGCGGCCGCTGTGGGCGTCGACCTCGACGAAGAACCCGGACTACCGCGACGTCATCTACGTGGAGGAACTGATCGCTCCCGGCACTGTCAACACCATGCCGGAGGCGGTCATCCACGCGTACGCCGATCATGGCGAGACCCGCGGCGACACGGTGACCGGCGCGTACGACGCGGCCCGGAAGGTCTTCGCGGACCTGGAGTCGGTAGGGGTGGACATGGACGACGTGATCGTCACCCTGGAGCGCGAGGGCGTGGAGAAGTTCGAGGCCAGCTGGCAGGAGCTGCTCGACGGGGTCCGCAAGTCGCTGGAGGCGGCGGCGAAGGGCAAGGGCTCTCCGAACAAGGCCGCCGAGGGCAACGCCAAGGGCGCCGAGAAGGCCGGTGGCGCATGAGCGACCTACTCGCAGGGCCGGCGGAGTCCGCCGCCGGGCTCGTCGTGCACGGCGCTGACGCGATCGACAGGTCCGCACCCGCCTCGACCCGGGACGCGCTGGTCAAGGCCGGCGTCCCGGGCAAGCTGGCCGCGAAGGACCCGGGCCTGTGGGGTCCGGACGCCGAGGCCGAGGCGAAGATCCGGCTCGGCTGGGTGGACACCCACAGGCGCAGCCGGGAGCTGCTGGTGCAGCTCGCCGAGCTGACCACCGAGCTGGCCGACCTGGACCACGTGGTGCTCGCCGGCATGGGCGGCTCGTCGCTGGCCCCCGAGGTGATCACCAGGACCCTGGGCCGGCCGCTGACCGTGCTGGACACCACCGACCCCGGCCAGGTCCGCGCGGCCCTCGGTGACCGGCTGGAGCGCACCGTCGTGGTGGTGGCCAGCAAGTCCGGCTCGACGGTGGAGACCGACAGCCACCGGCGCGCGTACTGGCAGGCGTTCCTGGACGCCGGGATGACCGAGGCGGAGGCCGGCCGGCACTTCGTCATCGTCACCGACCCGGGCTCGCCGCTGGAGACGACAGCTACCGAGATGGGCGCGTTCACCGTGCTTGCCGACCCGAACGTGGGCGGCCGGTACTCGGCGCTCACCGCGTTCGGCCTGGTGCCGTCGGCCCTTGCCGGCGTCGAGGTGTCCGAGCTGATCGACCAGGCCGACGCGCTGGCCGAGTCGCTCGCCGGGGACCGGGACAACCCGGCGTTGGCGCTGGGCGCCGCGCTGGGCGCCGCCGCCACCCTGGCCCGGGACAAGGTCGCCCTGATCTCCGACGGCACCGGCATCGACGGGCTGGGCGACTGGGCCGAGCAGCTGATCGCCGAGTCGACAGGCAAGGCCGGCGTGGGCATCCTGCCGGTGGTGGTGGAGTCCCCGAACAGCCCCGGCGCCACCGGCTCCGACGTGCTGACCGTCACCTACGGCGGCGCGCTGGCCCCCGGCGACGTGCCCGGTGGCGGCACCGACCCGGACGTGGCGGTGAACGGCCCGCTCGGCGCGCAGTTCCTGGCCTGGGAGTACGCCACGGCGGTGGCGGGTGTGGTGCTCGGCATCGACCCGTTCAACCAGCCGAACGTCACCGAGTCCAAGGAGAACACCAACAAGATCCTGGCCTCGGGTCTGCCGACGGAGACGCCGTCGTTCACCGAGGGCGCGATCGAGGTGTACGCGCCGCCTGGCGCACCCGGCGACCTGGCGGGTGTGCTGCGGTGGCTGCTGGACGGGCTGGGCGACGACGGCTACCTGGCGGTCATGGCGTACCTCGACCGGTTCGCCGACTCGGACACGGCCCGGCTGCGTCCGTTGCTGGCCGAGGCGTCCGGCCGGCCCGTCACCTTCGGGTGGGGGCCGCGGTTCCTGCACTCGACCGGCCAGTACCACAAGGGTGGTCCGCAGGTCGGCAGCTACCTCCAGGTGACCGGCGCGGTCGCCGAGGACCTGGACGTGCCGGGCAAGCCGTACACGTTCGGTGAGTTGCAGGCGGCGCAGGCCGCCGGCGACCGGCAGGCCCTCGCCGGTCGGGAACGGCCCGTGCTGCGACTGCACCTGACCGACCGGGCGGCAGGCGTCGCCCAACTGCTCGACGCGGCCGGTCAGCTGCGCACGTGAGGATGGACGACGTGACCCAAGGCGTGAACCCGCTACGCGACCCGCAGGACCGCCGGTTGCCCCGGATCCCGGAGCCGTGCGCTCTGGTGATCTTCGGGGTGACCGGCGACCTGGCCCGCAAGAAGCTGCTCCCCGCGGTCTACGACCTGGCCAACCGGGGCCTGCTGCCGCCCGGTTTCGTGGTGCTCGGCTTCGCGCGCCGCGACTGGGGTGACGGCGACTTCGAGACCCTCGCCTGCGAGGCGGCCCGCAAGCACGCCCGTACCCCGTGGCGGGACGAGGTGTGGGCGCGTCTGGCCGGCAACATCAAGTTCGTCGGCGGGTCGTTCGACGACGACGCGGCGTTCGACACCCTCGCCGAGACGCTCGACGACCTGCGCCAGACCCACGGCATCACCGGCAACGCGGCGTTCTACTTCTCGATCCCCCCGGCCGCGTTCCCCGTCGTGCTCAAGCAGCTGGCCCGCACCGGGATGGCAGACAACGAGAAGTCCGGCGGTTGGCGCCGGGTGGTGGTGGAGAAGCCGTTCGGCAACGACCTGCCGTCGGCGAAGGCGCTCAACGACCTGGTCGACGACGTCTTCACCCGGCAGGACGTTTTCCGCATCGACCACTACCTGGGCAAGGAGACGGTCCAGAACATCCTGGCCCTGCGGTTCGCCAACAACCTGTTCGAGCCACTGTGGAACTCCAAGTACGTCGACTCGGTGCAGATCACCATGGCCGAGGACGTCGGCATCGGCACCCGCGCCGGGTTCTACGACACGGTAGGCACCGCCCGTGACGTCCTGCAGAACCACCTGCTCCAACTCCTCGCCCTGGTGGCCATGGAGGAGCCGACAAGCTTCGACGCCGACGAGATCCGCGCCGAGAAGCTCAAGGTGCTCAAGGCGATCACCCTGCCGAAGGACGTGGCCCGGGACACCGTCCGCGGCCAGTACCTGCCCGGCTGGGTGGGCGGCGAACGCGCGGTCGGCTACCTGGAGGAGCAGGACGTCCCCGCCGACTCCACCACCGAGACGTACGTGGCGGTGCGCCTCGGCATCCAGAACCGTCGCTGGGCCGAGGTGCCGTTCTACATCCGGGCCGGCAAGCGGCTGCCCCGACGGGTCACCGAGGTCGCCATCATGTTCAAGAAGGCCCCGCACCTGCCGTTCAACGACGCCGACATGGAATCGCTGGGCAACAACCAGCTGGTCATCCGGGTGCAGCCGGACGAGGGCGTGGTGCTCAAGTTCGGCTCGAAGGTGCCCGGCACCACGATGGAGGTCCGCGACATCGCGATGGACTTCCAGTACGGCGAGGCGTTCACCGAGTCCAGCCCGGAAGCGTACGAGCGTCTGGTGCTGGACGTGCTGATCGGCGACCGCACCCTGTTCCCCGACGCCGCCGAGGTCGAGCAGAGCTGGCAGGTGATCGACCCGTTGGAGCACGCCTGGGAGGGCACCACGCCGGAGCCGTACCGCGCCGGTGAGTGGGGGCCGCGGGCGGCCGACGAGATGCTGGCCCGCGAGGGCCGCGCTTGGAGAAGAGCATGATCGGGCTGTGGGACACCACCGGCAACGAGGTGGTCAAGGCGCTCGCCGCCGAGCGGCGCAGCGCCGGTGGCGTGGCCAGCGGCATGGCGCTCACCCTCATCGTCGTGGTGGACGAGCGGCGGGTCCGCGAGGCGGAGGCGGCGGCCACCATCGCCGCCGCCGCCCACCCGTGCCGGCTCGTGGTGGTGGTCCGCTCCGAGATCGAGCGGGACCGCAACCGGCTGGACGCGGAGATCGTGGTAGGTGGCCGGCTCGGCCCGTGCGAGGCGGTGGTCACCCGGATGTACGGGCGGCTGGCCCTGCACGCCGAGTCGGTGGTGATGCCGCTGCTCGTTCCGGACGTGCCGGTGGTCACCTGGTGGCACGGCGAACCGCCGGCGGAGATCGCCACCGACTTCCTCGGTGTGGTCGCCGACCGGCGGATCACCGACTCGGCGCAGGCCGCCGACCCGCAGGAGGCGCTGCGGCAGCGGGCCCGGGACTACGCCCCGGGTGACACCGACCTGGCGTGGACCCGGATCACCCCGTGGCGGACCCTCGTCGCGGGAGCGTTCGACACCACCGAGGCGAAGGTCACCGAGGCGACAGTCGTCGCGCCGCCCAGCGATCCGACGGCGACGCTGATGATCGGCTGGTTGTCCAGCCGGCTGGGCATCACTCCCCGCCGGGTGGACGACACCGAGTTCCCCCGGATGCGGGAGGTGCAGTTGACCTGCGCCAACGGTGACCAGCTGACGTTGACCCGGGAGGACAGCCTGGCCGTCTTCCGCCGGACCGGTCAGGACGACCGGACCCTGCCGCTGGTCCGTCGCCCACTCGGCGACGAACTGGCCGAGGAACTGCGCCGCCTCGACGCCGACCAGGTGTACGCGGAGGCGCTCGGCGCGACAGTCGGGCTGCGCGGCCTGGAGCAGCGTCCACCGCAGCGGGTGCACGTCTGGAAGGACCCGGCCACCGCACAGCGCGCCGAGGCCGGGGTCACCGCGCACGCCGGCACGAGCGGCGAGAGCTGAGCCGCACCGGGGCAGGGCCGGGCACCGTCCCCGCTCTGCCCCGGTCCCGGGGCAGCCCGCCCCACCCCCTCCTCCCCGGGCGTACGTCCGGGCACGACGACGCGACAGCGACCGCTCAGCGGTCGGGAAGGCACAACCCATGAGTGAGGCGAGTGTCGCCGTCCACGCCGACGCCGACCTGCTGGCGCAGGCCGTGGCAGCCCGGCTGCTTGTGAAACTGCTCGACGCGCAGGCCGACCGTGGTGAGGCGTCGGTGGTCCTCACCGGCGGCCGGGTCGCCGCGGCCGTGTACCGGGCTGTCGCCACGCTGCCGGCCCGCGACGCGGTGGACTGGTCCCGCGTCGACGTGTGGTGGGGCGACGAACGGTTCCTGCCCGCCGGCGACCCGGAGCGCAACGAGACCCAGGCGCGGGCCGCCCTGCTTGACGTGGTGCCGCTGAACCCGGACCGGGTACACCCGATGCCGACGTCCGACGGCCCGACCGGCAACGACCCCGAGGCGGCCGCCGCCGCGTACGCCGAGGAGTTGGCGCGCGCCGCCCGGCCGGGGCACGCCGCGCTGCCGCACTTCGACGTGCTGATGCTCGGCGTCGGCGAGGACGGCCACGTCGCGTCGGTCTTCCCCGGGCATCCGGTGCACTACGACACCCGTCCGGTAAGCGCGGTGCGGGGCAGCCCGAAGCCCCCGCCGGTGCGGACCACCCTCACCCTCGCCGCGATCAACACGGCCGAGGAGGTCTGGTTGGTCGCCGGCGGCACCGACAAGGCCCGTGCCGTGGGCATGGCGCTGGCCGGCGCCGGGCCGGTGCAGCTGCCGGCGGCGGGCGTACACGGCGTGGACCGTACCCGCTGGCTGCTGGACCGGGCCGCGGCCGCCGACGTGCCCACCAGGCTGCGCAGCCTGCGCTGACCCGCTACTCGCCTCGGCGGCGGCGCAGCGCGGCCAACGCCTCGTTCAACAGCGCCTCCCCCTCCTCGGCGGTGCGCCGCTCCTTCACGTACGCCAGATGGCTCTTGTACGGTTCGGCGCGGACCCGGCCGGGCGGGTTCTGCTCGTCCTGGCCGGCGGGCAGCCCGCACCGGGGGCAGTCCCACAGCGGCGGCGGCGCGACGTCCGCGGCCATCCGGATGCTGGTCCGATGGTCGTTGCGGCACCAGTAGGTGACGTCCTGTCGGGGCGCGGGTTGGTGTCGCTCGTCCGGGCGGACGGGCGCCGACCCGACCCGGGCGCCGCGGATAACGTTGCCACTAGGCACGGCTGCTCGCTCCTGTCGTCGGAGGGGACCCGCCGCCTTCGGGGGTGGACGGCGGGCGACGCGGTGCAGCGGAGAAAAGCCTGCGCGCGGCCCGTCGAGTGACGGACCGCGCGCAGATTGTACGACTTTACGAGCCTGCTCAGGCGCCGCTGTTCATCTGGAGGCGGAGCCAGAGGCCGAGCCCGACGATGGCGGCGAACCAGACGACGCCCACCAGAACGGTGTAACGATCCAGGTTCTTCTCCGCCACCGAGGAGCCGGCGAGGCTGGAGCTGACACCACCGCCGAACATGCTCGACAGTCCGCCGCCCTTACCGCGGTGCAGCAGGATCAGCAGGGTGAGCAGAACGCTCGTGATGACCAGCAACACGATCAACGTGTATGCGAACCAGATCGGCATGGCTGGGGGCAGTCCTCTCGTAGCGATCCTCGCCCGGACAGGTCGGGCACGATGGCACCGGCCGGTGGACGGGCGGTGTCAAGGATAGCGAGCGATCAGCGGGCGATGTGCTCGGGGAACCGGCAGATCTGCGCGAATTCCTCCGCGTCCAGGCTGGCGCCCCCCACGAGACCCCCGTCCACGTCCGGCTGGGCCATGATCGAGGCGACGTTCGACGCCTTGACCGAGCCGCCGTACAGGACGCGGACCGCGTCGGCGGTCTCGGCGTCGAAGCGCTCCGCCAACCGCTGCCGGACCGCGCCGCAGACCTCCTGGGCGTCCTCCGGCGTCGCGGTCTTGCCGGTGCCGATCGCCCAGACCGGCTCGTACGCGATGACCACCTGCTTGACCTGCTCGGCCGTGAGCCCCGCGAGACCACCGTCGAGCTGGTCGGCGCAGTGCGCCACGTGGGTGCCCTGCTCGCGCACGTCCAGCCCCTCCCCCACGCAGAGGATCGGGGTCAGGTTGTGCGTCAACGCCGCCTTCACCTTGGCGTTGACCTGGGCGTCGTCCTCGTGGTGGTAGGCCCGCCGCTCGGAGTGCCCGACCACCACGTACGTGCAGCCCAGCTTGGCAAGCATCGCGCCGGAGATGTCACCCGTGTACGCGCCGGAGGCGTGCGGGGAGAGGTCCTGCCCGCCGTAGC
Organism: Micromonospora sp. NPDC047521; assembly: GCF_055587305.1. NCBI lineage: Bacteria > Bacillati > Actinomycetota > Actinomycetes > Micromonosporales > Micromonosporaceae > Micromonospora > Micromonospora sp. NPDC047521. The sequence goes on along the minus strand of NZ_JBVJGN010000023.1, from coordinate 8,501 downwards.
CGATCAGCAGCCTGTCCCCGTCCACAGCCGTCTGCACGGTGCGCAGATCGGTGAAGGGGGGCAGCACGACCGTCTCGACCTCGGTGAGCTGCTTCTCGGTGAGGCTCGCGGCCAGCTTCTGCACAAGCAGGTTGGCCTCGAGGTGGTTGAGGTTCATCTTCCAGTTGCCGGCCATCAACGGCCGGCGGGTCGTGCTCGCCATGTTCACTTCTCCAGGGCCGCGATGCCGGGGAGGGTCTTGCCCTCGAGGTATTCCAGGGAGGCGCCACCGCCCGTGGAGATGTGCCCGAAGGACGACTCGTCAAGACCGAGCGCACGGACCGCGGCCGCCGAGTCGCCGCCGCCGACGACGCTGAACGCGTCGGCCTTGGTGATCGCCTCGGCGACCCCTCGGGTGCCGGCCGCGAACGCGGCCATCTCGAACACGCCCATCGGGCCGTTCCAGAAGATGGTCTTCGCCTGGGACAGCGCGGCGGCGAAACCGGCGACCGTCTCCGGGCCGATGTCCAGACCCAGCCGGTGACTCGGGATGCCGTCGACCCGGACCGTGTCGTGCGCGGCGTCCGGGGCGAACGCGTCCGCCGCCACCACGTCGACCGGCAGCATGATCTTGCCGTCGGACCGCTCCAGCAGGTTGCGGCAGGTCTCGACCATGTCCTTCTCCAGCAGCGAGGTGCCCACCTCCAGGCCCTGGGCCTTGAGGAACGTGAAGCACATCCCGCCGCCGATGAGCAGCCTGTCGACGGTCGGCAGCAGCGCCTCGATCACCGCCAGCTTGTCGGACACCTTCGAACCACCGAGCACCACCACGTACGGCCGCTCCGGGCTGCCGGTGAGCTTCGACAGCACCTCGACCTCGCGCAGCACCAGACGGCCCGCGACGTGCGGCAACCGGGCCGGCACGTCGTACACGCTCGCGTGCTTGCGGTGCACGGCGCCGAACGCGTCGTCCACGTACGCGTCACCGAACGCGGCGAGCTGGTCGGCGAAGGCGCCCCGCTCGGCCTCGTCCTTGCTGGTCTCCCCCGCGTTGAAGCGCAGGTTCTCCAGCAGGGCGACCTGGCCGTCGGCCAGGCCGGCGACTGTGGAGCGGGCCGAGTCACCAACGGTGTCCTCGGCGAAGTGCACTGGCGCGCCGAGCAGCTCACCGAGCCGCCCCGCGACCGGACGGAGGCTGAACTGCGGGTCCGGCGTGCCCTTCGGGCGGCCCAGGTGCGAGCAGACGACCACCTTCGCGCCGGCCTCGACCAGGGCGCCGAGCGTCGGCAGCACCGCGCGGATGCGCCCGTCATCCGTGATGTCACCGGTCTGCTTGTCGAGCGGGACGTTCAGGTCGGCGCGCACCAGCACGCGCCGACCCGACACCCCCTCGGCGAGCAGGTCGTCGAGGGTCCGGATGCTCACAGCGAGGAACCCACCAGCTTGACCAGGTCCACCAGGCGGTTGGAGTAGCCCCACTCGTTGTCGTACCAGCCGACGACCTTGACCTGGTTGCCGACGACCTTGGTCAGCGGCGCGTCGAAGATGCACGACGCCGGGTCGGTGACGATGTCGGTGGAGACGATCGGGTCCTCGTTGTAGACCAGGATGCCCTTGAGCGGGCCGTCCGCGGCGGCCTTCAGCGCGGCGTTGACCTCGTCCACGGTGGTCTCGCGACCCACGTTGACGGTGAGGTCGGTGACCGAGCCGGTCGGGATCGGCACCCGCAGCGCGTACCCGTCGAGCTTGCCCTTGAGGTCCGGCAGCACCAGGCCGATGGCCTTGGCCGCACCGGTCGAGGTCGGGACGATGTTCAGCGCGGCGGCCCGGGCCCGACGCAGGTCCTTGTGCGGCGCGTCCTGCAGGTTCTGGTCCTGGGTGTACGCGTGGATCGTCGTCATCAGACCGTGCTGGATGCCGAACGTGTCGTGCAGAACCTTCGCCATCGGGGCGAGGCAGTTCGTGGTGCACGAGGCGTTCGAGATGATCGTGTGCTTCGCCGGGTCGTACTGGTCGTGGTTCACGCCCATGACGACCGTGACGTCCTCGTTCTTCGCCGGAGCGGAGATGATGACCTTCTTGGCGCCGCCGTCGACGTGCGCCTTGGCCTTGGTGCCGTCGGTGAAGAAGCCCGTCGACTCGATGACGACGTCGGCGCCGACCTCGCCCCACGGCAGCGCCGACGGGTCCTTCTCGGCGAACGCCTTGATGGTCTTGCCACCGACGGTGATCTCGTCGGCGGTGGCCTTCACCTCGTACGGGAGGCGACCCAGGATGCTGTCGTACTTGAGCAGGTGGGCGAGCGTGGCGTTGTCGGTCAGGTCGTTCACCGCCACGACCTCGATGTCGGCGTCGGACGCCAGCACTGCCCGGAAGAAGTTACGGCCGATCCGGCCGAAGCCGTTGATGCCAACCCGGATGGTCACAGGTCCCATCTCCTCGCGTTCTGGTCCGCCGGCTTCAGACAACGGGCCGGCGAAGTGATGTGCGCCGACCGTTGGAGCCGGCCGTTGACGGTTCATCTCGGCACCCCGCCGCGGTCTGAGGACCTGACCGCCCGAGGCGGTGGGCACGGCGAGGGGTGCCTGTGTCGGCCCCCTTGCCGTACGCAGCGACCTTATCCGAGCGTGCGACGCCACGCTGCGCCGGGTCGCGTCCCGGGCGCACCGCGCGGCCTCACCGTCCTATCAGACCACGAGCATGTCGGGCGTGACGGCTGCTTCGGTATCCGGGATGCCCAGGTCTCGGGCCCGCTTGTCGGCGAGCGCCAGCAGCCGGCGGATCCGCCCGGCGATGGCGTCCTTCGTCAGCGGCGGCTCGGCGAGCGCTCCCAACTCCTCCAGCGACGCCTGCCGGTGCTCCAGCCGCAGGCGGCCGGCATCGGTGAGGTGGTTGGGCGCCTCGTCAGCGAGGATCTCCAGGGCGCGGGTCACCCGCGCGGCGGCGGCCACCGCCGCCCGGGCGGAGCGGCGCAGGTTCGCGTCGTCGAAGTTCGCCAGCCGGTTGGCGGTGGCCCGCACCTCGCGGCGCACCCGCCGCTCCTCCCACGCCAGCACGCTGGAGTGTGCGCCGATGCGGGTGAGCAGCGCGGCGATCGCGTCACCGTCCTTGACCACCACCCGGTCCACCCCGCGTACCTCGCGGTTCTTCGCGGTGATGCCGATGCGCCGGGCCGCGCCGACGAGCGCCAGCGCCGACTCCGGCCCCGGGCAGGTGATCTCCAGTGCGCTGGAGCGGCCGGGCTCGGTGAGCGAGCCGTGCGCCATGAACGCGCCCCGCCAGGCGGACACCGCGCAGCACACGTTCGCGGCCACGACGTGCGGGGGCAGCCCTCGCACCGGGCGTCCGCGTACGTCCAGCAGGCCGGTCTGGCGGGCAAGGGCCTCGCCGTCCTTGACCACCCGAACGATGAAGTGGCTGCCCTTGCGCAGGCCGCCGGAGGCCAGCACGTGGATCTCGCTGGGGTAGCCGTAGACCTCGGCGATCTCCCGCCGCAGCCGGCGGGCCACCGCCCCGGTGTCCAGCTCAGCCTCCACCACCACGCGGCCGGAGACGATGTGCAGCCCACCGGCGAAGCGCAGCAGCGCAGCCATCTCCGCCCGCCGACAGCAGGGCTTGGGCACGTCGACCCGACTCAGCTCGTCCTTGACCGCAGCCGTCATCGCCATTGTGCGTCCCCTCACGGACCTGTTCCGGCGTGTCGCCGGAGATTACGTACGTGTCTAACGATCGGCGCCCAGGACAGGCACCAGCGCGGCGCCCAGGGCAGCCGGATCATGGCGGGGAGTGCCGTCGGTGACGGCGACGGGGGCGAGGACCAGGCGGGCACCAAGCGATTCTGCCGCACGTTCGACCGGTTCGGGGTCACCCACCGCCTTGGCGTCGGCCAGCACGAGATCCACCTTGAGCTCGGGAAGATACCAGCGCAGCGCCGCGAGGTGGTCGGCGACGGAGAGCCCGAGGGTCTCCTTCTCGGCGGCGAGGTTCAGGGTGACCAGCCGCCGGGCCGGGCTGGACACGATCGCGTCGGCGAGCTGCGGCACCAGCAGGTGCGGCAGCACGCTCGTGTACCAACTGCCCGGTCCGAAGATCAACCAGTCCGCCGCGCCGATCGCCGCGAGGGCCTCCGCGCAGGCTGCCGGGGCCGCCGGGGTGAGCCGCAGCGACTCGACCCGCCCGGTGGTGACCGCCACCTGGTGCTGGCCGCGTACCGTGCGCACCTCGTCGGGGGCCGCCGGGTCCGCCCCACGCACCCGGGCCTCGATGCCCACCGGCTGGCGGGACATCGGCAGCACCCGACCGACCGCGCCGAGCATCGCTCCGGCGTGCTCCAGCGCCGCCACCGGGTCACCGAGCAGCTCCATGAGGCCGCAGAGCACCAGGTTGCCCACCGCGTGCCCGGCCAGCCCGTCCGCGCGGGCCGCCGCCGGGTCCGCGTCGGCCCGCGCGAGCGGGGGTACGTCGTTCGCGGGCGTGCGGTGCCCGGGTCCGGCGTTCGCGGGTTTGTCGTTCGCGGGTACGCCGTTCCCGGGCGCGGCGTTCGCGGGGGGCACGTCGTCCGCGGGTGCGTCGTTCGCGGGTGCGTCGGTCGCGGGCACGGCGGCGAAGCGGTGCTGGAACAGTCCGGCGCTGCGGCGGGTGGCCGGGTGGTCACCGGCCAGCGCGACCAGGGCCTGCCGCAGGTCACCCGGGGGCAGGCCACCCCGCTCGGCGCGCAGCCGACCGCTGGACCCACCGTCGTCGCCGACCGTGACCACCGCGGTGATGTCCAGGTCGAGTTCGGGAGCGCAGTGGCGAAGCGCCCGCAGCGACGCGGACAGCCCGTGTCCGCCACCGAACGCCACCACCCGACGCGCCGTCATTCCCGCCCCAGGTCGCGGTGCTGCGCGTTGGCCGCCAACCCGGACTGGCGCAGCCGCCCGGCCAACTCCTCGGCGATGGCCACGCTGCGGTGCTTGCCGCCGGTGCAGCCCACGGCGACCGTCAGGTACCGCTTGCCCTCCCGTTCGAAGCCCGTGGTGGTGGCGTTGACCAGGTCGGCGTACGAGGCGACGAAGGCGTCCGCACCCTCCTGACCCAGCACGTACGCGCTGACCGCCTCCTCCCGCCCGGTGTGCTCCCGCAGCTCCGGCACCCAGTACGGGTTGGGCAGGAACCGGGCGTCAAGCACGAAGTCGGCGTCCGGCGGCAGGCCGTACTTGAAGCCGAACGACAGCACGGTGACCCGCAGCCGGCGGGCGTCCTCGCCGCCGAACAGCTCCTCGATGCGCCGGCGCAGCTGGTTGACGTTCAGGTGGCTGGTGTCGATGATCACGTCGGCCTGGTCGCGGGCCTCCTCCAACAGCCCGCGCTCCACGGCGATGCCGTCGGCCAGCCGCCCGTCGCCCTGCAACGGGTGCGACCGGCGCACACTCTCGAACCGCCGGATCAGCACCTCGTCATCGGCGTCGACGAAGACCACCCGGGGCGAGAAGCCGCGCTCCTTGAGCTCGCGGATCGCCCCGGCCAGGTCCGTGGAGAAGGCCCGCGACCGTACGTCCAGCACCATGGCCGTACGCCGGGCCGCTCCCCCTGCCTTGAACGCCAACTCGGCCATGTCGAGCATCAACGCCTGAGGCAGGTTGTCCACCACGTAGTAGCCGACGTTCTCCAACGCGCGGGCGACGGTGCTGCGGCCGCCGCCGGAGAGCCCCGTGACCACCACCAGGGTGGTCTCCGACTCGGCCGTCGGCTGCCCGTCACCGGCTGTGTGCGCCTCGCTCACCCGTACCCCCAAGCCGTGGCGCCGCGGCCGCCATCGGCCGCGATTGGTCAATCAGCGACTCTATCCCGCCGGCCGGCGCCGGGCCGGGCGCGTCCGCACCCGGGGACCGCGGGTCGCCCTCCCGACAGCGTCCGCCCTTGATGACGATCAGTAAGCATCTATACGCTCCTCGTGATCGCCGCAGGTCAAGACCGACATCTGGGAGGGTGCGATGCACGATCTGGCAGACAAGAACAAGTACGTCGGTTTCCTGTTCATGCGGATCAGTCCGGAGTATTTCGCCCTCGGCCGGGAGGGCATCCACGAGGTCTCCGCCGAGCACGCCCGGGATCTGGGCCGCTTCGCCAAGCAGCTCACCCACGTCGTCTGCACCGGGGTCAACGGGAAGTACGACCAGGTGACGATGGTGGAGGCCGACACCCTCGAGGAGATCAACGCCGCCGCCACCGCGTTCCGGATGGGGGCCAAGGCCCGCTACATCGAGATCGTCGACATCGTCGTCGGGATGAAGGCCCCGCCACGCGGCCTGGCCAACCGGTCCAGCTGACCGCACGCTCGTCCGGTGTGCCCGGGTGCGCCGGGCGAGCGGTGTCGGGGTCGGCTCGTAGACTCCGCGAATGGCTTCCCCCACCGACCTGCGTACCGCTGACGCGCTGCCGGTGCTGCGCCGGGTGTTCGGCTACGACGCCTTCCGCGGCTTCCAGCAGGAGGTGATCGACCATGTGGTCGGCGGCGGCGACGCGCTGGTGCTGATGCCCACAGGTGGCGGCAAGTCGTTGTGCTACCAGATCCCGGCGCTGGTCCGCGAGGGCGTCGCCGTCGTCGTGTCCCCGCTGATCGCGCTCATGCAGGACCAGGTCGACGCGCTCACCGCGGTCGGCGTCCGCGCCGGCTTCCTCAACTCGACCCAGACCCTGGACGCGCGACGCCGGGTCGAGGCCGCCTTCGTCGCCGGCGAGTTGGACCTGCTCTACCTGGCCCCGGAGGCCCTCGGCGTCCGCTCCACCCTCGCCCTGCTGGACCGGGGCCGCATCTCCCTGTTCGCGATCGACGAGGCGCACTGCGTGTCCCAGTGGGGGCACGACTTCCGCCCCGACTACCTCGCGCTGTCGATGCTCCACGAACGCTGGCCGCAGGTGCCCCGGATCGCCCTGACCGCCACCGCGACGAGCGCCACCCGCACCGAGATCGCCACCCGACTCAAGCTCGACGACGCACGGCACTTCGTGGCCAGCTTCGACCGGCCCAACATCCAGTACCGGATCGTGCCCAAGCGGGAGCCGCGCAAGCAACTGCTGGCCCTGCTGCGCGACGAGCACCCAGGCGACGCCGGCATCGTCTACTGCCTGTCCCGCGCCTCGGTGGACAAGACCGCCGAGTTCCTCGTCGCCAACGGCATCGCCGCGCTGCCGTACCACGCCGGCCTGGACGCGGCCACCCGCGCCGCCAACCAGCAACGCTTCCTGCGCGAGGACGGCCTGGTCATGGTGGCGACCATCGCCTTCGGCATGGGCATCGACAAGCCCGACGTCCGCTTCGTCGCCCACCTCGACCTGCCCAAGTCCGTGGAGGGCTACTACCAGGAGACCGGCCGCGCCGGCCGCGACGGGCTGCCGTCCACGGCCTGGCTGGCGTACGGGCTCCAGGACGTCGTCCAGCAACGCAAGATGATCGAGACGTCCGACGGCGACCTCGCGCACCGCCGCAACCTCGCCGCGCACCTGGACGCGATGCTCGCCCTCTGCGAGACGGTGCGCTGCCGCCGCGTCCAACTGCTCGAATACTTCGGCGAGACGACGACTGCCGCCTGCGGCAACTGCGACACCTGCCTCACCCCACCGGAGTCCTGGGACGGCACCGTCGCCGCCCAGAAGCTGCTCTCCACAGTCTTCCGCCTCGACCGCGAACGCAACCAGCGGTTCGGCGCCGGGCAGTGCATCGACATCCTGCTCGGCAGACAGACCGACAAGATCAGCCAGTACGGTCACGAGACGCTTACCGTGTTCGGCATCGGCTCGGAGCTGAGCGAGGCCGAATGGCGGGGCGTGGTCCGGCAACTGCTCGCCGAAGGGCTGCTCGCCGTGGAGGGCGACTACGGCACCCTGGCCCTGACCGAGGCGAGCGCCGACGTGCTGGGCCGCCGCCGTACCGTCACGATGCGCCGCGAGCCGGAGAGGCAGGCATCGAGCCGGTCGTCGAAGCCCCGCGGCTCGGCCACCGTCGTCGCCGAACTGGCCCCGGCCGCCGTACCGGTCTTCGAGCGCCTGCGCGCCTGGCGGGCCGCCACCGCCAAGGAGCAGGGCGTCCCCGCGTACGTGATCTTTCACGACGCCACACTCCGGCAGATCGCCAGCGACGCGCCGGGGACCCTCGCCGAGCTGTCCCGGGTCAGCGGGGTCGGCGAGAACAAACTCGCCAAGTACGGCGAACAGATCCTGGCCGTCCTCGCCGAGGACTGAGGACGCGACGAAGGGCCGGACCCTTTCGGGTCCGGCCCTTCGTTGTGGTGTGGGGGTCAGCTGGTGGCGTAGCCGCGGGTGGCGATCCAGTCGGCGAGGTGCTCGACGGTGACCTCGTACGAGGCGGTGTTCGGGTCGGCGGAGTCGGCGATCTTGACGATGGTGCCGTTGTCGCGGTAGCCGACGACGCTGATGTAGTGCCCACCCTCGAAGGAGTGCACGCCGCCGTCGGTGTCGGTGGTGGTGCCGGCGATGTTGGCGACCACGGCCCGACCCTGGTCGACGGTCTTGACGATGTC
>NZ_JBVJGN010000022.1:0-64410 GCF_055587305.1 Micromonospora sp. NPDC047521 | reverse complement strand
TTCGCCACCGCGGCAGTATCCACGGCGGCCATCGATCCTTCGGACATCAGGTGCTGCTCCTTGATCAGGAGTTACACCGTTCGTCTTACAGTCCCGCCGGCGTCAGAGGCGCCGGATACGGGAGAAGGTGGTGGTGCATGACGGCAGTCCTGATCGAGTCCCCGGCGACGTCGTCGAGCAACTCGGAGACACGGCGTAGTTGCTTGAGCCCGATGAAACCGTAGTGGTGCTGGTGGTCTTCGAAGACGCATGAGTTGAGCCCCACGAAGGTGATCGGCCCACGCTGCTGCACCGAGATGATCTCACTCGGTTCCGGGCGGTCGTGCCCCACGTGGAAGTCCCATGTCACAAGCGGAAAAATCTTGTAGAACAGGCTCTCCCCGTAGAATTCGTGGACGAATGTCAGGTAGTTGTCGAAGCGCTTCTGCGGGCTGGTTCGAGCGACGTCCCAGTCGATGTCGTGATTGCCGGGGACGATCACCACCTGGTCGTGGGACATGCCCAGTCCGCCGCACAGTTCCTTGAGGAAGGTGCGGACCAGCTCGAACTCTTCGGGCTTGCCCGTGTAGACCAGGTCGCCGGACAGAACGATCGTTGCGTTGGACGGGTCGCATCCTTCGTGGGTCAGGGCCCGAATGAACTCGTCACGGAGTTCGAGGCTCAGTCGGCGTGAATTCTCGTCATCGAGGTAGCGGTGCATTTGCCGGCCGGCGGGCCCACTCGTACCGAAGTGGACATCGGAGATGTGGAAGATCAGGTGCTGCTGCTCGGTCGGCCGGGCCGGCGGGACGCCGCCGCGGCCCTCGTTCCGCGAGGCGCGTACGAGCCAGTCGGAGAGTGCCTCCGCTTCGACCGGGTAGATGCCGGCCTGGCCGAGCATGCGGATCTGCTCGGCGGCGGACTGGGCGTCAGCGGGACGGGCACCGTTGCGCACCGCGTCCTCGGCCCGTGAGCGCGCACGCTCGAAGTCCCCCAGCACCAGGTTGGCTTCCGCCGAGACCAGGTCGGCCCAGTAGTCGCCGACCAGATACTCGGTCTCCTCGATGTCGGAGCGTAGCCGCCGGTACATCTCCTGCCCGCCCTCGGGGTGGTCCGGGTCGGTCAGGATGACCATGCCAGCGTGCGCGACCCGCAGATACAGACTCTTGGGCGCCAGCCGCATGGCCTGTGCGTAGTAGTCGAGGGCCTCGTTGTAGCGTCCGAGTCGCTTCACGGTGCCGCCGAGCATGCCGAGCGTCTGCGGGTCGTGGGGGTTGAGTTCCAGGGCCCGGTTCAACTCGCGGAGCCCGCCGTCAAAGTCCTGGAACTTCCTGAGGTAGAACCCACGCTGGCGGTGGACTTCGTAGTCCTCGTCGGCGGCAGGGTACGCCGCCTCGAGCACCGTCGCGGCGGTCCCGTAGTCCTCCACTCTGGCCAGCTCGTTGGACAGGGCGAGCAGGCCGGAGACCGGCAGGTTGCGGAACTGCTTGGCCCAGTGCCAGACGGCGACCAACTGTTCGTCACGCTTCGCGCGGGCGATCTTGGAGGCGAACTCCCGCTCGAACGCCGCCTGGTCATTCTGCGGGTCGGGGGCGACGCCCAGTTCGTGGAGAGCGTCCTGCACCGGGTTGCGCACGGGACCGCTGGTGGCGGTCAACGCGGATCTGAACCGACGCTCGAACGTCTTGTCGTTGCCGAAGTCCCGGTCGTAGAGCAGGATCCGTTGGCTGGCAATGTCGAACGGCAGAGGCGTCTGTTTCTCCGCGACGAGGATTGTGGCTCCCGGTGAGATCGCCTGCCGCACCCCGAGTTCGTAGTAGACGTTGCTGTTGGGCGCGCTGACGTCAGCGAGCACGATGTCGGCGGCGTAAATCTGCTTGATTGCCTGGTTGGTAATGGTGCCAGCTTCGACGATCTCGTCGATCCGCAGCACGCGGAAGCCCTCCGCCTCGGCCGTCGGCCGCAGTACGCGGGCGTAGAAAGCATCGAAGTCATGCTCCGCGCCATCGGTCAGGGACCGCACACCGAACGGCATGATCACGAAAAGTAGGGGCCGCTTCACCCATTGCAGACTAGTCGATGGAGTCCCGCTCACGGGAGTGGCAGCCGGCTCGGATCTGTTGCCCGGCAGCAGAAGCGGGCAGGAGAGCATCTGCACACGCTCGGGTAGACGTCGCGTCCCGCCGGGAGCGGCGAGTGTCGCTCGCGCGACCCCGATTCTTTACCCCGATGTCACCCGCCGACCCCTCGGGTGACGTGTCGGTGTCCGCCCGCGGGGGTTGGCTGTCGGTCGTCGCACTTGATCCTGACCAGGAGCTGATCCACGTGCCTTCCTCTCGCCGTACCTTCCTCGCTGGCGGCGCCGCCGCCGGCGTGGGCCTCGCCGTCGCCGGCGGCCTGCCGTCCCTGGCCCAGGCCAGCCCCGGCCGGCCGCAGCCGCTGGTCAAGGGCGGACACGCGCCCTTCCCGCCGCTCGTGGACGACCCCGACGGCATTCTGGCCCTGCCCGAGGGCTTCCGCTACACCATCGTCACCCGGACCGGCGTCACCCGGCTCGACCGTGGCCAGGGCACGACCCCGTCGGACCACGACGGCATGGCCGTCTACGACGCCGGCCACGGCCGGTACACCCTGATCCAGAACCACGAGATCGACCCGGGGGCCGAGTTCGGCGTACCGCACGTCAAGGGGACGGTCTACGACGCGGGCGCCGTCGACGCCGGTGGTTGCACCGTGATCAGGACCGACCGTACGGGCCGGAACCTGGGTGAGTTCGTCGCCCTCTCCGGCACGATCTCCAACTGCGCCGGCGGGCCGACCCCGTGGGGGACCTGGCTCACCTGCGAGGAGACCGAGGACCGGGCCGGCGACGCGTGGGAGGAGGACGGCCGGTCCGGCGTCTACCAGAAGGACCACGGGTACGTCTTCGAGGTGTGGGCCGACGGCAGCGCCGACCCGAGGCCGGTCAGGTGCCTGGGCCGCTACTCCCACGAGGCACTGGCCGTCGACAGGGACCGCACCCGGATCTACCTCTCGGAGGACGCCGACGGGCCCAACGGGCTCTTCTACCGCTGGACCGCGCCGCGCGGCGTCAAGCTGGGCCCCGGCGTGCTCACCCGCCTCGCGCCGGACGCCGGCGTGCTCGCCGCCATGCAGATCATCATGGACGACGGCTCGGTGCTGCCGGACGTCGCCTACCTGACCTCCGCCCAGCTCGGCCGGCCCTTTGCCGTGCGCTGGATCGAGGTGCCGGACCGCGACGCGCGGACCACGTCCGTCCGCGAGCAGTTCGCCGACGGCCAGGTCACCCGGGGCCGCAAGTTCGAGGGCGTGTGGGGCACCGACGAGGGCGTGTACGTGGTCAACTCATACGCCTGGGACGACGGCGACCTGCCGGCGGACGCCGCCCCGCACGACGGCATGGTCTGGTTCTACAACTACAAGGCCCAGACCATCGAGCTGGTGACGTACTTCCCGCACCAGGAGGCCTCCGAGGAGGGGACTCCGGTCAGGTACACCGACCTCACCTTCGACGGCCCGGACAACGTGACTGTCACCCCGTGGGGAAGCCTCGTGCTCGCCGAGGACGGCTCGGGCGCGTCCCACGTGCTCAGCGCGATCCCGGGCGGCCCGACGTACGCGATCGCCCGCAACCAGCTCAACGACTCGGAGTTCTGCGGACCGACCTTCACCGCCGACGGCAAGGTGCTCTTCGTCAACATGCAGGACCCCGGCCTCACGCTGGCCATCACCGGCCCGTGGGAGAAGTACCTGGGCTGACCGGCACGCGGTGGGGCCGGCGGGCCGCCGCCCCCACCGCCACCCGGCGAGCTGACCTCAGACGGGCATCGCTGCGTATTCGCGTTCGGTGAACAGGTCCACGTCGCGGGGTCCCAGCTTCGCCACCCGGCGGGCGTGCAGGGCGAGCTGCCCGCGTGCCTCGCCGAGGCGGCGGGTGGCCGCCACCATGTCGTCGGTGGCCTCGAACGACTCCGTCCCGCTGGCCCTCATGGCGGCGTCCATCACCCCGTTGAACGCGGTCATGAGCCCGTTGGCCAGGGCGATGCCGTCCTGGTCGCCGCTGGTCCAGACCTGCGACCAGGCGGCCTCCACGGTGGCCATGTCCCGGGCCAGCCAGTCGTGCAGCACCATCGGATCCAGCGGCTTCTGCCCTCCGAACAGCTGGTCGCCCACCTCCCGCAGACCCGAGCGCCAGTACCTGGTCTGCCGCAGCGCCTCGGCCTTGTGCGACAGGCGCAGGGCGCCGGACAGCATGAGGATGTACGCGCGTTGCAGGTCGGTCCGCTCCCGGTGCCGACGCCTCAGTCGACTCTGCACCATGACCACGAACAGGGACGCGCAGGCGGTGATCGTGGAGCCGAGCAGAGCGGCGACTGTCGAATTCACGCCGACATGATGCCCGCCGATGACCGGCCCCGGCGCGCGGGGTCGGTCACCGGCGACGGCGGCGGGCACGGGCGGTCACCTGACGCGGATGTGGTCGACACTCTGGGCGACGGCTATGGTTTGGGCATGAACGATCGACGCGGCCCTCGGCGCGTCGGCGAGCGGGTGCCGCTGCCGACGATGCTGGTGCTCGCCGTGGTCGTGCTGGTGCTCTCCGCCGCCCGGTCGATCGGGCTGTGCATCGTGTTCCGGACGGCACGGCGGGCGATTCCCGGCTGTGTGCCCGCCTGGTCGGCGGATCGTGCTCCGCCGCGCCACGCGCACGCCCTCGCCTGACCCCCTCGCCCGGCTCGCGCCGGCTCCCGTGGCGCCGCCCCGCTGACCGCGGCGACCGGCCGCGGTCACCGTGCCCGCGGACGCGCTCGCCGCCCCGCCGCTGAGCCCGCCGCGCCGTACGCCATGCTCCTGGAGTCCTCATGAATGTCGAACTGACCCCGCTGCCAGGTATCGGGGTGCGCCGCATGTTCACCACCGCCGAAGGCCGCCGGGTGGGGGTGGTACACCACCATCCGGGTGGCCGACGCGACCTCGTCCACGAGTCCCCCGATGATCCCGACGCCACCTGCTCGCTCACCCTGACCCGCTCGGAGGCACTGGCCCTCGCCGGACTCCTGGGAATCCTCGACGTCCTGGACGTCGTCACCGTCGCGGAGGTGTAGCGGCGTGCGGCCGCCGTGCCGTGCCACGAGCGCGGCACGGCGGCCACACCGGGGGTCACCCGTTGTGCTTCGCCTGGCACGACACGCAGAAACGCGCGTGCGGCAGAATTTCGAGCCGCTCGGACGGGATGTTCTCGCGGCACTTCTCGCAGGCACCGTACGTGCCGTCGCTGATCCGGGTCAGCGCACCGGTGATCTGCTCGATGTTGCGGCGGGTGGCCACCAGCAGCGCGGCCCGGTTGTGGGCCTCGCTCGGGTCGCCGGTGTCCGCGTTGAGCTCGGTCAGTTCCCGCAGCCGAGCCGTCTGCGTGGCGAAGTCGTCCGCCAGGGACGCTCGCAGGTCAGCAAGCCAACCCTGGTCGACAGTTCGATGATCGACGCTCATGATCTACCTTTCGAGGGAAGTCCGGGTAAAAAGAAAAGGGCCGAAGCTGGATAGCTTCGCCCTGGCGGTCGTCTCGTGGTGCAACGATTCCGCGGGAGGGCCTCGGCCGGTTCGCGCCGGGCCCGACAGCCGGGAGATGGACGCGATGGGCAGTGCGCGGACCACAGGCACCCGCATGCCTGCCATCAGCCGCGCCGCAGCCGCCGGGCGCACAGCCCCGAATGCCGCCACATCAGTGACGGCAGGAGAGCGGAACGTGACCGGAGGCATGTATCCACCATAGGCGGCGTCCGCACCAATGCCAACGCCCGTGTTCGACGTGACGGATCGGCCGACCCGGCGCCCGGTTCGGGGCCGGTGCCCGGCGGCTCAGACGTGCACGGTGGGCCGGTAGATGAGCTCCTGGGTGCGTCCGTCGAGCGTTCGGCTCTCGATCAACTCCATGTCGAAGTCGGCCGCCCCCTGGAAGATCGGCTCCGTCCCGGTCTGACCGGTGATCACCGGGAAGAGCGTCACCTGGACGAAGTCCACCAGCCCGGCGGCCATCAACGCCCGGTTCACGGACAGGCTGCCGTGCGAGCGCAGGGGAACGTCGGACTCCTCCTTGAGCCGGGCGACGACATCCACGGCGTCACCGCGTACGACCGTCGCGTCCGGCCAGTCGAGGGGTTCTTCGAGCGTGTTCGACACGACTGTCGCCGGGAGGCTCCTCATCCGGTCGACCCAGGCGTCGCGGACCTCGGACTCCTCGGTGCTCGCGGCCAACAGCCGCGCGAACACCCGGTACGTGCCGGCGCCGAAGACCATGCGCTGTTCCTCGCCGTACGAGGCCAGGCGGCGCTCCAGCAACTCGGGGCCCTGCTTGCCCCAGTAGCCGCTCCAGTTGCCGCTGGCGGTGCCGAAGCCGTCGAGGCTGGAGAAGACGTCGAAGGTGTAGGTGACGGTCATGAGGATCCCCTCGTCCGGGTGAGGTCGGTACGGCGGGCGAGCAGGAAGGCCCGCTCGGTCTCGTTACCGGTCAGCGCGATGGCCTGGTCGTAGGCGGCCCGGGCCTCGTCGTCGCGTCCTAGCCGGGCCAGCAGTGCGGCCCGGGTGGCGGGCAGCCGGTGGTAGCCGGGGAGATCGACGCCCTCCAACGCGGCGAGGGCGGCCGTCGGGCCGTGCACCTCGGCGACGGCGACCGCCCGGTTGAGCGCGACGACAGGGGTTGGCGCGAGTGCCAGGAGCTGGTCGTACAGTGCCAGGACCTGCAGCCAGTCGGTGGCCGCGCCGTCGGTGTGCACCGCGTTGATCGCGGCCTGGATCTGGTACGGGCCGGGCCGGTCCCGCCGCAGGCAGCGACGGACCAGGTCGTGGCCCTCGGCGATGAGCGTGCGGTTCCACAGGGACCGGTCCTGGTCGGCGAGCGGCACCAGGTCGCCGTTCGCGTCGAGCCGGGCCGGGCGGCGTGCCTCGGTCAGCAGCAGCAGGGCGAGCAGGCCAAGCACCTCGGGTTCGTCGGGCATCAACGCGGCGAGTTCGCGGGCCAGCCGGATCGCCTCGGCGCACAGGTCCGTCCTGATCAACGGACCGGCGGTGGTGGCGTAGCCCTCGTTGAACATCAGGTACAGCACGGTGAGCACGGGCGGCAGCCGGTCCGGCAGCTCGTGTTCGGCGGGTACCCGGTAGGGGATGGCGGCGTCCCGGATCTTCTTCTTGGCCCGCACGATCCGCTGGGCGACTGTCGCCTCCTGGATCAGGTACGCCCGGGCGATCTCCGGCACCTGGAGGCCGCCGAGCAGGCGGAGGGTGAGGGCGGTCCGCGCGTCGGGGGCGAGCGCCGGGTGGCAGCAGGTGAAGATGAGTCGCAGCTGGTCGTCCTTCACCGGTCCCACCTCCTGGGGTTCGTCAGGTTGGTGCAGCAGCAGCGCCTGGGCGTGCCGGGCCTCGCGGGTCGACTCCCGGCGGAGCCGGTCGACGGCCCGGTTCCGTGCGGTGGTCACGATCCAGGCGCCCGGGTTCGGCGGCGCGGTCTGCCACTTCTGCAACGCCGTGGTGAAGGAGTCCTGGACCGCCTCCTCGGCGAGGTTGATGTCACCGAGGAGGCGGGCGAGGGTGGCGACGCAGCGGCCGTACTCGGCGCGGTAGATGCTCGCCAGGTCCATGTCCGGTTGACGGCTCCCGCTCAGGCCTGGGACAGGTCGTCGAAGGGGCGTACCTCGACCGGACCGCAGGCCGCCGCGCACTTCTCGGCCCAGGCCAGCGCCTCGTCCAGGTCCGCGCACTTGATGACCCAGAACCCGGCGATGTGCTCCTTCGTCTCGGCGAACGGCCCGTCGCTCATGGTGGTCGCGCCGTTCTCGATCCGGACGACTGTGGCGCTGTCCGGCGACCGGAGCCCTCCGCCGAAGACCCAGGCGCCAGCGGCCTGCATCTCGTCGTTGATCCGGCCGGTCTCCCTGAACATGATCTCCATCTCCTCGTCGGACGGGTCCGGCTGGCCCTCGACGAAGTGCACGGACAGCAGGTACTGGTTCATGACGATCCTCCGGTGACTCGATTGTGGGATGACGACAGGTCAGGCGGCCAGGCGGCGCGCCACGGCGGGGATCACGATCGCGGCCGCGACCAGGTGGGTGAGCATCAGCAGCGCCCTGGTGCCCACGCCGGCGTCGGCGATCACGTCCGGCACCAGCGACAGGGCCGTCAGCACGAGCGTCGTACGGACGAACGTGCGCCGCGGACGCCTGGCGAAGCGGGACATCAGCGCGGCGACGACCACGCCGATCAGCGAGAAGGCGGCGGTCAGCACGCCGAACCCGGTCACGGGGATCGGGGCGCCGCCGACATCCAGACTGACCCCTGCCGCGTGGCCGGCGGCGGCGACGGCCATGGTGGCGGCGCTCGCCGCGACGGTGGCGACGACACCGGCCCGGATCACCGCACCGAGGGTCGAGGTGGTGGCGTCTGTCGTGTTCGCGGTGGTGGTCATCGTGCCCTCCAGCGGGTGTGTGGCCCGTCTCGTGCCGGGCTCTCACCAGGGCTACGAACGGAGCCGGCCCCGATCGACACGTACGCCCAGATCTTTTCGAAAATCATCGAGGCGGAGCGTCGATCTTCGGGAACACCTCACCGAGGCTCGAGCAGCCCCCGCGCGGCCATGAAGGCCCGCAACGTCTCGGCGTCCTCGACGGACATCAACCGGCGGGGAATCACCGTCGCCGGCATCCGTCCGACATACACGATCCAGAACTCACCGGTGTCCTGCACCTGGCTGACGCCGTCCCAGGCGATGCCACCGGACTCCGAGCCGCTGCGCATCATGATGTTGTCGTCGGTGATGTCGTAGGCACCCTCGACCGCGTAGCGACCGGAGCGGCGCCTGGCGCGCAACACCACCCACGGCCGATACAGCATCGACAGCACGCCACCCACGAGCATCGCCAACCACAGCGGCGAGGCCTGCTCGCTCCAGTCGAACCTCCGCGAGACGACCAGACCGGTCGCCCCGACCACGGCGAGCACCGCGCCGACGTAGCCGTACCTGCGCAGCCGGACACCGCCGAGCGCGGCGGCCACCCGACCGGGGTAGGCGGGATCTGCCGGTACGCCAAAACGGATGTGCACGTCAGAACGATAGTGCCACCGGGGTGCAGCGGTCGGCTCATCGCGATCCGACCGTCCTCCCCGCACACCGGAAGATTGACACTTATCGTTACAGCAGTGATAGTAACTGCACACAGTTCCCCTCGGATCACCCGTGGGAACCGCGGCCGGGTGGTGGACGCCGCCCACATCCACCCGGCCCGCGGCCAGCGTTTTCCGTCCCGGGTCCGGCGCGAGCGAGAACCGCCGCCGCGGGGAGCGCCGTCGTGACATCCGCTGGAGGATGAATGAGAAAGACATCGAAGGTGTACGCAGGGCTGGCGGCAGGCATCGTCGCGGTGACCACCGTGATCATGGCGATCGGAGCGTCACCTGCAGGTGCCGCGGTCGGCGGTTCCGGCCCCTACCCCGCCGACTACGAGACCTCGGCCAGCCTGGCCAACCACACCATCTTCCGTCCCCAGACGCTCCCGTCCGAGCGCCTCCCCATCCTCGTGTGGGGCAACGGCGCCTGCTCGGCCAACGGCCTCTCCCAGGGCAACTTCCTGCGCGAGATCGCCTCTCACGGCTTCCTCGCCATCGCCAACGGAGCACCCAACGGGTCCGGCTCCACAAACGCCCAGATGCTCACCCAGTCCATCGACTGGGCGGTCGCGGAGAACTCCCGCCAGGGCAGCAAGTACTACAACCGGCTGGACACGAGCAGGGTCGCCGTGGCCGGCTTCTCCTGTGGTGGTCTGGAGGCGTACGCCGTCTCCAACGACCCGCGCGTCACCACGACCGGCATCTTCAGCAGCGGACTGCTGAACGACGCCGACGACTACCAGCTCCGCAGGCTGACCAAGCCGATCGCGTACTTCGTCGGCGGGCCCAGCGACATCGCCTACCCGAACGCGATGGACGACTGGGGCAAGCTCCCCGCCGGGCTGCCCGCCTTCATGGGCAACCTGAACGTCGGGCACGGCGGCACGTACGACCAGCCCAACGGCGGCGAGTTCGGCCGGGTCGCCGTGCTGTACCTCAAGTGGCGCCTCAAGGGCGACACCTCCGCCGGGGCCAATTTCGTCGGCGCCGACTGTGGTCTGTGCCGCAGCCAGTGGACCGTGCAGCAGAGGAACCTGACGCTGGACGGCGGCACGCCACCCACCACCCCGCCGCCCACCACGCCGCCACCCACCGATCCCCCGACCACTCCACCGCCCGGCACCACCGCCTGCACCGCTGCCTACTCGGTTCAGGACCAGTGGAACGGCGGATTCGTCGCCACCGTCGCCGTCACCGCCGGAACCACCGCCCTGACCGGTTGGCGGGTCACCCTCACCCTGCCGGGCGGAGCATCGGTCAGCTCGCTGTGGAACGGCGTCGCCAGCGGCACCAGCGGGACGATCACCGTCGCCAACCAGAGCTACAACGGACGGCTGGCCGCCGGCCAGGCCACCAGCTTCGGATTCCAGGGCACCGGTAACGGAAGCGGCACCACAGCCACCTGCACCGGAAGTTGACACACGGCCTGACGAGAACGACCACCCCCCTCCGGCGGGCCGGTGCCTGCACACCGGCCCGCCTAGGGCTCCGCCACCCGACGACGATCTCTCGGTCACCTACCGGGTCGGCGGCGCGAGGTCACCTCTGGCGCCACACCTGGAACGACTGCACCAGACCCCACGCCCCGTCGGGCTGACGCGCCTCGTTGCGCCAGCGGAAGGCGTCCGGCTCGATGTCGAAGAAGGTCCAGCGCCTGTCGTCACCGTCGAGCACGATGTCCGCGCCGACGCGGGAGGCCAGGAACGTGTGCACCCGATGGCGACCCGGCCCCACCCACGTCGAACGCCAGACGCCGGCACCCGCCGAGGGATCGGGAAACCGGACGCTGACGCCGTGTTCGACCCCGGGCAGGATCCAGACATCGGTGGTCGCCCGCCCGCCCAACGCGTACCCGAAGTGCCATTCGCCACGCCTGACTGTCGACGAGCCGTCCGGCTCGTACTCCGTGCAGTCCAGGACCCACGACCCGACGAACTGCCCGAACAGGCTGAGGTCGACGCCGTCGGCAGGACGGTCGGCGAGAAACGCCGCACCCACGGACACGATCGTTTGATTGTCCATGCTGGCACCGTAGCCATCCCACGCCGAAGGTTCAGCAACCGATCCGGCTGGACCCCACCGCGACGTCGTCGTACCAGAGGGTGTCGGCGCCACCGCCGTAGCTCTCCCAGCCCAGCTTCAGGTCGGTGAGCTGCGGACGCCAGGTGCGGTTGTACCACTGGCCGTCGATGTCGTGCGTCGGTGCGCCGTCCGCGGTCAGTCCGGTGACGGCGGTGCCGTCCAGCCAGGTACGGAGCTGACCGGCCGGACCGTCCACCATGAACTCCACGCAGGCCCATCGGTTCGTGGGTAGCGGCAGGCTCTGCGCCACCCCGGCCGGGCTCTGCTCGGGCAGGGTCGCGTCGTCGGAGGCGCGGTTCCACTGCAGGGCACCGTTCTGGCCGCCCAGTCGCAGGTCCTTGTTGCCGTCGGCGGCGTCGGCCATCGTCACCATCGTGGTGTGATCGGTGGGCTGGGCGGTCGTGTGCCGTACCCAGATCCGGGCGTAGCGGACACCGCCCACACTGCTGAGGTTCTTCGTGGACCGGATGAAGACGTGGTTGCAGTAGCCCGCCGCGCCGTTGATCCGGACCGCCCGGCTCCCGCTGTGCGTGGTGGTCGTGTCGACGGTGGCCGTGCCGGCGCCGGAACAGTCCGGGCTCACCACTGCCCAGTCACCTGACGGCGTCGAGCCGGTCTGGCTCTCGAAGCCGTCGCAGAGCAGCGCCCCGGCGCAGCCAGCCGGCGGAGGCGTAGTCGGCGGGGGCGTCGTGGGCGGCGGCGGGGTGGTCGGCGGGGGCGTCGTGGGTGGCGGCGTGGTCGGCGGAGGCGTGGTCGGGGTCGGTCCGGCGCCGTTGCACGGTACGCCGTTCAGGCTGAACCCGGTCGGCGCGCCACCGCTGGAACCGAACGTGCCCTGCACACCGAACTCGGCGGAGCCACCGGCCGGGATGCTGCCGTTGTACGACAGGCTTCGGGCGGTCACCGCCGAGCCGGACTGGCTGACCGTGGCGTTCCAGCCGTTCGTGACGCGCTCGTCCCCGGCGTACGTCCAGGTGACGGTCCAACCGGACACTGCCGTGTCACCGGGGGAAATCTTGATGGTGGCGGTGAACCCGCCTGGCCACTGGTTGGGTGTGTAGTCGACCCGGCAGCCCTGTGCGGCCGTCGCCGGGCCGGTGAGCAGGGCCGTTCCGGTCGCGGTCACGGCTGCGGCCAGCCCGGCGACGACCGCCAGGGTCAGGGCGGGGCGGGCACGGAAAATGGTCATGAAAGGTCCTTCTGCCAAGAACGAGCGGACGGAGGCGGGATGGCGGCGCGCGTCCCGGACGGACGCGGCGCGACAACGCGCCCTGGATGCGGTGCGGCGGTGCGCGACAGCGACTGGTCGGTGCGTACCACCGACGTGCCCGGCTCGGGTGGACCTGTCAGCCGCCGACGGCCCGGTCCCGGACCTCGGCGGTGCCCACACCCAATCTATTGACGAATTCCGATCGAATCAAGCGCTGCGCCGCTGCTGGCCGGCCGCCCGACCGACCCGGCGAATGCGGCGTCGACCGGCTCAGGACGAGCGGAGCTGCTCGCGGAGCCAGGACCTGTCGGGATTCACGAAAGCCCGACCACCGAGCACGACTGTGGGCACCGTCTCGTTGCCGCCCGCCACCGCCCGCACGGCGGCGGCGCCCGCCGGGTCGTGCCAGATGTCGACCCAGTGCGCCCGCCGGGCGAGCCGGCCGAGGGAGAAGCGGAGCTGGAGGCAGTAGCGACAGCCGGGGCGCCAGTACACGACGGGCCGGCCGTCCGCCGCGCTGGCCCGCTGCGCGTCGACCGCGGACACCGAGCGGGGGAACGCCCACGGCGACAGCAGCAGCGCGAGCGCCAGGAAGATCAGCAGCTCGACGCCGCCGACGACCGGCAGACCGGCGGACAGTTGCCGCACCCCCACCAGTACGCCGCACACCGCCACCACGATCGTCGGGCCCCACCGTCGCAGCACGTGGGGACCCTACCCCCGGACGCGGGCCCGCTCGACGCCGCCGGCCGCCCTGGCAGCGCCGACGTGGCGAATGGGGGTTGTCACTCCTGCGGGCGTCAGCGGCATGGGCTGGAGGACCCTTCGCTACGGTGATCAAAACGAGGGGGTGGGACATGGCGCCGGAGCTGTCGCCGCGAAGGGCATGGGCGGTGCTCGTCGCGCTCTCCCTCGCCGCGTTCGCGTTCATCACGACCGAGCTGCTGCCCGTCGGCCTGCTGACCCGGATCGCACCCGATCTCGACAGGTCCCGCTCGCAGGTGGGCCTGCTGGTCAGTGGGTACGCCATCGTGGTCGTGCTGGCGTCCGTGCCGCTGACCCGGCTGACCCAGCGGATCCCCAGGCGTCAGCTGCTCGGCGTCACGATGGTCCTGTTCGCCGCCGCGAACGCCGTCGCCGCGTTCGCGTCGACGTACGCCGTGCTGGCCGGCTCCCGCCTCGTGACAGCCCTCGCCCAGGCGCTGTTCTGGTCCATCGCCACGGCGACAGTGACCGGGCACTTCCCGGTCGCGGTGCGCGGCCGGGTGGTTGCGCTGTTCGCGACCGGGGCGACGCTCGCCCCGGTGCTCGGCGTACCCCTCGGGACCTGGCTCGGGCAGCAGGCCGGCTGGCGGTCGGCGTTCGCGGTGCTGGCCGGGGTCGGTCTGGTGATCGCCGCCGCGGTGCTCGTCCTTCTTCCCTCCTATCCCCCGGCCGCCGGTGGCGCCGCCCGGGGCACCGCGCCGGACGGGCGCCGGTTCGCCCTGCTGCTGATCGCGACCGCCTTCGGCATCGGCGGCTTCATGACTCTGCAGACGTACGTCACACCGTTCCTGCTCGACGTCAGCGGCTTCGCCGACGCGGTGCTGGCGCCGCTGCTGTTCGTCTCCGGTGCCGCCGGTGTCGTCGGCACCCTGGCCGCTGCCCGGACGCTGGACTCCCGGCCGGTCACGTCCCTGGTGACGCCGCTGGCCATCGGTACGGCCTCGCTGTTCGGCCTGTACGCGCTCGGCGCGCTGCGGCCCGGCGTGGTGGCGTTACTCGCCGGGTTCGGCCTCGCCTACGCGGCGTTCGGCTCCGCCGTGCAGAGTCGCATGCTGCAACTGGCGCCGGGTAGCACGGACATCGCGTCGGCAGGGGTCAGCACCGCCTTCAACGCGGGTATCGCCGGCGGATCGCTGCTCGGCGGCGCCCTCCTGCCCAGCTCGGGGGCACGTCCGCTGGCACTTGTGGGCGGGCTGCTGACTCTTGTCGCCCTCCTGCTGCTCGCCGTGGACGCCCGGCGGGCCAGGGCCACCGGACGTGCGCCGGCGGCCACCGGCCCCACGAGTTCCACGGGCCAGAGCCCTCCCGCCCGGACGGTCACGCCGTCCTAGCTCCGACGCCCGTACGCCAGCCGGCGCAGGACGCTCCCGGCCGGCCCGCGCGCGCCGTCAGACCGCCGTCCGCGACCACTGCTGGTTGGCGCCCGTGTTGCACGTGTACTGCTTGAGGACCACGCCGTCCGCGGTCGACGAGGCCGGCACGTCCACGCACTTGCCGCTGTGCCGTGCCCGGAGCTGGAAGTAGCTGCCGTTGGCGACCATCTGGAACTGCTGGTTGCCGCCGGTGCCACAGGTGTACTGGATGAGGTCCGCGCCGTCGGCGGTCGAGGCGCCCACCACGTCGAGGCACTTTCCGCTGTGCCGGCTGACGATGCGCCAGTAGCCGCTGCCCGCGTCCTGGAACTGCCACTGCTGCCAGGCGTTGCCGCCGTACGTGTACTGACCAACGCGCGCGCCGTTGTCGGTGTTCGGCTGCTGGACGTCCATGGCCTTGCCGCTGTGCCGCACCGTGATCCGGTAGAACGACCCCGTCGACGGCGGGGGCGTCGTGGGGCCTCCCCCGATCGTGTCGCCCCACGCGTACCGGATCTGGTCGGCCCCGGAGGTGTTGCGGACGGTCAGGTTCAGGTCGGTGCCGCCGCCGCTGAGGGAGAACATCGAGTACCAGTCGTACCCGATGGTGCCGGGCTTGCCACCGAGGGCGGGCCAGTAGGTGCCGCCCATCTGGTTGTCGCGCATGACCTGGGCCATGGCGCGGATGTGGCGTACGAAGTTGTCGGTGCTGCCCGCGTCGGCGTAGTTACGGCCGTCGTTCATGGGGGCACCGAACTCGGTAGCCACCGCCCGGGACGCGCAGGTGCCGAGGCGGGTCTGGATGTGGCTGCGGAAGGCGTCGTAGGTCATCGCCCCGTAGAAGAAGGCGTAGTGGTGGAAGGACAGCAGCGTCGAGGCGAAGCGGCTGTCGTTGCAGACGTCCCGCAGGTCCTGGCTGAAGCCGGTGCCGCCGATGAGCACCCGGCCGGGCACCGCCGAGTAGTGGTAGCTGAGCCAGTTCGCCGCGACGTCGCGCCACTCCGCCGAGCTGTAGCCGTGCGGTTCGTTCATCGGCTCGAAGTAGACGTTGGGGTTCGCCCCGTACGTGTTGGTCACCGTGGACCACATCGCGTTCCAGGCGGCGAGGTTCGTGATCCTGCCGCCCGAGGCCGCGCCGTCCTCCCAGTACGCCAGGATGACCTTGAAGCCGCGGGCGGTGGCGGCGTCGATGGCGCCCCGGTAGGCGTCCCACCAGGCAGTTCCCACCGTGTGGGTGTTGATGGGCAGCCGGACGGTGTTGACGCCCATCGTGGCGGCCATGTCGTCGTAGAGGGCGTTCGCCTTGGCGCGCACCGTCGCGTTGCTGTCGGAGGCGCTCAGGCCCTGCACGACGAGCGGGCCGGTGCTGAAGTTGTCGCCAAGCACCGCCCAGTTCATGCCCCGGAATCCGCTGGTCGCGGCTGCGGCCGGCGACGCCACGGCGACGACGACGCCAACCAGCACGGTCAGCAGGGCCACCAGGGCGGACAACGCCCGTCGATGTGGTGCCACAGTCGGAACTCCTTGAACAGGGGCCAGCGTCAGCTGGTCACGCGGAAGGTGGCGTCGGCACGGCTCGGCGCGTCG
Source organism: Micromonospora sp. NPDC047521 (assembly GCF_055587305.1). NCBI lineage: Bacteria > Bacillati > Actinomycetota > Actinomycetes > Micromonosporales > Micromonosporaceae > Micromonospora > Micromonospora sp. NPDC047521. The sequence continues at coordinate 48,255 of NZ_JBVJGN010000022.1, read as the reverse complement.
GTGACCGGGTCGAGCCGCAGCAGGTAGTTGTAGTGCCTGATGTAGCGGTCCGGATGGCTGTAGGACTGGAACGACGTCCACGAGGAGCTGGCGAGGCCGGCGACCTGCCGGAAGGTGGCGTCGGCGGCGAACGTGGCGGTGCCGTCGTCGGCTTCCAGCCGGAAGTCGAACCCGTAGTGCCGCAGGTAGCGACCCGGGAAGTTGACCGACTGGATGGACACCGTGCCGGAGCCGGCCAGCCCGGGCACCAGCCGCCACTGGCCGTCCTGGGCGGGGCTCACGTTCGGGTCGATGCGGACGTCGTAGTCGTAGTGCCGCACGTACCGGTCCGGGAAGTTGTACGACTGGATCCGGTTGACGGCGGTGGCGGGCCAGCGGGCGAGGACCCGGCTCTGCTCGGCGGCGGTCAGGTTGAGGATCGAGCCGTGCCGCTTCCTGGTGCCACCCATGGCGTACGAGCCGGACGACGGCAGCCGGTAGCTGCCCGGGTTCGACGGGTCGGTGGTCAGGACGGGCAGGTAGCCGCGCCCGCTCGCGTACTGGTCGAGGTAGAGGACCCACTCGTTGCGGGCGTTGAACCGCATCCACATCGGACCCTCGACCTGGGAGCCGGTCAGCCCGATGCCGGACAGGTTCCCGATCGTGGTCCAGGTGCCCAGGAGGGAGTTGCTGCCCTCGAGGGTGATCTGGCCGTCGCGGGAGGCCCGGACGTAGCGGTAGGCACCGACGCCGGCGGGCACCTCGACGATCTGCGTGTCGATGATCTCCTGGCTGCCGGGCCTGTTGACGTAGACCTGCGGCGTGGTGATGCTGCGGAAGTCCGCCGTGCGCGCGTAGTAGACGCGGTGCTTGGTTGCCCCGTTGAGCGGGACGTTGGTCGCCCAGTACAGGACGTAGTCGCCGGTGGACGGGTTCCAGATCGCCTCCGGAGCCCACGCGTTGCGTCCGTCCGGGATCGCGCCGGCGACGTTGAGCAGCCACGGCGCCGACCAGGTGACCAGGTCGGTGGACTCCCACACGACGAGGTTGCGGCTGCCGTTGTTGATCGCGGCCGACCAGTCCTGGCCGCAGCCGATGCACAGGTCGGTGGCGATGATCCAGTACCTGTCGCCACCGGGCGAGCGCACCAGGGCGGGGTCGCGGACGCCGCGGGTGCCGACCGTGGACCGCAGGACGAGCCCACCGTTGTTCAGGTCCGTCCACCGCAGGCCGTCGGTGCTGTGCGCGAGGTAGATCTGCTGGTCGGTCGACGACTCGCCGGTGAAGTGCGCCATCAGGTAGCCGACTGTCGGGTCGAGTGCGGACGCCTGCTTCGGCGTCGTCGCCGACCAGGTGGTGAACAGCAGGCACGCGGCGACCGCCACCGCGCAGATCCGGGCGAGAGATTTCCGCACTGGCCTGTCTCCTTCTCGCGCGCACGCACGTCGGCGTTAGCGCTAACAGCGTGGGAGCCTCGCACGGCTCAGGGACATCGAACCATCTCGTTACATTCGTGTTGCGGACAAGTGTTAGCGACCGCATCAGGAGTGTCAAGGGATCGACCATGGTCATTGGACAACGCGTGTCCCACAGGCCCGGGGGGCAGCGGCTCCGGGTCGCGACCGGCGACTCATCGGCACCTGCCGTCACTTCGCCGTGCTCAACTGCGCCCTGCTGCGCCACCGCGGGATCGCGGCCCGAGCCCGCTGCGGCTTCGCCACGTACTTCCAACCCGGGTACGGCGTGGACCACTGGATCACCGAGTAGCGGCACGACGGCCGGTGGAGGCCTCCTACCAGGGCAGGACCGGCCCCGACTACGACGACCTCATCGACGCGATCGCCGCCACCTGCGCCACCGACGAAGCCGGCCCCGTCGCGGACCTCTACGCCTCGGCGGACCTCGCGGTGCCCACCACGCTCCTGAGGTGACATACGGGCGGCGGTGGCTCAGTGGCCACGGAACGCCTCCTCCAGCCACCAGGACGCACGCGCCGAGCTGACCTTGGCGTCGACCACCAACGGCCGGGTACGGGGATCGGCGAGCCATCGGCGTACCGGCCCGAGATCGTCGACGGTCCGGACGGTCACTCCGTCGCAGCCGTAACCACTGGCGATCGCGGCCAGGTCCGTCTCGGGGAAGGTGACCGTGTCCAGCGGGTGCCCGTCCGGGCCGAAGTGGTGCACCTCGGCGCCGTACGCCGAATCGTCGTAGATCACCACGAGGAGGGGCAGCGCCAGCCGGACGGCGGTGACCAGTTCGGTCGCGGACATGACGAAGCCACCGTCGCCGACCGCCGCGACGGTGAGCCGGTCCGGTCGGGCGACCGCCGCGCCGAGCGCGCTGGCCAGGCCGAGCCCGACCGACTGGAACGCCTGGGTGAAACAGAAGCCGGCCGCGTCCGGCACGTCGAGCCACATCGACGGGTAGCCCATGAAGTTGCCGGAGTCCACGACCACCGTCCGCTCGGGAGGCAGCAGGTCGTCCAGGGCCGCCGAGAGTGTCCGCGGGTCGATGGTCGCCGGCGCGCCACCACCCTCGTCCTGGTACGGGACCGTCCGCCACCGGCCGTGGTCGCGGATCCGTCGGGCCAGCTCCGGCGTACGCCAGCCGCCGTCCACCGGCCCGGTGGAGCCCAGCCGGGCGAGCACCGCCTCGGCGACCGCCGCCACCTCGCCGGCCACTGTCAGGTCGACCTGGCGGTTCACCCCGAACGCGGACGGGTCGCGGTCCACCTGCACGACGACGGCCGAGGGCGGGATCAGTTCCCCGTGCCGGGTGGTCCACATGTTCAGCGTGCTCCCCCACGCGACGACCAGGTCCGCCGCGCCGATCAGCTCGGCGGTGAGCGGGGTGGCGAAGCCGCCTGCCACGTCGAGGTTCCACGGGTTCCCGGCGAACAGCCCCTTCGCCGCCGCCGACACCGCGAGCAGCACGCCGCACGCGTCCGCGAGCCGGGTCAGCGGTTCCCGGGAGCCCCGGGCGCCCCGCCCCGCGATGAAGACAGGTCGCCGTGCGGCCCGGAGCGCGGCCAGCAACGGCTCGACAGACGGGACGGCGGCCGGGGTCGGCGCGATCGCGGGCACCGGGCCGGACCACGGCTCGGTCACGCTGTGCTGCACCTCCAACGGCAGGCCCAGCACCACTGTCGCGCCCCGGGCGGCCGCCCGGTAGGCCGCCGCCGCGTCCTCTGCCGCGTGCGTCGCGCGTACCCGATGGAAGTCGGCCCCGACCGCGGCGGCGAGCGCCGGCAGGTCGATGAAGAAGTTCGAGCGCGGCGCGGTCGCCTCCGGAGCCAGGACCACCATCGGGGTACGGCTCTTCGCGGCCTCGGTGAGGCCGGTCAGCGCGTTGGTGACACCCGGACCCTGGTGCACCGACAGCACTCCCACCGTCCCGGAGGTGCGGGCGTAACCGTCGGCCATGCTCGCCGCGCCACCCTCGTGGGCCGCCGCCACGAACCGGGCGCCGGCCGCCACGAGAGCGTTCGTGACGTGGAAGTTACCGCTGCCGACCACCCCGAAGACGTGCCGTACGCCGTGTCCGTGCAGCACCCGCCCGACCACCTCGGCTACCAGCATCTGCGGTCAGGTCCTACCGTTCGACAAGCGCGAGAACGCGGCACGGGCTGCCGGACCCGGAGACGATCGGCAGCGGCCCGGCGATCACCACCGCGCCGGTCGGCGGCAGCTGCGCCAGGTTGCGGAGCTGGGTCAGGCCGTACTTCTCCTGGCCGAGCAGGAACGAGTGGCACGGGAACGGCGGGTCGAACGAGTGCGCGGCGCCCGCGTCGGTGCCGACCGTCTCCACCCCGACACCCTGGATCGGGGACTCCTCGGCCAGCCAGCGGGCGCACTCCACGGAGATGCCCGGGGTACGACCGGCGTTGGCGTACCGCTCCGGGTCGTCGCCGTACGCGTCCCAGCCGGTGCGGTAGAGCAGCCAGCCGCCAGCGGGCAGGGCGCCGTTTTCCGCCTCCCACGCCTTGACGTGCTCGACCTCGAGCAGGAAGTCGGGGTTGTCGGCGGCGTCCGTGGTGTGGTCGATCACCACCGCCGGGGCGATCAACTGGCTCACCGGGACCTGCGACACGTCCGCGCCCTGCTGGCCGCTGACCCAGTGCACCGGGGCGTCGAAGTGGGTGCCGGTGTGCTCGCCCGTGGAGAAGTTGTTCCAGTACCAGGCGGGACCACGGTCGTCGTACCTGCTGATCTCGCTGAGCTGGAACGGCCAGGTCTGGCCGAACTGCTCGGGCAGACCGAGGATCGGCGTCTGGTCCGACAGCGGAGCGGTGAGGTCGACGACCTGGATCCGGCCGCTGGAAAGAGCGGCGACAAACTCCTGCAGCACCGTCATGCGGCGACGGTACACCGCAGCGTGATCCACGATGGACCGTCGAACGGAGGGTGTGTCGGCGACTGGACGTCAGGTCACCGTCGCCGGCAGGACGAGGGCGGCGAGGAACAGCCTGTGTGATTCTGTCGGGCGATGCGGTTGCACGGAGGCTGATGGTCGTAGTGTTCCGGTATGGCACAACGACTCGTCAGCGTGTGGCAACCGTTCTTCCTGGCCTGCGAGAGTCAGGGCGCGACCATCGATGCCGCGACCGAGTTGGAGGACCTCGGCTACGCACGGATCTGGTTCTCCGGCGGTTTCGGAGAGAACGTCGCCCCACGCTTCCGGGAGCTTCTCGACGGGACCGCGCGCATCGGGGTCGCGTCGGGGATCGTGAGCATCTGGCACTCGTCGCCGCCCGAGGTGGCGACGTTCGCCCAGGACGCGGAGCGGGCCCACCCCGGCCGGTTCCTGCTCGGTCTCGGCGCCAGCCACGCGGTGGTGGTGGAGGGCGGCGGCACCGACTACCGCAAGCCGTACTCACGGATGGTGGAGTACCTCGACGGCCTGGACGCCGCCGGGCTCCCTGCCGAGCGGCGCGTCCTGGCCGCTCTCGGCCCCCGGATGCTCGGGCTCTCCCGCGACCGTTCGGCAGGGGCGCACCCGTACTTCGTCCCCGCCGAGCACACCGCCGAGGCCCGGACGGCGATCGGGCCGGACCGGCTGCTCGCTCCCGAGGTCGCGGTGGTCCTCGACGGGGACGCCACCACCGCCCGTGCCACCGCGCGGCAGTACACGAGCGGTTACCTCGCACTGCCGAACTACACGAACAACCTGCGGCGATTCGGCTGGACCGACGAGGACTTCGCCGACGGCGGCAGCGACCGCCTCGTCGACGCCCTGATCCCGTGGGGCACGGTCGAGCAGGTCGCGGCCGGGCTGGAGAAGCACTACCAGGCCGGCGCGGACGAGGTGGCGATCCAGGTACTCAACGGCGGCGACGCCACGGCGTTCCCCGCCGACGCGTTCCGCGCTCTCGCCGCAGCCCTGATCTGATTCTCAGAAGACCGGCGAAGGTCAGGGTGTCCAGCGCACGCCCGGGTTCACCCGCCCGGACCAGTCGAAGACCGCCATGTTGTCCCACTGGTTGCCGGTGCCGTTGATGTTGGCCGGGTCCCAGCCGTTGCCGCGGACCGCGTACCAGGTCGGTTCCCAGTAGAAGACACCGACGGCACCCGCGTTGCGGGCGGTGTTCTGGACCCAGTCGAACTCCTGGGCCTGCCCGGACCAGGTCGCGCCGATGCCGTCGCAGGTCGCGTCGCCGATGGCGTTGGGTTCGCTGTCCGCGTTGTTCCGGGTGAAGGGGTACGCGGTCTCCACGATCACCACCGGCTTTCCGTAGCGTCCGCGCAGGTCGACGATGTTGTCGTAGAGGTTCGCCAGGCTGCCGTGCCACATGCAGTAGTAGGACAGTGCTGTCATGTCCCACTGCACGCCCTGGGCGCGGATGCCGTCGTAGAACCAGCGGGCGTTGGCGTTGCTGTCGGCGTTCGCGGTGTGGATCATCACGGGGATTCCGCTGCCGCACGCCTTTGTGGCGTTGTAGCCCTGCTTCAGCAGGCCGGCCAGCGGGGCGAAGTCGTTCTTGACGACCCTGCCCTCGTTCCACAGCATCCCGACGTTGATCTCGTTGCCGATCTGCACACTGTCCGGCGGGGTGCCCTGTCTGCTGAGGCTGGAGCAGACGTCGTAGGTGAAGGCGTACACGTCGGTGCGCAGTTGACTCAGGCTGTGGCCGGCCCACGCGGCCGGCTTGTACTGCTTGCCGGGGTCCGCCCAGGTGTCGGAGTAGTGGAAGTCGACGAGCACCTTGAGGCCCTTCGCCCTGGCCGCCGCCGCCTGGGCCAGCACCCTGCTCTTGTTGTTGTAGCCGCTGACCGGGTTGTTCCAGACGCGCAGCCGGACGTAGTTGACGCCTACGGACTTCAGGATGTCCAGTGGGTCGCGGGCGACACCGCCGGCGTCGTAGTACCTGGCGCCCACATCCAGGCTGCGCTGCAACGAGGAGACGTCGGCGCCCCGCATGTTGAGCGTGTTCGCGGCGGAGACGGGCGCGGGCGTACCCGCGAGCGTGGTGGAGACGGCGAGCACGCCTGCCGCGACAGCCCCGATCAGTGCCCTGGCGCTCACGGGTCCTCCTTCACAGCTGACGGGCCACGCTCAGCCCACGGTGCAGGCGGCGCCGTTGAGCGAGAAGCCGGTGGGCGGCGTGTCGCTGGCGCTCCACCGGCCCTGGATGCCGAAGGTGGCCGAGCCGTCCGGCGCGAGGACCCGGTTCCAGTCGACGTTGCGGGCGGTCACGGCGGCGCCGGTCTGGCCGACCGTGGCGTTCCATCCCGAGGTGGCCTGCTGGTCTCCGGGGAAGCTGAAGGTGACGGTCCAGCCGTCGACAGGTGCCGAACCGGTGTTCTGGACCGTCACCGTGGCCACGAAACCGCCAGGCCACTCGGACTGGTTTCGGTAGGTCACCCGGCAGGTCGAGGGCGGCGGGGTGGGCGTCGTGGGCAGGGTGACCGTGTTGGACGCGATGGACACGTTGCCTGCGGCGTCCTTGGCGCGGACGTAGAACCGGTTCCGCAGCGGATTCGACAGGGGTAGCGACACCGTGTATGTCGTCTCCGGCACGGTGGCGGCAAGCCTCGACGTGAACCAACCGTCGAACTCGTAGATGTTGTACCCCAGCACGCCGACGTCGTCAGTCGACGGGGACCAGGACAGCGTGGCGGTCGAGGCGGTCACCTCGCCGAGGGTCAGGTTCTGCGGCGCGCTCGGCGGGGTGGTGTCCGGGCCGGTGTCCGTCACCGGGGTGACCACGGTCAACGCGTTGCTGACGTTCGAGCGGTGTCCGAGGCTGTCCCGGGCGGACACCCGGAACGTGTACTGCTGGCCCGGCCCGATGTAGTTGGTGATCGTGGTGGTGGTGACGTCCCCGACGCTGGTGCTGAAGCCCAGGTCGCCGAACTCCTGGTAGTACGCGATGTCGTAGCCGGCGATGGCGCAGCAGCCGGGCGTTGCCGCGGTCCAGGTGAGGGTTACCGCCGTGGTCCGTACCTCGGCGGCGGTCAGGTTCGTGGGCGCGCCCGGCGGGAACGGCGAGGTGTTCGGTGTGCTGGCCGCAGTGATCGGCATCGCCCGCGCGGCCGTGGCCGGCTCCGCGGCCACCCCGGCCGCCGGGGCGACCCCGGGGTACGCGGCGGGCGTCCCGGTGCCGGCGTCGGCCGCCGATGCGGCGCTCAGAGCGGTGCCGAGCGCCGCGGTCGACAGGGCGACGGCGGCCACCATGAGGCGGAACAGCGGGGACGAGGAGACACCTGTCATACGTACGACAATGCGACCATACATCGATGATCGCCAACGTGTCCCAGCAGTCGGTCATCGGCGTGCCGGAGCGACGCGCCCCCGCCCCTTGACAACGGCGGCGGGGACCGCGTCGCTCCACTCACCGAACAGGCTTGTCGCGGCCGGTCAGGAGACCGGCTCGAACGACCACTGGCTGGTCCACCAGTTGGCGGGCGCGGCGCCGTACTGGATGCTGCCTGTCATGTTCTCGGTATGGGCATAGGTGCCCTTCCAGCGGTTCCTCAGGCGCAGGCGACCGTCGACGGACTCCTGGGTCCACTGCGCCGACCAGTAGGCGCCGGGCACCACACCGGTCTGCAGGTTGCCTGTCTGGTTCTCCACGTGCAGGTAGTTGCCTGTGGCACGGTTCTTGAGCCGGACGTAACCGTCGACGTTCTCGACTGCCCACTGGGCGGACTGGTCGGTGGCGGAAGCGGCGACGTACCTGGCGGTGCCGCTGCCGTCGTCCTTGGCGTACTGGCCGGTCTGCCGGTTCTTCAGCCGCTGGTAGGACAACGGGTAGCCGCCGTCCTTCTTGTAGACGCGGAGGTAGTCGACGCTCCAGGTCTTGGGCCAGACGTCGTTGTGCTGACCGGAGCCGGCGTCGGTGTAGATGCCCATGATCAGCCCCATCGGCATGTTGGGGGCATCGTTGATCGTCCGGTAGAGCTGGCCGTCGTAGTAGAACTTGATGTCGGTGGGAGACCACTCCATGCCGTACGTGTGGAACTCGGTGGTCGGCGACCCGCTGGGAACGGGCGCGATCGACGCGTACGAGCTGGACAGGAAGTTCGGGTCGCCCCAGCCGTGGGCGGCGATCCGCCAGTTGTTCGGCTCGTTGAAGAACGTCTCGACCATGTCGACCTCGGGGTTGCGCGATGCGCTGGAGGTGTCCCCGGTGCCGACCAGCCAGAGCGCCTGGTGGCCACCTCCGCCGACGTTCGACTTCTTGGCGCGCAGCTCGACGTAGCCGTACTGGAACGTGTAGCCGTTGAAGTCGGGCTCGTGGTGGTTCAACGGCATCGAGCCGTTGAACCTGTGCCAGTAGTCCTTGTTGTAGGTCTGGATCGAGGAGATCTTGACCGTGCCGTCGTACTGCGGATTCCAGGCCGGGGTGTCGGCGTCGAGCCGTTGGGTGAGCACGCCGTCGGCGATGGCGTAGCGCGCCTTGGCACCCAGCTCCCGGTTGGCCGGGGAGGTCCAGTGCGGCAGGTAGTAGGGCAGCCAGCGGTTCGTGTCGAGGGTGCTGACGTCGAACTCTTCGGAGAAGTCGAGCGTGTAGCCCGGCTTGGCGAGCGGGCTGGGCGGGGTGTCCGCTGCCTGGGCCGACGGGGCGGTGACGACGCCGGCGAGGGTGACGCCGAGGATCATCGAGCCCGCTGCGGCTAGAACTCTTCGAAAGCGATGCGCCATGAGGCACTCCCGGGGGAAACGAAAGAAAAGTTCTTTCGGAATATGCCGGTGAGCTCTGGCGCTGTCAAGAGCCATCGGTCAAGAGCTCTGCGCGCACCGCGTCCCGGGCGGTCTCGACAGCGCCGATGACCACGGCGTCGTCTCCCAACGCGGAGATCGCCAGACCTGGCAACTCGTACAGGATCTCGGCGAGGTGACGCCGCACCGGCTCCATCACCGTCTCACCGGCGCGCGCGACGCCGCCGCCCACCACCACCAACTGCGGGTCCATGGCGAGAACCATGGCGCCCACTCCCTCGGCGAGTGCCCGCGCGTAGTCGTCGACGGCCTCGACCGCGCGCCTGTCCCCCCGCCTGGCCTGCGCGAAGACCCACTCGCGCGAATTCATGCCGGGAGCGACCCCCGCGTCGGAGAGCAGCTTGCGGGGTGCCGCCTCCCAGCCCAGGCCCGGGTGCCGGCCGATCTCTCCGGCAGCCCCGCGGCCGCCGCCGAACGGCCTGCCGTCCACCAGGACGCCGACGCCGAGGCGGTGCCCGGCATGCACGTACAGGACGTGGTCGACCCCCTGCGCGGCACCGACCCGGTGCTCGGCCAGGACCGCGAGGTTCGCGTCCTTGACAGCGCTCACCGGGCAGTCCAGACGGGCGGTGAGTTCCTTGGCCAGTGCCGTGCCGGTCCAGTCCGCAATGGCCACGCTCAGCCGTACGACACCGTCGGTGATGATGCCCGGGGAGCCGGCGCAGGCCGCCCACAACCGTGGCGAGTCGGCCGGCATCGTCCGTCGCAGCAGGTTGACAGCGGCGTCGATGCGCCCGGTCGGGTCCAGGTCCGGGTGGATGGCGGCCCGTGCGGCCGCCACCTGCGCGCCGGCGAGGTCGGTGATCCGCACCGACACCGCGTGCGCCCCGATGTCGAGGCCGGCCAGGATGCCCGCGTCCGCGGCGAAGCGGTACCGCTGCGCGGGCCGTCCTCCGGTCGGGGCGTTGTCGAATCCGTCCAGAACCAGGAGCCGGGACTCCACCAGCGAGGTCAGGATGCCCTGCACGGTGGGGCGGGACAGCCCGGCCTCCCGGGCGACACCGCTGATGGTCAGCGAAGGCCCCTCGTAGAGGAGCCGCAGCACACGACGCGTGTTCAGGTGCCGTAAGGCGCTCTGGTCCCCGCCTGGAAGAGCATCACCTACGGTCATTCGCTGCCCCTTGACGTGCGTTCGTAGACGGCTCACTATAGCGAACGCAAGTTTCCTTCGAAACTACTCCTGCCCTGGGAGACCTTATGAAGTCCATGACATCCGTGAAGAGTGCGCTCAGCGCGGCAGCCGTGCTCCTCGCGCTCGGCGCGTGCGCACCCGGCAGTTCCTCCGGCGAGGAACCGGCCGCCGACGCGAACACGCCCGTCCAGACCGGCGTTCCGAGCGGACCTGTGGAACTCAACCTGATCGCCACCCCCGAGTCGGGGGCCGCCATGAAGGACATCATCCCGGCGTTCCAGACGAAGCACCCCAACGTCAAGATTAAGTACGTCGACACCACGTACGACGACTACAACAAGTCGCTCAACCTCGCGCTGTCCAGCGACACCTCGCCCGACATCGTGCTGCTCAACGCGGTGGGCACCACGGTCAAGGACCAGCTGATCCTCAACCTCCAGCCCTATGCCAAGGCGTACGGCTGGGAGTCGGCGTACCCGGCCGGACAGCTCAACCAGTGGCGGGTCGCCAAGGACGGCACCACCCTCGGCTCCGGCGACCTGTACGCGGCACCGGCGTCCTTCTCCCAGGTCGGCCTGTACTACAACAAGGCCAAGTTGAAGAAGCTCGGCATCGCCGCGGCTCCGGCCACACTGGAGGACCTGGAGGCCGCGCTGGCCAAGGCCAAGGCCGGCGGTGAGACCCCGCTCCAGCTCGGCAACAAGGAGGGCCACGCCGCCTTCCCGATCCAGCTCATCGGGCAGTCCACGGACGGCCCGGGGGCGTACGCCAAGTGGGTCTTCGGCGAGGGCGGAGCCACCTTCGACACCGCCGGGAACGCCAAGGGCGCCCAGAGCATCACCGACTGGGGTACGAAGGGCTACTACTCCAAGGACGCCAACGGCATCGACCTCCAGGGCGCGGTGGACAAGTTCACCAAGGGCGACGGCGTCTTCTTCGTCGACGGATCCTGGGACTCCAAGAAGATCGGCGACGCACTGAAGGGCGACGCCGGCTTCGTGCCCTTCCCCGGCCCGAAGGCCACCGCGATCGGCACCTCGGTCGCGTACGGGATCTCGCGCAAGTCGAAGAACGCGCAGGCCGCTGCCGCCTTCCTGGACTTCCTGCGCGGCCCGGAGGCCGCCAAGGCCTCCTTCGCCCAGGGCTTCCTGCCCTCGGACGCCTCGACCGTGACCGCCGAGCCGGGCACGATCTCCGCCGAACTGGTCGCCGCGTGGAACAAGGTCAACGCCGATGACGGGCTCATCGGGTTCAACAACAACGCCACCGCGACCATGAACGACACCCTGGTCGCCGAGACCCAGAAGCTGATCGCCGGCAAGAGCGACACTGCCGCGTTCGTCCGGGCCGTCCAGGCGGACTGGGCCAAGACGCATGGCTGACAGCCTCGCGAACCGCGTGACCGTCCGGGACCGTACCGTCGTCGCACCCGCGACGCCGGTGCGGGCCCGGCGGTCGCGGGCACGACTCGTACCGCTGCTCTACACCGCGCCGGCGCTGCTCTTCTACGCGGCCTTCGTGATCGCACCCTGGGCGCACAGCCTGTGGATCTCGTTCTGGGACTGGAACGGAATCGGCGTCGCCACCTGGGCCGGGCTCGACAACTACCGGGAGATCCTCGCCGACCCGGCGCTGCGGCTCTCCCTGATCCACGCCTTCGGGCTGATCATCTTCTACTCGGTCATCCCGATCGGTCTCGGCCTGGTGCTGGCGTCGCTCGTCGCGAACGTTCCCTGGAAGGGCATGCCCTTCATCCGGACCGTGATCTTCCTGCCGCAGATCCTTCCGCTCGTCGCGGTCGGCAGCGTGTGGAAGCTGTTCTTCGACGATGAGGGACCGTTCAACGCGCTGCTGAGCGCGGTCGGCCTGTCCGACTTGACCCGGGCCTGGCTGGGCGACTTCACCTGGGCCTATCCGGCGGTCGGGGTCGTCGGCACCTGGGTCTCGACCGGGCTCTGTTTCCTGCTGCTGTACTCCGGCATCGGCAAGATCGACCCGTCCCTCTACGAAGCCGCCCGGCTCGACGGCGCCGGCGCGATCCACGAGTTCTGGCACGTCACCGTGCCAGGGCTGCGCCGGGAACTGTCGGTGGCGGCGACCGTCACCGTGATCGCCGCCCTGGCCAGCTTCGACGTCGTCTACGTGATGACCGCCGGCGGCCCCGGCGAGTCGACGATGGTGCCCGGCGTCGCCATCTACCGGCTGACCTTCACCGCCGGGCAGGTCGGCACCGCCTGCGCGCTCGCCGTCGTCCTGTCCCTGTTGACCTGCGCGATCATGTTCGCCCTGAACCGCCTCACCCGGGAGAAGCCATGATCCGGTCGCTGACCCGGTTGTCGCTGCTGGCCGCCGCGGCCTCGGTGCTCGTCCCCTTCTACGCGATCCTCGCCGCATCACTGCAACCACAGGACAATCTGAGCCCAGGGCTGGCGTGGCCGTCGGATCCGCAGTGGCACAACTACGTCGACGCCTGGTCGACCGGCGGATTCGCCGACCTCATGCGGTCCAGTCTGATCATCGCGCTCGGCGTCGTACCCCTCGCGGTGGTGCTCGCGACACTCGCCGGATACGGGCTGGCGACGATGCGGCTCGCCGTCCGGGGACCGATCTTCGCGTTACTCATGCTGGGCCTGGCCCTGCCGTACGAGTCGATAGTCATCCCGCTCTACTACGACCTCAAGTCGATCGGTCTGCTCAACACCTACTGGGCGGTCATCCTGCCGCTCATCGGGGCATTCATGCCGTTCGGGGTGTTCTGGATGCGCAGTCACTTCGAGTCGCTGCCCCGGGAACTCACCGAGGCCGCCGAGATGGACGGCGCGTCCGGCGGGCAGATCCTGCGCCGGATCCTGCTGCCCACCGCACGGCCGGCGCTCACCACTCTCGGCCTTCTCTACTTCATGTGGGCGTGGAACCAGTTCCTGCTCGCGCTGATCCTCATCCAGGACCCGGCGATGCGCACGGCACCGTCCGGGCTCGGCAAGTTCATCCAGGCCTACGGCCGCAACATCCCGCTGCTCAGTGCCGGAACGATCATCGTCATTGTGCCCGTGGTCATCCTCTACCTCTTCTTCCAGCGCCACTTCGTCAAAGGCATCCTTTCCGGCGCCATCAAATAGGAGACACCTGATGTCCATCACTCTGGCGATCGTCGGTGCCGGAGCGCGAGGCGCTGCGTACGCGCGGCTCGCCGCCGGCACCACAGAAGCCACGATCGCAGCTGTCGCCGATCCCGACCCCGCCCGCCGCACCGCGCTGGCCGACGAGTTCGACGTACCCGCGGAGCACCGGTTCGCCTCGTGGGAAGACCTCGCCGCACACCCCCGGCTCGCCGACGCGGTGATCGTCGCGACCCCCGATCGCGCGCATGTCGAGCCGGTGGTGGCCTTCGCCGGACTCGGCTACGCGATCCTGCTGGAGAAGCCGATGGCGCCGCTGCCCGACGAGGCGGAGCGGATCGTCAATGCGGCAGTCGACAACGACGTTCTCCTCGCCGTCTGCCACGTGCTCCGCTACACGCCCTACTCGCGGATCCTCAAGGGGCTGCTCGACACCGGACGGATCGGCGCCATCGTCAGCATCGACCACCTGGAGCCCGTCGGCTGGTGGCACCACGCCCACAGCTACGTACGTGGCAACTGGGCGGTGGAGGCCGAGTCCTCCTCGATGCTGCTGGCCAAGTCGTGTCACGACATCGACTGGCTCGGCCATCTCATCGACCGACCGGTCCGGCGGGTCTCCTCCTTCGGCGGCCTCGCCCACTTCCGGCCGGAGAACCGCCCGGCCGGGGCGACCACGCGCTGCGTCGACTGCCCGGTCGAACGATCGTGTGCCTACTCCGCGGTCCGGATCTACGAACGTTTTCTCGGTGACCCCGTCCACGAGGCGTGGCCGCTGGGCGTACTCACCGACGACGTCAGCGCGGACGGCGTCCGAAAAGCCCTGGAGGACGGCCCGTACGGCGTCTGCGTCTACGCGGGCCGCAACGACGTCGTCGACCACCAGGTGGTCAATCTCGAATATGAAGGCGGCACCACCGTCGCGTTCACCATGACGGCCTTCACGGCGCTCGACTTCCGCAAGACCCGGATCTTCGGCACGCTCGGCAGCATCGAGGGCGACGGCCGCACCCTGCGCGTCCACGACTTCCTCACCGACACCGTCGAAACCATCGACCTGGATCCCGCCGGCGACGCCTCGGCCGCCGACGGACACGGCGGCGCTGACGGGGCACTCATCGAGGCGTTCATCGCGGCGGTCTCCACCGGGGACCACTCACTGGTCACCTCCGGGCCCGAGGAGAGCATCTCCTCACACCGGGTCGTCTGGGCGGCCGAGCAGTCCCGCGCCACGGGCAGCGTCGTCGAGCTCAGTCCCGCCACGGCGATGTAGGCACGGGCGGGCCGACCGCCGAACGGAACCCGGGGTGATCGACAGGTGATCGCCCCGGGCGGGAGGACTGTCGAGTCAGGAGCATGGGGGACGCCGCCCTACCGCCTCTCGACAGCGCCAGGTTCAGCGGCCAGGGCGCTCCGCTCACCCCGTGCCGGCACCGGTTGCCAGCGGATCTCTGCGGCACTAGCTTGGAACTGATCGACGAGCGTCTACATTGCAAACATCGGGGGCCCGCATGTCCGCGTCTGTCACTCGTCGCGCCGTCCTGGCCGGTGGCGCCGGTGCCGCCGTGGGCCTGGCGCTGCCCGGCACCGCCGTCCAGGCCGGTGGCCACCGCAGCGCCAGCGTGAGCTTCACCCTCGACGCGAGAACGCTCGACGGCGGTGAGCAGGTCACCTCGGTCACCCTCGACACCAGCCGGCTCGGCCCGATCGATCCCGCCGGGCTCAGCCCCGGCACGTTCACCGTGCATGCCAAGGCCACCAGCCCGATCCCGATCGCTCCCGGCGACCTGATCTTCAGCGAGTACGACCTGGACCGCACGGTTACCGCGGCCCGGCTCGACCGGCACGGAAACATCGTGCTGGAGCTCAGCTCCGCCGAAGGTCAACTCGGCGGTGGCACCCTCGGCTACATCGTGAGCAGGGGCCGCAACGTCCGGCTGGATCTCGTCTACACCATCACGCAGAACACCCCGCTCGTCCGCCGACACGGCCCGCCGCTCACCATCACGCGCTTCGTGCAGGGGCGGCTGTCGAACCCGGAGGTGGACGCCTTCAGCCACCACGTCTCGGGCTCGGGCCTGAAATACCGGCTGTACTCCCCCGACCACTCGCCCCGGCACGGTCGGCGGCCGCTGATCCTCTGGCTGCACGGCGGCGGCGAGGGCGCCTCACTGCCCGACGACTACTACGACAACGAGACCACGCTGCGCGCCAACCGCGGGGCACTGGGCTTCGCCACCCCGGAGGCTCAACGAATCTTCTCCGGCGCGTACGTCGTCGCTCCGCAGAGCACCTCCTACTGGATGGAGGACGGCCCCCGGTTCGCCCCGCTGATCCGCGAGGTCGTCCACGACCTCGTACGCCGCAAGCGTGTCGACCCCGACCGGATCTACGTGGTCGGTTGCAGCAACGGCGGCTACATGTCGCTGGAGATGACAGTCGCCTATCCCGACCTGTTCGCCGCGTCGGTGCCGATCTGCGGCGTCGTCGAGCCGCTCAGCGGGGAGGGCCCGCCGTTGATCACCGACGCGGAGCTGGCGAGCATCCAGACCCCGACATGGCTGGTCACCTCGCGTGACGACGACACCGTGCCACCGGAAACCAACACGATCCACGCCCACGACCTCATCCCGGGATCACTGATCACCCTGTACGACCATGTCGTCTGGAACGGCTACCAGTTCCCCGGCCACTGGTCCTGGATCTACGTGGCCCGCAACGACCCGAGTCACAACGGCAAACACATCTGGCAGTGGATGGTCCGCCGTCACCGCTGATCAGCCGTGTCCACACCCGCCACCGTGGCGCATCCGTAGCCGTGGCATGAACGGATACGGGCTGGCGGGACGTGTGGCCGTGGGCCATGGTGTGAGCGTGCTCGTCGTCCAGCGGGTACGTGTGCGGTGGAGCGCGGCGCGCGCGGCGCCGCACAGGCCAATGCCCGGCGGGGGCTCAGGTGTCCATCTGTATGGCGGCGCCGCGCGCCGAGGCAACCGCTGGCGAACGGTGTCCGAGCCCCTCACGCAGCCATCCGGCTGCCTGATGTCAGGCAGCCGGATGACGTCATCTCATGCGTCGGCGGCCGGCTTGAGCACGTCGAGGCACCACTGGCGGAAGGTGGTGGGTGTGCTCCACTCGGGGGTGCGGGCGACGCCGTTGTCCAGGCCCTCGTTCTTGGCCACGGCCATGTCCAGCCTGCCCTGTGCGATGCCCTCGGAGACGCCGGTCCGCAGCATGTTCTCCTTGAAGGCCTCGCCGGGAACCTGCTGGTAGCGGACGGGACGGCCGAGCACGTCGGCGATGACGGCGGCCATCTCGTTGTGGGTGAGGTCCTCGGGGCCGAGGACTGGCACCTCCTGGAAGCCGGTCCACGTGTCGTCGCGCAGCAGGCGGGCGGCCACCGCGGCGATGTCCCTGGTGGCCACGGTGGGCGCGGACAGGTCCGGCACGGCGGGCCCGTACAGGACTCCCTGCCGGGTGATCGGGGTGAGCTGCCACAGCACGTTGTCCATGAAGGACGGCATGGTCAAGGCCCGGTACGCCACGCCTGTCGCGGCGATCAGGTCGTCCATCGCGAGCGTCGCGGTCACGTGCCCGGCCCGCCCGGCCACCGGCGTGCCACGGCCCAGCGCCGAGATGCCGACCACGCGCGGCACGGCGGCCAGCGCTTCGAGCACCGGGCGGGTGAAGCCGGAGTAGGCCTCGTCCAGGCTTGTCGACCGCGGGTCGGCCGGCACCAGCCAGAAGACGGCAGTGGCGCCGGCGAACGCCTCGGCCATGACGGTCGGATCGCCGTGCGAACCTCGAACGATCTCGACCCGCTCGGCGACGCCCGGCGCCAGCCGCGCGGGGTCACGGGCCACCACCCGCACGGGCGCGCCGACCTCGAGTAGATCCTGGACCAGCTGGCCGCCGATGTGGCCGGTCGGAGCGGTTACCACAATCATGGCTTTCATCCCTGTTCGGTGGGGTAACTGACGACTCCAGTCAACGCGGATCGGCGGCAGAGCGGAAAGACCATCTTCCTCTGGATTGATACCGTGGCGGTATGAGTGATCTGGAGACGCGGCAGCTCCGCTACTTCGTGGCGGTCGCCGAGGAGCGGCACTTCGGCCGGGCCGCCGAGCGGCTCGGCATGGCCCAGCCGCCGCTGTCGCGCGCCATCCGTGATCTGGAGCGGCAGCTCGGCGTGCAGCTTCTGATCCGTACCACGCGGCAGGTGGCACTGACCCCGGCCGGCGAGACCCTGCTGGCCGACGCCAAGGTGGCACTGGACGCGATCGGCGCCGCCCAACGCCGGGCCCGCCGGGCCGGGCAGGAGACGCCGGCCCTACGGCTGGCGCTCAAGGCCGACTACGACGGCGGCCTGCTGCCGTTGATCCTTGAGGCGTACGACGTCATGCCTGTCGAGCTGCTGCTCGGCGGGCGCGGCGAGCAGGTGCCGGCGCTGCGCGACGGGCGTGCCGACGTGGCGCTGATACCGGCGCTCGGCGACGAGGACGGGCTGGACAGCGAGCTGTTGCTGACCGGGCCGAGCATGGTCGCGCTACCGGCTGCCGACCCGCTTGCCGCGCGGACAACCATCCGACTGGCCGACCTGGCCGGCCGGCGGCTCCCCGACGGGTCACCGGCCGAACGGGCCCGCATGGTGGGCAACCAGCGGCCGCTGGACCTCGCGCAGATCTTCAATCTGGTCGAGGTGGGCACCGCCGTGTGGTTCCTGCCGGAGTGGGTGGCTCGACGGTACGCCCGGCCGGGTACCGCCTTCCGCCCGGTGCCGGAGCTCGAACCGGTGACGCTGAAGGTGGCCTGGCCCTCCGAGTCGCGCTCGCCCGCGGTGGCGGCCTTCGTACGCGTGGCCCGGCAGATCGCCGAGGCACCCGAGAAGCACCTGCTCCGCAGCTGAGGCGCGCCGCCCGACGCCAACCCTCCTCGCTGTGGCGTGTCCGGGACTCCACAGGCGAGTGGGAGTGGCCCCCATCTGAAGTACTTGACATGCCAGAATCCGGAATGACGATTCGCCGCGCCGTACCCGACATCACGACCACCGACCCTGTCGCGAGCAGCGGCTTCTACCAGCTTCTGGGCTTCCGTGAGCAGATGAACCTGGGCTGGGTGGTCAACCTCGTCTCACCGTCCGACCCCACCGCCCAGATCATCCTCATCACCAAAGATGCGGCTGCCTCCGTGAACCCGGACCTCAGCGTGGAGGTCGATGACGTCGACGCCGCCTACGAGGCGGTACGCGCGACGGGCGCAGAGATCGTGCACCCCATTACCGACGAGCAGTGGGGCGTCCGGCGCTTCTTCGTCCGCGACCCGGACGGCAAGGTGGTGAACGTCGTCAGCCATCGCTGACCGGCAGAAGGGCCGACGGCCTACCGTCCAGCAAGCCCCTCGTCGCTTCTGGAGTGGATGCTTCGCCACGCCGATCACTGTTGGTCGCGGCTACGCGGGGAACAGTCTCCAGTGCCCCTCGGAAACGACCTCGACGGTGCCGTCGATCACCTTGATGGCCGTCTGGTCGTCGATCGCGTACGCCGGACCGGCGATCTCGGCCGCCCACTTCTCGGCACAAGCCATGGTGTTGTCCGGCTCGAGACCCAGGTGCGGGAAGATCGAGAAGTCGACGACGCCGAGCGTGTGGTCGTCGGGCGCGGACTGCCACTCGACGAAGTCCGCACCGATCCGGGGGGTCAGCACCATGCTCCCGGCACTCAACCCCACCCAGACGGTGTCCCGCAGAGACGGTAGGAGATCCGCCAGCCCGGACTGCCGCATCCAGTGGCACAGGTACGTCGTATCGCCACCGGCCACGAGCATGACGTCAGCCTCCCGGACCCAGGGGACCCACCTCTCCTCGCCGATGCTGGGCAGCGCTGTCAACTCGAGGACGCCAAGCGACTTCCAGCCCAGGTCGCACATGGGCAGGGGTGTCTGCCCGGTGATGAAGCGCCAGGCCGAGGCTGGCCCGCCCATCGGGTGTGCAGCCGTAGGGATGCAGAGGGCGTTGGAGTCGGCGATCGGCTTGCCCAGCAGGTCGACAAGCGCATCGCGAATGCTCGGGTTCATGACGCCCGCGGACGTGAGAAGAAGTTTCACGCTTACTCCCGTACGTAGCGGTAATGACGCTCCCCCGAGAGTGGAGAGATCCGGTGCAGGGGAGCACAGACTGGACACCCTAGCGAAACAGAGGATGCGCAGGTCGCCGCTTCGCCGGGCCGGACCGTCCCGGCGTGCGGTGCAGGCGGGGCGTCGGTGATGCTGTGGCCGTGGAGTACGTGTCCAGAGTGTCGCGACCGCCGCCGGACGGGGCTGATCAGCCACACGAGCGGGGTCATCGAAGCGACAGGCGGCGCGGTGGCGATCGGCGACCTGAGCGTGGCAGCCGGTGTCAGCAACACCCATCTGGCGCAGCGGTTCAAGGAGATCATCGGCGTCACGCCGAAGTGGCTGGCCCGCACCTGGCGCTTCGCCGCCGCCGTGTCGACGATCGACCCGGCCGGACCCATCGACCGGGGCGATCTCGCCTGTGGCGCGGGCTACTTCGACCAGGCCCACTTCGGCCACGAGTTCCGGGCGTTCACCGGGCTCACGCCGACCCGGTACCTCGACGTCCGACGGCGGTTCCTGCGCGAACATCCCGGCAACGCGCTGGACGGCTGGCCGCTGCCGTTGGATTGATTTCCTACAAGAGTGGCAGCTCACGACACGCTAATTTGTGGGCATCCCGACGCAGAGGAGAGCCTTGTGGGCACGGTGGTCTTGTACAGCTCGGTGTCGGTGGACGGCTTCGTGGCAGACGAACATGACCAGCCCGGGCCGCTGTTCGACTGGTTGTCCAGCGGCGACGTCCCGTTGGACTCCAGCGGCGCGCTGAAGGTGTCGCAGAGGTCCTTCGACTACATCCGGCCGTACTGGGACCAGATCGGGGTGACAGTCGTGGGCCGCCACGTCTTCGACCTGACGGAGGGCTGGGACGGGAAGCCTCCGAGCGGAATCGACCACGTGGTCGTCGTGACGCACCGGCCGGCGCCCGAGGGCTGGGACCCCGAGGCGCCGTTCCACTTCGTCGACGGCGTCGAGGCGGCAGTGGCCACGGCGCAGGACCTCGCGGGTGACCGCGTGGTCGAGGTCGCCGCCGGCGACGTCGGAGGCCAGGTGCTCGCCGCGGGCCTGGTCGACGAGGTACGCATGGACGTCGTACCCGTCGTGTTCGGGTCCGGCAAGCGCTACTTCGGGTCGGTCGACGCGCAGCACCTGTTGGAGGATCCGGACGTGGTGATCCAGGGCAACCGGGTGCTCCACCTGCGCTACCGGGTACGCCGCTGACCCTCATGGTGCCTTCGGAGCCGCTGGCGGGCACCGCGAACGGCATCGGCTTCCCACCAGGCGGCCGGGCGCGGTTCCGGGTCAATCCTCCGGCGCGATCAGTCTGTCGTCGGTGGCGTCGCGGACCGTGATCGCCTCCACCGGGCACGAGTCGGCGGCGTCGAGGATGACGTCGTCCGGGGCGACGACGTCGGCCAGCGGCGCGGACAGGCCGTCGACCAGGCGGAAGTGTTCGGGCGCGGTACCGGCGCAGATGCTCGTGCCGATGCAGCGACGCGAGTCCACCCCGATCCGCCACGCGGCACTCACCAGGCCACCGGCATGCTGAGAAGGCCCCGCACCAACATGCCGCGCTTCCACCGCAGCTCGGCTTCCGGTACGGCGAGCCGCAGTCCGGGCAGGCGGGTCACGATGGTGGCGACGGCGACCTGCAACTCCATGCGGGCCAGCTGCGCGCCGACGCAGTGGTGTACGCCGTGCCCGAAGCCCAGGTGCGGGTTCTGCTCGCGGTCGAAATCCAGCCGGTCCGGGTCGGCGAAGACGGCACCGTCCCGATTCGCCGACGACAGGGAGCCGAGAACCGGCTCACCTGCCCGGACCAGCACCCCGCCGACCTCGACGTCCTCCTTGGCGTACCTGGCGAAGGACGAGCCGACGCCGAGCGGCACGTACCGCAGCAGTTCCTCGACCGCGGCCGGCACCAGCGACGGCTCGGCCCGCAGCCGAGCCAGCTGGTCCGGGTTGTGCAGCAGGACGTAGACGAAGTTGGGGATCTGGGTCACCGTGGTCTCGTGGCCGGCCGCGAGCAGCCCTCCAGCCAGCTCCACCAGCTCGGTCTCGCTGAGCCGGTCCTGATTCTCGTCGCGGGCCCGCACCAACGCGCCGAGCAGGTCGTCGATCCCCGGCTCGCGGCGGCGCTCGGCGACCAGATCACCGATGTAGCCCCAGAGATTGTTCAGGTACTCCTGGATGGTCTCCAGGGGCAGGGAGGTGGTCGAGACGATCGCCTCGGACCAGATGTGGAAACGGTCGCGGTCGGCGTACGGGACCCCGAGCAGCTCGCAGATCACCTGGATCGGCAGCGGCGTGGCGACGTGCTCCACCAGGTCGGCCGGAGGACCGAGCCGGACCATGTCGTCGACCAGTGCGTCGGCGATCTCCTGGGTTCGCGGGCGCAGCGCCTCTACCCGACGTGCCGTGAACGCCTTCGCCACCAGCCGGCGCAGCCGCGTGTGATCGGGCGGATCCATGGTCAGCATGCCGCTGTACTGCTGGCGCGGGGTGAGCCTGGGCTCGTCGCGCTGGACGGCCGGGGCGCGGCCGAACCGCACGTCGCCGAGGACCGTACGGACGTCGTCGTACCGGGTGGCGAGCCACGCCTCCTCGCCGTAGGGGAGCTTCACCCGGGTCATCGGCTCGTTCTCGCGCAGGTCGCCATAGGTCGGATCGACGACGAGGCGGTCGGGCACACTGAACGGGTACGGCCGCGCGGGCGGAACTGTTCGACTCTCGGTGGTCTGCGGGCTCTCCGTCATCCGGGTTCCCTTCGTCGAGACGGCGTGATCCTCGAGGCCGGCACCATGTGGCGGGGCGGGGCCGGATTGGCAGCGTCCAGGGCTCGTAGGCAGCGCACATCAACGCTCAGTGATGTTTCGATATCGGATCGTAGCGACCGACGTCGATGATCGCCATGGCGACCGGTCCGCGTCCGTACGCGACAGCGTTCTCGTGGCGAACCGCGTCCACTCCGGCGCTCGTCGAGCACGCCAGTGCGGCCTGTCTGGCGGGTCCACCCCGCCTACCCTGCACCGGCCCGGCGTCACCGTCGGCCGTCACGCCCGAGCCCTGCGCCGTGCGCCAACGCCTGAGGTCTGTGGCGAGGACCTATCGGCGGCCCTGCGCCTCGCGGTCCCGGTGGTGAGCATCGACGCCGTACCGGGCAACCATGGTTCGAACGGCCTCTTCCACAACCGTGGTTGTGCGCTCAGGGCTCACCGTCCAGTCCGGGAGCAGAAGGCTCGGCCAGAACAGATAGTTGGAGATCATCCCGAGGAACTGCGTGGCGGCCAGCTCCGGGTCGGCGATATCCGCCACTCCCGCGTCGCGCTCGGCCAGGAGGTAGATCCGGACAGACTCGAAGTACGGCAGTTTGCCCTGCGAGAAATGCGCTTTGGCCAGTTCGGGAAAGCGTGGCAGTTCGGCGATGACGATGCGGAACAGGTCCCTCATCTCCGGCTGGCTCACCAGGGTCGCGTACCGCCGTCCCAGAACCGTCAGGCCGGCCGTCAGGTCGCCGGCGGGCGGCACATCGGCGATGTCGTTCTCGGCCCAGGAGTCGATGACGATGGCGTCGAACAACGCCGCCTTTGTCGGAAACTGCTTGAACAGCGTTGCCTTTGACACGCCAGCACTGTCGGCAACACGCGCCAGTGACGCCCGGTCGTAGCCCAACTCGAGGAAGAGCTCAGTAGCGGCCTGCACGATGAGCGCGCGCTTCTCCTCCGCCACGCGCTGGTGATAAGCCGACGGCGTTGGGGTCATGCGCCCATCATAGCGAGGTGAGTGGGTTGACTCACCACTCCCCGCGGCGTAGCTTCGGTGTGGTGAGTCGCGCGACTCACCACCCAGTTCCACGGGTTGCCGCCCCTCGTACGTACGTGGAGGATCAGATGTCCCGCTTCGCCAATCAGACAGTTCTCGTGACTGGCGGCACCGGTGGGCAGGGAGCCAGCCACGTTCGCGCCCTGCACGCCGAAGGCGCCAACGTCGTCATCGGCGACATCGATGCCGAGCGCGGCGCCGACCTCGCCGCCGAACTGGGAGACCTGGCGCGTTTCGTCCGCCTCGACGTCTCTCAGGAGGAGTCGTGGGCCGCCGCCGTCGCGGAGACGGAGAAGGCCTTCGGTGCGCTCACCGTCCTGGTCAACAACGCCGGGGTGCAGAACCCGCCGGCCCTCATCGAGGCCACCGGACGGGCTACGTGGGATCGCATCCTCGACATCAATCTCACCGGCACCTTCCTCGGCATCAAGGCGGCCGCACCGGCGCTTCGTCGCGCGGGGGGAGGAGCAATCGTCAACATCGCCTCCACCATGGGCATGGGCGGTACCGCCTTCTACGCGCCCTATGTGGCGAGCAAGTGGGCGGTCCGAGGGCTCACGCAGACCGCTGCCCTTGAGTTGGGCCGCGACAACATCCGCGTCAACGCCATCCACCCCGGCGTTGTCGCCACCCCGTTCATCACCGAGCCGGCGGCCGGCAGCGCCGCCCCGATCGCCGACTTCTACTCGCCCGAACCGTTCGCCGTCCCGCGACTGGGGCAGCCCGCGGACATCACTGCGCTGCTGTTGTTCCTCATCTCACCGCACGCGGCCTTCGTCACCGGCGCCGAGTATGTCATCGACGGCGGACTGCTCCTCGGCCCCGCTCTACAGAAGGAGACCGCATGAACTTCGCAGACCAGCGTGGTGAGAGCGGCGCACCCGATCCACTTGCGCACCTGCCGCAAGAGGTCAGGCGCGCCATCGAGATCACACCCGCGGCCGGAACCCGCGAACGAATCGTGGACATCACCACCACCGGCCGGCGCACGGGACGACCCCGCCGTATCGAAATCTTCTTCTATCGCGCCAACGGCGCGACCTATCTGTGCAGCGGAGCGGGCGGAGGCGCGACCGGCTGGTACGCGAACCTACGAGCGAACCCCGCTTTCACCTTCCACCTCAAGAACGGCGTCAGAGCAGACCTGCCGGCGCACGCGACAACGGTCACCGATCCCACCGAACGGACCTCAGTCATCGCGGCCATCGTCGATGACCTCAACCAGCCCCACGACCCTGGCACCATCAGGCCGACCCGATTGGAGGACTGGGCCGCGAGCAGGCTGATGCGAATCGACTTCGACTGAGCCGCCCCGCATGCTGCGAGACCGCACTGTCATCGGAACGAACGGAACAGATGCTGGAGCCACCGCATGGCACGAAATCGACCTGGTGTTCAGAAAGCCACCTCTCGGACCCGGGAAGCGTCTCTTAGCACCGATCATAAATCGTCCGCCACGTCGTCAGTCCTGGTAGCTCTCTCGCAACACTGGAAGGATTGACGACCATGACCGACGTTAGACCGCTGGGCGCCAACGAGGCCACGTTCATCGCGGCGGTCCGCTCGGGCGACACGGCGCGGTTCGCACGAATCACGGAGCGGCACCGGCGTGAGTTGCAGGTGCACTGCTACCGGATACTCGCGAACTACGAGGACGCCCAGGACATGACGCAGGAGACGTTCCTGCGGGCGTGGAACAAGCGGGAGTCGTTCAAGGGCCACGCGGCCCTGCGGACCTGGCTGTACCGGATCGCCACGAACGCCTGCCTCGACTTCCTCGCGAAGCGCAACGACCGCACACCCGTGACTGCCGAGCGGCCGGGCGTGGGCTCGGAAGTGCGATACCTGCAGCCCTACCCGGACCGGATGCTCCCGGAGGACCCGCAGGAATCGGCGGTGGCGCGGGAGACGGTCGAGCTGGCGTTCATCGTCGCCGTCCAGCACCTGCCGCCGCGGCAGCGGGCGGTGTTCATCCTGCGCGACGTCCAGGGCTGGCCGGCGTCGAAGGCCGCCGAAGCCCTCGAGCTGACCGTCGCATCGGTGACCAGCGCCCTGCAGCGTGCGCGCGTGACGATGCGCGAGCAGCTGCCCGACCGCCGCCTCGACTGGCGGAGCCCCGCCACGCACGAGCTGTCGAACGACGAGCGCGCCGTGGTGAGGTCATATATCGAGGCCCATGAGCGCAACGACCTCGACGGGCTGATGTCCCTGCTCCGCGACGACCTGCGCTTCGCGATGCTTCCCGAGGCGGGCACCTCGGTCATCACGGCCAAGGACGCGGTGGACGGCTGGGTCGCCAATGGGCTTTTCCAGCCCGGCTACGACGACTGGCGCGGTGTCACGACGACGGTCAACCGCACGCCTGCCGCCGTGCTGTACCTCCGCACCCCCGACGACCCGGAGCACCGGCTGTTCGCCATCGCGGTCCTGCGCATCGTCGACGGGAAGATCGCCGAGCTCACCGGATTCGACGCCAGCGACAAACCATGGCTGGACCTGCCCCAGACCCTGTGATCACACAGGTCCCCTCGTCCACAAGACGAAGGCCACCGCCCCGCCGGCGTTGCCGGCGGGGCGCCGTCACTCCCGAAGAACATCGTCACCATCGACGACGCCGTCGTTCCTCGTAAGGATTCCGATCTGGCCTCACGAATCGAGCAGCTGACGCGTGCTCATCACCTCGTCTCGTATCGGGTCAGCACGACACCGCCGGGAAATGCCCGCGTCTCCAGAAGGTTCAGGTGCACCCAGCTGTCCAGCGCGGTGAAGAACGGCGTGCCACCGCCCACCAGAACCGGGTAGGTGACCAGCATGTACTCGTCGATCAGCCCGGCCCGCATGGCCGCCCCGGCGAGCGTCGCGCCGACGATGTCCATCGGGCCGCCGTCCTCGGCCTTGAGACGAGTGATCTCGGCGACCGCGTCGCCGGTGACCAGGCGGGTGTTCCAGTCGACCGTGCTGATCGTCGAGGAGAACACCACCTTAGGCATGTCCCGCCAGCGGCGGGCGAACTCGATCTCCGCCTGCGTGGCGCCGGGCTGCTCGTCGGCGGTCGGCCAGTGGGAACTCATCGCCTCCCACAGCTTGCGCCCATACAGCGCCAGGTCCGTCGCCCCCACCCGGTCGGACCACCACTGGAACAGTTCGTCGCCCGACGACGAGTCCGGCCCGTCACCCCCACTCCAGCCAAGGTGGCCGCCGGGCGCGGCGATGTAGCCGTCCAGGGTCACATTCATGCCAAAGGTCAGTTTCCGCGTCATGCCAGCCTCCCGTAGGTCGATCTCACAGGTACAGACGGGCGCGGCGCGGGAACCTAATCGGAGTCCCGCATTCACGGCTGTGGGCCCGACGCGGGCAATGGCGGCTCACACTGCTGCTCCCCCCGATCCCGGGCGCGGCCGTGGCGTCGTCCGGGCCTCTGCCCATTCGGGCGGCTGCCGAGTGACTCCTTGCGATGGAATCATGATCGGGTGACGCCCTTCCACATCGATGTGCCCGAAGCCGTCCTGGACGACCTGCGGGCTCGGCTTTCGCGGACAAGACTCGCGCCGGCCGCCCCAGGAGAGCCGTGGGCCGCCGGCACCGACCCTGGGTACCTGGCAGGTCTGGTCCGGTACTGGCTCGATGGATTCGACTGGCGTGCGGTCGAGCGTGCCCTCAATCGGTACCCTCAGTTCGTCACCACGATCCGAGGCACGCCAGTGCACTTCGTTCATGTCCGCTCGGCATCGCCCGACGCCACGGCGCTGGCCCTGACCCATGGCTGGCCCAGCACGTACACGGAGATGCTGCCCCTGGTCTCCCGGCTCGCAGACTTCGACCTCGTCATACCGAGCCTGCCGGGCTTTGTCTTCTCCGGACCACTCGCCGAGGGCCCGACGACCGAGGCGGCTGTCGCGGACGTGTGGGCTGAGCTGATGACCCGTCTGGGCTACGACCGCTTCGGCGCCTACGGTGGCGATATCGGGTCCGGCGTGTCGACGTGGCTCGGCGCCCGCCACGCAGATCGGGTCATCGGGGTCTTCTCGCAGCACATCAAGTTCCCGCCAGCGGACCGCAGGGGCGACCTCAGCCCAGCCGAGGAGGCGTTCATCGCCATGCTCGACGCGAAGGCCCAAGATGACTGGGGCTACGGAATCCTCCAGGAAACACGGCCCGACACCCTTGCGGCCGCGCTGAGCGACTCGCCGTCCGGACTGGCCGCATGGATCATCGAGAAGTACCAGCGCTGGAGCGACTGTGGCGGCGACATCTCCCGCCGGTTCGGCTTCGACGAACTGCTGACCACCGTGATGCTGTACTGGGTCACCAACTGCATCGGCACGTCCTTCCGGCCCTACCGTGACGACCGTCTGGCCCCACATCTGCCAATGGTCGCCGTGCCCGCCGGTATCACGGTCAGCGTGGAGGACGCCGGCCTGCCCCGGTCGTTCGCCGAACGCACCTACGCCAACCTCACCCACTGGCACGAGCCCAGGGTCGGCGGCCACTTCTTCGCCCAGGAGGAGCCCGACCTGCTCGCTGCCGACCTGCGCGCCTTCTTCAGCGCGCTGCGGTGATCCCGGAACTCGACCGGCGGCAGTTCCGCGCGGGTGGCGGACCGGTCGCGCGTACCCGGTCGAACTCGCGTTGCTCGTCCGATGCCTGATCGGCAGCGTCCACAGCGCCGAAGACCGCCCGCTAGCCGTCAGTCATCCGGTCGGCGAACTGCTCGCGGACGCAGGTCGCCTGGCCGTCATCAGGTACGCGCGACCGAGTGTTCCGCCCGCTGACGTGCCGCAGCGATCTCGGCGTGGTGGACGACCGCCCAGTCGGCCAACGCGGAGAGCGGTTCTAGAAGGCTGACGCCGAGCGGCGTCAGCCGGTACTCGACGCTCGGCGGCAACGTCGGAAACACTTCACGTTCGACGAGGCCGTCACTCTCCAGCGTCCGCAAGGTTCGGGTGAGCATGCGCGGGCTGATGCCCTCCACGGCCCGATGCAACTCGTTGAACCGGTACGGATGTCGGCCGAGCATCGTGACCAGCAACAGGGTCCATTTGTCGCTCACCCGGCGCAGCACGTCGGTGACCGGACAACGCTCGTACTCGCCGACCGGAACGGGCATCGGCAGGCGATGGTCGTGCAGTGAGGCACTCACACCGATGTTACTTATGGACATGAAGATGCCTTCTTTCGCCTCCGTCGGCGGGCTGCCCAGAATGAGCACGCCGATGAGCAACGATAAGGGGGACGAGATGGGCGTCGTGGTTGTCAGCGGCGGCACGAACGGGATGGGACGTGCGTTGGCCCTGGGGCGGGCCGAGCGCGGCGATCGCGTCCTGGT
The DNA here is from genome assembly GCF_055587305.1 of Micromonospora sp. NPDC047521. NCBI lineage: Bacteria > Bacillati > Actinomycetota > Actinomycetes > Micromonosporales > Micromonosporaceae > Micromonospora > Micromonospora sp. NPDC047521. The sequence goes on along the minus strand of NZ_JBVJGN010000022.1, from coordinate 19,541 downwards.
GCTCGGCCGCAGCCGTGAACGCGGCGAGGCCCTGGCCGGGGGCTCGATCGCTTTCCTTCGCGTCGACCTGTCCAGCATGGCCGAGACGCGGCAGGTCATCGAGCACATCCTTACCGAGTACGAGGTCGTGGACGCGCTGGCGCTGTTCGCCAATGCTGTGGCACCGCGACGCATCGTGACGGCCGAGGGCCTGGAGCGCACGTTCGCGCTCTACTACCTCAGTCGATATCTGCTCAGCTTCGGCCTGCGCCCGGCCCTGGATCGGGCTACCGCGCCGGTGATCGTGAACGTCGCTGGTGTCGGGGTCACCAAAGGCCGGCTGCACTGGGCCGACCTGCAGCTGGCGTCGGGCTACTCGGCCATCGCCGCACAGCTGCAGGCCGGTCGAGCAATCGACCTGCTCGGCGTGGGCTTCGGCCAGCGGTCCGGCAGCCGCGCCCGGTACGTGCTCTACCATCCCGGATTCACCAGGAGCGGCGACCGAAGCCCCCTCCCGCTGGTGGTCCGAGGGCTGCTGGCGGTGGCAGCGGTGGCGGCCCGACCTGTCGCAGACGCAGTGGCGCCCATTCACCAGTTCGTGGATGCGCCGCCGGCCGCGCCGGTGACCGCCATAGACCGGGGGAAGCTACTTCCACCCAGTTTTCCGACCCTCGACCCCCGCGACGCCGAGCGGTTGATGGACCTCACGGAGAAACTTCTGAATGAGGTGTTCCCCTGTCCGTAGGGAGATGGTGACTCCCGCCATCGCGGCTTCAAACGACTGTAGGTCCGTGATCCTCGCGTTCGTGGCGCTCCACCTCGCGCGGCCCGAGCAGCGTCACGCTCAACAGTCCCTGTCGGGGCTGAACCGCAGATCGGAGTCACGTCCAGGATGCGGCGAGGGGTCAGCGGCAGCTTGAACATCGTGGCAGGCTCGGGCCGTGCTGAGTAGCTCGCGCAAGGTTGTGCGCATCACCGCAGCAGTGCTCGTCACGCTGCTGTGCGGTGCCTGCGGAACAGATCGCCGAGACGCCGCAGCCGAGCCTCCGCAGGAGGCGACATCCCCCGCGTCGGCGGCACCACAAAACGGAACCCGAGGCTCGACACCGGGAGGACCCGTTGCGCTGCCATGGGTCGCAGCGCTCGTCGCTCGCAATGACACCTCGATCACCGTGGCCACCAGCATGGACAGGGTGATCTGCGACGGGGAGCCCGAGCTTCTACCGCAAGCGACGATCACCCACCAGGATGGCACCCAGGTGGTCATTTCGGTGACCATGAGCGCCGTACGAGCAGACGAAGAAGAATGCCCCGTCACCGGTGACGCCGCGCAGGCTTTCGTGTCGTTACAAGAACCCCTGGGTGACAGAGTTCTGCGCGACGCCACCACCCCGCAGCCGCATCCGACGTACTACGAACGAGATGTGCCGGACGTCCTTGCAGACAAGCGGTGGGACCCTTCCGGCGGACACCTGACGTCCCGCGACGCACGCTGGTCTCAGCGCTACAGAGGCCCTGGCGGCACAATGCTGGTCATCAACGCGGAGCCGACGACCAGCGCACACCGATCGGCCACTATCGCCACGGTCCCGGTCCGTTCAGGACGGGGCATCATCACCAGCTACGACACAACGGGCTCTTGGACGGTCTGGTGGGAGGTCGGGCAGGTCACTTACTCCCTGTCGCTCGAACCACCAGAGGGCCACGGCTTGACTCTGAAGCAGTTCAAGCAACAGTTCGCCGGCTTTACCTGGAGTTGATCGTGGCACGCCGACAGCCCCGCAGGCGGCGTCCCCGTGAGCGGAGCGTCCCCTACCAGATCGTCGGTCATGTCCCTGCGACGCGGCGATTCCCACCTCGCCGCGTCGCAGGGTGACCGCCCCGGCCGTCGATGTGGCGCTGCCGGTCACCAGCGCCGGGTGGCTCGGGGCGTCAGCACCAGCCGTTGACCGGGTTGGCCGCTCCGGTGTAGTGGTACGCGTCGGGGATCCAGGTGCCGTCGGTGAGCTGGTTCCACAGGGTGGTGGTGCCCCAGCGGCCGCTCTGGGTGGTGCCGTTCGCCGAGCAGGCCACCGCCGCCGTGGCGCCGTCCGCGATCGAGCCGACGACGCTGTACCCGGTGCCCGGCCCGGACCGCCGGCTGACCGACGTGCCGCCGTTGCTGTCGACGATGCCCTCGGTGAAGCCGAGCGCGCCGTAGTTGTAGAGCGTGCCCTTGACGTTCACGCGCTTCGAGCCGTGCAGCGCGTAGCCCTCGTAGGCCGCGCTGCCCTCTCGCGGCACCCACTTGCCGAGGTTGTGGGTGGCAACCGCGACGTACGCGCTGTTCTGCCGCAGCCCCAGGTGCACGTGCCGGCTGCTGGCGCTCCCGCCGCAGGTGATGTCGGTGCCGGTGTTGCCGAGGAAGGTGCCCGCCGAGACGGAGGCACCGTCGACGTTGATGTTGTTCCAGAGGTGGTAGTAGTCCGTGGCGTACCCCCGGTCGTGGACCACCCGGATCCAGCCCTTGCACATCGTGTACGCGGTGCCGGCACGCACGGCCAGCACCCGCTCGTCACCGCCGTAGAGGTCGATGGAACTGAACGGTCGCGGGGAGCCGGACCAGCCGTGCGGGCCGCCCCGGAGGATCCAGGACTGGCCAACGGTGAACGGCAGGCGCATGCCGGTGCGAAAGTCCCCGTTGGCGGCCATCGTCTTCGGAGCGGTGAAGGTGTCCCTCTCCTGCTCGGCGACGACGGAGGCGGGCGCGGCCGCGGTCAGTTCGGCGAAGGTGGCTTCGCCCTCGAAGGCGACCTGCCAGCCGCCGCGCTGCTGCCGGGCGACGAAGAGCCAACCGGACGGGTGGAAATCCTCTCCCTGCGGGGCGACGAGCACGGCGGTGCCGAAGGCCCAGGCCCGGCCGTCCTTGCGGGTGACGGTCACCCGGGTGTCGGCCACGTCGGCGGTCCGGAACGCCTGGTCCGCCGCGACTGCGGCCTCCGCGAGCAGCTTCTGCTGTACGGCGGTGGTGACGTCGTTGGCCGGCGCGGCGTGGGCGCCGCTCGGCACGGTGCTGGTCATGGTGGCAACGAGTAGGACCGCCAGGACGGTACCGAGCCAGGGTCGAGTACTCATCATGTCCTCTCCAGAGGGGGTTGAGAGGCTGACACATATCTGGAGGACGATATACGAGAGATCGATGTACGTATATGAAAACCTGTCTACCTGTTCCACTACGGCCGGCGCATGGTCGCGCTCCTCGTCGACGGACTACGGTCCGGCGAACCCCTGCACTGACTGTTCACCCTCGGTCGGCGACGGGTGGAGCGCCAAGGTGGGCGCAGGCGTCTGCGGTACCTGCCGGTACGCCTTACGGCGACCCGACCGCGGGCCGCCGATCACCACGAGGTGAGCGAGCTAGACCAGCGCCACGGGCAGCGATCGTCCTGCTCAGCGCGACTGCAGAAGACCTGGACACCCCCATAAACGCATACGGCGGCTTGCCTACGCGATACTGGGCGGCACGCTGATCCCGATCGACCGCGTCGCCGAGCAGAAGCCGTGCTCCTCCGGAAAGCACAAACGCCATGGCGTGAAGGTCCAGGTCATCGCCGACGCGGCCGGGCGTCTCGTCTGGGCTTCGGCCGCACTGCCCGAAGCGACGTGAGATCGACTTTGACGGCCAATCCGCGGAGCAGGTGCGGCGACAACTCCGCTCGCCCTCGGACCTCGGTGCCTGAACACTTCCCCGACTGATCGGCAATGACAGGTTGAAGCGCGGACTTTGCCGAGGAGGGCCATGGCTTCGGATGCGGATTTGATAGGCCGGTCGCTGGATGGCGATGTCGACGCCTTCGTGGAGGTGGTCGAGCGTCATGAGGCCGCCGTCGGTTCGTACCTCGTTCGCCGGGCGGGGCGGGAGGCGGCTGAGGACCTGCTGGGCGAGGTTTGGGTCGCGGCGTTCGAGTCGCGGCGACTGTACGACCGGTCGTACAACGATGCGCGGCCGTGGCTGTACGGGGTGGCATTGAATCGCTTGCGGCGCTACTGGCGGTCCCGGCCGGCCGAGGACCTGGTCGCGGACGTGCCGGACGTGGCTACTGGATGGGATCCGTGGTCGGCGGTGGACCTCGGCGTGGACGCGCGGGCGGTGCTCCGGTCGGCCCTGACGCGGCTCAAACCCGAAGAGCGGGAGGTCCTGAGGCTTGTCGCCTGGGAGGACCTGACCGCGGCCGACGCCGCGCGGGCACTCGGCATACCGGCCGGCACCGCGCGGCGGCTGCTGAGCCAGGCCAGGACGGCATTGCGCGACGCGCCGGGGGTGTCCGCGCTTCTGAAGGACCGCAACAGCGCGAAGGAGAGACACCGATGACCGACGAGCTCGATCTGGTCGGTGCGTTGGGCAGCGCAGAACCACTCCGCCCGGAGGCGTATCAGCGGGCGCGGGCGATGCTGCGGGCGGCTATGGCCGACCCCGGAACCGTGCGGCTGCTGGGCGCGATATCAGCGGAGGACACGACTATGGAGGCGACTTCAACCATGGAAACGACGACAACCACGCGGAACGACGAATCCAGCCCGGCGATTCAGCGCCGCCGCCGGGTCGGTATCGCGGGCCGATTGGGCATCGGCGCCGGGGTGGGGGTTGCCGCAGCGGCGGCAGTTGTCGCTGTGGTGCTCAACTCGCCGGCGACCGGGGGCGTGGAGGCCGGCAAGGATTCGTCGGCCGCCACCTCGGGCTCTACCACCGTCGACGGGTCCGCCGAGCGCGCGCCGCTGATGACCCTGGCCGGGTCCATCAAGACGGTCGCCCCGTCGGCGGGCGACGCGTGGCTGGTGAAGGCGACGCAGGTCCACGGCACCAAGACCATGCAGGTCGTCTACACGCTGTACACCGACGGTCACGCGATCTATTCGGGCAACAGCGTGAAGGACATCAAGCGGGCGATCGCCCGTCACCAGGATCAGATGACGGACGGCGGCTACGCTCCGCTCCTCAAGGCAGCCGTCGCCGCGGCGGACAGCAGCCCTGCCGACGGACGGACCCAGATGCTCAAGGCAGCCAAGGATCCGCTGGTGGGCCTCGACCCCGCGGCGCAGAAGGCGGTGTGGGACAAGCAGCAGGCGGCCGCCCAGGTGATTATCAAGCAGAAGGGCGGCAACGCCAAGCCGAAGCCGTACAGCCCCGAGGCCGTTCAGCGGCACTTCGACAACGCCCTGTGGACGTACAGCACCCAAGCGCTGTCCGCCGGCGACGGCAACACGCAGGTCCGGGCCGGTGTGCTGCGTCTGCTGTCCACCGTCTCCGGGGTCAGCGTCAAGAACTCGACCACCCACGGCAAGGCCACGCTGACGATCACCGCCGGCCCCGAGGTGTTCGGCGGCGAGGTCAGCGAGGTGCTGACCATTGACGCCAAGACCGGAATGCTGGTCAAGAACGTCTCCACCGTTCCGGGCCTCCCCCAGGCCTTCACGACGTACGAATCCTCCCGTGTGACGAAGGCCGACCTGTAGGCCGGGAACTCCCACCCGCCAGCATTCCGGCAGACGGGCGTAATGCGCCCGGCGTTCGGTAACGGTGCGGGCCGCCTGGAGGCGGCCCGCACCGTTTTTTGGTTGTTCGCACGGCCGAGGGTTGTGTGCACCTGGCAGAAGGCTGCTCACCATCGGGCTGGTATCACCGTAAACGTCGGCAACGTCGAGCCTCGAACCGAGCGCACCGCCGAGTGACGCCCGGTCAAGCCCTGCGTCGAGCGTCATGTGCCTGCCAACTGCGCCAGGCCACGCCAAGGCATCGGGCGGCGGATAGCCGGACAAGAGCGAGGTGCCTGGGTGCACGCGGCGGTGTAGCGGCGTCGGCTGCTGGTCAAGGGTGGTGTCAACGTGGTGCGGCCGCGGCAGGTGCAGCCGCTCACGTCGAGGGACTGCAGGACATTCGGCGGGTGAGCGGCACCGACGTCCCACCACGATGTCGTCCCGGACCCGCTCGATCGACACCGCCGCGACCGCGTGGACCGGACGGGTCTACACCGTCGCTGCCCGCACGGACCCGGTGGACGTCAACGCGTTGCTCATCCGGGCCCGACGGCTGTGTCGCCTGGGCCTTGCCGACCGGGCAGGCCCTCGACGCCACCACCGTGGCGCGTGCGCTGGGCACCTGGTTCGGCCAACCGGCCTGAGCGCCGTTTTAACAGTCGTCTCAGATTCGCTCGGTACGAAGTCGGCATCAGATAAGCGATGTGACCCGTCTGTAGGAGGCTAGTGATGGCAGTCAACGCAGCGCCGTCCGGGGAAGCGCCGGCCGGTCGGTTGGCAGGCCGGTGGGTGCCGTGGTTGGTGATTGGCCTGTGGGTGGCGCTGGCGGCGGTCATGGTGCCGTTGAGCGGAAAGCTGAGCTCGGTCACTACCGACAGAGCCGTGGACACCCTGCCGGCCGGTGCCGAGTCCACCAAGGTGGCGGTGCTGGAAGACAGTCTCCCCGGCGGTGAGGACAACACGTTCGTGTTCGTGTACCACCGCGCCGGCGGCATGACCGACGCCGACCGCGCGACGGTCGAGCGCCACTACAACACCCTTGCCAAGCGGTACCCGCCGAAGGTGGCGGCCCCGGCCGGCGAGGACGACGAGGGCCCACCGACGAGACTCTCCACCAACGGCAAGGCGATGATGTTCACCCTCGACGTGAGCACGACCTACGGCGCACCGGAGGCCGTCGTCGGGCCGTTGCGTGACGCCGCGATGGACCGCCCCGCCGGCCTGGAACTCGACGTGACCGGCCCGGCTGCGGTCGACGGCGACATGGACGCCGTCTTCGACGGCATCGACCTGCAGGTCTTCCTCACCACCATCGTCGTCGTCACGCTCCTACTCATCCTCACCTACCGCAGCCCGGTGTTGTGGTTCATCCCGCTGGTGGTGGTAAGCGCGGCCGCACTGACCGCGATGGCGACCGTCTACCTGCTCGTCGAAGGCTTCGGCATCGTGGTCAACGACCAGAACTCGGCGCTGCTGACGATCCTGGTATTCGGCGTCGGCACGGACTACGCGCTGTTGCTCATCGCTCGATATCGGGAGGCACTGCACCACCACGAGAACGTCCGGGTTGCGATGGTCCACGCGTTGCGCGGCGCGGCGCCGGCGATCGTCGCGTCCGCGGCCACCGTGGTCGCCGGCCTGCTCTGCCTGCTCGTCGCGGACCTGAACAGCACCAGCGGGTTGGGCCCGATCGGTGCGGCAGGCATTCTGTGCGCGCTGGTGGCCATGCTGACGCTGTTCCCGGCGGTGCTCGTGGTGCTCGGCAGGCGGATCTTCTGGCCGGCCATCCCGCGGTTCAGCACGACCGCCGAGCAGAAGCCGGGGCTGTGGGGACGGCTTGGCACCGCCATCAGCCGCCGCCGGTGGATGGCGACGCTCGGCTCGCTCGGAGTCCTCGGCCTGCTCGCCCTCGGGCTGGCGGGCAATACCGGCGCCCTGCGGGAGCAGGACCAGTTCCTGTCCGCGCCGGAGTCGGTCACCGGCTTCACCGTTCTCCGCCAGCACTTCCCGGAGCTCGGCGGCCAGCCGATGACGATCTTCATCCGGCCGGCGTACCAGGAGCGGGTGCTCGACATCGTCAAGGGCACCCGTGGTGTGGCCATGGCCATCCCGGGTCAGACCACGGGTGGCTGGGCAGACATCTCCGTGTTCCCGACGGACGCGCCGGACACCGTCGCGGAGTACGACACGATCAAGCGGGTGCGCACCGCCGTGCACGCGGTGAGCGGTGCGGAGGCGATCGTCGGCGGGCCGAGTGCGGAGAACCTCGACACCGAGGTGACCACCAGCCGCGACGAGAAGCTGGTGATCCCGCTGGTGCTCGCCGTCGTCCTGATCGTGCTCGGGCTGCTGCTGCGCGCCGTCGTGGCCCCGTTGGTCCTGATGGCCACCGTGGTCGTCTCATTCGCCGCAGCCTTCGGCGGCAGCGTGTTCGTCTTCGACACGATCCTCGGGTTCAAGGGCATCGACTATTCGGTGCCGCTGCTGGCATTCCTGTTCCTGGTGGCGCTCGGCGTCGACTACAACATCTTCCTGGCCAGCCGTGCCCGGGAGGAGGCCGTGCGTCTCGGCACCAGAGAGGGCATGCTCAAGGCCCTCTCCGCCACCGGTGGCGTCATCACCTCGGCAGGCCTGGTCCTGGCGGCCACGTTCGCGGTCCTCGTCTCACTTCCGCTGGTGATGCTGATCGAGGTCGGGTTCCTGGTCGCCTTCGGCGTGCTGCTCGACGCCCTGCTGGTGCGATCGGTCCTGGTGCCCGCCCTCACCCTGCTGATCGGCCGACGGATGTGGTGGCCGAGCCGGCTGTCCCGACCGGTGGAGCCGCCGGACGGGGAACAGTCGCTCGCCGACGACGAGGAGCCCGCGCTGCCACGGTGAGCGCGGCGGCACGGGCGAGATCCGGGACGGAGCCTCAGGCCCCGTCCCGGATCTTTTTCATGACCCGGCGGTGGGCCGCGTGATTCGACCGGGCGGGGCCGCGGCCGGAAGGTCGATCCGAAGCAGCGCGCCACCGCGTGCGGAGCGGGCGACGGTGGCCCGGCCGCCGTGGGCGTCGACGACCCGCTGAACGATCGACAGCCCCAGACCGGATCCTGGCAACGCCCGGGCGCTGTCGGCACGGTAGAAGCGGTCGAACACCCGCGGTACGTCGGCAGCGTCGATGCCCGGCCCGGCGTCGTCGACCTCGAGCACCGCCGACGCGCCCTCGGCACGGAGCCGGACCTGGACCGGCTGGTCCGCGGGAGACCACTTGCCGGCGTTGTCGATGAGGTTGAGCACCGCCCGTTGGAGCGCAGCGGGACGCCCGCTCACCCACACGGAGGTGACGTCGAGCGCGACCTCGATGTCGGGCACGCGGGAACGCGCCCGGGTCGCGGCGGCCACCACCACGTCGGCGAGGTCGAGCAGGTCGGTGCTCTCGTCGGTGACGTCACCGCGCGCCAGGTCCGTCAGTTCGGCGGCGAGGGTGCTCAACTCGGCTACCTGGGCGCCGAGGTCGTTGAGCAGCCGGGTCCGGCTCTCCGCCGGCAGCGCGCTGTCCAGGGTGCCGCGCCGATCGAGCCGGATCAGCAGTTCGACGTTGAGGCGCAGGCTGGTGAGCGGGGTCTTGAGTTCGTGGGCGGCGTCTTCGGCGAGCAGCCGCTGGGACCGCCGGGAGTCCCGGAGCGCGGCGAGCATGTCGTTGATCGACCGGATCAGCCGCCGGATCTCCCCGCCGCCTTCATCCGGGATGTCGGCGTCGAGATCCTGGGTGTGCGCGACGCGTACCGCGGCGGCGGTCAGCCGGTCGATCGGTGCCAGCCCGGCCCGCGCCACGGTCCGCCCGACAAGGGCGCCGCCGACCACGCAGAGCAGCCCGATCAGCAGCATACCGAACCCGAACCGGTTGATCGGGCTGTCGTCGGCGACGCGGGCCACCTGGACCGCGCCGTCGCCCGCCCGCAGCGTGTAGATGAGGTAGCCGTCCTCGTCGATGTCGTTCGACTCCATCAGGTCGGCCGACGCGCCCTGCGCCACGCGCCCGGCGTGCTGGCTGACCGGGGGCAGCGCGGGTTGGCCGGCCGGCGTCCGGGTCGAGCCGTCGGGCAGGATGACCCGCACCAGTCGACCGGATCCGGGGTACGGCGGTAGCTGGACCTGCGCCAGACCGGCGCGCTCCGCGTCCGTCGCCAGGACGTGGGAGTCGGCGCGCAGCTGATCCTCGGCGGTGTCCCGCAGCTCCCAGTCCAGCAGCTCGCTGGCTACCTGGAAGGCCATGAACACGCTGACCGCGATGGCCGTCGCCGCGATCACCGTCAGCCTGGTCCGCAGTGACCGCCGGCGCCACCATCGGGTCAGCCGGCGCGGTTCTCGGTCGGCGGGCCTGCTCACGGAGGGCTTTCCCGCAACGTGTATCCCAGGCCGCGCAGCGTGTAGATCAATCGCGGCTCACCCTCGGCCTCCATCTTGCGGCGCAGGTAGCTCACATACACCTGGAGGTTGTTGGCGGTGGCGCTCATGTCGAAGCCCCAGATCGCCTCGAACAGCGCGTCGCGGGTCAACACCCGGGTCGCGTTACGCACGAGAACCTCCAGGAGGGAGAACTCGGTCCGGGTCAGGCGCAGTGGCCGCCCGCCCCGCCACGCCTCGAACCTGTCGGGATCGAGCCGGACGTCGGCGAACGACAGGACCTGCGACTCCCCGTCGCCCGGCGTGCGCCGGCGCAGCAAGGCCCGCACCCGGGCCAGCAACTCCTCGGTGGCGAACGGCTTGGGCAGGTAGTCGTCGGCGCCCGCGTCCAGCCCTGCGACCCGGTCCGAGACCTGGTCACGAGCGGTCAGCATCAGCACCGGCAGATCCCGACCCGCCGCCCGCAACCGCCGGCAGGTCTCCAGCCCACCGAGGCGGGGCATCATCACGTCGAGGATCAACAGATCCAGCGTGTCACCGCCGGCCCGACCGACCCCGTCGAGTACGGCGAGACCGTTGGCGACGGTACTGGTGTCGTAACCCTCGACCTGGAGAACCCGCTCCAGCGACTCACGGATGGCCGCTTCATCATCCGCGATCATGATCCGCACGCCGACGCGCCCCTTCCAGTCGATGCTTTTGCCGCTCATGGTCCCCGATCAACCTGAGGCCAGGATTAGAAGGTCTGGGCGCACGGTGGACCGCAGCTTCCCATCGCCATGATCAGGTGCGCTGTTGCCGGCATGAGCGAGCGTGCGTCCCGGGGTGATGACCTGAACCTTCGAAGGTCGATGCCTTCGGGTGTGCCGAAGAGGTCGCCACAGAGGATGCGCTGGTCACGGCATCGCGAGTGGGATCGACGTCTCTGCCAACGGGCCCTGCCACTGGTCCGGCAGGGCGGAAGTCGGCGACCGGACATCGGTGTACAGCAGACCGGTCACCATGAGGATCAGCGGCCCGGACGAACCCCGACCCGCCTCCGTCTGCGGTGCGGCTGGAACGCCGAGCAGCCGGGCGGCCCTCTATTGCTGCTCATCGATTCATGGTAGAAATCTTTCGCACTGCCCGTTCCCAGGCAATAATTTCTTCACATGGAGGCGACGTGAGAGTCACTGCCGGGTGGCTGGCGAGTCTCACCGTTGCCGCGGTGATCGTGGCGCCCGCCGAGTCGATTGCTGTGGCCGCGACACCCACACAAGCATCAACCGCAGTGACGCCGCTGGCCACCGGCCCGCAACCCGGCACCTTCACCGGCCGGGGATTCGACACCTGCGCCGCTCCGTCACAGGCCACGATGAACGCGTGGCGGGCCAGTTCGCCCTACGGCGCGGTCGGCATCTACATCAGCGGGGCGAGCCGCTCCTGTTCCCAGCCCAACCTCACCGCAAGCTGGGTGGCCAACCAGACCAGCAACGGATGGCGGCTGATTCCCATCGAACTGGGTTACCAGGCACCGTGCGGCACCCGCACGCCGAAGATGTCCGCCGATCCCACCACCGCCCGGTCGCAAGGCGTCTCCGCGGCCAACAGCGCCGCGAATGCCGCCCAGGCACTGGGCATCGGCACTGCGAGCACCATCTACAACGACATCGAGCAGTACCCGTCGAACGCGTCGTGCCGGGCCGCCGTGTTGTCGTTCCTGTCCGGTTGGACCGAGCAGTTGCACGTACGGGGCTACCTCGCCGGCATGTACTCCAGCGGTTCGTCGGGCATCAAGGACGTCTGCGAGGCATACGACAACCCGAGCTACACGCGACTCGACCAGATCTGGATCGCCTGGTGGAACGGGGTGGCTGACACGGACGCCGGAAGTTACTGCGCCGATGCCTACTACGCGAACCAGCAACGCGTACACCAGTACGCCGGGGAGGTCACCGAGACGTGGGGTGGCGTCACGATGAAGATCGACCGCAACTACCTCGACGTGAGGGTTACGCAGACCCCGCCGCAGCAGTGGACCACGACCATCGACAACAGCGCCTCGGGCGGGTTCACCGCGAGCACTGAATGGGGCACGTCGGCTTACTCCGGCCAACGGTTCGGCACCGACTACCGGTTCACCAGTCCGGTGTCGTCAAGCGACGTCGCCTGGTTCCGGTCGACAATCCCGGCGACCGGAAGCTATGAGATCTCGGTGTGGTACCCGGCCGACGCGGGCTACAACAACCAGACGCCATACCTTGTGGAGACCACCACAGGCAGCAGGTCCGTCTCCGTCAACCAGCGGGTCAACGGCGGTAGGTGGGTCTCGATCGGCGTGTTCACCCTGGCGGCGGGCACGGGCAACAAGGTCGGCGTGAGTCGCTGGACCAGCGGCACCGGCCTCGTGGTCGCCGACGCCGTACGGATCACCCGGGTCTGAACTCGCTCACTGGACAATTGACGCCCGCCGGCTGTCGACATGGACCGCAGCGCCGCACCTGGCAACGCTGCTGGTCGACCTGGACGTCCACCCGCGGGCCGCCATGCAGGTGCTCCGGCGTGCCCGCTCTTCGGTGACGATGGAGATCTACCCGATTCCGGTGTACGGCAGCAGGATGGCCACCTCCCCTGGCGGACCTGCTCGTCCCAGACCTCCTGGTCGTAGTCCGGGTCCGGTGGGATCCACCTGTGGGAGCCGTCGCTGTAGTGGAACTTCTCGTCGCCGGGCCGCAGGATGCTCACCGAAGCCAGCCGAGGAAGCGTCTGTGCAGCGGGGACGGGTAGATGACCGAGGATCGCGACGCCGCCGGAGCGATGACCTTCATCTTCGAGGCCGGTGTCCTCAAACGTGCCGCCCGGACCGGCTGGTGGTCCGCCGGCGTCAAGCACCCCGAGTCCATTGCCGAACACTCGTTCCGGACCGCACTCATCGGGATGATGCTCGCGGCCATGGAAGGTGCCGACCCGGCCAAGGTGTCCATGTTGTGCGTCCTGCACGACACCCAGGAAACCCGGATCACCGACATCCCGCACATCGCCAAGCGTTACCTGACCGCCGTACCCAACACCGCCGTGACCGCCGACCAGGTCGCTGCCTGCCCGCCGGCCGTCGCCGACGCCATCAACTCCGCAGTTGCCGAGTACGAGGGGGGTGAGACCCTCGAAGCCATCGTCGCTCGTGACGCTGACAAGCTGGAATGCCTCGTCCAGGCCGTCGAGTATCGCCACCAGGGCGTCGACGACGTGCAGCGCTGGATCGACAGTTCACGAGCGGCGCTCAAGACAGCGAGTGCCCATCGCCTCGCCGACGCCGCTCTCAGCGGACAACCCCTCGCCTGGCTCACCCCTCCACCGCTGCCGGAGTAAGTCAAAGGAACATCCCTAGATCTACCGTCGAGGGGCTCATGGCCCCGCCGGCCTTGACCCCTCGCTTGCAAGTTCTGGGTGCTCCGTCCGGAAGGGTCCGTCCGCGTCTCCGACCTCGGACGGCTGTCCGCGCCCGGCTGCCGTAGGCTGCCCTCGTCCCGCCCCGTTGCTGTCGACAGCAACGAGACCACCACCGCTTAGCGCTGGTCGGCCGTCGGTGCTTGCTGCCCGTTGAACTCCCGAAGGAGCCGGCAGAGGTTCGAATTGGCCCGCTTGTGGTCGTCATTCCTGACAACGCGGTCTCCGGTGGCACCGTCGCCGAAGGTCTCCATCAAACGACGGGCCGCCAAGGGTGTTGCCGCTACCACCTACCGTCACACTGTGGCAGCTTGGATTGGTCTATTGGGCGCTCTCGCCGGCGCCGCGATGGCGTTGTTGGGCCAGTACCTACTCCGCCGTTCGGACACCAGGGAACGGGCCAGAGCGGCGCTTCTCGATCATTGTGCCGCGGTGGTGGCGCTCTCCGAAGACTATCGAAACCGCGTATGGGAAGAACGCCACCTTGATGCCGTCGGCGCGGTTGCAGCTTGGGATCTCCACCAGTATCGCCTAGCTGAAGCCCGTCTGCGGATCCTCTGCCCCGATCGACGCCTTGCCGCCGCTGTCGATACGTTGGATGCTGCTGGAAAGCAGCTGGGCAGGGCGTGGCGGTTGCCAGGTCGGAAGGACGATCTTGTCGATGCGGCCTGGAGAGCACACCGCGAATCGGTGGACCGCTTCATCCAAGCCGCCGGGAAGGCCGTCGGCCGATGATCGCCATGATCAACAGTTTGAACGGTCCCAGGCAAGCGTCGTCTGGATTCCTCCAAGCGGCCGATCGACGGCGTTCTGACCCCCTTCGTCAAGGTCGTCACCGGCTCCGGCAAGGTGCGCCGGGTGCCGCCGGTACGGGTGTCGCACGGCAAGGTCGCGGAGATGCAGAGAAGGCCGGCCCAGTACCTTGATTGGCGCCAGCGCTGGCTCCCGCAGCCGCATCGATCGATCGGGAAGCACGCCCACGATCGCCGCGCCTTGTCGGGCTTGCTTAAGGCCTCTGTCGCGTCCTGTGGACGACATGGCAGTGATCCACAGCCACCCTCACCCTGGCCTGTCGGGGCTCATCTCTACACTGCGCGCGCATGAGTTCCACGTACTCGCAAAAGTTTATCGATCCGTTCCGCGCCAAGGCGGCCGAGCAGAGCATTCCGCCCGCCGATGTCGAACGATGGATTAGCGACCTCCGCCCGTTTGCGACGCTCCTCCCTTGCGGAGACGGGCCGGTGGCGGGCCGGTGGGGTGGCAACCCGTGGCTTCCGGCCGACGTGCCCCACCCACCGTTCACTCTTGTCGCCTCGATCGATTGCGCGGCCCTGCCTGCCGAGGCGACAGACCTGCCCCTGCCCTCCGACGGTCAGCTGCTGCTGTTCTCCAACGACGACGGCGACGGGTGTTGCGATTTTGGAGGCACGGTGCTGTATGTCCCCGCCGGAGCAGCCGTCGCCGAGCGGCCCTGGAGCGATGAAGACGAAGACGAGAACGAAGACAATGAAGACGGAGATGGCCCGTGGCCCGTGGAGAGTCTGCGTCTGACGATCGTCCCCTATCACCCTCTCCACCCTGCCGACGACAGCAACATCCCCGAGCATCCGCGCGGCAAGGACCTGGCCAGGGCGTGGGAAGAATCGCAGGAATACCCGCTCGGCGAAAGGGGGGTGCAGTTGGGCGGCTGTCCCATCGAGCTCAACAACGGTCCCATTGACGCAGCCTTGGGGGCCGCCGATCCGACGGCTTCGATCGGCGGCGCACGGCCGCCGGTCCCCGGCACGGAACCACCGAAGGACGAGGACTGGGTTCTGCTGGCCTCGGCGGATGGCACCGACATGGTCAACGGCGGGGAGCAGAACCTCATCAGCTGGGTGATTCCGCGCCAGGATCTGGCCAAACTGCGCTTCGACCGAGTCTACGTCCACCTGGACGGAGCGTGATCCGATGCGGCAGGCGGCGCACGTCACGCTGACGCTCGCCGAAATCTGAACGACGATTGAGACGAAACGGACCACCTTCGGCCTGCTGCGCCCGCGATCGCCTCGACGGTGACCGGACCCGCTGGGCGGATCTTCGTCAAGGCGGCCGCCGGCGACTTGAGCGTCGCTGCGCTTCGAACTGGCGACAACCCGGGCCATCGGCCGGCACCCGCCGGCAGTCCTGTGGCATTTCGAGTCCGATGGCTGGCTGGTGGTGGGGACCGAGCATCTTGCCGGTCCCCACCCCGACCTGTCGCCCGGCGAGATGTGGTTCACCCCCGCAGCCCGGCTCGGGTTCGCACACCCCGCGATGGACGGCGAGACACTTATCCACTCCGACCTCGACCCGGCCAACTTGATCGTGACGCCACTCGGCCTACGGATCGTCGATTGGGCGTGGCAACCAAAGCCGCCGCATGGGGCGAACTCGCGTTGCTCGTCCAGTGGCTGATCGGCAGCGGACACAGCGCCGAACAGGCGGAAGAATGGTTAGCGCAGCTTCCCGCATGGACTGCGACTGACCGTAAGGTCCTGGACCACTTCGCGTCACGGAACGCAACGAAGTGGGCGGCCAAGTCCCGGCAGAGCACCGAGACCTGGGTACACGACCTCGCAATGTGGACCGCCGAATGAGCCAACCACCGGACCGTCGGCCACCAGTCAACCCATGAGCCATAACCGGGGACACCCATCGCCACGCGGCACCGGCAGCGGTCGCCCCGACTCCTCAACTAGCCAGCAGGCCCGCTCGGGACCGCAAATCAGGTCTCACAGCGGCCGGCTCATGGCGGTCCGAACCCAGAGCCAACCGCGCTGCTCCCAATGTAAGCGGCACATACAGCGAAGCCCGTTACCGGCTATTCCGGCAACGGGCTTCTGACCTGCAAGAACTGAGAGTGGGCGATGCTGGTATCGAACCAGCGACCTCTTCGGTGTGAAACAGGACGCCGGGCCCGCTCTGACCTGCCTGAACGTGTAGTCACAGGTAGGGGTGGGTGCATTTGAGCGCCGTTCAACGCCGTTGGATGCAGTTCAAGGCCGTTCAGGGTGCCCCGCTGCTCCCAGTCCGCTCCACCTATCCGGGCCTGGCACCGCTCCCTTGCAAGTCACAGGCAGCACCAGCAGTACAGATCCTCGCCCGCGTCCCGCGCGCGCTTAAGCAAGGGCGGCAGCATCTGCCTGCGGACGGTGACAGCAGAAGCCGCGTAACGGGCGTACCGTCGGAGCATCTTCCGGCCTGGTCACACACGGTCGAAATGGTAGACAGAACGGCGGCGCGAAGGGGTAACCTGATGGCCAGTGGAGACGAGGATTCGGACTCGCGTCGAGACAGCAGTGGGTTCCTGCGCTGCGTGGAGCTGACCGATGACGACGCGGACCGGTCCGCCTATCCGTTTACGCTGCCCGTCGTCGCCGGCCTACGGGCGGCCGGCCAAGTGGAGCTGGATCCGGCGGTGACGTTCCTGGCCGGAGGCAACGGCACCGGCAAGTCAACTCTGATCGAGGCGATCGCGGTAGCGGCGGGGTTCAACCCCGAGGGCGGATCCGCCAACTTTCGGTTCAGCACGCGGGCCACCGAGTCGTCTCTTGGTGAACACCTACGACTGGTACGCGGCACCAGGAAGCCGCGCACCGGGTTCTTCCTGCGGGCCGAGTCGTTCTACAACGTGGCCACCGAGGTCGACCGCCTTGGTGTCGTGGACGGCTACGGTGGCACCAGCCTGCACGAACGATCCCACGGCGAGTCGTTCCTCGACCTGGCCACCTACCGGTTCAAGCCTCAGGGCCTGTATCTGCTCGACGAACCGGAAGCCGCCCTGTCCGTGCATGGCTGCCTGGCGTTGCTTGCTCGCATTCGCGACCTCACTCAGGCTGGTGCACAGTTCGTCATCGCCACCCACTCCCCCATCCTGCTGGCCGTCCCGCACGCCAGAATCCTGCAGATCGAACCCGAGGGCGTTATCCGTCACGTCGACTACGACGATGCTCAGCCGGTAGTACTGACCCGCTCGTTTCTGTCCAACCCGCAGCGTTACCTGCACCACCTGTTCCGCGATGGCAACTGAACCCGGGCGAGACAAAGAGCCTGGTGGGTTGGTCGGCCTCCGGTCGCCCGGTCCCGTGTCCGCGCCTTCCGGGATGGCCATGAACTGGGATTATGGTCGAGTAATGGCGATCGATGCCCTCTTTCGTGGTCGCTCGCGGGCGATGGCCAGGCGTCCGGTCGCGAGCTCGCCGAAGTCGCTGTCACGCCGTCTGCCCGGTCGAGTGAGCCGAGCAACGCAGTGTCAGCTGGGATCAGGGCCGAGGCGTCGCATCAGCACCGCGTACCCGCGCCCCGAGCCGACGAAGCCGAGCTTGCGGTAGAGCGCGAGAGCCGCCGGATTGGTGTCACTCACCCGGAGGCGAACCTGGTGAAAGCCTGCGGAACGAGCCCTGCGGAGGGCGTGTGTGATCATGGCGGTGGCGAGGCCACGGCGGCGCCAGGAAACTCGGCTGCCCAGACAGTGCAGCACTGCGGTGGGTTTCTCCGTGTCGTCGTCGGCGAGCGCAAACAGGAAGCCGGCCACCGGGTTCTCGGCCCCGTCCGCCTCCACGAGCACCAGGCAGGACAGGTCGGGCAGGAATCGGGGGTGCGCGATGGCGTGCGCTGGCCAGGTGCGCGGGTCTGGTCGGATCGCGGACGGGCTGTCGGCGTAGGCCTCGTTGTGGGCCAGCCGCGCCAGCTCCTCGTAGCGCTCGTCGACCGGGCTCGACACCAGGCCAGGCGGCAGCACTTCTGTGGGCAGCGACTCCGGCAGCGCCAGGACCAGGTCCCGCTCGTGCCGGACCAACTCGAAGCCGTGCCGGGCCAGCAGCTCGCGTCCGACGCGATCGTTCTCGGCGCACCGGGTGCCGAGGACGGCCGCCTGCGCGGATCCGCGGGCCTGCCGCACCTGCTGGGCCTGTCCGAGGAGCCAGTGGTACAACTCCGCACGGACGTCGCTCGCGGTGTCGGGACGGACCACGTTGGCCAGCCGGATCCGGAGGACATGATCGACCTCGCCCATCTCCGCGACCTCCCCGTACGCGGCGACGTCCCCGTCCTCATCGCGGCCGACCCGGGTACCCGACCCGAGTTCCGGCCCGAGAGCCGCCAGCCGCGTCGTGACGTCATCGGCGTGCTGCTCGAGGCCGACGGGCGCAACCGCCTCGACTCGTCGGAACAGGGCTGCCAGCGACACCGCATCGGCCAGCGTGGCGGGTTTCCAAGGCGGGATCTTCATCGACGGTCATCTTATCGGGCCAACGCCTCGCGTGGGGGGCCGGTCGCGCAGCGTCGGGTTGGCAGGGCGCGGCTGGACACAGATCAGGCATGTCCACAGTCAAGAGAGGAACGGCTGGATGGTCCGGTCGCCGGCTTCCAGTCCCTGGCGGCTCAGCATCTCCCTGGTCAAAGCGCCCCGACGGGTGGTGTTCAGTCGAGCAGTCGGTTGTATTCGTGGAAGCCGACGACCTTGCCGTTCCGGACCCTAACGTGAATGCGGTGCCGGGCGCGTATGGCTCATTGAAGAAGACACCCCGAGCCCAGTCCTCGAAGACGACGCGATCCTCGGCGACGGTCTTGGCGATCACCTCGACCATGTCGAGCCGGCTAGCACCAGGTGCGAACACGCTGAAGAACCCGACCAGTTTCTCGCGCCCCTGGGCCCCGGTGAAGTGGCCGGTCTGCGGGGCCGCGAGGATCACGTCCACCTCATCGTCAAACAGGTCGAAGAAGTACTCCACGAACGGCACCTGGGCCGAAACCAACGCGCTAGCCGTCAACCATCCGGTCGGTGAACTGCTCGTGGACGCAGGTCGGCTACCCGCCTCGCTGCGTTCGGATCGCCGCGCTCAGGGATGTCTGGTGACGGGCAGCGGGCCAGTGCTGCGGACGATGTCGCGGTAGACGGCGAGGGCGGGCTTGGGTCGGTAGGTGTCGGTGACGATGCCCAGTGTCCCGAAGGGTTCCGTGGAGCTGCTGTCGGCGTCCCTGAGGCTGAACAGTTCGTAGTGGGTGATGTTCATCCACTCTTGTTCGGTGAGGATGACGCCGAGCATGTCCGACAGTGAGTCGCACTGTGCCTGCTCGGTGCGCGGTGACCCGCTCGGGGTGCCGTTCTCCACGATGGGGACTGTAAGACGAACGGTGTAACTCCTGATCAAGGAGCAGCACCTGATGTCCGAAGGATCGATGGCCGCCGTGGATACTGCCGCGGTGGCGAA
>NZ_JBVJGN010000021.1:0-70493 GCF_055587305.1 Micromonospora sp. NPDC047521 | reverse complement strand
AGAGGGCCGTACTGGATCGACTCCGTCGGACACGCCTGCGCACACGCCGGCGTCATCCCCGCACCCAACCGGTCGTAACACAACGTGCACTTCCACGCCCGACCATCACCCTTACGCTGATCGATCACCCCGTACGGACACGCCGAAATGCAGTACCCACACCCGTTACAGATGTCCTCCTGAACCACCACCGTGCCGAACTCCGTCCGGAACAACGACCCCGTCGGACACACATCCAGACACGCCGCATGCGTGCAGTGCTTGCACACATCCGACATCATCAACCACCGAAAATCCGTCCGCCCCTGCGCACCCGAACCCCGCCCCGGCGGCTGCGCACCAGGCATCCCCAGGAACTCCGGACCGGCCGACATGCGGGCCGCCGCGGCGGGCGAGCCGGGCATCAGGCCCGGATCGGTCCCGGTGTCGCTGCCGGTCCGCGCGCCGACCGCCGCCGTGGCCGCGCTGACCGAAGGCCCGTCCGGTTGCCCCTCGAACGCCGGAATCTCCTGGCCCGTCGTGCGGGGCTGCTCGACGAACGCGACGTGCCGCCACGAGTTCGCCGTCAGCGCACCCGTGTTGTCGTACGACATGCCCAGCAGGTCCAGGCCGCTCTCCGGGACGCCGTTCCACTCCTTGCACGCCACCTCACACGCCTTGCACCCGATACAGACGCTGGTGTCGGTGAAGAACCCCATCCGGGGCGGCGCGTCCACATAGCCGGCGTCGGGCGCCGGATCCAGCGGCCCGTACAGGGCGTTGGCGTGGGGCATCGGTCAGCCCTCCTGGTCGCTGCTGCTGTCGGCGACGTCGGTCGTGACCAACGGTGGATAGCGGTGGCTCAGGTCCCCCGACCGCCGCCGGTAGTCGTAGACGAGGTCCCGCAGATCCGGTCCTCTCGGGCGTCGTCCGGGCCGGATGTCGCAGGTGCCGACCTTGCTCTCCTGGATCAGCACGTTCGGGTCCAGGGTGATGCCGAACAGGTCGTTTGCCGAGTCGCCGGTCACGAGGCCCTCGTAGCCGAAGTGGTAGGGCAGCCACACCTGGTGGATGACCCGGCCGTCGACCCGTAGCGGGGTGATCCGGTCGGTCACCAGGACCCGCGCCTCGATGGCCGCACGGGTGGTGATCAGGTGCGCCCAGCCGAGGTGGTCGAGTCCGCGTTCGGCGGCCAGCTCCGGCGACACCTCGACGAACATCTCCGGCTGCAACTCCGCCAGCGGCGACACCGTCCGGCTCATTCCGCCCGCGGTGTGGTGCTCGGTGAGTCGGCTGACCGTGAACACGAGGGGGAAGACGTCACTGTGGTCCTCCGGCGGGCTCGGGTTCAGCGTGTTGATCGGGTGCGTGTAGACCTTCCGGGTCGGGTTGGCCTGCTGGCGGTACAGCGGGTTGCGCACCGGCGACTCCACCGGCTCGTAGTGCGTCGGCAGCGGCCCGTCCAGGACACCACTGGGCGCGTACAGCCAGCCCTTGCCGTCGCCCTGAAGGATGAACGGGTCGTCGCCCGCGAGGCCCGCCACGCCCGCCGTGTTCGGCGGCGGCCGGTACGACGGCGGTTTGGTCTTCTCGAAGTCCGGTACGTCGTAGCCGGTCCACTCGCCCTTGTCGGAGTCCCACCAGACGTACTTCTTGCGCTCGCTCCACGGGTTGCCGTCCGGGTCGGCGGAGGCACGGTTGTACAGGATGCGACGGTTGGACGGCCAGGCCCAGCCCCACTCCAGAGCCACCAGGGACTGCTCGGCGCCGGGTTTGCGCCGGGCCGCCTGGTTGACGCCGTCGGCGTACACGCCCGTGTAGATCCAGCAGCCGCCGGCGGTGGAGCCGTCGTCCTTCATCTCGGTGTAACTCGACAGCGGGCGGCCGCTGGCCACGTCGTACCCGTTGATCTCGTACAGCACCGACTCGGCGCTCGGCTCCGCGGTGGGACCGTGCGTCGGATAGTTCCAGTTCAGGTCGAGCAGCGCCCGGTCCCGGGGACGGGTCGACTGCGCCAGCCGTTCCCGGATGATGCGGCCGAGGTGGTAGAAGAACCACAGCTCGGAGCGCGCGTCGCCAGGCGGCTCGACGGCCTTCTCCCGCCACTGAAGCAGCCGCTGGGTCTGGGTGAAGCTGCCCTCCTTCTCCACGTGCGAGGCGGCGGGCAGGAAGAACACCTCCGTCCGGCACGCCTCGGGCACAATCTCGCCGGTCTCGATCTCCGGCGCGTTCTGCCAGAACGTCGCACTCTCGATCATGAACAGGTCGCGGACGACCAGCCAGTCCAGGTTCGCCATACCGAGCCGCTGTGCGCGACCGTGCGCGGAGCCGACCGCCGGGTTCTGCCCGAGCAGGAAGTAGCCCTTGACCTTCCCGTCGATCATGTTGAGCACCTGCTGGTAGGTGCCGTGGTCGCCGGTCATCCGCGGCATGTAGCCGTAGCAGAAGTCGTTCTCGGAGGTTGCCGCGTCACCCCAGTACGCCTTGAGCAGGTTGACCCCGTAGGCGCGGGCGTTGCCCCAGAAGCCCTTCTGCCCCGGGTGCCGGATGCTGTCCACCCACTCGTCCAGGGTGGGGTGGTCGGCGTGGTGTGGCATCGGCAGGTAGCCGGGCAGCAGGTTGAACAGGGTGGGGACGTCGGTGGAGCCCTGGATGCTGGCGTGCCCGCGTAGCGCCATCACACCGCCACCCGGACGACCCATGTTGCCCAGCAGCAATTGGATGATCGCCCCGGTCCGGATGTACTGCACGCCGACGCTGTGCTGCGTCCACCCGACCGAGTAGACGAGCATGCTCGTCCGTTCCCGGCCCGAGTTCGCCGTCCAGGCCTGCGCCAGTTCGAGGAACTTCTCCTGTGGGATCCCGCAGACCCGCTCCACCATCTCCGGCGTGTAGCGGGCGTAGTGCCGCTTGAGGATCTGGTAGACGCAGCGCGGATCCTGCAACGTCTCGTCGCGCTGGGTCTGTCCGTTCACGGGCGCGCCGTGCGACTCGTGTTCCAACCCGGCTGCCGTTTCCCGCTGGGTCTCGGTGTCGCCGCTGGAGGGGTTCTCGTCGGTTCCCTCGTACTGCCAGCTGCTCTGGTCGTAGCTGGCGTTGTCCTCGTTGAAGCCGGAGAAGAGGCCGTGCAGATCCTCGGTGTCGCGGTACTCCCCGGTCACGATCGTCGCGGCGTTGGTGTACGCGACCACGTACTCCCGGAAGTCGAGCTCGTTGTCCAGGATGTATCGCACCACGCCGCCGAGCAGGGCGATGTCGGTGCCCGCCCGGATCGGCAGGTACGCGTCAGCGACAGCGCTCGTCCGGGTGAACCGGGGGTCGACGTGGAAGACCTTCGCGCCGCGACGCTTGGCCTCCATCACCCACTGGAAACCCACCGGGTGCGCCTCGGCCATGTTCGAACCCTGGATGACGATCATGTCGGAGTTCGACAGGTCCTGCTGGAACTGGGTGGCGCCGCCGCGACCGAAGCTGGTCCCCAGACCGGGGACGGTGGCGGAGTGTCAAATACGGGCCTGGTTCTCGATCTGCAGAGCCCCCATCGCGGTGAACAACTTCTTGATGAGGTAGTTCTCCTCGTTGTCAAGCGTCGCCCCACCCAGACTGGAAAAACCAAGCGTCCGGTTGAGCGGTCGACCCTCGTCGTCGACGTCCTCCCAGGTCTCGTCCCGGGCCGCCAGCACCCGGTCGGCGATCATGTTCATCGCCGTGTCGAGGTCGAGGTCCTCCCACTCGGTGGCGTACGGCCGGCGGTAGCGGACCGTCGTCTGCCGCAGCGGGCTGGTCACCAGGCTCTTGCTCGCCGAACCCTTGGGACAGAGCCGGCCCCGCGAGATCGGGCTGTCCGGGTCACCCTCGATCTGGGTGATCTGCCCGTCCTTGACGAACACCCGCTGCCCACAACCCACAGCGCAGTACGGACACACCGATCGGGCCACACTGTCCGCCGTCTCGGTACGCGCGGTCAGCTCCGCCGAACGGGCGGACTGCGCCGCAGCGCCCCGACCGAGCGGATCCGTGCCGGTGAGCTGCCGGTAGAGGGGCCAGCTCCCGACCCAGCGGCGCACCCCCATCGCAGCACCTTCCCGACTAATCGCACCTAATGCGAACGCTTCGACACTAGACGAGGCGCTGGCCGGGTCGCAGCCAGATCGGGAGAGCCATGCCACCGGCGATCACCGTCGCGCAGGCAAGGCCGCACGACTTGACCGTCCGTTCCCGGGACGCCCGCCTCTTCCCCGCCTACGGACTCACTTTCCGCCGCGGCGAACCATCAGCCGGCGAACGGCTTGACGGAATGTGAATTCACTGCGCACTGACTCACCCGATCGGGTGACCACCCATGAGGACTAGGTCTGGACTGCACACTTCTGAAATTGTCGATCCCGGCTCGGAGGAAGCAGCGCTGTCAGTGCAATCTGCACAACGGGGGAAATGAGAATGGTTCGCGGGGGACGCCGCTGGTTCACATCGGCGCTGGGGGCAGTCGGCGCATTGCTGACATCCTCGACGCTTGTCGTTGTGGTGTCGAGCCAGCCCGCATTCGCGACGGTTCCGGGTCTCCCCGGAACACCGCAGCCCGGCACGCCTGTGTTCACCGAGGATTTCTCCAACGAGAGTGCGGTCGCCGTACCGATTCGCATTGGCTCCTACACAGGCTCGCCCGGATCGGTCTATGTGCCGGGGCCGGGCGGCAGCGGCGCGGACAGCGAGACCTACACCGCCGACCCGGCGTGGAGCCCCGGTGCGGGCGCGTGCAATGGCTGGATCATGCGGTCGGACTCGCCGCTACCGCCCAACGGCGGCAGCCCGCCGGTCACGAACAACGACCAGTGCGGCCGTTCCGCCGCATGGAGTCGGCTCCAGGAGATGGCACGCGACATGGGGTTGTTTCAGGGGCAGAGCCCCGACGAAGCAGCCACCAACCAGATACTCACCGAGTACACCAACAGCCTGACAGGCGCACAGGCCGCCGGATACCTACTGGAGACCGACAGCAACACCATTCCGGCGATCGGTGGACACTTCTATGCGGTCTCGGCGATCTTCGCTGAGAGGAACTGCACGGTTCCCGGCACCCAGCGGGCGCGCCTCCGGTTCGATCTCGTTCTCAACGAGGTGCCCACGGCGCTCGCCCAGAATCTGAGCCCCTGCACCGATCCGGGCGCTGTGATCGTCAACAACACATGGATAGCGAAGCTGCAGTCGTCGGCACTGCAATTGTCAGTGGTCGACACACCAACGCTTGGCGTACGCCTCTACAACGCGACCGCGACGGGAGTCGGCAACGACATCGCGTTCGACCTTCCGCAGATCGTCGACGTGACCCCGCAACTCGACAAGGCCTTCAGCCCCACCACCATCGGGCAGGGCCAGACCTCCACGCTCACCTTCACCATCACCAACACCAACGACCTGCAAGCCAAGAACGGGATGAGTTTCACCGACAACCTTCCCGGCAACGTGACAGCCACCGGCGTCAACAGCACGACCTGCTCGAACGCCACCGCGACCGCGCCCGCCGGCGCCACCTCCGTCGACTTCACCGGCGACATCGACGCCGGCGTGGCGTCGTGCACGATCTCCGTGCAGGTGACAAGCGACGTGGTCGGCTCGTACACCGACACCGGATGCATCGCGCCGGACGGCTCGACGATCCCCGGCTGTGCGAGCAACTTCCCCACGATCATCGGGCTCAACCCGCCCGGTTCCACCACCCTCACCGTCATCCCCACGGTGGATCTGGCGGTGGTCAAGACCGGACCCGCGAATCCCTACGTGCCGGGTACACCACTGACCTACACGTTGACGGTGACCAACGGCGGCCCGTCCGCCGCCGTGGGCGCGACGGTCACCGACCCGCTGCCCGCACCGCTGTCCGGGTTCACCTGGACCTGCGCGGCATCAGCCGGAAGCACGTGCACCGCGTCCGGCACCGGCAGCATCGACGACACCGTCACCGTGGCGGGCGGGGGAACTCTCACCTACACGACCACTGGGACGGTGCCGTCTAGCGCCACGGGCGACCTGACCAACACGGTCACCGTGACCCCACCGGCGGGAGTGTTTGACCCGGGCTGCACCCCGAGCTGCCAGTCCACCGTCGTTACCCCGGCCGCGCCGACTGTTGATCTCGCCATCGTCAAGTCAGCGACACCGAATCCGTACGTGCCGGGTGCGCCCTTCACGTACACCGTCACGGTCACCAACGGCGGCCCCTCCGACGCCGTCGGCGCGACGGTCACCGACCCGCTGCCCGCACCGCTGGCCGGGTTCACCTGGACCTGCACGGCATCAGCAGGAAGCACCTGCACCGCCTCGGGGACCGGCGACATCACCGACACGGTCAGCGTCCTGGCCGGCGGGACCCTCACGTACACGATCACGGGAACGGTGCCCTCGGGCACCGCAGGCGACCTGACGAACACCGCCACCCTCACTCCACCAGCCGGTGTGACCGACCCGGAATGCACCCCGAGCTGCCAGTCCACGGTCGTCACCCCCGCCGGACCGGTCGTGGACCTGGCCGTGACCAAAACGGCGGTACCCAACCCGTACGTGCCGGGTACCCCTCTGACCTACACCGTCACGGTCACCAACGGCGGCCCGTCCGACGCCATCGGCGCGACCGTGACCGACCCGCTCCCCGCACCGCTGTCAGGTTTCACCTGGACCTGTGAGGCATCAGCCGGCAGCGCGTGCACCGCGTCGGGCACGGGAACCATCGATGACAGCGTCACCGTCCTGGCCGGCGGGACGCTCACCTACACGATCAGCGGCACGGTGCCCTCGGGCACCACGGGCGAACTCACCAACACCGCCACCCTCACGCCACCAGCCGGCGTGACCGACCCGGAATGCACCCCCAACTGCCAATCCACAGTCGTCACCCCCGCCGCGCTGACCGTGGACCTCGCGGTCGTGAAAACAGCAACCCCGAATCCGTACGTGCCGGGTGCGCCCTTCTCCTACACGGTGACCGTCACCAACGGCGGACCGTCCGACGCCGTCGGGGCGACAGTGGCCGACCCGCTGCCCGCGCCGCTGGCCGGGTTCACCTGGACGTGTGAAGCGTCTGCCGGCAGCACCTGCACCGCCTCGGGCACCGGCACCATCACCGACACGGTCACCGTCCTCGCTGGCGGAACACTCACCTACACCATCACCGGGACCGTGCCCCCGGGCACCACAGGCGACCTGACCAACACCGCCACCCTCACCCCACCAGCCGGCGCCACCGACCCCGACTGCACCCCCAACTGCCAATCCACAGTCGTCACCCCCGCCGCGCTGACCGTAGATCTCGCGGTCGTGAAAACAGCGACACCGAATCCGTACGTACCAGGGGCCGCCCTCTCGTACACCGTGACCGACACCAACGGCGGCCCCTCCGACGCCGTCGGCGCGACAGTGACCGACCCTCTCCCCGCACCGCTGGCCGGATTCACCTGGACCTGTGAAGCATCCCCGGGCAGCACCTGCACCGCATCCGGCAGCGGCGACATCACCGACACCGTCACCGTCCTGGGCGGCGGGACCCTCACCTACACCATCAGCGGAACGGTGCCGTCGGACACCAGGGGCGATCTGGCCAACACGGCCACCCTCACCCCACCAGCCGGCGCCACCGACCCCGACTGCACGCCGAGCTGCCAGTCCACTGTCGTCACACCCGCCGGACCTGTCGTGGACCTCACTGTCGCGAAGACAGCGATGCCGAATCACTACGCGCCGGGCGCGCCGCTGACCTTCACGGTGACCGTCACCAACGCCGGCCCGTCCGACGCGATCGGCGCCACGCTCAGCGATCCACTGCCGGCGCCACTGGCCGGGTTCACCTGGACCTGCGAGGCACCCGCCGGCAGCAGCTGCACCGCGTCCGGCACCGGTGACATCGAGGACACTGTCACCGTCTTGGCCGGCGGAACACTCACCTACACCATCACCGGCAGGGTGCCGTTCGGCACCATCGGTGACCTCACCAATACCGCCACCCTCACCCCACCGGAAGGTGTCTCCGACCCCGACTGCACGCCGAACTGCTCGGCGACCCTGGTCCTCGCCGGACCTGTTCCCCCCATGCCGGTCACCGGTAGCCGACTGACAGCCCTCACGACGGTCGGAGCAGCCGCCGCTGCTCTGGGTGTCCTGCTGGTTGCCGGGCTGGCCCTGGTACGCCTACGCACCCGCCGCGAGCCCTGACCGGGGCCACGGCAACCGCGCAACGCCTGGGGCCGACGAGAGTCGACGAGGGCCAACCACGGCAGACCAGGCCGATCGGGCGCCGACCCGGGCCTTCCGAGCCGACCCGGACCAGGGGTCAGGTCTCCTCGGACCGCCACCACGGTTCGAGCAGGGCCGGGTCGGCGACGTAGTCCCTGACCTGCGCGCGTTCCGCCTCGGTCAACGTGAGCGCGCGAAGGCGGGCACCCCATTCGGGCACCCGATCGGTCTTGCCCAGGGCGACCGACAGTTCGATCAGCCCGGCGAGCGCCGTCGCCTGCTCGACCACCGGAGCGTCAGCGGCCCGCCGGCGCATCCCCGAGTCCAGCGCCCGGTAGGCCGCCCGGTCGTCGGTCTTGAACTCGCGCAGGATCCGCGCGTTGTCGAGCACCCGGGCCAGTCCGTCGAGTTCCTTCGACCCGCCGTACTCCAGGTCCTGCGGCTCGTCGCGGCGGATGAAGACGATGGTGTTGCCGGACGGGTCGACGATGCTGAACCGCGACGCGCCGGCACGGTAGCGGGTGATCCGGGGTAGTCCTTTGACCAGCACCTTTCCGTAGGCGCTGCGCATCGCGTCGGTGAACGCCGCATGGTACGGCGCGACCGAGTCCACCAGGACGAGGCAGCCGCCGCTCTGCTCCCTCGCCGGGTCGAGGTCCTTCGGCGCGGGGCCGTAGTGCAGGTCGAACCCACTCCACCGCAACGCCAGGTACACGTACGGTCTCGTCTGCTCGTAGGTCACCTCGAACCCGAGCGCACGCCAGAACGCCAGGGTCTCCTGCGGTGCCGGGCAGGGCAGCAGCGGCACTGTCGTCTCGTTCGGGTGGACACGGTCCTCGTTGGTCGTCATCGTCACTCCCGGTCCGGCTCGGCAGGCCGGCCATTGTGCCAGCACCCGTGACCCGGCCTCGACAGGTTTCGTCGCCTCCTACCCAGGGAGGAGGCCGCCTCCCACCGCAGGCCGCGGACGGGGCTCCGGGTCGGACGCGACCGACGGGTACGACAACGAGCATCTGCAGACATGACTACCGTTCTGCACCGGGCGACACACTGGAACCGCCCACTCATGGTCCTGGTCGGCGCGATGGCGGTGCTCGCGGTCGTCGCCACGGCCGGCGTGCTCGTCGATCCGCGCGTCCTCACCGGGGTGCCGATCTGGCTCAAGCCGCTCAAGTTCGCGGTGTCCTTCGTCCTGTACGGCGGCACGCTCGCCTGGATGCTCTCGCTCCTGCCGCGTCGCAGCCGGATCGCCGAGGGCGCGGTCACCGTCATCGTCGCGGTGGCGGTGGTCGAGATGGCGGTGATCGTCGGTCAGGTGGTACGCGGGCAGGCCAGCCACTTCAACGACAGCACTCCCCTGAACACCGCGCTGTTCGCGGCGATGGGCGCGGCGATCATGGTGTTGTTCCTCGCGCACCTCGTCCTCGGGATCGTCGTGTTGATCCGGCGGATCCCCGACCGGGTCGCGGCGACCGCCGTCCGGTGGGGGCTCGGCCTGTCCCTGCTGGGGATGCTCGCGGCGGTACCGATGACGCTGCCGACGCAGGACCCGGGAATCGAGGGGATCTCCGGGGCACACAGCGTCGGCGTGCCCGACGGTGGGCCGGGACTGCCGGTGGTCGGCTGGAGCACCACCGGCGGCGACCTGCGGATCGGGCACTTCGTGGGGTTGCACGCCCTGCAG
This sequence comes from Micromonospora sp. NPDC047521, assembly GCF_055587305.1. NCBI lineage: Bacteria > Bacillati > Actinomycetota > Actinomycetes > Micromonosporales > Micromonosporaceae > Micromonospora > Micromonospora sp. NPDC047521. The sequence goes on along the minus strand of NZ_JBVJGN010000021.1, from coordinate 60,607 downwards.
GCGCTGCCGATCCTGGCGATCCTGCTGAGCCGGTTCGCGACGCGGCTGGACGAGCGCACCCGCGTCCGGCTGCTGGTGGTCGCGGGCGGCGCGTACGGCGTCCTCACCGTACTGTTGACCTGGCAGGCACTGCGCGGCCAGCCGCTGCTGCGCCCGGACGCCGGCACGCTCGCCGCGGTCGCGGCCCTGGTCGTGGCGTCGGCGACCGCGACCGGCCTGGTGCTGGCCCGCCGACGCCGACCGGAACTGGAGCTGGTCGCATGACCGCCACGCTGTTCTCCCTGACGTTCGCGGTGGCCGCGCCGTTCTGGGCGTTGATGATCCTGCTGCCCCGCTGGTCGTGGACCACCCGGATCATCGGTTCGCCGCTGATCGTGCTTCCGGTCGTGGTGATCTACGCGCTGCTGGTGCTCCCGGCGTTCGGCGAGGTGCTGCCGGCGGTGGCGTGGCCGACTCTGGACGGGGTGCGCGACCTGCTGGGCACCTCCGACGGGGCGGCGGCGGGGTGGGCGCACATGATCGCGTTCGACCTGTTCGTCGGGCGGTGGGCGTGGCTGGACAGCCGGGAACGGGGGGTGCCGGCGCTGGTCATGGCTCCGGTGCTGGTGCTGACCATCCTGCTCGGGCCGCTCGGCCTCGCCGCGTACCTGGCGGTCCGGACCCGGTGGCGGCCACCGGCGGCCGCCACGACCGTTCCGCAGCACCTAGGCTGACGTCCGTGGGGTGGCCGCGGCGCGTGTTCGACATGCGGGACACGCTCGTGCGGATGGTGCTGCTCGACCTCACCGGCGTGGGCTACCTGCTCTTCGGTCCCCATTCCACACGCACACCGCCTGCGACACAGTGGATCCTCGCCGTGCTCGCGTTCGCCGTGGCGCTGCTGGCGCACCGCCGGCCGCTGGTCAACCTGGTGGCGCAGGCAGCCCTGCTGGCGGTCGCGATCCAGCTGGTCGACGACTTCACGATCAACCAGGTCGGCGCCAGCTGGGCGCTGCTCGAGGTCACCATGCGGGCCCGCCGTCCCCGCGTCATCTGGTTGGCCACCGCGCTGCTGGTGGTGGTGGACCTGACCGACTCGATCGGCGACCCGGCCCGCCGGGTCGCCTCCGGCGTCGTCGGGCTGGCCCTGGAGGTCGGCGTGCCGGTGCTGCTCGGCCTGGTCATCCGCGCCAACCGGGAGCTCAGCCGGCAGGCCGTCGAACGGGCAGCCGCCGAGCAGCGGCGGCACGAGTCGGAGAGCCGCGCGGCCCGCGCCGACGAACGCAGCGCCATCGCCCGCGAGCTGCACGACGTCGTCGCGCACCACGTGGCGTCGATGGTGCTGCGCGTCGGCGTGGCCCGGCACGTGCTCACCGACGTCGACCCCCGGGTGGGCGCGGTCTTCGACGACGTGCACGGCACCGGCACCGCGGCCCTGGCCGAGCTGCGCCGGCTGGTCGCGGTGCTGCGCGACCCCGACGGGGTACGCGGTGACGCGGCGCTGACCGCCATCGACCCGTCGGCGCTGCCGGCGGCTCTCGGCGCGACTGTCGACCGGGCCCGGCAGACCGGCGTCAGCGTCGAGGCCGACATCGACCCGGCGGTCGGCGCGCTCGACGCGGTGCGGGGCCTCGCGGTGCTGCGACTGACCCAGGAGGCGCTGACCAACGTGGCCAAGCACGCGGACACCTCCGCGCTGGCGCGTCTCGTGGTCGCCGTCAGGGACGGGGCCGTGCACTGGGAGGTGTCCGACGACGGGATGGCGGGTGAGCCGGCGGCGGTGCCGACCGGCGGTGGCCACGGCATCACCGGCATGCGTGAGCGCGTCGAGGTCCTCGGGGGGCGGTTGGAGGCGGGCCCGACACGGACGGGGTTCCGGGTGCGTACCGTCCTGCCGGCGCTGACCCCCGCCGCCGGGGCGTCGGCACCGCCTGCTCCCCGGGACCGCGCGGCCGGGTCGCCCACGCCGGAGCCGGCGTGATCCGCGTCCTGCTGGTCGACGACCAGCACCTCATCCGCGCGGGGCTGCGCATGCTCTGCGACGCCCAGCCCGACATCGAGGTGGTCGGCGAGGCGGACAACGGTCGCGAGGCGGTCACCCTCGCCGCTCGGCTGCTCCCCGACGTCGTCGTCATGGACCTGCGGATGCCAGGTGTCGACGGGATCACCGCGACCAGCCGGATCCTCGCCGAACGTCCGGCCACCCGCGTCCTGGTGCTGACCACGTTCGGCGACGACGACCACCTCTACCCGGCGCTGACCGCCGGGGCGTGCGGGTTCCTGCTCAAGGACGCTCCCCCGGGCGACCTGCTCGACGGCATCCGCCGCGCCTCGGTCGGTGACAGTCCGTTCAGCGCCGATGTGCTGCGCCGCCTCGTCCAGCGTGCGGTCGACGCGCGCGCCGAGGCGCCGCGACCGGCGCCGGGCCTCACCGGCCGCGAGCGGGACGTGCTGGCGCTCGTCGCCGAGGGCCTGTCCAACACCGAGATCGCCGACCGGCTGCACATCGGTGTCACCACGGTCAAGACCCACATCACGAGCCTGATGGCCAAGACCGGCAGCCCCAACCGGGTACGCCTGGCGCTGTTCGCGCGCGGCGTCTGAGGGGTCAGGCCCGGATCCGGGTGGACAGGGCGATGACGAGCACGAGCGGCACGATCAGCAGCACCGGCGCGGCCAGCGGCAGGTGCAGGGCCACCAGGGCGCCGACCGCCGCGCCTGTCATCAGGGCCAGCAGCACCTGAGCCTTGGGCCGCAGGCCGCCCCACGGGCTGCGGGCGGCGACACCGGCGATGAGGCTCGTGAGGGTGCCGGTCAGGTACGTGGAGGACAGTCCGGGCACGCCGAAGCGCTGGATGGCGCTGCTCTGCACGCCGAGCGCCGTCGCCGACAGCAGGAGCAGGGCGAGGTCGACGCGGCCGCTGTGGGTGGGGAGGTTGACCACCCAGACGACGAGGAAGACACCGAACACGAGCAGCTCCAGGACGAGCGCCCAGGTGACCCTGCGGGGCCAGACGGGATCGTCCGGTTGTGGTGAGCCGACGACGCGGGCGCCGGCCAGGACGCCGACGATGAAGCTGACGATCGCGCATCCGGAGGTCAGTGCGAGGTCCGCGTCGCCCCTGCCGGCCGAGAGTCCGAGCAGGACCATGTTGCCGGTCATGACGCTGGAGAAGGCCCCGCCCAGGGACAGGAAGCCGACCGCGTCGGCGCTTCCGGTGAGGAACGTGAGCAGGACGACGAGGGCGTGCCGTCGTCGCAGGAGACGATCGTCGTCCCGGGGGTCGACGCGAGGACTGGTGACGCGGGGCGCGGTGCTCGACACTGGCGCTGTCCTCCAAAAATTGTTCTTCGTATACACTTTTCCCGGACGGATCACGGAGAGGCGACCAGGTGGCGGAAGACCTGCGGGACAAGCTCGGCGCTCAGCACCTGCCGCTACGCGACCAGGTCCTCACCGCGCTGCGGACCGCCATCATCGACGGCGACTACCTGCCCGGCGAGCGGCTGACCGAAGACCGGCTGGCGGAGGACTTCGGCGTCTCCCGCAACCCCGTCCGGGAGGCGCTGCGCGTCGCCGAGGCCGAGGGTTTCGTGGTGATCCTCCCCCGCCGGGGCGCGGTCGTCGCCTCGCCGAGCAGCGGCACCATCGGGGACATGTTCGCCGTCCGCGAGCGCCTGGAGGCGCTGGCCGCCCGGCTGGCCGCCGAACGCGCGAGCGCGGCGGACGTCGCGGCCCTGCGCGCGCTGCTCGACCAGGGCCGCGAGGCGACCGAACGGCAGGACCTGCCCCGGGTCGCCGAACTGAACAGCGCCCTGCACCTGCGCATCCTCCAGATCAGCGGAAACCCCTGGCTGTCGTCGATCGCCAAGTCGCTGTACCTCCACGTCCAGTGGGTCTTCCGGCTGGGGGCCGAGCAACGCGCGCCGCACTCGTGGGCCGAGCACATCCAACTTGTCGACGCCATCGAGTCAGGCGACGGTGACCGCGCCGAACGGGCCGCGCTGGCCCACCTCGACGCGGCCTCCGCGGCGGCGTACGAAAACGCCGAGGGCGGGTACGGCGCCCGCTAGCGACCGCACGCGTACCCCTGCATACCGCGCGGGTTCGCCCCGGCGGCGAGCACGCCGGTGCCCGGATCCCTGGTGACCGCGCAGAGCCGGCCGAGACTCCACGCGTCGGACATCCGCACGTCGTGCCCGTACGACCGCAGTGCCTCCCGCACGTCCTCGTCGAGGCGTTGCTCCACCACCAGGACGCCGGGCTGCATGTCGCGCGGATAGAACGACCCCGGCAGGCTGACCGTGTGCCAGGCGGGCGCGTCGATCGCCTCCTGGAGCGACTGCCCCGCGACGAGGTGACGCAGCAGGAACGGCAGCTGCCACTGGTCCTGCTGGTCGCCACCGGGCGTGCCGCACGCCAGGATCGGCTCACCGTCGCGGTGCACCATGGTCGGGCTGAGGGTCGTCCGTGGCCGGCGGCCGGGTGCCAGCGACGACGCCAGACCCTCCTGGAGCCAGAACATCTGCAGGCGGCTGCCGAGCGGGAACCCGAGTTCCGGGATGGTGGGCGAACTCTGCAACCAGCCGCCACTCGGGGTCGCGGAGATCATGTTGCCCCACCTGTCGACCACGTCCACGTGGCAGGTGTCGCCCCGGGTCACCCCGTCGGACTGCACGGTCGGCTCACCGGTCGTCGCGTCCGACGGATCGGCACGACGGCCGGCGCCGGGCCGGACGTGCGCCGCGAGGCGTGGCTGCGCCCCGTCGGGGTGCCCCGGCCGCAGCTCCGCCGAGGCGCGGTCACCGATCAGGGCGGCCCGCTCCCGCGCGTACTCCCGCGAGAGCAGCGCCTTGGCGGGCACGTCGGCGCTGTCGCCGTACCAGGCCTCCCGGTCGGCGAAGGCGAGCTTGAGCGCCTCGACCTGGGCGTGGATGCCGGCCGCGGTTGCCGGGTCGTACGCGCTCGGATCGTCGAGCGCGTCGAGGACCGACAGCGTCTCCAGCAGCACCGGCCCCTGCCCCCAGAAGCCTGTCTTCGCCACCGAGTAGCCGTGCCAGTCCAGGGTGGCCGGCTCCTCCCACGTCGCCGAGTACGCGGCCAGGTCGTCGCCGGTGACCAGACCGGCGTGCGGGCGTCCACTGGAGTCCTGGAACGGCAGCCGGCTGAACCTGTCGATGGCGTCGGCGACGAATCCCGTGCTCCAGGCACCACGGGCGGCCTCGATCTGCGCCTCCCGGTCGGGACCGGCGGCCCGTCCCGCCTCGACGAGGCGGCGCAGGGTGTCGGCGTACGCCGGGTTGGTGACCATCTCCCCGGCGGCCGGTGGCCGGCCGTCGCGCAGCCAGAGCTGGGCGGACGTGGGCCAGTGCTCCTGGAACAGCGAACGCACCGCCGCCACGGTGTCGCCGACCCTGCCCACCAGGGGGTGGCCGGCGGCGGCGTAGCCGATGGCCGGCTCCAGCACCTCGGCGAGGGACAGCGTGCCGTGCTCGCGCAGCAGCAGGAGCCAGGCGTCCACGGCGCCGGGTACGGCCGCCGCGAGCGGCCCGGCGCCCGGGATCAGGTCCATGCCGAGGGACCGGAAGTGCGCGATGGTGGCACCCGCCGGCGCCGGGCCCTGCCCGCACAGCACCTTCGGGGTCGGGTCCTGCGCGGTCGCCACGATGGCCGGCACCTCGCCGCCCGGCCCGTTGAGGTGGGGCTCGACGACGTGCAGGACGAACCCGGCGGTCACCGCCGCGTCGAAGGCGTTGCCCCCGCGTTCCAGGATGCCCATGGCCGACTGGCTGGCCAGCCAGTGCGTCGAGGACACCATGCCGAACGTGCCCTGCAACGTCGGTCTGGTGGTGAACGTCATGACAACACCTCACTCGAATCTGCGGTGCGGACGTCGGGGCCGGTGCCGTCCGGCTGGACCAGGTGGCAGGCTGCCATGCCGTCGCCGATCGGCACCTGCGGCGGTACCTCGGTCGCGCACCTGTCGAACGCGAGCGGGCACCGGGTCCGGAAGCGGCAACCGGACGGCGGGTCCAGCGCGGACGGCAGGTCGTCGCCGAGCAGCACCGGCTGGCGCTGGCGCTGGCGTACCGGGTCGGCCACCGGCGCGGCCGCCAGCAGCGCCTGCGTGTAGGGGTGGGCGGGTCGGGCGAAGATCCGCTCGCGGGAGCCCTTCTCGACGAGCTGGCCCAGGTACATGACGGCGATGTCGTCGGCCAGGTACTCGACAGCGGACAGGTCGTGGGTGATGAACAGGCAGGCGAAACCGATGTCGCGTTGCAGGTCGGCGAGGAGGTTGAGCACCGAGGCCTGCACCGACACGTCGAGCGCGCTCGTGGGTTCGTCGGCGATGAGCAGCATCGGCTCGGAGACCAGTGCCCGCGCGATGCTGACCCGCTGGCGCTGCCCGCCGGACAGCTCGTGCGGGTAACGCCGCGCCACCTCGGCGCGCAGGCCCACCCGTTCGAGCTGCGGAGCGACGCGGGCCTCCCGCTCGCGCCGCGGGACGCGCCGGCCGGCCAGCCGCAGCGGCTCGGCCACGATCTCACCCACCAGCATGCGCGGGTCCAGAGAGGCGGCCGGGTCCTGGAAGACGATCGACACCGCGTCGCGGTGCGGGCGCAGCTGCCGGCGGGACAGGTGGGTGACGTCCGTGCCGGCGATCCGGACCACGCCGGCTGTCGGTTCGACGAGGCGTACGACGCACCTGCCGACTGTCGACTTGCCCGAGCCGCTCTCTCCCACCAGGGCCGTGACCCGGCCGGCGGCGATGGTGAGGGACACCCCGTCCACGGCTCGGACCGGGCCGAAGTGCATCACCAGGTCCTCGATCTCCAGGGCGTTCGGTCGGGATGTCATCGGTTCGCCTCCCGAGGTTGCGGCGGGCACGGGTGCCAGCACGCCGCGAGGTGGTCGATCCCGTCCCCCGCCACCTCCAGCGGCGGCGCGGACTCGCGGCACCGCGCGTCGGCCGCCGGGCAGCGGTCGGCGAACGTGCAGGCGTCCGGCTGGGTCGACAGGACGGGCACCAGACCGGGGATCTCCGCCAGCCGCGCGGTGCTGGCGTGTCGCCCCGGCTTCGGCGACGCCGACAGGAGTCCGGCCGTGTAGTGGTGGTACGGGCGCGCGAACAGGTCGGTGACCGGCGCCCGTTCCACCACGCGGCCGGCGTACATGACCACGACGCGGTCGGCGATGTCGGCGATCACCCCGAGGTCGTGCGTGATGATGAGGATGCTCGTGCCGAGCCGGTCGCGCAGGTCCCGTAGGACCTGGAGGATGCCGGCCTGGACGGTGACGTCGAGCGCGGTGGTCGGCTCGTCGGCAACCAGCACCTTCGGGCCACAGGCGACCGCCATCGCGATCATCACGCGTTGACGCATGCCACCGGACAGTTGGTGGGGGTAAGCGTCGACGCGGTGCGCCGCGGAGGGGATGCCGACGAGGGTCAGCAGCTCCACGGCGCGGGCGTGGGCGGCCCGCCGCGACATCCGCTCGTGGACCTGGAGCACCTCGGCGATCTGCCGCCCGACGGTGAGCACCGGGTTCAGTGACGTCATCGGCTCCTGGAAGATGTACGCGATCTCCCGGCCGCGTACCCGACGGAGTGCGGATTCGCGGGCCCCTACCAGCTCGGTGCCGTTGAGGCGTACCGAGCCGGTGACCCGGGCGCTGCCCGGGAGCAGACCGGCGATGCTCATGCCTGTGACGCTCTTGCCGCAGCCCGACTCGCCCACCATCCCGACGATCTCCCCGGCCGCCAGGTCCAGTGTGACCCCGTCGACCGCCGAGACGGTGCCGGTCTCGGTCGGGAAGGAGACCGACAGGTCGCGCATCTCCAGGACGGCCGTGGCGGTGCTCGCGGGGGCCGTGGTCATCGCCGGTCTCCCTTGGGGTCGAGGGCGTCGCGCAGGGCGTCACCGAAGACGTTGAACGCCAGCGCCAACCCCATGATCACGACGCCGGGCAGGACGGCGGCCCAGGGTGCGCGGGCGGCGAACTGCTGGGCGGTGGCAAGCATGGTGCCGAGGCTGGGGGCCGGGGGTTGGATGCCGAGGCCGAGGAAGGAGAGCACGGCCTCGCCGAGGATCGCCGCCGGGATCGCGACAGTGGCCTGCACGAGGATCACCGACGTCGCGTTGGGCAGGATGTGCCGGGCGAGCACCCACAGGTCACTGGCGCCGTCCACGACGGCCGCCGCGACGAAGTCCAGCGACTTGAGGCGCAGCGTGTCCGACCGCACCACCCGGATCACGCCGGGGATCTGGGCGATGCCGATGGCCACCGCGGCGTTGCCGAGGCTGGCGCCCCGGATCGCCGCGAGACCCACCGCCATGATCAGGAACGGAAACGCGAGGAGTAGGTCGGTGAAGCGCGAGATCACCGCGTCCCAGGCCCGGAAGTAGCCGGCGGCCAGCCCGAGGGGTACGCCCATGACAAGCGAGGTGGCCACGGCCAGGAGCCCCACCTGCAACGAGGCACGAGCGCCGAGCATGATCCGGGACAGGACGTCGCGCCCCAGGTCGTCGGTGCCGAGCAGGTGGCCGGATGTCCCGGGGGGCGCGAAGGTGCGGGCGAAGTCGGTCTGGTCGACGGAGTAGGGGGCGAGCCACGGCGACAGCAGCGCGACGCCGGCCGCGAGCGCGAGGACGACGAAACTCACGACGGCGAGCGGGTTGCGGCGCAAGCGTCGCAGGACGCGGGTCCGGCGGGTGATGCTTACCGCGTCGGTCTCGGCCATCGGTACGCTGAGGACGGTCATGCCGGATCTCCCGTCACCCGGATGCGGGGGTCGATGACCGAGTAGAGCAGGTCCACGAAGAAGTTGATCACGATGTAGGCCGTCGCGGTGAGCAGCACGACCGCCTGGATCACCGGATAGTCGCGCTGGAACACGGCGTCGATTGTCATCTTGCCGAAGCCCGGCAGTCCGAAGATCTGCTCGGTGACGACCGCGCCGGAGATCAGCCCTCCGAGTTGGAGGCCCACGACCGTCACCACCACGATGAGGCTGTTGCGCAGCGCGTGCCTGGTGACGAGGGCGCGGGGGCGCAGGCCCTTCGCCTTCGCCGTGCGGACGTAGTCCGAGGAGAGCGAGTCGAGCATCGCCGAGCGGGTCTGCCGCATGATGATGGCGGCCAGGCCGGTGCCGAGGATCACCGCCGGCAGGACGATGTGGTGCAGGTTGTCGACCGGGTCCTCCAGCAGCGGCACGAACCCGGAGGCGGGGAACAGGCCGGTCGCCACCGACAGGTAGAGGATCGCGAGCAGCCCGAGCCAGAAGTGCGGCACCGACAGCCCGATCAGGGCGAGCGCGTTGGCGAACCACTCCGCCGGGCGGCCACGGCGGACCGCCGCGAGCACCCCGGCGCCGACGCCGAGCAGCGAGGCGATGGCGATCGCCAGGACGGACAGCTCGACTGTCACCGGCAGGGCGGTGGTGAGCATCGACGAGACGGGCGTGCCGGTCCGGATCGACACACCGAAGTCGCCCTGCACCACGCGTTCCACGTACTGCGCGAACTGGACCGGCAGCGGCTGGTCCAGCCCGTAGTGCCGGCGGATGGCGTCGAGGGCCTCCGGCGACCGGTCCTCCCCCGCCAGGGCGAGGGCCGGGTCGCCGGGGAGCGCCCGTACGCCGACGAACACCACGATCGTCGACAACAGCAGGGTCAGGGCCGACTGCCAGGCGCGGGTGAGCAGGTATCGGGCCACGACGACCTACTTGGTGTAGCCGGCGAACGCCGCCCGGATCACACCGTCCGGGAAGACCTGCAGACCCTGGATCTGCTTGGCGACGGCGGTCAGGTTGCGCTGCCGGTAGAGGTAGATGAGCGCGTCGTCCTGCTGGAGCAGCGTGACCGCCTGCCCGTACAGCTTCTTGCGCTCCTCGACGTCGCCGGCCTGCCGGGCCTGGGTCAGCAGCGTGTCGAGCTGGGGGTTGCTGTAGCCGGAGACGTTCTGGCTCGCGCCGGTGCCGACGAAGTTGGTGATGTTGGCGTCCGGGTCGATCCGTCCGCTCCACCCGAGTTGCAGCAGCTCGAAGTTGCCCCGGTCCTGTTCGTCGAGGAGCGACGAGTACTCCACCGGGTTGATCTTCAGGTCGAACCCGCCCTCCTTGACCATCGCCTGCAGTGCCTGGGCGAGGCGCAGCGTGTCAGGTGTGTTCGACGCGAGCATCGTCACCGGGTACGGCGTCTGCACGCCCGCCTCGGTGAGCAGTTGCTTGGCCTTGGCGGGGTCGTGCGCCGGGCAGGTCTGCGCCTCGGGGGACGAGAACGGGCTGGCGGGCGAGATGGGCGAGCAGGCGGCGGTGTGCACGCCGTTGAAGACGGCGTCGACGAGGGCCTTGCGGTCGATGGCGTGCTCGAAGGCCTGGCGGGCCTTGGCGTTCTGCGCGAGGGGCCGGTTGATCGGCTTGGGTGCGGTGCCGACCCCGTCGACGTTGCCGACGTTGATGGTGAGGCCCTGGTAGCCGAGGGACTGCGACTGCAGGACGGAGACCGAGGAGTCCTGCCGCAGCGACGCCACGTCCTGGGTGGAGACGCTGTCGGCGACCTGGGCGTCGCCGGAGCGCAGGTTGGCGGCCCGGATGCTGGCGTCGCTGAGGATCCGCCAGGAGATCGCGTCGAGGTGGACCTTGTCGGCCTCGTAGTAGTTCGGGTCCTTCACCACGTCGATCGAGTTCTGCGGGACCCGCTTGGCGAACTTGAAGGGGCCGACACAGACCGGCGCCGACGCGAAGTCGTCGCCCAGGCTCTGCAACGCCCTGCTGCTCATGATCATGCCGGCGCGGTCGGCGAGGGCACCGACCAGCGGCGCGAACGGCTGCTTCAGCCGCAGGACGACGGTCTGCGCGTCGGGGGTGTCGACGCCGTCGATGGGACCGAGTTCGCTGCGGCGCGCGGACCGGCTGTTGGTGAGGTGCCGTTGCAGGGTGGCCTTGACCGCGGCGGAGTCGAACGGGGTCCCGTCCGCGAAACGCACGCCCTGGCGCAGCGGGATGGTGACCGTCCGGCCGTCGCCGCTCGTCGTGGGCAGCGCGGTCGCGAGCTGGGGTACGACCTGCGCCTGCTCGTTGACGTCGTAGAGCTTCTGGCACATGGCCTGGAAGACGTACCGGGAGTAGAGGCTGCGCGAGAGTGTCGGGTCCAGCGCGTCGGGCTCCGCGGAGAGGGCGATGACCAGCTTTCCGCCCTGCTTGACGGCGGCGGGGTCGGCCGGCGTACCGAAGGAGTCCTGGCCTGCCGACCGGCTGTCGCCGGACCCGGTGCCGCCCCCGTCGTCCGACACAGGTGAACAGGCGACGACGGTGCAGGCGACGGCGACGACCGCCACCGCGGCCCGGAGTAGACGGCTCGTTTCGCTGGCGGAGAGGTTCGTCATGGAGAGCTCCTCAAGTGGGCGATTCGGGGAGCGTATGTTGTATACGATGACCGCCGCAAGACCTCCGCGCCGCGGACAAACCCGACCCGCGATCAGCCCGGGGACCGGGTCCGGCCGCCGCGCAGCAGGCTGAACAGGACACCCAGCGCGAGCACCGCCACCACCCCGCTGAAGATCTCACCGGCGGGACGCAGCCCGGTCGCCTGGATCAGCAGCCCCACCCCTACCGCTGGCACGCCGAGCGTGGCGAAGAGGATGGCGAAGAAGGTCGACACCACCTCGGCCTGGTGCTGCGGCGCGGTCCTCATCGTGATCGTCGCGACGCCGTCGCCGACGGCCACCCCGGCGGCGATCCCGATGAGCGCCGCGCTGGCCATCAGCGTCGCCAACACCGCCCTCCACATGCTGAACCCGAGCAGACCGGCACCCACGACCAGACCGACGCAGGCGTACGCCAGCGCGGCGCGCGACGACAGGACGCGGGTCAGGAGCTGACCGAAGGCCGCGCCGATGAACGCCAGGAAGACCACGAGCGCGGCAAGCGTGTGGGACGTCCTGTGCAGGACCATGCCGAGGAACAACCCGGTCACCGACGTGAGCACTCCGAGCGCGGCGAAGCCCGCACCGCCGGTGATCGCCGAACGGACGAAGTCACCGCGGATGTTCGCCGGTACGGACAGCCGCTGCACCCGGATCGTCACAGGGGAACGCTCCCGCACCGTCTCCGGCACCCCGCGCAGCGCGACGATCGCGACCACCGCGAGGATCAGCACGATGGCCCAGGGCAGCCGCAGCGGCTCGGGTGCCACGTCCGACACGATCCCGGCCAGCAGCGTGCCGGCGGCGAGACCGCCCAGATTCGCGAAGATCGAGACGGTGGCGGCACGTTTGGGGTGCCGGGGGTCGATGAGCTCGGCCAGGGCTGCGGTCGCCGCTCCGATGACAAGCGCGGCCGAGAGGCCGGCGACCACCCGACCCACGATGATCATCGCGAGGTCAACGGCGAACAGGAAGACGGCGTCGGCGGCGACGGAGAGGATCAGCGCGGCCAGGATGACCGGGCGACGGCCGATCTGGTCCGACAGCCGGCCGAACACCAGCAGCCCGATGACCACCCCCAGCGCGTAGAGGGCGTAGACCACTGTCACCGTCAACGACGAGAAGCCGAACTGCCTCTCGTAGAGCGGGTAGAGCGGGGTCGGCACCGTCGTCCCGACGAGGGTGATCCAGAAGGCGAACGCGACGCGTACCGCACCGGACGTGGAACGCGACCGAGCCCGGACGCCGTCGGCGTCGCTGGCCTTGGACATGGTCAGTCCCTCCGGGTCCGGACCCGTGCTGCGGGCCGCCGCGCCTCCTGTCCCCCGTGCAGCATGGGTCGTGACCACCGGCCCAGGTGCGGTAACTGCCGCAAACGCCCCTCATCAGGTGGCGTCACCTGCGGAGCGGGACCCGGCCGCGCCGGCCGGGAGAGGCCTCGTCCTCAGCCCGCCGCGTCCTCAGCCCGCCGTGTCGGTCCGGCGCGCACCCGGCGGCCACAGGACCGTCGTCGGGATGTCGCGCTGCCGCGCCCAGCCCACGGTGCGGTCGGTCGCCGCCTCGTGGCAGCCGCGCTCCCCGTCCCAGACGGCCACCAGACGTTGCACCCGGCGCAGCAGCTCCCGGTTCGCGGCCACGTACGCGGCCGTGCCGGAGTGCCGGAATCCGGTGTGGACGACCTCGACCGCGCCGCCGAGCAGTTCGTCGAAGGCGGCCCGGCCCGCCACCGGGATCGCCCGCTCGCGGTAGTCCGGCGCCGGCAGGACCACCTCGTACACGCCGCCGGTGGCACGCACCGCCCGCGCGAAGACCTGGTCGGCGCCCGCGGCCAGACAGGTGACACCCCGCACCGGCCGCTCGCTGATCCGGCGCAGCTCGGTACGCAGCGCGTCGTACACGAGCCGTTCGGTGGCGGGGGTCAGGTTGATGTGCCCGGTGATCCCCACCCGGACCGGCCGAGGGTCCAGCGTCATCCGCCGATCATCTCCCCCGACGCGCCGCCCGACGTACGCGGGGACTCACCGGCTGCGCCGCTCTGCCGGGGCGGGGCGGGCGGGGCGGGGGTGGGCTCGGCGCCCTCGGCGGTCAGCCGGATCATCTCGAAGCCGGCGTCGGACAACACCTCCGGCAGCGCCCGGATCTCGTTGCGGTTCATCTCCTGGACGTCCGGCGGCAGCTCGTCCCAGGGCCGCAGGGTGGGATGCCGGCGGCGGGCGTCGTCGCGCGGCTCGCCGTACACCCAGCCCTCCCCCCGCCGTTCCCGGCACCACCGCTCGTGCTCCATCCGGGCCAGTTCGTCGATCCGGTCGTCGATCGCCCGGCTGGCCCCCGGATCCGCCGTACCGCCTGTGGTGCCGTGCCGGGGCGCCACCACACAACCGAGGCTCAGCAGCTTCCCGGCGATGTCCTGCACGTGGGCGCGGTTGGCCCGGCGCAGCGACTCGGGGAGCCGGGCCCAGTCCACCATGGCGGGCGCCGAACCCCGGCGCACCCCGGCCTCGGCCTGCGACTGGAGGTACTTGTCGTGGATCTGCCGGGCCAGCCGTTCGGTGAGGTCCTCGGCGATCAGCTGGGCGTCGCAGGCCCGGGTCAGCACCGGGTAGAGCTGGAGCCGGCCGTGCACCTCGTCGAGCAGGTCGTGCCGCCGGTCGCCGTGGAACGCGGCGGCGAGCGCCGCCTGCCGGTACACGGGTACGAAGACGGTGCTCTCCGCCCGTTGCCACAGCGCCGGGGTGTCCAACGCCAACTGGAGGCCGTTGCGTTCGTCCACCGCGCAGACGTAGAGCCGGTCGTAGCCACCACGCAGCATCCCCGACCCGACCAGACCGTCGAGGTCCAGGTCGTACGCCCGGACCTGGCAGGCGGCCGGCAGGAAGGGGTGCCGGGCGGTGGCCAGCTCGAGTTCGACTGTCGCGTCCGGCGCCACCAGGTCGACGCGCAGCGGCGGCACGGGCCGACCGGGCGGCGCCTCGGCCTGGCGCAGCTGCCAGTGCCGGGCGCTGGCCACCAGCGCGGCGCGGCGGAAGCTGCCCCGGCCGGCGATGAGGATCCGGACCGGTCGACCCGTCGGGGTGGGAAGGGGGTGGTGCCGGTGCAGGGCCCGGGCGGCGACGTCGTCGACGTGGAAGTAGTCCAGCCGCAGCCGGCTCGAACCGGCCGCACCCAACCGCCGGGCCTGCAACGACAGGCACATCTCCGGGTCGTGGACCTGCACGTAGACCCGGGCCGGTTGCCGCCGGTCCTGGATCAACCGGCTCGCCGCGTTGGCGATGGCGTGGTTGCGGTCGTCGTCGTCAGTGCAGGCGTAGACCGTGTGGGCGTGCGGCAGACCGGCGCCGCGCAGCACCTCGGGGCTCGTCGGGTCGCCGGTGACCCCCAGGTAACGGCGCCGCCGGTACTCCAGCGGCCCGAACGGCTCGGCGCGTACGACGACCACCCGCTCGCCCTCGCTGAAGAGCCGGTCGGCGAGCATGTGGGCGAACTGGGAGTCGCCGCAGACCACCGCGTGCCCGCGAGCCCGCCGGGCGCGCAACCGGCGGATCTCGGCGGCCAGCAGCAACCGACTGGCCTCCACCACCGCGAGCAGGGTGAACAGCGGGGCCGCGAACCGGGCGACCTGCAACTGCCACGGGTGCGGGCCGGGATCCTGCAACGGCTCCGCGCCGAGCACGAAGAGCTGGATGTCGTAGTAGACGACGTCGTACAGGTCGTAGCCGCTGCCCGGCTCGGCCCGCAGCATCCGGTCGAAGCCCACGTAGCCGAGCACCAGCGCGAGCAGGCCGATCACCGCGAAGACCATCCGCAGTGCCCTCCCGGCGGGGCGGTACGCGCCGGGGACCGGACCCGTCATCGACCAACTCCCTCGTCCGCGCGACGCCGCGATCCACGGGACCGGGCCACCTCGTATCGTATTCGACGCAGTCGATCCGACCGGACCATCGGCACCCCGGCTGATCGGCTCTTTTCCCAGGTGAACGACGCAGTCGGTGGATGCGTACCGGTCCCCCTGACTCGCCACCGAGGGTTACGATTGCCAGACGGGCCGGAGGGGGCGCAGGAACGGGTCGGCCTCGGGTCCCCCGACACCTGGCGCCCAGGCCGGAGCTACCGGAGGATCACGGAGATGGACGCAGTCGAAGGTCCACCGGCGGCAGGCCCGGTCAATCCCTTCTCCCCGACGGCCGTGGCCCGTGTGACGGAGCAGGGCACCGGCGGCAGCACGGTGGTCACCACCGCCGTCCGCGACGCCACCGACCAGCTCGACGACTACCTCCGCACCGGTGACGGCGCCGTGGTCGCCCTCGTCGGTGACTACGGCACCGGCAAGACCCACCTCGCGGTCGAACTGCTGGCCCACGCCCGGCGGGTCACCGGAGCGGCCGGGCAGGCCATCTACCTGGACGCGCCGGGCGACACGTTCCTGTCCCTGCACCGCCGGTTCCTGACCCGACTGTCCCGGGACGCAGTCCGTGAGCTGCTGACCGACTACCTGCCCGACTCCTCGGCCGATCAGCTCGTCCAGCGGCTTCGCGCGGACCTGGCGGAGGTCACCACCGACCCGGCGTTCGGCACCGCGTTGGCGATGCTGCTCGACCCGGGCACCGAGGCCGCCGCGTGGGACTGGCTGTCGGGTCATCCGCCGGGCCCGGCGCTTGTCGCCGCCGGCGTCACCCCCAGTACGGACGTGGAGGCCACCGCCGTCGAGGCGATGGGCGTGCTGGCCCTGCTGCACGGTCGACGGCACGACCGCTTCGTGCTGGTCCTCGACGAGCTCGACAAGATCCTCACCGCGGGTGGCCGGCCCGGCCCGGAGACGATGGCCCGCCTGCAACGGCTGCTCGGCGTGTTCACCTCCGCCGGTGCCCTGCTCGTGATCGCCGGGCTGCCCGACATGCTGCACCTGCTCAGCACCGAGGTGCGCCAGCGGATCGGGCCGATCGTACGGATGTCCGCGCTCACCGGCGAGGACGTGCGCACGTTCATCAGGCAGACCCAGCTCCGGGCGTTCGGCCAGGCCCGGCTCGCGCCGTTCACCGTGGAGACCACCGAATACCTGGCCAACCTCGCCGACGGGGTGCCCCGGCGGGTGATCCGGCTCTGCTACCACCTGTTCCAGCGCGCCGCCCAGGCCGGCACACCCGTCACCCACGTCATGGTCCGCGAGGTCGTTCGGGTCCAGTTCGATTTGGCCAACCGGCAGGACGTCGCCGCCGACGTACGGCGGGTGCTCACCCAGGACGGCTGGTCGTACCAGCGGGACCATCTGCTCGGGTCGATGCGTGACCTGCCTGTCGACTTCTGGATACCCGTGGAGGAACGCAACGCGGGCTGCTGCGTGCTGCTCAGCGAGTCGGTCCTCAAGGCGGAGGAGGTCGACGACCTGCACCGACGGGTCGTCGCGATCCGGGCGGCCGTCCCGGACAGCGAGGTGATCCTCGTCGTCGTCGGCCACCTGCCGACGGAGTTCGCCGCGGAACTCGCAGGCACGTTCAGCGTCGAGCCCATCGTGCACGACCCGCAGTCCTTCGCCGAGGACCTGTCGGGCAGCGTCAAGGCCCTGATGCGCCGGCTGGAGCAGGCGATCGGCGCGGACGCGCTGACCTCGGTACGCCAGCGCGTCGAACGGATCCACCGCCAGCAGAGCAACACCCAGCGCTCCATCGAGCACCTGTCGTACCAGCTCGACGAGATCCGGGGCGAGCTGCGTCCGGCCGGTCTGCTCGGGGTCGTACCGCAGCACCAGCCGGAGGCGGGGGCGACGCCGCCGCTGCCGGGGCGTGTCGCGCGGGTGTTCGTCGAGGCCATCGACGCCCTGGACCAGCTCACCGGTTTCGAACGCCGCCTGCGGGACGCGTTCGCCCCGCACCGCGTGGCGACCGTCGGCGGCGCGGACGGCGGCCAGGCCCTACGGTCGCTGCTGCGCTCGCGGGACGTGCAGCGGGCGGTGGGCACGTCGGTGGTCCTGCGCCGCCTCATCGAGGCGTTCCGCGAGGGCGTGGAGCAGTGGTACGCCGGCCACCGCGCCGATCCCCAACCGACGGACCTGGAACGGTTGGATCTGCTCTGCGAGACGTACGACGGGATAGCCGAGTACCTGCCGCTGTTCCAGTTGGACACGCTGAGCGGGTTGGCCGCCGCCGGTGGCGGTGGCGAGGACGGCGTGGATCCGGTCGACCACTCGCGTACCTGGTCGCAGGCGCGGTCGGTCTTCGACGGGCTGGGCGGCCGGGTCCGTCAGCTGCTGCTCGCCGGCTGAGCGCCGAGCGGCGTCGGGTCGGCGTCCGGTCGGTGCGCGGTGTCGCCGGGGCCGCCGGGTCGACGCCTGTCGAGCACCGCCGTGGCCAGGGCGTGGATGACGTTGATGACCACGATGGCCGTCGCCACGATCCCCACCGTGCCGGGGAAGTCCCGTTCCAGGACGAGGGCGAGGATCACCGCGGTGATGCCGTTCTGCTGCCCCCAGGCGAGATACCGTCGGTCGGTCGCGGGCAGGCCACGGGTGATCGGCACCGACACCACCAGTTGCGCCGCCACCGCCGCCAGCCCGAGCACCACACCGGGCAGGATGTCGACGCCGTTCACCAGCAGCAGTCCCAGCAGGAACGTGGCCACCAGGTACGCCGCCTGGGTGGACCGGCCGACGACGGGGCCGAGCCGGGGGCGGAAGAAGAGCCCGGCGATCGCCAGGCCGAGCATGAGGAACTGCCACGCGGCGACCAGGACCATAGCGATCAGCAACGCCACCGCCAGCCAGTTGAGCGCCGTACGGAGCCGGGGACGGTGCGCGTCCTCGCGTAGGCCGGCGGCACGCAGCAGTCGCCACACCAGCCAGGCCCCCACGGCGAAGCCCACGTTGGCGAGCAGGTCGAGCAGCAGGTCCAGGGGGCGGTCGCTGATGGCACCGGCGAGCGCGCCGCCGTCGCCGCCGCTGAGGTCCAGGGCGAACGCGGAGACGTAGACGGTGAGAAGCACCGTGATGGGATCGTCGAAGGACGCCCAGATGGACAGGATGGACCGGGCCCGCGCGGAGGTGCGGTCGGGCCGGCTCATGGCGGCCACGGCGAGCGGGTCGATCTGGGCGACTGCCACGCCGAGGACCAGGAACGCGGGGTCGCGGAAGGCCAGCACCATCACACCGGCGATGAGCGCGGCCTTGGCGACCACACCGACGGTGACGGCCAGCAGCACGGTGCCCAGGTGGGCGCGCACCTCGGCGAGACTGATGTCACGGGTGCTGCCGACCAGGCCCACCGCCAGCAGGACCGAGGCGAGGAGCAGGTACGCGGGGGCGCGTTCGAGCCCGTCCACGTCGCCGGCCCAGGCCACGACCAGGCCGGCCAGGGCGGCGGCGGCCACGGCCGCTGATCTCGCCACTACGGTCACGGCCACCCAACCGACGCGTCGAACCCCCGTTGATCCGAGGTGAGGATATCGACGCGGGCCGACCACCTCAATCACGAACCGCGTGAATCCTCGCGACAATTCAGGCCGTGAACAGTCGCGCCACCGCCGCCACGTCCTCGTCGGCGCGGGCGACCGAGTCCTGGTCGAGGGTCACACCGACCAGGTAGTCGTCCGGGGAGAGGTGGTAGTAGTAGACGGCGCCCATCTCCACGTCGAGCACCAGCCGGGTCACGTTCCCGACCACGGCCCGGCGCAGGTCCCGACCCACCTGCAGGGCCAGCAGCGACAGGTCACCGGCGAGACGCTGGTAGCGGTCCCGCCGATCGGCCACCGTGACGCCCCTGTTGAAGAACGGGTCCAGATCGGGGTGGTCGAGGATGTCGACGGCCCACTCCTGATCACCCATCCGGTGGTGGCTCAGGTAGTGCAGGCCCTGCGGTCGCAACGCGGTGAGCGTCCCGTCCGGCGACGGCACCCCAATGTGGTGGGGGCGGAACTCGTCCGGCACGGTGGCCGGTGGTGGCGCCGCGTCGTCGCCGTCCCAGCCGCCCGGGTTCTGCGACCGCTGCCGCAGCAGCCGCCGCAGGTCGCCGGCGAGATGCGCGGCGGCCCGGTCGACGACACTGACCCGGCTCGGGTCGGCCACCGGCCCGGTGTCCGCCTCGGGGACGGCGGCGAATCCCACGATGTGCTCGTTGCCGACCACCGAGTTGCAGAAGACCAGACCCGTACGGGTCTGCACGACAGTCCGGATCAGCGCACCCGTCTGCAACTCCCCCAGCCGGCGGTGCAGCTCGCTGACCCGGTAGACGAGTTGCGCCCCGACCCGGCGGTACACCTCGCGGCGTTGCGACGCGTCCTCCTCGTCCGGAGATGGAACCGACGGGTGGTCGAGCAGGTCCAGTGCGAAGTCGAGGACCCCGCTCGTGTAGTGGGCTACGTGGTAGACGCCGCAGCCGCTGAGCAGCAGCCCCCGGCAGAGGTCCCGCTTCTTCAGAAAGCTCGGGACGTCCTGCTCGGCCGTCTCCTCGACCAGGGCGTCGTGCAGCTCCGGATCCGTCACCTGATCTCTCCCTCAGCCCTGCGGCACATCGATGTCGGAGTCGGTCAGTGCGCCGGCACCGGGGGCGCCGTCGCGGAGCGCGCGGACCGCCGCGAGGTTGGCGGCGGCGTCCCGGGTGACCGGGTGGGCGCGGCCGAGGTAACCCAGGGCGGTCCCGTGCGCCTCCTCCTGCGTCGTCAACGCGGCGTCCAGGTCGCCGCGTGCGGCCAGGTGGCCGGCCTGGGCTGTCGTCGCCGCCAGCGTCCACGGGTGCGCGTCGCCGAGCTTCGCCCGCAGGGGGCGCAGGCCGCTCTCGCCGGACGAGACGGCCTGGTCGAACTCCCCCAGGCCCCGCTGGAACAGGCCGAGGTTGACCGAACAGACCGCGGTGAAGGGGTGCTCCGACGCCAGCTTCCGCAGGTAGCCGCGCAGACAACGGGTGGCGTGCTTCACGGCGATCCCGGCGTCGCCGGCCCGGTAGTAGTCGGCCGCGAGGCTGAGCAGGCTGCCGCGGGTGAGCGGGTGGTCCTCGCCGAGGTTCTGGACATAGCCGCGGTACGTCTCCGCGCTGCGCTTCTTCGCCGAGATGGCCAGGCCGAGGCGGCGCTCGGTGACGGCGAGGCTGCGGTTGACCCGCAACTCGTCGAGCAGGCTGCCGGTGGGCAGCTCATGGATCCGCGCCAGCGCCTCGCGCAGGGTGGCAAGCGACCTGTCGTACTCGCCGACCTCCCGCTCGCACGTGCCGACCTGGCACGACGCCCGCCAGGTCCGCGGGTCCTCCGGGCCGAAGAGCAGCATCCGGCGATCGCGTTCCTGACGGGCCAGCCGCAGGGCCTCCCGGGCGTCACCGGTGAGCAGGAACGAGATGCCGAGGTTGTTCACCGCCATCCGGGTGTTCGGGTGGTCGTCGCCGACCAGGGAGCGAAAACCCTCGAAGGTGGCCTGGTCCTCGACCAGGGCGTCTTCGAAACGGCCGAGGCCGCGCAGGTCGCCGCCGCGACCTCGGCCGGCGACCAGGGTACGGAAGTGGCGCAGGCCGTAGCGGCGGCGCTGCTCGCTCAGGACCAGCTCGTCGAGCCGCAACGCCTCCTGGTATTCGCCGAGCGCCCGGTTCAGGTTCGCGGTCTGGACGAACAGCCGCATGGTCAACTGGTCGAGTTCCTCGCCGCCGTCCCACCGCTTGCAGGTCGCCGAGGCCAACCGCAGCGCCGAGCGCCAGGCGTCGCTGTCGTTGGACAGGTAGAGGTGACGGATCTGCTTGACGACCCAGTGCCGGACCTGCCGGTCGTCGGACTCGAGCGCGCCGCAGGGGACGAGGTGCTGCTGCAACTCGTCGAAGACGCCTGCGTAGCGGCTGTCGTCCGCCTCCGGGTCCGTCGGGGCGTAGCCGGCGAGGCCCCGCAGGACCTGCCGGTGCCGCTCGCCCCGCTCCGGCTCCGGCATGGCACCCCGCAGCAGCACCTGGATGGCGCGGTGCATCCGCAGCGCCGACGCGTGCCCCCAGTCCACGTCGTAGAGCGCGAAGCGGGTGCCCACGGTGAGGACGAGGTCCACCTCGCCGGCGTCGAGCAGCAACTCGTCCGCGTCCCTGCCGGAGGCGGCGGCGAGCTGGGTGAGCATCGAGGTGGACCGCAGCAGCGGAAGCCCGATGCCCTCCGGGGAGAGGAAGGCGCTCAGCTCGGCGAACCGGATGGCCAGCTCCCCGAAGGGGGTGGCCCGCAGTGCGGCAAGCGTGATCCGCAGGACCCGGGCCACGCTCGAGGTGTGCGAGCCGGGGATGCTCTCCCCCAGCTCCTCCTCGGACTGCCGTTCCAGCGCGGCCAGCAGCTCGCGGACACTCTGGCTCACCGCCTCCAGGCTGGGCACCCCGCCGCGCTCCAACGCCAGGGTGCGCTGCCGCATCCAGGCCGTCGCGAGGCGCAGGGCCAGCGGCAGGTGCTCCAGCGCCACGGCGATCGAGCGGGCGTCCTCGGTGCTGATACCGAGGACCCGGCGCAGCATGGCCACGCTCTCGTCGCCGGTCAGGGCGGCGACCTCCAGCGGGGAGGGCAGCCCGGAGGAGCCGTCGTCCCGCGACGTGATCAGGACGTGCCCCACGCCGTCGCGCGGCAGAAAGTCTCTCAACACGTCCGCGTCGTCAGCGTTGTCGTAGATCAGCAGCCAGCGCGGGAAAGCGCCGTCGGGCGCGGCGAGCGCCTTCAACGCCGCCTCGGCCGCCCCGGTGCTGTCCACCGCCTTGATCTCGTCGGCGAGCGCGCCGAGGCCGTTCTGCACGGTCTCCCGGTCCTGCGCCGGGATCCACCAGACCACGTCGTAGTCGTACGCGAACCGGTGGGCGAACTCGCGGGCCAGTTCGCTCTTGCCGACCCCCGCGCCGCCGGTGAGGGTCACCGGGCCGTCCTCGCTGGTCAGGTGATCGCGCACCCTTTCCAGATAGTCGTCGCGGCCCACGAACGAGGGGTTGCGGGGAGGAACGTTCACGCGCACCCGCCGGCCGCGGTCCCCCGGGAAGCGCGGCACGTTGCGCCGGTCGCCGACGGGTGGCGCGGGGGCGATCAGACCCAGTTGGCTCAGCAGCAACGACTGCGCCCGGACGCCGTCGGCGCCGCGCAGGTCGACGACCTGTTCGGGGGCGAACGGCTCACGCCACGCCTCCCCCGCCACCAGGACACCGAGCATCTCCGCCGAGGCGTCGGCGGTGTCCGGACGCAGCCGGGACAGGCCCGTCTCGGCGAGATCCGGCGACAGAACCGCCAGCACCGTGGTGTCCGGGTCCACATCGGGCTGCTCGCCGGGGCGTACCGGCCGCAGGTGGGAGCGGATGCCGGTGCGGCGCAACTGCCCGGCGATCCAGTCCGCCCAGGGCCGGTCGACCGGGTCGTACGCCACTACCGTGTCGCCGAGGTTCTCCGCCGGCTCCAACTGGACCGCGTGCCGGTACCGCCGGCGGATCCGCGCCGGCACCGGGGCCGCCCTGGTGACCTCGCCCCCGGTGATCCACCCCGTGATCCGCTCGTACGCGCTCAGCGGGCTGTTCGGGTCGTCCGGATCGTCGGCGAGCACGGACAGCACGTCCTCGAACGTGTCGTAGTTGTGCGCCGGCACCTCCAGGATCCCCGTCGGCGCGGCCCCGCCGGCCGGCTCCTCCAGCAGCCAGGCGAAGGCCTGCCGGACGTAGTCCCGGGACCCTCCGTGCCCGGGGTCGGGAACCTCGTGCAGGGTCGGTGCGGCGAGCACCCGGATTCCGCCGGTGGCCCGCTGCTGCAACTCCTTGGCCAGGCTCGCCGCCTGCTGGACGGACACCCGACGAGGTGGCATGCAGACCACCGCGACGTCGCTGAGCACCGCGGTGTGGGTGATCCCCGGCGCGCTCAGGTCCACCGGGGCGTCGATGAGGACGTAGTCGTAGTCGGCCTGCTGGAGCAGGTGTCGGATCCCGATGGCGTCCCCGGTGGGCGGCCCGCCGGTGGTGGCGTCGAGACCGACCATGCTGAAGGTGGCGGTCGAGCCGGACACCGCGTACCGGTAGAGGGTGCCCTGCTCGGGCGGGACAGGCGTGATCACCGTCGACTGGGGCGCCGGCCGGGCGTCGGATGCGGGGGTGAGCACCGCGGCGAGGTCGTCGCCGAGCGTCCGGGCCGCCGGGACGGCGTCCACCTGGACCGGCCGCAGGAAGTCGTACACCCTCGGGGTCTTCGGGCACCAGTCGACGGCGAGCACCTTCTTGCCGCTGCCGGCGAGGATCCAGGCCACGTTGGCGACCGCGCTGCTGCGGCCGGTGTCGTCGGCGGGTGACACGAACGAGACGATCGTGGCGGCCCCCGTCAACCCATCCTTGTTGATCTTCATCGGTCTCCCCCGGCCCGGGCGGTGGTGCGGGTCGCCGGTGTCACCGCGGCGCCCGTGGGGTCAGTCTTTGCCATCGAGGGCGCTCTCGAAGGCTGCGTACTGGTCACCGGCGGCGGCGCGGCGGTCGAGTCGTCCCAGCGCGGCGACGAGGACGCCGTTCGGGATGGCGTCCAGCTCGGCAAGATCCAGCTCGGTCAGGTCGATCAACTCCGAGTGGAGGTCGTCCTCTCCGGTGTCCATCCCCGACCACCGCCTGTCTCCGTGTCGCACCGCACCGGTCGGCCCCACCGCCGGGCCAGACATTGACCGGTCGCCAGATCCGCTGAGTGTGCTCATGATAACCGTGCGCCGCCGCCCCGGCGGACACCCGGACGGCGGCCGGACCAGCTAGGACGGGTCCACCCCGACGCCGGCCGGTCAGCGGGGGGCACCCGGAACGTCACGTGTCGATGTATGCTCCACTTTGGTAGGTGGCCCGACCGGTGACCGACAGGACGGCGGAGCGTCTGATGCCCGGACCCGTTGGCGGCCACCCGCCCACACTCGGCACGGTGGCCCGTCCCGCGCCGCCGGGCCCCCCGGTTCCCTTCCGGCAGTTCGTGGTGAAGCTGCACAGCCGCTGCGACCTGGCCTGCGACCACTGCTACGTCTACACGATGGCCGACCAGCGATGGCGTTCCCGACCCCGGACGATGTCCGCCACGACGCTCGCGCGCACCGGTGAACGCATCGGCGAGCACGCCCGCCGGCACCAGCTACGCCAGGTCAGCGTCGTCCTGCACGGCGGTGAGCCGCTGCTGGCCGGGGTGGCCGGTGTCGAACGGGCCGTCGAGCTGCTGCGGCGCGGCGCCGCCCCGGTGCCCGTGCGGATGACCGTGCAGACCAACGGCGTCCGCCTCGACGACGCGTTCCTGCGCCTGTTCGACAGGCTCGACGTGGGGGTCAGCGTCAGCCTCGACGGGGACCGCACGGCTCACGACCGGCACCGGCGAGGCCCGGACGGCCGGGGCAGCCACGACCGGGTCGAGGCCGCGCTGCTGCGGCTGACCGGGTCGTACCGCCGGTTGTTCAACGGTCTGCTGTGCACCGTCGACCTGCGCAACGATCCGGTCGCCACGTACCGCAGTCTGCTGGCCCACCGGCCGCCGGTGGTGGACTTCCTGCTGCCGCACGGCACCTGGTCGACGCCGCCCGCCGGTCGCACCGCCGACGCGAGGCAGGTCCCGTACGCGGACTGGCTGAGCGCGGTCTTCGACGAGTGGTATTCCGACGGTGGACGATCGACAGGCGTCCGGCTGTTCGACGAGATCATCCAACTGCTGCTCGGCGGCTCCTCCCGCCTGTCCGGTGTGGGCATCAGCCCGGTCGCGGTGGCGGTGGTGGAGACCGACGGGGCCATCGAGATGGACGACACGCTCGGCGCCGCCCACGCCGGCGCCGGACGCACCGGCCTGCACGTCGACCGGGACGACTTCGACGCCGCCCTGGAGCAACCAGGTGTCCGGGCCCAGCAGGCCGGGGTGCCCGGGCTCTGCGCGCAGTGCCAGGCGTGCGACCTGCACCGGGTCTGCGGCGGCGGCCTCTACACCCACAGGTGGCGCGCCGGCAGCGGCTTCGACAACCCGTCGGTGTACTGCCCCGACCTGTACCGGCTCATCGGCCACATCCGCCGGACGCTGCGCCGGGACGTGGCGGCGCTGCGGGCGGTGTCCCGGTGACACCGGCCGGGCACCGGCTGCCCGGGGCCGTCCTGGACGCCCTCGCCACGGGCGGGGGCGGGCCGGGCGCCGTCGACCTGCTGCGCTCCGCCCAGCACAGCAAGAACCTGCTCCTGATCCGGGCGCTCGTCGTCCTCACCCACCGCGTGGACCATCCGGACCGGGCGGCTGTCGAGGCCGCGTACCGGCTGGTCGGTGGCCTGGACAGGAACCAGCGCGAGGCGGCGTGGGGCCATCCGCCGGTCGCCTCCTGGGCGTTCGGCACCGCGTCGCTGCTGAGCCGGGGCGAACGCGCCGCAGCGTACCCCGGTCTGCTCGCGGCGGTCGCCGCCGCCGCGGCGGTGCGGGCCCGCGCGGACGCCGACCTGGACGTGCCGCTCGACCCGGCCACGCCGGGCCGGCTGGACCTGCCCGGCCTCGGCACCCTGCGGGTCGACCCCACGGCGACCCGCGCCCACGTGCGCTGCGCCGGCGGGCGCGCGGAGGTGCGCTGCGCCGGGGAGCGGATCGAGATCGGGTACGACCACACGCCCGACCACCGCTGGCGGCCCTACCCGGAGCTGCGGGCCGCCCACGGCGGGCTCACGCTGCGGCTGCTGCTGGACACCGGCACGTGGCGGCACGTGCCGGTGGCGCTCGGGGTCGGCGCCCATCCGATCGCCGGTTCCGTCCGCGACCCCGGCCGCTGGCAGCACCGGCTGCGCGGGGCGTGGCACCTGCTCGTCGACGAGCACCGGGCGGTCGCCGAGGAGGTGTCGGTGGCGCTGCGGACGCTCGTGCCGCTCAACCCACCCCGGGCCGGGGTACGCAGCGGCACGTTCCACCACGGCTTCGGCGCGGTGGCGCTGTCCCTGCCACCGGACGCCCGCACGGCGGCGGTCGCCCTCGCCCACGAGATCCAACACCTGAAGCTGGCCGCGCTGACCGACCTGTTCCCGCTCGTGGAACCCGGCCCCGACGAGTCGTTCTACGCGCCGTGGCGGCCCGACCCCCGCCCCCTGGAAGGCCTCCTGCACGGCGCGTACGCCCACCTGGGGGTGGCCGGCTTCTGGCGCCGGCAACGGCTCGCCGAGCGCGACCGGCCGGCCCGCCAGCACGCCGAGGTCGAGTTCGTCAGGTGGACCCGGGCCGTCGGAGAGACAGTGCGGGTGCTGGCCGCGCAGCCCCGCCTGACCCCCGTCGGCAGGCGTCTCGTCGACGGCATGGCACCTGTCATCGACAGGTGGGCGCGGGAACCCGTGGAGCCCGACGCGGCGGCCGACGCCGCACGCCTGCTCGCCGCGCACCGCGCCCAGTGGGACCGGGAGCGGGCCGGCGCACGACAGGCGTGACAGCGAGGTTTGCCGATCTCCTCTACCCTGGGCGGCATGGGGGACGCCAACGAGCAGCCCAACCGGCGCGAATGCTTCGTCATCGCACCGATCGGCCCGGAGGGCTCCGAGATCCGCGAGCGCAGCGACCAGATCCTCGAATACGTCATCCGTCCGGTGGTCGAGGCCCGCGGATTCCGAGCGATCCGGGGTGACGAGATCGAACGCGCCGGCCTGATCACCTCACAGGTGCTCGACCGGATCATCCAGAACGACCTGGTCATCGCGGACCTCACCGACCAGAACGCGAACGTCTTCTACGAGCTGGCCGTGCGGCACGCACTGCGTAAACCGTTCGTGCAGCTCATGGCGAAGGACCAGCAGCTCCCCTTCGACGTACAGGGCATGCGCACGATCCTGGTCGACCACAGAAATCTGCGCAGCGTGCACACCGCCAAGGAGCAGCTGGGCCGCGCCATCGACTCGATAACCGACGACGCCGACATCGTCACCCCGATGTCGGTCGCCCTCACCCTGCAGGACCTGCGCGGCTCGTCGAGCCCACACGAGACCGGCCTGTCACAGATCATCGAGACGCTGCCGCAGATGATGGACATCCTCCAGGACCTGCAACGGCACATGGGCGGCAGCGCCCCCGTCGAACCCTCCGAGGCGGACGACCACCGACGGCTGCGCGGCCTCATCATGTCGCTTACCGACCGTGGGGTGGTGACCGAACAGGACCTCGTCGGCCTGCTCGGCGGGGCCAGCAGCAAGTTCGACAAGTGGGTCCAGCACCTCATCCAGCGCTCCAACGGCGCCGGCTAAGCGTCCCGGCCCGCCAGGGCGAGGCGTCCCTCCTGGTCGTGGCGAAGGCGGCCGTTGGCCGGTTGGCTGCGTCGCGGGGTCCGTACGTGCTCTACCCGGGGCGCTGCCGGCTACCGGCACCCGCCGGCTCGATCACCTGCCGAAACTCCTTCGGCAGCTGGGCCAGCGCGTCCTCGAACTCGTCCCGGGTAACAGCCTCACGCAACGTGGTGAGCACCGCGCTGACCCCGGGACCGACGAGCTCACGGTCGATCTCCGGGTGGTCCGCCACCCGCCGCACGAACTCGTCGAACCCGAACGGCTGGGCATGTTCCTCCCTTCTGTGCGGTGGCGGCTTGCGCAGGTGATCGTCAAGCCCGTCGGGAAGCTGATAGGCAAGGTCCTCAGCCTGACCGGCGCTGATCCGATCTGCCAACGTCTCCAACGTCGCGCGGGTGAGCGTCGCCGCCTGATCGATCGACACCTTCGCCCGTGTGGCCACTGCGTTGATGAAATCCTCGTATTCCACCTGATTCTCCTCTCGGGCCGGATCGTCGTCGAACCGCCTTACGAGCCCTGAGCTGAGTGGGCCGCGATCGCACACTTCACCTCTCGGGTGCCGAGCGAACTGGTACCTCGACAGCCTGCCGGGACGGAGGGTGACCCTGCCTCATCCTCATCGGGCGATTCACCAAGGCGCGCTACGGCGACATCATTGGTACGGGCGGCGAACTGTTGGCGAAGCTGCGCCAGAGCCGCTACGAAGTCACCCGCGACGACGAAATCTTCAAGGTGCTCGACGGCAGAGGCCTCAGCCAGCCCTCTGAGCCAGCGGTGGCCTCGCAGCAAGTTGCCGGAAAGGCATCGCAGGGCCAAGTAAGCGGCAGAGGCGACGGGCACAGTGGTCGGCGCGGAGCAGGCAGCGCCGACCGCAGGGCATCAGCGCATCGCAAGAAGACCCATCGGCATACGTTCTGGTCGTCCTCGGCCGAACGGTGAGCCCGCCCGGATCGCTCCGCGGCAGGACGAGCAGCCAGCGGCCGATCACCGGGGCATGCGCTGCGCGGCGGGCAGGTCGTTCGCGACCACCGGCAGATGGATGACTTACCATTAGATTAGTGCTGCACCGACTACTCGTGCCTCGCCAACTCCCCGTGGGGCAGAGCTTATCGGTACTGACGCTGTTGGCCGGAGAGGATCTCTGACCCCACCTCCGTTGGCAGCTCGACCACCTCGACTTCCAGCCCGAACCCACGCAGCGCCGCGGCAGCCCAGGAGCGCCCGGTCGTGAAGTGGTGGGCCGCCTCCGGGTCGGCGAGGCAGAGCACCAGGCGCGGCGGGCTCGGCAGCGACGAGGCCACGAACATCAGGGCGGAAGGCGTCGGCGAGCACCTTGTGCTTCTGGGCGGACTTCGGCGGCCCCTGGTGTGCCCACGCCTCGACGAGGACAGTCAGGTTCTCGTCCGCCCCGTCGACCTCGACCCGGGACCCGTCCTCCAGCACGAATCGTCGAGGGCTGAGCGCGCAGCCCAGCCGGACACCGAGCAACCCGAGCATGACGCTCTCGGCGTGCCGTTGCACAGCGCTGTCACCGGCGTTCGATGCCGGCCGAGTCTCCCTGCCGCACGATCGCCGCCGACGTTCCGCCCTCCCCGGGAGTTCGTTCACAATCTTGCCGCCATGGCGACGTATCTGCAGAGCCGACGGCCCTGCTCCAACCGGCGGCACGCCGGCTGCTTCGCGAGCACCGCAATGCCTGTTGACGTGTCTTAAACGGTCGGGGGCGCACTGACGGGAAGCCGTCAGAACAACCTCGGGATACGCCCTTCGTCAATCGTGGTGAGCTTGGCGGCTCCCTGTACCGGCAGGACGCCGCCGGCCGCCAGGTCTGCCACAGAGATCAGCCGACCGGCGCAGATGCGATCCAGTAGTTCCAGCTGCCGCGGTTCGACAGCCACGCAACCGCCGAGCACCGCGAGGATCTCCAGCAGCTCGTCGGTGAGGTCGCTGCTCCAGCGGTTCAGCTCCTCATCATCCAGCGGGGAGGAGCGACGTCGGTGGCGTTGGTTCGAGCACCGATAGTTGAACCAGTGCCGGACAACTCTCATCCCACCGACGTCGTACTCCCAGACCCGACGGTGAACGGGAGCGATGCGCCCGTTGCCGACCAACAACGTCTCGCTGTCCGCCTCCCAGGAGATGCTGTCGGGAAGGGCTCCCGGCTCGTCCGGTATCGCCGCCTGCACCCTTGGCGCCGCCTCGTCAACAAAGTCGCGGAACGAGATCCGGCGCTCGCCCAGGCTGATCTGCCCGAAGGTGTGCAGCCACAACACCTCGCGACCGACCGACACCGCCTCGGCCCAGTTGTCGGCATCCGCTGTCAGCGGCACCCGTACGCCGGGGTGCTGCAGCTCCTGCCGAAACCGCTCGGTGTAGCCGGGGTGGGCGGTGACTGCGGCGACGTAGGCCATCACATCGACGGCCGCCACCTCGGTACCGAGCATCTCGCCCAGCATCCCGCACAGCCCTGGTGCGATGTTCGGCCGCTCTGTCGAGGTGTCGCAGTAGAGCGGGAAGACCCGCCCGCTGCGTCCGTTGTAGTGATGCAGATCGGGTATCAGCTGGGTGAAGGTCACGCCCGGACCGCTGTCGATCGGCTGGCTGTTCTGCTCGGTCAGGTAGATCTGGTGCGGTGACCGGACTGCCCACAGCGGTGGTCGTGGCATCACCATGAGCCGGCTGTCCGGCAGCACCCACTGTCGGTCAAAGGAGCGGTAGGCGACCCTTACCGCCGTCGGTGCCGGGCCCGTCTCCGCAGCGAGCGGCCCGGCCTGTCCTGGTGTCCCGGGCAGCGGACGGACGACGGTGTCGAGCTTGCGGTCCCGGGACTCGGGCAGCATCCGTCGGCGCAGGCCCTCCCCAGCCTGGATGAATCTGCGCCAGCGGCGGCCAAGGGTTTCAGCGTCCGGGGAGTAGATCCAGGTACGCCCTGCCGTCACGCCGCGGGACGACTCCGGAAAGAGCTGCTTCAATCCCGGGTAGCGACCCCAATCGGTGTCGGATTCCGGCAGGAACGGCGCCCGCCAGTCCGCGCGACAACGCTGCCACCCCGGGTCGGGGAGGCACAGCTCCTGCAACCGCTGGAGTTTGTCCTCCCTCGCGCCGGTCAGTGCGAGGGTCCTGACGGTCGCCGGGGTCGTCCGGTCGCCCTGGCCGTAGCGAGCGAAAATTGCAACGCAGAGCTGCCGGCCGACGTCCGGACCGAAGAGGCGGGTGTGTTGCTGTGGTCGGTTCCCCTCAGGGGACAACTCGATGATCCATCCCTCGTCGCAGGTTCGTCGAAGGTACTCGCGCATGCCCTCGAAGGACTTGCCCTTGACGAAGCTCGACGGAGTCACGAAGGCCACGATCCCCTGCGGTTCCCCGGGGTGAGCCTCGAACGCCTTCCACAGCGCCCAGCGCCAGAAGCACCATGGCAGCCCGTAGAGGTCCGACTCGTAGCGGCCTCCGCCGGGCACCCGGAACTCGTCGAGCGAGGGTCGATCGGGACAGGTGCCTGGAAGAAGGGGCGCCTTCCGCCGCTCTTCGATCCACGGTGCTCGGCCTCGCGTGTTCTCCACGTGCGGAGGGTTGCCCACCACAACCATGACCGGCATCTCACGCTTGATACGGTTGGCCTCCAGGCGGGAGCGTTCGATGACCCGGTACGCCGCCCGCAGCCGGCCCTGCTGAGTATCGGGATCTTCCAGCGCGTCGGTGAGGAACCGGTACTCGGATGGGGGAAGTTCGGTGCGGAACTGCGCCTTCATCGCCTGATGCAGCCGAAGTTCGGTGACGGCGTAGGGCGCGGCCTGGATCTCGAAGCCAACGAGACGCTGTTGGAAGAACTGCCGCAATTGTGGTCCTCGCGCGCCCGCACCCTGCTTGGCGTCGATCGTCGCCGAGACCGCTCGTAACACCTCGACGAGGAAGGTTCCGGTACCCATCGCAGGATCGACGACAGTGACATCGTGGGCGGCGAACCCCCACGAGCGATCGAACCGGTCACGCAGAATCTCGTCCACAAAGTCGACGACCGCACCCGCGACGGGCTGCGGGGTGTAGAAGGATCCGCTGCGCCGCCGCAGCGTGGGGTCGTAGATGGACAGGAAACGCTCGTACAAGTCGGCGTGGATATCGCCCCGCCCGTTGTCGACGGTGCTCCAGTCCACACAACCGATGACCCGCAACAAGGTATCGATCATCCGAAGCTCGTAGGCGGCATCGTTGTCGGTCAGCACCGCCAAAGCCCGGCCCATGAGGGAGTGCTTCTTGCCGAGCAGCCGGGCGATCTCGTGCATCGGGGTCTCGTCGAAGACGATTCCGTCGATGCGGGCAAGGAGCAGTGCGAAGGTGACGGTCTGGGCGTAAGCGTCCGCGAAGCCGCCGTCATCCAGATCGGGAAACAGCAGGTCGCGCCAGTCATCGGCGAGCAGCGACAACTCCTCGTGGGCCAGATCACGGGTGGGGTCCGCGAGGATCGCACCAACCTCGTCGCGCAGCAGCCGACACAGCCCGGCGACGATCCGGATGAGCTGGGCCAGGGTTCGCGGCTGTTCGGGTTGCCACAGCAGAAACTCCTGGATGAGGGCTTCGAACTCGGGCCCATTCGCCCGCAGCGGGCGCCGACCGCCGGAGAGGTCGCCCTCCAGGTGAACAACCGAGCCAGCCAGTTCTCCGTAGGTGTATCTCGCCCAGGCAGTGCCGTCGGAGTAGAGGACGTTCGGTAGGGCCTTGAGCTTCTCCCACTGCAGGCGCTCACGTTTCGTGGGGCGACGCCAGGTCGAGGGGACCCCGTGCCCGTCAGCTTTCAGTTCGACGTACCCCACGCGAACTCCGCCGACGTCCACGGCGAAGTCGGGGCGCGCACGCACCACGTCGAGCCGGACCTCTCCGTAGGGAACGGCGTCGACTCCCAGGTGTTGGCCCATGCGACGAAGCAACTCTTCCAAAGGACTGCGTAACTGGTCCTCGGGGTCACCGCCTCGACCGGTTTTCTCCGCGACTCTGGCACCGAAGGCAGCTACTGCCTGGGCGGTGGGATCAGGCACCAGGCGTAGCTGACGCTCACTGGAAGGCGTATGACGGCGACGTGCGGGACTACCCATGAATCCCCCTGCAGCCGTGGGCTGGCCCTTCAGGATTACCGGCGCTTCACACCGAGCACATCCTGCAATCGATCGATAGCTTTACGTGATTGCAGCTCGTAGGATCGGTACCGCCTATGTCCTGACCGGCAGTGGGAGCGCGTTCGCAGGTATCGCGGGTTGGACCGGCTGTCAGCGACGCAAGCGGCGGAGCAGTCGCCGTCGTGGTAGGCGCGGAGCACACAGCGTCGACCGCCGGACATCAGCTGGTCGCAGAAGACCCGGTGGCGGAGGAACAGCTGATCCTCCTCGGACACCGTGGTTTCCCCGGGATCGGTCGTCGCCAGCACGGACATCCAGCGGCCGATGACCCGGGCCAGGCGCTGTGCGGCGGGCAAGAGCACCCGCAGCGGCGACATCGGCGGCGCGTGCGTTAAGGTCGCCGACAACCTGCCCGACATCGTCGCCGTACGCGACTCCAAGGATCCGGCCGGACCGGCACTCACCTTTCGCCCGACCGCTTGGTCCGCGGTGCCCGCAACAACACGCTGACTAGCTGAAGTTCTACGCCTCGGTGGCCACACAGACGTGGTGACGGCGCTTGCAGTCCGATGCACGGGACCAAACGGCGGGTGACTCGCGGACTGTTCTCACGCAAGACTCGTGCAGTGACTCATCCCGATCCCTATCAGCAGTGGCAGCCGGCGCAGACCGAACACCTACCGGTACCGGTTGCTCAGCAACATCCGGCTCCGGTCCCGACGCAGCCGCTGTACGTTGGACCGCAGGCGGTGCTCGTACCTCAGAAGTCTGCCGGTGCTGCCGTAGCCCTTGAACTGATCCTGGGCCTCTTCGGCATCTTCGGTGTGGGCAACCTGTATGCCGGTCGAACGGCCTCCGGAGTGCTCTTGATGCTGTCGTTCTGGGGGCTCTTCTGGATCAACTTCTTCCTCATCTTCGCCGTCGTCGGCATCGTGACGATGCCCCTGACCTGGATCGCATACCTGGTCCTGGGCCCCCTACTCGCGGCCGGGGGCGTCGAACAACGCCAGCGTTGTCGCCGGCACCCACGCAGCGATCACGCGCTCCTACTGAACTCGGCGCACCGAGCGTCGAGCGACAGGATCTGATCCATACAGCCTGGTGACACTGACCATCCACATGGGAAGTTGGTCGTTCACCCGTCAACTCTCCGCACTCGCCCGTGGCGGATCAGGGAGGTCACGTGCCGTTTCAGGCGCCCATCACGATCGCCACCGCACTTCAGCGGATGGCGCGGCACGACTACGTCCTCCCCGCCATCCAACGGGAGTTCGTCTGGGGGCCCGACCGGATCTGCAAGCTCTTCGACAGCCTGATGCGTGGGTACCCCATCGGCTCGTTCCTGTTCTGGAAAGTCAGCGGGGACAAGGTCAAGTCCTACACCTTCTACGACTTCGTGCGGACCTATCACGCGAAGAACTCGCCGCACTGCCCCACTCTCGACGTCGAACGCGGCAGGGACGTGACAGCGATCCTCGACGGGCAACAGCGGCTGACCGCGCTCAACATTGGTCTCCGCGGCTCCTACGCCGAGCGGCTCCCGAGGATGAGGCACAACAACCCGCTCGCGTACCCGACGAAGCGGCTCCACATCAACCTGTTGGCCCGCGGCGACGACGACGAGCTGGAGCTGGCGTACCACTTCCGGTTCCTGACCTCTGATGAGGCCAAGGCCCGCGACGAGCACACCTTCTGGTTCCCGGTTTCAGAGATCCGGAGCGTCAACGAGGGGGATCAGGTCTTCGACATCACCGCTCACCACGAGCTGCCCAACGCCGCCGGACGGGTGCTCTTCAAGCTCTACGAAGTGGTGAAGCGGCAGACGTTGATCAACTACTTCGAGGAGGAAGACCAGAGCCTGGAGAAGGTGCTCAACATTTTCATCCGGGTCAACAGCGGAGCGGTCCCGCTCTCGTTCAGTGACCTCCTGCTGAGCATCGCCACCTCTCAGTGGCGCGAGCGCGACGCGCGGGAGGAGATCCACGCTCTCGTCGACGACCTCAACCGCACCGGCCAGGGCTTCAACTTCGACAAGAACAGCGTCTTGAAGACCGGTCTGGTCCTGCTCGGTAAACGGGACATCCGCTTCAAGGTCGACAACTTCGACCGGCACACCATGCTGGCGATGGAAGAGAGCTGGGACGACATCGAGCGGGCGCTGCGGCTGGCCGCTCAGTTGCTCAGCGACTTCGGGTTTTCGTCGGCCACCTTGCCCGCCAGCAGCGTGATCATCCCGCTCGCTCACTACGCGCACCTTCGCCGTCTGGAGACGGGCTACCTGCGGCGTTCGGCCGACGCGTCGGACCGCGACGAACTCCGCCGGTGGCTGCTGCAGGCGGTGGTCAAGGGTGGCATCTGGGGCAGTGGCCTCGACACGTTGCTGTCCGGCCTGCGGGCGGTGTTGGACGCCGAAGCACGCAACGGTTTTCCCCGCTCTTCGCTCGAACGTGAAATGGCCAGGCAGAGCAAGGCCCTCCGGTTCGATCCTCTCGAGGTGGACGAGCTGCTGGACCTGAAGTACGGCGCGACAAAGACCTTCGCGCTGCTGGCACTGCTCTACCCGGGCATCGACGTACGCAACGCGTTCCACGTCGACCACGTGTATCCGAGAAGCAGGTTCACCGCCGCCCGGCTTCGCGCGGCCGGCATCCCGGACGAGGACATTCCCGCCTACCTCGATCGCGTCGACAGGCTGGGCAACCTCCAGCTCCTGGAGGGGACGGAGAACGTCGACAAGCGGGCCGCTCTGCCGTCCGATTGGGTTCGCAGGGCCTATCCCGACGCCGCCGCCCAGCTGGGCTATCTGACCCGCAACGACCTCGGCGACCTACCACCACTCGCCGAGTTCCTGAGCTTCTACGACCGCCGGCGGGCACTGATGCGCGAACGCCTCCTCGGCCTGCTCGGCGTGGACAGCTCTGCCGCGACGGAAAGGCGGGAACCGACGGAGGACAGCAACGCCGGCCCGCCGACCGGCCACCTCTCAGTCGTGCCGGCGTCCCGGCGACGAGACATCCCCGCCCACATCGGCTCGGCCTTCTTCTCACAGCCGTCCGGCGCGTTCCTGACGATCAACGAAATCAGGAACCACCGCAGCGAGGAGTACGGCGACGAGTTCCCTTCGGCCGGCGCCATCTCGGCACGCCTCTTTCCGACAACCGGCAGGTGCACCGTGACGGGGGTCGAGCCGGGCGTGAACGAGCGCGGCGTCCGGGGCGCGAGGAAGGTGTAGCGCCAGGACCACGAATGGGCGATAGCGGTCAGCAGCTGCCGAAGATCACTTGTGCATGTTTGTTCCGGCTGGAGAGCCCTGCTACTCGCCTCACCGTCGTCTGCCCAAAGTGGGCAGGCCTGCTGGCAATGCTCGCACCGACGCTGACCATTCGCCATCACGGCACAGGTCACACTTGCGCGAGCCTGGATCTGTGCCCCTGCGGCGAAACGTCTTCCCACAACGCGCGCACTTCACGGTGGCCCACTCTGCGTGACACCGGGAACAACGGGGAGCACCTGACTTCCGGGTCAGGCTGCCATCGCGTCCGCTCAGGCCGCAGCCGACGCATCGCGCCGCGAGCAGTGACTCGGCCCGATCCGGAGACCTGGTCGCCTTCAACGTGCGCTGTCGCTGCTGCCGCCCGGCCACACCCTGCTTGGCCTTTACGCGCCCGCGTTGCACAGCAAGAATCCGATGCATCTGCTGCCGGACCTTCGGGTCAGAGCAGCTCTTTGAGGCACGTGAGCCTTGCCTCAGCAGGTCCCATGCGCCCCGAAAATCGCCGGCGCTGATCGCGCGATCCACAGAGAGCAGGATCGAGATCAGGCGGTCTTCGGGAGCGGCCGACGAACCCGGCCTGCTGGCGCGTTCGCTGCCCGCCGGCACGTTTCGTCCAGCTCGCTGGTCGTTGGTGGTCACCGCATTGTCCCCTGACCGAAGCTTCGTTGCCGGTCGTCGTCATCCAGCCGTCGTAGGTGATCCAGTAGCACCTCCACCTCTGCGGCAGCTGGCGACTCCGAGTCGTACGCTCGATGGACATCGCGCAGGAGGTCACCAAGTAGGCGTCGCGCCTCCGTCACGTCGCCAACGCCGGCCACAAGCATGGCGACCTGTTGCCGCAGCGGGAACAGTTCCGGTGAACCCGGGGACATCACCCGCTGCTCCTCGGCGAGCAACGCTCGCAGCTCGGCCAGCGCGGACGTCCCTTCACCCAGCTCTGCCTGGCAGACGGCTGCCTGCTGCCGGCATTGCCAGATCAGCTCATGGTCCGGCACCGGGCGCGCGGCCAGGTCGGGGATGAGCCGCTGGAACTCCGGCAGCGCCTGCCGGAACGCCCCGGCGAGGACGTACAGGTTGGCAAGGTGGAGACGCAGTTCCAGGATTCTGGGCTGCTTGGCACCGGGCCCTTTCCGGATCGGACGCAACGCCGTTTCGAGCAGTTCGGCGGCTTGGGTGAACCGCTCATCCTCGGCGAGATCCCAGGCGCGCTCCTCGACCTCGGTCAGCTCGTCGAGGGACAGCGGCTCGACGACCTCCGGCGCCGAGCGCGGCCGGACGATGTCCACCCTGGTCGGCGCCAGCGGCGCGCGGGGCGGTAGCGGACCGAACGGATAACGGTGGGGCATGGTCGGATCGACGGTCTGACCATCGGCGACCGTCACCGCCAGGTCGTCGGCCACGCCGGGCTCGACCACTCCGAGCGGCGCCAGGAGCTCGTACACCTCGGCGGCAGACCCGGGCCGGTCCTGCGGGTCCTTGGCGAGCAATTGGGCGACGAGCCGCACGAGCACGTCGGGCACACCGGCGCGATGTCCGGTGACCGACGGGATGGGGTCGTTCATGTGGCGGTGCAGCAGGCCGAGCGCGCTGTCCGCGCGGTACGGCGGCTCGCCGGTCAGCAGCTCGAACAGCACGCAGCCCAGCGCGTAGAGGTCGGCCCGCGGCCCGACGGCGCTGTTGAGCGCCTGCTCGGGCGCCATGTAGGTGGGCGTGCCGAGGGTGTGGCTGGTGGCGGTCAGCCGGGGCACATCCGGGCCGAGCAGCGCCGCCACCCCGAAGTCGAGGACTTTGACCGATCCCGTCGGGGTGACCATCAGGTTCTGCGGCTTGAGGTCGCGATGCACCAGGGAGGCGGCGTGTGCGACAGCGAGCACCGAGCAGATCTGCGCGCCGATGGCGGCTGCCCACGGCACGGCGAGCCGGCCACGCTCGGCGATCAGCTCGGAAAGGAGCAGACCCGGCACGAGCTGCATGACGATGTAGACGTCGTCGCCGTGGTGGCCGACGTCGTGGACGCTGGGCACCCCGGGGTGGTCCAGCCGGGCGGTGACCCGGGCCTCCCGCATGAACCGTTCGACCGCGTTGTCCCGGTCGTTCTCAGGGATGGTGAGCTTGCGGAGGAACTTGATGGCGACGGGCCGGTCGAGCTTCTCGTCGAAGCCGCCCCACACCTCCCCCATACCGCCGTGGCCGAGCGGATACGTCAGCTCGTATCGGTCGGCCACGCGCTCCTGCGCCCGCATCAAGCCCCTCACTGCGCGTCCCGGCCAATTGCCACTGTCAATGCTGCTAGTGCTTGCCACCGTACAAGTCATTCAGTTCGCGATAGGCGTCGAGCCTGAGCGCTCAGGCGATGCCCTTGCGGCTGCGAATCATCTGGTACGCCTGCCGGCGTGCGAACTGGTTGAGCTGCGACCGCAGGCTCTCGTCGTCCAGGTAGCGCTGCATGAGCTTCCCGTTGTCGTCGTGGCGAGACAGGATCACGTCCTCGATGCGCTTGTCGCAGACAACACCGAAGTTGCTCTCGTCGTTGACCATCGCGGCGGCTTCGAGGGTGCCATCCTCGGCCAAGGCGACGATCTGCTGCTCGACCCAGACCTTGTCCGACTCGCCCAGACCGATGCCGAACCGGTCGTTGAACGCGTCGATCAGCTCGGAGAGCACAACCTTTTCCAGGTCGCGCTGCCCGCCCGCTGCCCCGCCGAGGAAACCCGGCAGCATCTGCTCACCCTCGGGCGACAGCGACGCGTCGTGCTCGCCCGTCTTACTGACCCGCAGGTGGGTCAGCTGCACCTCGCCGATGTCGACGGACGGGTCCTGCCGGCGGGGCAGCCGGTTGAGCAACGCTCGCCCGTACAGGTAAAGCCGTTCCAGGTCTTCGTCGTGATAGGGCACGACCTGACTGAGGAACGCGTACATGCGGGTGTAGTCGCGCAGCGCGGACCGGAAGGTGTCCGCGGCCTCGGCGTCGTCGGCGGCCAGGGCGTTGAAGCGCTGCACGGCCGGCTCCGTGAAGCGGTAGAGGGAGGCGTGCGCCCGCTGGAGGGCGGTGTCACTCGTTGCCTTCTGCTCGGCGGCGAGCAACGCCTCGGCGTACGCCTGCATCTCCGAGTTGACCAGGACCGGGTAGGCCGTCACCGCGTTCTGGGCGGTGTAGAGCAGGTTCGGGTCGGTGGGGGTGGTGGCGGCGGTCTCGAAGTACGGCTTGAAGTGCTCGGCGATGTCGCCGGCCTCGTTGACGAAGTCGAGGACGAAGACGTCACCCTGGGCCTTGAGCGGGTGGGTGCGATTGAGCCGAGACAGGGTTTGCACGGCCGCGACGTTCTTGAGCAGCTTGTCGACGTACATCGTGGTGAGCAGCGGCTGGTCGAAGCCGGTCTGGTACTTCTCGGCGACGACCAGGATCCGATACTCGGTCTGCTGCTTGGCATTCGGCGTGCCGGCGTGCTTGTCGTCGGCGGCGGTATAGGCGAAACGCTCCGGCAACTCGCCTTCGCTGAACCCGTTGCTCCGCGCCTCGGTGTGCTCGACGCCGTCGACCTCCAGGTCGCCCGAGAAGGCCACCAGGGAGTCGCACCCGACGTAGCCCTGCATCTCGACGTACTTCTTGATGGCGGTGTGCAGGCGGACGGCGGCCTCGCGAGAGCTGGTGACCACCATGGCCTTGGCGCGGTTACCCAGGCGCGGTGCGGTGTGCTTGCGGAAGTGCTCGACGATAATCTCCGCCTTCTGCGCCTGCATGGTGGGGTGCAGGCTGGCGAAGCGGGCGAGCTGGGCGCCGGCCTTCTTCGGGTCGACC
Organism: Micromonospora sp. NPDC047521; assembly: GCF_055587305.1. Classification (NCBI taxonomy): domain Bacteria; kingdom Bacillati; phylum Actinomycetota; class Actinomycetes; order Micromonosporales; family Micromonosporaceae; genus Micromonospora; species Micromonospora sp. NPDC047521. The sequence goes on along the minus strand of NZ_JBVJGN010000021.1, from coordinate 20,832 downwards.
TCCGGGTCGTCGGGGTTGGCGTTGGCCAACTTCCAGTACGACTTGTAGGTCAGGTAGTTGCGCAGCACGTCGAGGATGAAGCCCTCCTCGATGGCCTGCCGCATCGAGTACGTGTGGAACGGCTGCGGGTTGCCGGTCACCGGGTGCGGGGTGCCGAACAGCTCCAGGGTCTTCGCTTTCGGCGTGGCGGTGAACGCGAAGTACGACAGCGTCTCGTGCCGCCCTCGCGCCAGCGCTGACGCGGTGAGCAGGTCACCCGACTCGTCCACGTCGTCGCTACCAAGCTTGAGGAGCACCTTCTTCAGCGCGGCGGCTGAGTCGCCGGACTGCGACGAGTGCGCCTCGTCGACGATGACCGCGAAGCGCTTCCCCTTGAGCCCCTGCACCTGGTTGAGGATGTAGGGGAACTTCTGCATGGTGGTGATGACAACCTTGGCCGTCTCGCCCTGAAGCGCGGCGGCGAGCTGAGCGGAGTCCTTGTCGATCCGCTGCACCACACCGGGCACATGCTCGAACTGGAAGACGGTGTCCTGCAACTGCCGATCCAGCACCACCCGGTCGGTGATGATGATGACCTTGTCGAAGACCGGCTCGTTGGGGCGCAGCCCATCCTTGGCGATGTCGGGCGCGGTGTGCAGGCTGGACAGTCGGTGCGCCAGCCAGGCGATGGTGTTCGACTTGCCCGACCCGGCCGAGTGCATGACCAGGTAGTTGTGGCCGGAGCCGTGGCGGGCGGCGTGGTCGGTCAGCTGGGTGACCGCGTGCCACTGGTGGTAGCGCGGAAAGATCAGCGCCTTGGTGTCCCTGTCGTAGTGCAGAAACCGCCGGACCAGGTCCATGAACACGTCGGGGTGCCAGATCTGCTCCCAGAGGTAGGAGCTGCGGTAGCCGCTTTCCCCTGCGGGCGGGTTGCCGGCACCACCGGAGACGCCCGGCCCGTCGGAGCCGGTGTTGAAGGGCAGGAACCGGGTCTTCTCCCCAGCAAGCTTCGTGGTGACGAAAACCAGGTCGGGGTCGACGGCGAAGTGCACGAGGGTACGCCGGGCGAAGAGCAGTTCCTTCGGGTCGCGGGTCTTGCGGTACTGCTCCTTGGCGTCCTCGACGGTCTGGCCGGTGAGCGGGTTCTTCAACTCGGCAGTGGCGAGCGGGATGCCGTTGGTGAAGAGGACGAGGTCGATGGTGTTGTTGCTGCTGGTCGAGTAGGCGAGCTGGCGGGTGACGGTGAGGCGGTTCGCGCGGTAGAGCTTGAGCGCGTCGTCGGTGATGGCGTGGGCGGGCTTGAAGTAGGCGAGCCGGATGAGGACGCCCTTGTCCTTGACGCCACGGCGAAGGACGTCGAGCGGGCCGCGCTCGTCGGTCTGCTTGGCGACGTACTGGGCGAAGTGCCACTGCGCCTCATCAGGGTTGTTTCCGTGGTACGCCAGTAGCTTCGCCCACTCATCTGGCTGAGTCGCTCCGATGAAGGCAAAGAGCTCGGCGGTGTCGATCCCAAGCTCCCGGTCGTAGTTGCTCGGCGCTATCGAGAGCCAGCCGGAGCTGAGCAAGGCGCCCTCAATCGCCGTCTCGAACGGCTGCTCCTGATGAACCGGGCTCATACGTCCGCCCCCCGGGCTGTCGTCAAGTTGATCTGACCAGTCACCGCCGCCGTAACAAGAGCCTGCTGTTTCTCTGTCAGGGAACGCAACTGCCTCCCAATTACCTCAAGTGCAGCGTTCAGGGGTGCGTTGCGATCGAGCACTCGCCGGACAACGGCCTCTTGATTAGCGAAGGAGATCTTTGGAAGGACCAATTGGGCTAGGGCAGAAGTGTTGAGAACCTCTTGGACAGAGCCACCCGCAAGAAGGCGAAGCTGTTCTTGAGCCGGCCGGGAGTTGATCGCCATTTCAATAAACTTCGGGTGACACATTGGCCCTGGCCGAACGAGCAGCATCCCCACACAGTTGCCACCGATCGCCCAGTCCGGAACTACCGCTGCCTGACCCGTCAACCCAACTCGCGAGACGAGAACATCGCCGCGTCGAAGGGATGACTTCCTGTGCAGGAAGTTGTCCTCTTCCGAAAGATACTTCAGTTCCTTATCGTTAATCGAGCCAGCAGCGAGATTTTGCCCGCGGAGAAATGGAACTCCACTCGGAGCGTAAAGTGTCGCAGGCTGAACGACAATTCCGACAGTCAGCTTCGATGCCAACCGACCAAGCCGGATGGTGGTACCCGCCATGTGAGCGGCAAATGCCTCGGTAGTGGTTGCCTCCATTCGCTCAAGGAGCAGCTCGCGGGAGCGAAGCTTGGCCTTACGAAGTCGAGACAGGCGATCCAGTTCGACGTCGAGGTAGTCCGCAATAAGTCGCTGCTCAAGAAGCGAGGGGAGAGGGATGGCCAGGTCGAGAATCTTTGAGCTACTCGTAGAAGCGAGGTTGGTAGTTTTTGTTCCGGTCTTCTCGAAATAGTATCGACTTCCCGCCGACTGAGTTACATAAGCGAGGAATCTCTCGTCAAGGATTCCCGCCAGCGGCCGAAGGGCAAACACATGGTTCTGATGCAAGCAGTCGCGAATCTCTCCTCGCCACACCGTGCCGCGACCGAGTTTGTCGATATCCCCTCCCTCTGTCATTAGAACATCGCCCGACCGTAAAGTGCTAGCGATCGCAACTCTGCGAGGTACGGTGATCTCCTTGACCAAACTCAAGTCGAGCCAACCGGCTTGGACGTTGGCTACCCGGAGATACGGTCGAGTTACTTCGTCGCCTGAAATTGCACGCGATGCATCAACGGTCAGCCCGGACTGAAGTCGACAGACCCGCTTGAGCCGGACCATTGGCCACTTCACGATGTCACCTGAGAAAGGAGATTCTGGATTTCGGCCTCCAACGCACTAATTTCAGCGTCAATCTCGGCAAGCGGACGAGGCGGCTTGTACACATAGAAGTGGCGAGTGAATGGGATCTCGTACCCAATCTTGGTCTTAGCTTCGTCGATCCAGGCATCGGGGAAGTGTGGAAGGACCTCGCGCTTGAGGTAGTCGTGGATGTCCTCGTCCAACGGCACGTTCTCGTTGTCGCGCAGATCCGGGTCCGGCAGCGGGTTGCCCTTGCGGTCGGTCTGCACCTCGCCCTCCGGGCCGCTGACCGAGAACGCCTCCCAGACCGCCTTCTCCACCGGCGCCGGTAGCTTCCCCAGCCCGTTCAGCTCTATGGCGAACTCTGCCCGCGTCGCGGACGACGTACCGATCAGCGACTTGGCCCCCGCGAGCAGCGACTCCCGCTCGGCGTACTTGAAGACCGCCTTGGCCTCCGCGAGCAGCGCGACCGTCTCCTCGGTGACCTCGAAGCGCAGCCGCAGCGGGCGCTCGACGGTGATCCGCTGGTAGCCGAAGTCGGTGGTCTTGAAAACCTTCACCTTGGCGTGCTGCGGGTGCTCCGGGTCGTCCGCAATGGACAGGGCGTTCACATACGCTCGGGTCAGCTCGGCGATGTGCTCGTCGGTGAGCATCTTGCGCTTGTCGCCGAGGCTCTTGCGCATCTTCGTCCAGTAGTCGCGGCCGTCGAGCAGCACGACCTTCCGGCGGCGAGCCGGCGCCTTGCGGTTGGTGAGGATCCAGAAGTATGTGGAGATGCCGGTGTTGTAGAAGAGCTGGTCGGGCAGCGCGACGATGCCCTCCAGGAGGTCGTTCTCCAAGATCCAGCGGCGGATCTCCGACTCCCCCGAGCCGGCGGCGCCGGTGAACAGCGGCGAGCCGTTGAAGACGATGGCCAGGCGGCTGCCGCCGTCCTCAGGGCGCTTCATCTTCGAGATCATGTGCTGGAGGAACAGCAGTGAGCCGTCGTTGATCCGGGGCAGCCCGGCACCGAAACGGCCAGCGTGACCGCGGGCGGCCTCGTCCTTGACGAACTTCTCGACCTTCTTCCACTCGACGCCGAACGGCGGGTTGGCGAGCATGTAGTCGAACCGTTCGCCCTCGTGACCGTCCTGGTTGAACGAGTTGCCGAAGGCGATCTTCGTGGGGTCGCCACCCTTGAGCATCATGTCGGAGCGGCAGATCGCGTACGTCTCGCCGTTGAGTTCCTGCCCATACACCTCGACGGTGGCGTTGGGATTGTGTTCCTGGATGTGGTCCTGGGCCTCGCTGAGCATGCCGCCGGTGCCGCAGGCCGGGTCGTAGATCTTCCGGACGATGCCGGGAGTGATCAGGTCGTCCTCGTCGGGGGCGAGCAGCAGGTTGACCATCAGCTTGATGACCTCGCGCGGGGTGAAGTGCTCACCGGCGGTCTCGTTGCTGATTTCCGAGAAGCGGCGGATCAACTCCTCGAAGACGTAGCCCATCTGGTGGTTGGACACCACGTCCGGGTGCAGGTCGATGTCGGCGAACTTGGCGACCACCTGGTAGAGCAGCCCGGCCTCGGCGAGGCGGCTGATCTGGGTGTCGAAGCCATACTTCTCGAGAACGTCGACCGCGCCGGGCGAGAAACCGCCGATGCACGCACGCAGGTTGAGCGCCACATTGTCCTGGTCGCCCAGCAGCTTACGGAACGACATCTCGCTGGTGTTGTAGAACGACAGCCCAGCCGCCCTTCGCAGCACCGGGTCCATGTTCTGCACACCCGCATCCTTGAGCTGCTGGTGCCGGGCGAGCACCGCGTCCTTCGTCGGCTCCAACACGCAGTCCAGGCGACGGAACACGGTCAGCGGGAGGACCACCCTGCCGTACTCCGACTGCTTGTAATCACCACGGAGCAGGTCCGCAACCGACCAGATGAAGTTCGCGAGCTCTTGGTGCTTGTTACTCACCAGTTTCCTTTCGATTGCCTTAAGCAAGGAGTATCACCGCTGGTCCGCCTCGTCACGGTCCCCCACTCGGCGGAGAAGGTCAGCCGACTGTTTGCGTGGCGTCGCCGACGGAGGATTCATACTTCGCTAGGCTCGCTGTATGAGTCGGCGTGTGACGATCTCCGTACCTGATGACGTGGCTGAGCAGCTGGACGCGCTTCCGGCCCGCCAGGTTTCCGCGTATGTCACCGAAGCGCTGCGCCGCCGTCGGATATCCGACGACATGCGGGCCGCTCTACGGCTGGCCGGGCACAGCGAGTTCCCGTACGACCCGGCGGGCGCAGCACGGCGGCTGGCCGCTCGACAGGTGACGCCGGAGATGCGTGAGGCGGCGATAGCCCGGGTGGCGGAGGTGCTGGAGCGTCCGGTCGACGAGGTCCGCGCCGACTTCGACCGGCCGACTGCGGCGTGAGCGCACCGGTCTACGTGCTCGACACCGGTGCACTGATGGCCTACGCCCACGGCGTCGACGCTGTCGGTGAGGCGCTGGTGGATGCGGCCGACGCCGGTGCGACGGTTGCCGTGCCGCTGGTCTGCCTGATCGAGGCGTATAGCCTGCTCGACCATACCGAGCACGAGTACCTGTCGATGCTTCGCCGCAACCCCGCCGTTCGGGTCGTCACACCGGCCCTGCACGTCGACCAGGCCGACGACTGCCCAGTCATTGGGGGCATGGCCCGGCAGGCTGGCCGCCTCGGTGCTGGCCACGCAGTCTTCGTTGCGATCAGCAGCGCTGCTGGCCTCATCACGTCTCGGGCCGACCAGGTGCGAAAGGTGCTCGGCGACGACTGGCCGATCGTCGAGGTCTGACCTCACCACGGGTCGTCCGGTCAGATCGACAGACGGGCTGGGCCGTCGTTGACGGTGTGGGCAGCCTCTCGGGGTGAACAGGCTCTGCATTGTGACTCGCAAGGTTGTCAGCTGTTCCAGAACATCAACTCGCGTGCCTGCCGCGAACAAGCCGTCAGCTCCGGCACGCTGCGCGAAGGGACGACGTAGTCACGCTCGCGGATGAGCGCGAGTAAAGCTTCGGGCACTGATACTCGGTAACGCCGCACGTAGTAGGCAAGGTCCTTCCGCCAGAGCCAGTCACCGTCGGTCATGACGGTGGAGCCGTTCATCACCTGCCGGGTCGAGTCGAAGGCGTCGTCGGCGACGTCCATCACGTCGATGAGGATGTGACCCGAATTGAGATAGGTGATCACCTGGGTGGCGTCGGGCAACTCCTCGTCGGCGACGCTGTCGAAGATGCTCTGCTGCGTCTCGGCGGAGCGGACCGGTCCGAATTCACGGAACATCCCCGCCGCCTTCAGCTGACCGCCGCCCGTCAACGCCGACCGTCCGGATAGCTCCGGATCGTCAAGGTCTGAGCTGACCAGGGAGTTGGGTTATTCATTGGGTGTCGCCGTCTGGCGACACGACTCCCCGCGCCAAACCGTCAGCGGTGAGCTGCACCAGTTCGGCCCCCAACACCGCTGCCTCCCGCACCGCTGCCTCGAACGCCTCCAGCCGGCGGAACGCCGCACCGTGCGCCCGCTGCTCGTCGAGCGTCAGCCGCCGCACCTGCGCCCGCCGAATGTCGAACCGCATCGTGCCCGACAGGCTCGACGACTGCTTCTCGTTCGCCGACGTACGCAACTGACCGGCCAGGAACCACGGATCCAACGCCGTCGGATTGGGCCGCAGCAGGTACAGGTTGCGCCCCAACAGCGCCCCCTCGACGGTCACCACTCGGGCGGTGAGCTGCCGCGCGATCATCGGCACCACCACGTCCCCGACCGCGAGGGGGATCTCCTGCCCGATCCGGTCGTCCACCCGCCCGGAGGCTTCCACTCCGGCGAGCACGTCGGGCACGGTGAGCACCGGCGGTCCGTCAGGGGCGGGTGTGGACGTGCCGGCGCGGACCGGGCCGATCAGTTGAAGCGCGCCGGTCTTCGCCAGCTCCCCCACGGTGAGGAATGAGCCCTCCGGCCCGCTGGGCGCGGGCGTGACCTGCGGTAGCAGCGCCGGCAGCTCGCCGACGATGGCTGCCAGCCGTTCTCTGGTGCGTACCAGATGCTCTCCCGACGCCTCGCCCACGACGGCGGGTTGGCGGCGTGCGGGAGTGAGGTCGACCTCCTCGTCGAGTAGCTCGATGACCGGGACCGCGCGGGCGAAGCCGGCTTCCTCGACGTCGCCGTCCGGGGCGGCGGCGAAGGCCCGCCACGCGGCCAGCACGCGTGGTGCGGTGTCAGCCAGCTCACCGCCGGCGGCGTCGATCAGCAGCGCCCGCGCTGGTGGCGGAGCGTCGGTCGCGGCGCGTCGCAGCACCCACAGGTGCAGGGGTACGCCGTGCGGCGCCGCCACCCCCGGTGGAAGCGCGATGACGGCGCGCAGGTGACCTCGGCGCAGCAGCTCGCCGCGGATCCGTTTGCCCGCGCGGCGGCTGGCGACCGTGGGTGGCATCAGCAGGACGGCGTGCCCGCCAGCCCGCAGGTGGGCGAGAGCGTGTTGGGCCCAGGCCAGCTCCGGTTCGGTACGGGGTGTGGTGCCGACGATCCAGCGGGGGTCGTGACCGAGTTCCTCGTCGCCCCAGTTGGTCGCGCCGAACGGTGGGTGACAGACGACGGCGTCGACGGTTCGGCCGGCGAAGGCGTCTGAGCGCAGCGAGTCCCCTGCGCTCACCTCGCCGGACACGTCGTGCAGGGCCAGCCACAGGCTGGCGAGTTTGGCCAGGTCAGGGTCGAGTTCCTGCCCGTAGACGGAGGTGCTGCCGGCGCGGACGGCGGCTCGCAGGATGGCGCCGGAGCCGGCGGCCGGGTCGAGCACTGAGCCGCCGCCGACGTTGGCGAGCCCGATCATCAGGTCGGCGAGATCGTCGGGGGTGGCGAAGGGGCGGCCGGGGCCTGGAGCGGAGAACCGCTGCCACAGCTCGTCGAACGCACCCTGGGGGCCCAACTCGTCGGCGAGGGCGTCGACGTCGGACAGCAGCGGCGCGAGTTGCGCGTCGGGGTGGCCGGTTCGCGAGCCACGTTGGCGAGCCAGCAGGACTACGCCGACAGCGGCGAGGCCGGCGGCCGGGGTGTCGCTGGCCGCGGCGAGGTGCCGCCAGAGCCGGTCGGCGGTGGCCAGCTCGGGGAGCTTGCCCTGGGCGCGGAGCCACTGCTCGACCTGGATCAGGTCGAACTCCGGGCTCGCCGTCGTCCCGCTCACCGGGGTGGGGAAGTCGGAGTGCCGTTTACGCCAGTTGCTGACCGCAGCGCGACCGACGCCGGCGAGCCGGGCGATTTCCGCTGCCGTGATGGTCGGGTTCTCCTGCACCCTGAAAGTCTCGCACGTACGTCAAGTACGAAATCGTCTGTTGACACCGCTCTCGGACGATGCTCTTATTGACGCCGCAACGTTCACATCAGGAGGACAACGATGCGCAAGACCACGACTCTCGCTCTGATCGCCACCGGCCTCATCGCCCTGGGCTGCGGCTCCGGCGCCGCCGACAAGGCGGGCAACTCCGGCAGCGACGACAAGGCGAGCGGCTCTACCAGCGACGAAGGCGGCGCCAAGGCCGAAGAGAAGCCGGCGAAGACCGCCAAGATCGGTCAGCCGGCCCGGGACGGAAAGTTCGAGTTCACGGTCAAGTCGTCCAAGTGCGGCGTCGCCAAGATCGGCACCGACATGCTCGGCGCGAAGGCGCAGGGCCAGTTCTGCCTGGTCACGGTCAACGTGAAGAACATCGGCAAGGAAGCCCAGATGTTCGACGGCAGCAGCCAGAAGGCGTACGCGGCCGACGGCACCGAGTACTCCGCCGACTCCGGCGCGGCCATCTACGCCAACAAGAACGCCGAGACGTTCCTCAACGACATCAACCCCGGTAACCAGGTGACCGGCGTCGTCGTCTTCGACATCCCGAAGAACGTCAAGATCACCAAGCTTGAGCTGCACGACTCGATGTTCTCCGGCGGCGTTGACGTCGCCTTGGGCTGACCTCTCCCCCACCGGCCGGGGCGGGCAGCCCACGCCCGCTCCGGCTGTTCACAGCCAACCTGTTCACAGAAGGAACCCGGTGATGACCGACCTGACCGCTCCAGATCCGAACGAGAGCCCCGAGGATGTCCAGTCGACCGCCGGCACCTCGGCCGACAGCCCTGAGGGTGGCCCCTCCAGTGCGAGCAGAGCGCTGGCCGGCAGACGTCGCTACTTGGTCGTGGCGTCGGCCGTGGTGATTGTGCTGGCCACAGCCACGAGCATCCTCTTTCTGACCCAGCGCGATTCACCGTTGGAGGTGGCCCGCCAAGCCTGCGGCGCCGGCAGGGACGACTGGGCGATGCTGGGCGACGACGGCAACTCCCTCACGCTACGTAGCGTCGGCAAGGAGCGAACCGGCCTGAAGCTGGAGCAGTTGCAGTGCTACTTGACCGAGCTGAAGGTGCCCGACGCCGTCATTGCAGAGATCGAAGGCACGCGTGCGCTGGACGGACGCCAGTCCGGCGAGTGGGAGGACATGAGTGCCTCGTGGACCTATCACCCGGACGACGGCCTCCAAATGATCATCACCCTCTCGGACTGACTCGTTGCGGTTCGCACTCGGCAGCACCGCTGTCCCTCCCACGCCCCGGAGATGACAATGGCCCTCCCCCACCCGCACGCCACCATGCGTCCGGCCGTCTGCGCCACCGGCGCCCTGCTCACCACCGCCCTACTGACGATGACGCTCGCCGGCTGCGGTGACGGGCAGAACTCCACCGCGACGCCGACGACGGCCTCCCCGAGCATGTCCGCGTCTGCCAGCGCGTCGCCGACTGCGACCCCGGCGCCGGACCGGGACGGCGACGCTATCCCCGACTCCAGCGACACCTATCCCGACGACCCCGAGAACATCCCGCAGCAGCCCGTGGTCAGCCTTGAGTGCGACACCGGCAACGACTGGGATGCACTGCTCACGGTGCGGCCAGGCAAGGACGGCCGGCCAGACTTCAGCGAGATGTGGGCGGCGAAACCGACGGCCTGCGACGCCCCGGCGGAGATCTATCCCGTGACCGATACCGAGAAGACCGCGCTGAAGACGTCCAAGTACGAGGACGGCACCATCACGACCCTGTACGAGATGTGCGCCGCCATCGACCCCGACGACACCTACCTGGAGGCCGACTACGCCGCCAGCAGCGAGCAGATCCCGGAGATCAACGCCGCACTCCTGCTCTGTCCCACCTACCCGTACGCGAAGAAGTGGCGCGAGGCTGTGAAGCGCGGACAGGCCGACGCTGACCTGGCAGCCCAGGGTCGGATCTTCGGCGAGGGCACCTTCCGCGTCGGTAAGGAGATCAAGCCGGGCACGTACGTGACCACCGACGTCGACGGCTGCTACTGGGAGCGGCAGAACGCCTCCGGCGACACGATCGACAACTACTTCACCAACAGCGCCCGCCGGGTCCAAGTGACCATCCGCGCCTCCGACTACGCCTTCAGCTCGGATAACTGCGGCGAGTGGCGCCCCGCGCGCTGAACCGAAGCACCGACATCCACCGCTCAGCCGGGCGGGCCGACCAGCCGTCAGCCCGTGGACACCACACGCCTGGAGACCCCCCATGACCCAGCCTCCGCAGCCCACCACACCTCTGATCGAGCTGATCTTCGACCGGCTCGCCGCCGCTGACGTCGTACCGACCGAGACCGCCGAACTGGTCCTCGCCGCCTTGACCAGCGAGGACGATCTGACCGCAGCTCTCGCCGGCACGCCCACCCGGCTCGACCCCCGCTCCCCCGCCGGAGACGGTCCAACCGGACGGATCTGGCTGAAGTCCGTGACCGTCGCCGGCTTCCGGGGCGTCGGCCCGGAGCGGACCCTCCAGGTCGACCCGGGCCCGGGCCTCACAGTGGTCGTGGGCCGCAACGGCTCCGGCAAGTCCAGCTTCGCCGAGGCCGTCGAGCTCGCCCTGACCGGTGACAGCGCCAGGTGGGCCGACAAGACGAGCGTCTGGCGTACGGGGTGGCGCAACCTGCACAACCCGGACCCGTGCTGGGTCGACGTGGAACTGCGGGTCGACGGTGTGGCCACGCCGACCCGGGTTCACAGGGCCTGGCCGGTCGGGGCCGAGCTGGCCGATGCCGAGGTGACGGTCACCAGCGCTCAGGGTCGGCACACCTGCCTGTCCGAGCTGGGTCTGGCCCGTCCACTGGAGCTGTACCGGCCGTTCCTCACCTCCGCCGAGCTGGGCAAGCTCGCCGCTGGCACGCAGAGCCAGCTCTTCGACGCGCTCTTCGCGATCCTCGGTCTGGACGCGCTGACCGACGCCGACCAGCGTCTGCTGCGCGCTACCCGGCCGCACGACACGATCGTCAAGGAGGTACGTAGACAGCGTGCCGCCCTGGTCAACGCACTCACCGACATCGCCGACGACCGGGCCCGACGGACCGCCGCACTGCTGCGCGGCCGGGGCGCTGTCGACCTCGGTGCGGTGACGGCGATCCTCGACGAGCCGGACGAGGCGACCACCGACCGGGAGGTGCTGCTCTGCCGGGAACTCGCCGACCTCGCCCCGCCGCCGGTCGACGAGGTGACCCGGCTGGCCGGTCAGCTGCGGGAGGCGGCGGGCGAAGCCCTGCGGTACGACGGTGGCCGGTCCCGGGCCGCGTTGCGCAGCGCCGAACTGCTCCGCCTCGCCCTGGAACACCACGAGGACGAGGGCGACGGGTCGTGCCCGGTGTGCGCCACCGGCACCCTGGACGGTGGCTGGCGTACCGCCGCCGCGCAGTCGCTCACCGAGCTGCGGCAGCGCAGTGTCGCCGCCCAGACCGCGGCGACCCGGCTCACGGCTCTGCTGCGGCAGACGCACCACCTGATCGACGACCTCGCGGTGCCCGAGGGGCCGGGGTCGGAGGCGGCGGTCGGGGCGCTGCGGGACGCCGTCGTGGCGCTGCGGCGCGTACCCGGGAAGCCGGCCGACCTGGCCGACCACCTGGCCGCGCGGTACCCGGCGGTGGTGACGGCGGCGGACGCGGCCCGCGCGTACGCCGAGGGGTTTCTGCGGCAACGCGACACCGGTTGGCGGGCGACGGCTGCCGACGTGCGCGAGTGGGTGGCCGCCGCCGACCGGCTTGCGGCGCGGGAGGCGACCCTTGCCCGGTTGAAGGCCGCGCGCGCCTGGCTGAAGGACGCCGGTACGGCAATCCGCAACGAGCGGGTCGCGCCGTTCGCCGGGCACTCGCAGCGGATCTGGGCGCAGCTACGGCAGGAGAGCAACGTCGAGCTGGGGTCGATGACGTTGGAAGGCGCGAACACCAGGCGGCGGGTGGTCTTCCCGGTCAGCGTGGACGGCGCCGACAACGGCACGGCGCTGGGTGTGATGAGTCAGGGTGAGATGCAGGCGCTCGGGCTGGCGACGTTCCTGCCGCGCAGCTGCGCCCCGGAGAGCCCGTTCCGGTTCATCGTGGTCGACGACCCGGTGCAGAGCATGGATCCGTCGAAGGTGGACGGCCTAGGACGGGTGCTCGCCGAGCTGGCCGAGCAGCGGCAGGTGGTGGTCTTCACCCACGACACCCGGCTGCCGGAGGCGGTTCGCCGGCTCGACCTGGGCAAGGCGCGGATCATCGAGGTGACCCGGGCGGAAAAGTCGGTGGTGACCCTGCGGCCCGGCTCGGACCCGGTGACCCGCTACCTCGACGACGCGTACGCGCTGGCTCGCAACGAGGAGATCACCGCCGAAGTACGCGGGCCGGTGGTCGCGGAGCTGTGCCGCTCGGCCCTGGAGGCGGCCTGCCACCGGGCGGTCTGGCGGACCCGGGTGGCGCGGGGCGTACCGCACGCCGACATCGAGAGCGCGATCGAGGACGCGTCCCGACGGGTCGCCACCACCGTCGCGTTGGCGTTGTTTGACGACGCGGACAAGGGCGGGGACGTGCTCGGCTGGCTCGGCCGCCGGCACGGACGACGGGCGGTGAACGCCTACCAGGCGTGTCGGGAGGGCGTGCACGGGGCGTACCTGGGGGACCTGCCCGGCCTGGTTACGGACGCCCGGCTCCTCGCGGCGGCGTTGTCGTGACCGCGCCGACGCCACAGCGCTGCCTGGCGGCGGCCGACCAGCTGCTGCGCGGGGCCGGTCTGCTCGGCGTCGCGGCGGTGTCCGCCGGTTGGTGGCCACGGGCCTGCGCCTGCCTGATCCGGCTCGCCCTCGAAGGCGGGATCGATGCCTACTGGCGGTCGGTCAAGCCGAGCGTCGCGGCGTGCCGGCAGGGCCGCGCGAAGCAGTTGATGCTGCGTGGCCGGCTCGGCCCGGGTGCCGAGACCGCCCGCCGGGTGGCGTTCGCCTGGGCGATGCTCTCCGCCGCCACGCACCACCACTGCTATGAGCTGGCTCCTACGGCGGCGGAGCTGCGTCGCCTGCACGCCGAAGTGACCACCCTGCTCGCGCGACTTCAGCCGACCGCGGGCACCACGAGCTGACCGCAGACGACTCATCCAACCAAGAGGGATACGCGCGTTGACCCGCTCACATCACACGAATGATCTGTTCAGCTACTCGCGCTTGGACAATACGCGCGACGAGGCACCTCTCCGGGTGAGCCGCCGTGTCCACGCTGACACCTACTGTGATTCTCCCGATGTCGATCATGAGGGATGCGGGATGACAGAACCTGAGGAATCCGAAAGCGAACTTTCCATACCCGTCGACTACGTGCCCGGCGCACGCGGTCACGCCGTACTCGCCGTCGGTCCCGACACGGCCGGCGCCGAGGCCGTGGCTGTGTGGCGGCTCAGCCCCACCGGACGTGCCGGCGGGGCATGGGTGGTACGCCTCGACGAAGTCGCGCAGGACGACCAGTTCGCTCGAATCATGTGGATGTTGCAGGGGCGCTGCCTCGTCGGGTGGGACCGGGAAACGCCGACCATGATCCTGGACAGGACCGCCCACGTACTGCCGCAGGAACTGGTCAGCACGCTGCGGGGGTACGTGCTGACCGTCCCTGAGCTCCTCACGGAGATCACTGAGCACCGATCCGCCTACGCCGAAGCGGTCGATCGGCAGCGTGCCGTGTCCACGTCAAAGCTCGCCCCGCTCGCCTGGCCCACCGAGATGCCGAATCACGAGGATCTGAAGAGCCGGCTCACCGTGCAGCCCCGCGCCGCCTCGCCGGTCGCCGGGACGGCGCTGGCTCTGACGTCTGCCGTCGCCATCACCGCTCAGCTCTGGCAGGACACCGAACAGGCTCGGTATCGCCGAAAGTATCTGCGCGCTCTTGGCGATCCGCAGCCGTTGCCTCCACGGTGGCTGGCCTGGTTGCGTGCCGCCGCCGACAGCTCCGCTCCGACCACGATCTGAGGAGTCGACCCGACGTGTACGCAGTTATCGACTTGGAGACGACGGGCCTGCGCACCAGTTGGCATGACCGTGTGGTCGAGGTCGCCGTCATCCACCTCGACGGCGCCGGGCAGGTGACGCACGAGTGGTGCAGCCTGGTCAACCCCGACCGGGACCTAGGGCCGCAACTCATCCATGGCATCTCGGCCGCCGAGGCACGGCGCGCACCGGAGTTCAGTCGGCTCGCCGGCCACCTGGCCAGCCTCCTTCGCGGGAGGGTGCTGGTTGCTCACAACCTGCACTTCGACGCGACATTCCTCCTCGCCGAGTACCGGCGACTGCGGATTGAACCGCCAATCAGCCCGGCAGAGGGACTGTGCACCATGCGGCTCGCCGCGCACTTCCTCCCGTCGGCCGGCCGCAGCCTGCATGACTGCTGTCGCGCTGCGGGGTTGCCGCCGCACCAGGCACACTCCGCCCTGCATGACGCGCGAGCGGCCGCGCACCTCCTGGCCCGCTATCTGCGGGACGCGGGAGCGCCGCCGCCGTGGACGTCCGTCCTTGACGCCGCTGCGGCTGCCCCTTGGCCGCCCTTGACTGCCGAAGCAGTGGTGCCGGTGCCCCGGCAAGGCCCGGGGCACCACACGGAACACTTCCTGGCTCGTCTGGTGGACCGGCTTCCGCGGCTCCGTGAACCGCAGGGTGACGCGTACCTGGACCTGCTCGACCGGGCGCTGCTTGACCGGCACATCTCCGCCAGTGAGGCGGACGCACTCGTCGCCACTGCCGAAGAGCTCGGCCTCGCCCGTGTCGACGTCGACCACCTGCACCGCAGCTATCTGGCGAGTCTGGCAGCGGTGGCGATCGAGGACAACGTCCTCACGTCGGCCGAACGCCACGACCTGGACCAGGTTGCCTCGTTGCTCGGGCTGCAGGCCTCCGATGTCGACCACGCCCTCAAGATCGCTCCCGATACTGGCACGGCCCGGCCGCACCTAAACGCCTGGCGGCTCCAAGCCGGCGACGTGGTGGTCTTCACCGGGGCGATGGATCCACCACGGTGGTCCTGGGAAGAGAACGCTCGGGCGGCAGGGCTCCAGGTCGGCGACAACGTCACCAAGAAGACCCGCCTCCTGGTGGCCGCCGACCCCGACTCGATGTCCGGCAAGGCCAAGAAGGCCCGCCAGTACGACGTTCCGGTCGTGCACCCCATCGCGTTCCAGGACATGCTCGCCGGCCTCGGTCGGTAGTGCGCATTCAACGAGCCTAGGAGTTCAAGGCATGGCAACAGACGCCCTCGATGGACCGGATCCGGAAGCAGCCGTACCCGGGCAGCGAGTCCTCGACCTCCTGGATAAGGCGATCGCCATCCAGAGCCCACTGGTGCGAAAGAACATCGCCCGAGCCCGCCAGCGGAACCCGGAGGCGACACCAGCAGAGGTGATCGGCAATCTGGAGCGGATGTACGTCAGCGCCCTGACCGGGACCGGTGCTGCCGTTGGAGGAGCTGCGGCGGCGCCCGGCGTCGGCACGGGCGTCGCACTGGCGCTGTCGGCCGGCGAGTTTCTCTCATCTCTTGAGCTGAGCGCCCTCTTCGCGCTCTCGATCGCCGAAGTCCACGGAGTCCGCATCGACGAGATCGGACGCCGTCGAACGATCGTGATGGGAATCATGCTCGGCGGGTCCGGCTCCGCGACCATCACCAAGGTCGCAGAGCGGACAGGGCAACACTGGGGACGTCAGATTGTCGCCAAGGTACCTCTACAGACGTTGCGTCAGATCAACAAGGTCCTGGGAAGACACTTCATCACGAAGTACGGGACCAAGCAGGGAATCATCGTTCTCGGTCGGATGGCACCGTTCGGCATCGGCGCTGTGATTGGTGGGGGTGCCAACGCTGCCCTCGCCACTCTGGCCGTGCGGGCCGGTCGTCGCGCGTTTGGCCCACCCCCGCCGACGTGGCAGCCAGCTGACGCAGGGCACTCCGCCGACGTCCCGCGGGTAGGGTCCGATCATGACGATTCCCCACCTGACGGCCGCTGACGGCACCACTCTGCCGGCGATCGGGCTCGGCACGTACCAGCTGAACGGCTCGGCGGGAGTCGACGCGATCGGCCACGCGATCGGGGCGGGTTACCGGCTGATCGACTCGGCGGTGAACTACGAGAACGAGGGCGCGGTGGGTCGGGCCGTACGGGCTGCCGGTGGCGTACGCGACGAGCTGATCGTGACGTCCAAGCTGCCGGGGCGGCACCACCGTTTCGACGAGGCGCTGACCACCATCGAGGAGAGCGTCTTCCGGACCGGCCTCGACCGGATCGATCTGTACCTGATCCACTGGCCGAACCCGAACGTCGACTTGTACGTGCAGGCGTGGCGGGCGCTTATCGAGGCGCGCGAGCGTGGCCTGGTCCGGCACATCGGCCTGTCGAACTTCCTGCCGGAGCACATCGACCGGCTGGTGGCCGAGACGGGTGTCGCTCCGGTGGTCAACCAGATCGAGGTGCATCCGTACTTCCCGCAGCAGGAGGCGATCGACTACCACCGGGAGCATGGGATCCTCGTGCAGGGTTGGAGTCCGCTCGGGCACGGCAACGACCTGCAACAGCACCCCACGGTCGTGGACATCGCGTCCGCCCACAGCGTCAGCCCGGCGCAGACCATCCTCGCCTGGCACGTGGCGCGTCAGGTGATCCCGCTGCCCAAGGCGGCCTCCCCGCAGCGGCAGGTCGAGAACCTGGACGTCTTCGGCGTCACGCTCACCGACGCCGAGGTGGAGGCCATCACCGCCTTGGGTCGCCCCGACGGGCGGCTCGCGGACCAGGACCCGGCGGTGTACGAGGAGTTCTGACCGCCCGAGTCCCCTGGTGCGTGCTCGACGGACGTGACGACATCGACCGGGTGCGGTGACGCGGCTGTCGACGGCAGATGGCCATAATCGGGCCGTCCGGGAGCACCCCGACGTACCGTGAGGTCGTGCCGACGAGAGACGTACTCACCAAGGCTGACCTGGCTGAACTGCGCCGCTCGGCGCTCGGGGCGGCCGATCCGCTGGGTGTCGCCGCCGACCTGGCCGAGGCCGCGGAGCAGGGCCGCCTGGAGGATCCGGACGACGCCGGTGACGCGCTGACGCTTGCCGCCGAGATCGCGGAGATCCGGGCCAGGCCGGATGCCGCGCTGCGGTACGCGGACGAGGCGGTGCAGGCGTACCCGTCGGGGGATGATCCTCGGGCCGGGGTGGCGCGCGCGTTGCGGGCGCGGGCCCTGTTCCGGGCCGGTGGCCGGGACGACGAGGCGATGGCGGAGCTGACGGCGCTGCGTCCGCTGCTGCTCACGCAGCCCGACGCGCCGGCGTACCTGAGCGCGGCGCTGGACGCCGGCGGTCGTTCGTCGATCGCCGAGACGTGGCTGAGCGAGGCGGTGGACGGCCTGCTCGGTGAGCGCGCCTCGGCGGCCGACCCGGAGGTCGGCCCGCCGGAGGCGCCAGGTGTCGCGTTCTTCCTGCTGCAACAGCGCCATCGGGTACGCCGGAATCTCAACCTGCCGCACGACCGGCAGGACGACCTGGCCGATCGGCTGGAGAACCAGCTGGTCCGCCGGGCATCCGAGCGTCAGGGCGGCGATTCGGATCTGCTCCTCTGGCGCCGGGACGAGTTCGACCGTCTGCTCGCCGAGCACGCCGAGCTGACTGACGTGTACGGACCGGACTGGGACGCGCACCGCGCCCGGCTGGAGAAGGCGCTGGTCCAGTTGGCGAGCGCCGGCCGCACGGGGTTGGGTGTGTTCGTCGCGACGGTGGCCGGGTTGGACGCGTTCGCCAGGCGCCGCGACGGGGACCCGTCCGATCCGCAGATCCGGGCCGGCTACGCGGCCGAGGTGGCGACGCGGCCCAGCGCCCGGGTGCCCTGGCCGCCGGAGCGCAACGACGCCTGCTGGTGCGGCTCGGGCCTGAAGTACAAGAAGGACTGCCTGCCGCGTTCCCGCAGCTGAGGGCACCTGTCAACGGACGGTGGCACGACGCTGGTAGTGGCGGGCGACGCGGGCCCGGTTGCCGCAGGACGGCTTGCACCATTCCTGACGCGGGTGGTCCTTGACGAAGTAGCGGACGCAGCGCGGCGCGGGGCAGGCGCGCAGCTCCGCCCGGGTGGGGCCGGCGAGGAACTCGACGACGGCGCGGGCCAGCCCGGCGGTGAGCGCCAGGCGCGCGTCGGCCGCCTCGCCCTGCCAGGTGAGGGACGGCGCGCTCTCGTCGGGCCAGGTCAGCACCGGCCGGACCGGCATCGCGGCGGCGGCCAGGTTGAGCCTGTCGACCGCCTCCTGCGGTGGCAGCAGCGCCGACGAGTCGGCCCGGCTGGGCGGGCCGGGCCGGACCGCCCGGGCGAAGAGGGTACGGGCGGCGCGGCGTACCGCCACCACGTCGAGCCGGGTCCGCTCGTCGCCGTGGATCGGGCGCCCGCCCGCGTACTCCCGCAGAGATTCGGCCTGCTCGGCGAGCCAGGCGGTCAGGCCGGGGACGTCGGCGAGGTCGTCGGCGACGCCACCGTTGCCGTCGTGCCGGATGGTGCTGACCAAGGCGAGCGCGAGCTGCGCTGACATGCGCGTCCTCTCCGTGGTGGCTTGTGCGGGCGACGGATGCGAGCGTACCTTCCCTAATGCCTTTAAGCGCAGCTAGCCATTAGGGGGCATTGTGCTGGTCGTCGCACACCTCAGTGACACCCACCTCGACAGCCATCCCCGGTCGGCCGAACGGACCGCCCGGGTGATGGACCATCTGCACGCCCTGCCGCAACCTGTCGACGCCATCCTGATCACCGGGGACATCGCCGACCACGGCGAGATCACCGAGTACGAGACGGCCGCGAGGCTCTTCGACTCCCCGCTGCCGGTCCTGGTCTGCCCCGGCAACCACGACGTGCGCGACGCGTACCGCAAGGGTCTGCTCGGCGACGACAGTGGTGGCACCGGCCCGATCAACACCCGGCACGACGTGGCCGGCGCGGTCTTCCTCCTGGCCGACTCCTCGGTGCCCGGCGAGGACCACGGCCACCTCGACGAGGAGACGATGAGGTGGCTCGCCGACGAGCTGGGCTCGGTGCCGGCGGACACGCCGACGTTCGTCGCCCTGCACCATCCGCCGGTCGTGCTGCACCACCCGGTCATCGACCCGATGCGGCTGCTGCCGGCCGATCCGCTGGCCGAGCTGGTCAGCGCCCACCCGCAGGTCGTCGCCGTGCTCACCGGGCACTTCCACACCGCCGCTGCGAGCACCTTCGCCGGCCGTCCACTGCGGATCGCGCCGGGTGTCGTCTCCACCCTCCGGATGCCCTGGGAGGGCCCGGGCCCGTTGACCACCCAGACCCAGCCGCCCGGCGTCGCCTTCCACGTGTACGACGACACCGGGCTGCTCACCACCCACTACCGGGTGGTGGTCTGAGCGTGCGGACGGTCGCCGTGCTCGGTTTCCTCGTCGCGGTCGCGCCGATCACCACCGCGCCGGGCACGAGCCTGACGCTTGTCGTCTCGCGGGTCGCCAGCGGCGGGCGGCGGCAGGGGTGGTGGGTGATCCTGGGTACGGTCACCGGGCTCTACGTGCACGCCACTCTCGCCGCAGCCGGCCTGGCCGCGCTGGTACTCCGCTCGTCGCAGGCGTTCTGGGTCGTCAAACTCGTAGGTGCCGCCTACCTGGTCGGGCTCGGGGTCTGGCTGCTCTGGACCGCGTCCCGCCGGTCCCCGGCCTCGGGGCGGCCACCGCAGACGCGGGCACGGAGGCTGCTCTGGCGCGTCGACCACCCGTACCTTCAGGGGCTGCTGGGCAACGTGCTGAACCCCAAGGCCGCCGCCATCTACCTCACCCTCGCACCGCAGTTCCTCGAGCCGGGCCGACCGGTGCTCGTGCCGATGGTGCTGCTCGCCACGGCCCACGCGGCCCTGCACACCTGCTGGCTCGCCGGCTGGACCGTCGTCGCCGGCGCCGCCGCCCGGCTGCTGCGTACGGCAGGTGTCCGACGCATCCTCGATCGGCTGGCCGGGATGATCCTGGTCGGTCTCGGCGTACGGGCCGCGGTGACCTGAGTCGAACCGGCCGCGTTGCGCTGCGACCGTCGATTGCTGCACGATCGACGTCCACTCGACCCCACCCGAGGAGACGCCGATGTTCGAGGAGTTCATGGGCATTCCCGCCCACCCTCTCGTCCTGCACGCAGCGGTCGTGTTCGTGCCGCTGCTGGCTCTCCTGACGATCGGTTACGCGCTCGTCGCACCGATCCGGCCACACACGCGGTGGGTTCTGGGGCTGCTCGCCCTGGGCGCGCCGCTCGCCGCGCTGCTGGCGAAGCTCACAGGTGACGCCTTCTTCGAGCGGATGCGCTCCGCCAACCGGGTCACCCCGGAGTTCGTGCCGAAGCTGGAGGCGCACCAGGACTTCGGCGACCTCACCCTCTACGCCACGATCGGGTTGGCGGTGGTGGCGTTGGCGCTGGTCCGGTTCGTGCCGCCGCGCACCACCGAGGGCGTACGCCCCGGTCGGCCGCTGACCCTGGCTTTGCAGGTGCTGTCGGTGGTCGCCGCAGGCGTCGCCGTCTACTACGTGATCCGTACCGGCGACTCCGGCGCGAAGGCGGTCTGGGAGGGCCAGTGACGACAGGTGGTGCGGCAGGCCGATCCGGACCAACCCGGCCCAGAAGAACGCGGTGAGCGCGCCCTGCCACGACCAGGTGATCAGGCCGCCCATCAC
>NZ_JBVJGN010000020.1:0-75213 GCF_055587305.1 Micromonospora sp. NPDC047521 | reverse complement strand
TTCGGCATGTCCGGTCGAGATCTTGGACAGTTCCCGTCAGCCGTGAACGGGAACTGTCCAAGATCTGTGCGGGGTCGGGAACATCGGGTGGGGCTGGCGGGTTGTGGATCGGTGTCGGTGTGACTCAGTGTCCCCGGGCCTCACCTAACTATTGCCGTCGCGGAACACCGTTCGGCTGGAGCCGCGTCGCGCCACTCGCCGAGAGGCGACCTGCACACCGACACCAGCGCCGCCCCCGACCCACCCGGGCCGGGGGCGGCGCTGTCCGTACCTGCCGTCGGGCCGGCGCGGCACAATGCTCGGGTGTCTGTCGTTCAGCCCTGGTCCGGGCAGTCGGGTGTCGTCGTACTGCCGAGTGGCGCGAGCGTGCGCGGACGCCGCATCGCGGCGGAGGCCTCGCCTGCCGACTTCGCCCTGTTGTTGGCGCCCGGCCCGGAGCCGGCGTGGGCGCACCGGCGGATCCGGTGGCCCGACTTCTGGGTTCCGCTGGACCGGGCCGATGCGCTCGACGCCCTGCGGGAGGCCCTGCGCCGGGCACGCGGCGGCGAACGCGTCGAAGTGGCCTGCCGGGGTGGAGTGGGCCGGACGGGAACGGCGTTGGCCGCGCTGGCGATCCTCGACGGCCTGCCAGCCGAGCGGGCGGTGCCGTGGGTCCGCACGGGCTACCACCCGAAGGCCGTGGAGACCCCCTGGCAGCGACGCTGGCTCCGCCGCGTCACCTGACCCCCGCCGGCGCGTGGCGCCCACGTCTGGCCCGCGCCGCCCACCGCTCGCGCCGCCCACCCGCGCCGCCCACCGCCCGCGCCCCCGCGTGCCGGCGGACGCCAACCCGGCGCCGTCAGCCTTGGCTGATCCGCGCGGGCTCGTTGACGTACTCGCGCAGATGGGTCGCGGTGAGGGTGTCCCCGTGCGCGACCAGCTCGGCAGGTGTGCCGGTGAAGACGACCCGCCCGCCGTCGTGTCCCGCGCCGGGGCCGAGGTCGATGAGCCAGTCCGCGTGTGCCATGACCGCCTGGTGGTGCTCGATGACGATGACCGTGTTGCCGGCGTCGACCATGCGGTCGAGCAGGGCCAGGAGTTGGTCGACGTCGGCCAGGTGCAGGCCGGTGGTGGGCTCGTCCAGGACGTACGTGCTGGTCTTCTCGCCGAGGTGGATGGCGAGTTTGAGTCGTTGCCGTTCCCCGCCGGACAGGGTGGTCAGGGGTTGGCCGAGGCTGAGGTAGCCCAACCCGACGTCGACCAGCCGTCCGAGGATGAGGTGCGGGAAGAAGTCGTACGCCTCGCTGACCGACATGGCGAGTACCTCGCTGATGTTCTTGCCGCGCAGCGTGTACGTGAGCACCTGCTCGGTGAAGCGTCGCCCCTCGCAGCGTTCGCAGACGCTTGCCACCCCGGCCATCATGGCCAGGTCGGTGTAGATGAGCCCGATGCCCTTGCAGGCCGGGCAGGCGCCCTCGGAGTTGGCGCTGAACAGCGCCGCCTTGACGCCGTTGGCCTTGGCGAAGGCGGTACGGATCGGGTCGAGCAGTCCGCTGTAGGTGGCCGGGTTGCTGCGCCGCGATCCGCGGATGGGGGACTGGTCGACGATCACCACACCGGATCGGTGGCGCAGCGACCCGTGGATCAGGGAACTCTTGCCGGAGCCGGCGACACCTGTGACCACGGTGAGCACGCCGAGCGGGATGTCGACGTCCACGTCGCGCAGGTTGTGCAGGTCGGCGTGCCTGATGGGGAGCTGTCCGGTGGGTGGGCGTACGGCGGCGCGCAGGGTCACCCGGTGGTCGAGGTGCCGGCCGGTGAGCGTGTCGGAGCGGCGCAGCCCTGGCACGTCGCCGGTGAAGCAGATCCGTCCGCCGTTGGTGCCGGCGCCGGGCCCGAGGTCGACCACGTGGTCGGCGATGGCGATGGTCTCCGGCTTGTGTTCGACCACCAGCACGGTGTTGCCCTTGTCGCGCAGCCGCAGCAGCAGGTCGTTCATCCGGGCGATGTCGTGCGGGTGCAGGCCGACGGTGGGTTCGTCGAAGACGTACGTGACGTCGGAGAGGCTGGACCCGAGGTGCCTGACCATCTTCACCCGCTGTGCCTCACCGCCGGACAGGGTGGCCGACTCGCGGTCCAGGCTGAGGTAGCCCAGCCCGATCTCGACGAGGGAGTCGAGCAGGTCCCGCAGGTTGGCGATCAGCGGCGCGACGCCCGGGTCGTCGACGCCGCGTACGAACGCGGCCAGGTCGCTGATCTGCATGGCCGAGCAGTCCGCGATGGTGCGTCCGGCGATCCGGGACGACAGGGCCGCCGCGTTGAGGCGGGTGCCGCCGCAGTCGGCGCAGGTGGTGAAGGTGACCGCACGGTCGACGAAGGCGCGGATGTGCGCCTGCATCGACTCGCGGTCCTTGGTCAGGTAGAGCCGCTTGACCTTGACGGCCAGGCCCTCGTACGTCCAGCTGTTGCCGCCCACCTTGATCTTCGTGGCGGGTTTGTGGAGGAAGTCCTCCCACTGTGCCGGGGTGTAGTCCTGGAGTTTGACGTCCGGGTCGAACAGGCCGGAGCCGACGATGGTCTGCCAGTACCAGGAGTCGACGGCGAAGTTGGGCACGGTGATCGCGCCGTCGTTGAGGGAGCGCTCGACGTCGACAAGCTCGTTGACGTCGAGGTCCGAGACACGTCCCAGCCCCTCGCAGGTCGGGCACATGCCCTCGGGGAGGTTGAAGCTGAACGCCCCAGCCCCGCCGATCTGCGGCTGGCCGAGCCTGCTGAAGAGGATCCGCAGCATGGCGTACGCGTCGGTGGCGGTGCCGACGGTGGAGCGGGAGTTGACGCCCATCCGTTCCTGGTCGACGACGATGGCGGCGCTGAGGTTGCGCAGCGAGTCGACGTCCGGGCGGTTGAGGTTCGGCATGAACGACTGGAGGAACGCGCTGTAGGTCTCGTTGATCATGCGCTGGGACTCGGCGGCGATGGTGCCGAAGACCAGCGACGACTTGCCGGAGCCGGAGACGCCTGTGAAGACGGTCAACCGGCGCTTGGGGATGTCGACCGAGACGTTGGCGAGGTTGTTCTCCCGCGCCCCGCGTACCTCGATCATGTCGTGGCTGTCGGCGGCGGACCAGGCTGGCTGCGACATGCGGACCCTTCAGAGTTCGTGGCGGGGCGGTCCCCGCCGAGCATCTGACGGATTAAATTGTCTCATTCGTCCCCACGTAGAGGCTTTGACGACAGCTGCCGCGCGTCCGACGGTGGAAAGAGCGGAGAAGTCTCAAATCACGTGTCAACCACTACTGTTGCCGGCGTGGACGTCGGGCCGAAGGACCGCCTGCGTGCCGTGGACCTGGCCGCCACCGTCGGGATCTCGGTGCAGCAGGTGCGCAACTACGTCGAGCAGGGAGTGCTGCCGCCGGTGCGGCGCACCCCGAGCGGCTACCGGATCTTCACGAGCGAGCACTCCCGCGCGTTGACCGTGGCGCGGCGGCTCGCCGAGGGGCACGGCTGGGGTCGTACCCGGGAGATCATGGCGGCGGTGCACAGGGGTGACCTACCGGCGGCCCTGGCGGCGCTCGACGGCGGCCACGCCGAACTGGACTGGGAGCGGGCCGACATCCGCCGGGTGCTCGGCGCGTTCGAGACCGTGCTGGCCGCCGCCCCGGCGGCGCGACCGGCGCCGCGCCGGGGCGTCCGGATCGGCGAGGTCGCCGCCCTGGTCGGGGTCCGGACCTCCCAGCTGCGGCTGTGGGAGGCGCGTGACCTGCTGCGCCCGACCCGCGCGGCGGGCACCAACTACCGCGTGTACGACGAGGCCGAGCTGCGCGCCGCGCAGGTCGTCGCGCTCCTGCGTCGGGGCGCGTACCCGTTCGAGATCATCGAGGCGGTGCTGGGGGAGTTGCGCACCACCGGCAGCGCCCAACGGGTCCGCGCCGAGCTGGCCCGCCGTGAACAGGACCTGCACGCGCGCAGCCTGCGCCGCCTGCGGGGGAGCGCCGCGCTGCACGACTACCTGCGCCAACGAGCCCAACCCGTCCCGCCGGGCGATCTTGTTGACTAGGGTCGGGCTCATGAGAGCTGCGCTGCTGGCGGCCACCACGTCCGCCGTCCTGCTCGCTCCCGCGCCGGCCGCCGCGGCCCCGGGTGCCACCGCGACCGTGCGGTGCCCACGGGCGGCAGCGCCCGCGATGTCCCGGCCGCCCCGACCCTCGCCCCCGCCCGCCGTGCCCGCGCAGCGGACGGTCGGCGGTGCGGGGCTGGCCACCGACGGGCTGGTCGTGCCGGCCGGCGCCGGTACGCCACCGGCTGTCAGCGCCACCTCCTGGGTGGTCGCCGACCTGGACACCGGGCAGGTGCTCGGCGGGTGCGGCCCACACGAGTACGGCACCCCGGCCAGTGTGCAGAAGCTCCTGCTGGCGGCCACGATGATGCCCCGCCTGGATCCGAAGCAGACGGTCACCGTCACCGACGAGGACATGAACATCGAGCCCGGCTCCTCCGCTGTCGGCCTCGTCGAGGGCGGCCGGTACGCCATCGAGACCATCTGGCTCGGTCTGCTGCTCAACTCCGGCAACGAGGCCGCGAACGCGCTGGCCCGGCTGGGCAGCGGAACGGACCGCGCGGCCGACGGCGTACGCGCCATGAACGACGAGGCGCACCGGCTCGGCGCGCTCCAGACGCACGCCGTCACCCCGTCCGGGCTCGACGGCAAGGGGCAGTTCACAAGCGCGTACGACCTGGCGCTGATCGCCCGGGCCTGCTTCGCCCAGCCGACGTTCCGGCGGTACGCGCTCACCGAACAGGCCCCGATCCCGGCCCAGCCGGCGCAGCGGACCAAGGGTTTCCTGATCCAGAACGAGAACCAGCTCATCTACCGGTACCCGGGCGCGCTCGGCGGCAAGACGGGCTTCACGGATCTGGCCCGGCACACGTACGTCGGCGCGGCCGAACGGGGCGGCCGGCGGCTGGTGGTGACCCTGCTGGGTGCCGAGTCGGCGCCGAAACGCGGCTGGGAGCAGGGCGCGTCGCTGCTGGACTGGGGTTTCACGGTGCCCCGCGACGCGAGCGTCGGTCGACTCGTCGAGCCGGGGGAGTTGACCGCCACCCCGTCGGCGGCGCCGGCGTTGGCGGCGCCGGGCGGACCGCGGCCGGCGGCGGCGAGCGGACCGGCGCACTCCGGCTCGGGGTGGCTGTGGTCGGTGACCGTGATCAGCGGCGCCGGGGTGCTGGTGCTGCTGGGCGGCCTGCTGTGGCGCCGGCGCCGTCGGCTGCCCTGACGCATCGACAACAGGCCACGACGTCCATAGACTCCGGTCTTTCTGGCACCACGAGTCCAGGAGGATCCCTGTGCCGAGTGAACTCGAACCGCGCCCCGGGGTGGCGGCACCCCGCCGGCCGGCGCGCGCGCTGACCCGCCTCGCGGGGGTGACGCTGCTCGCCGGAACGCTCGTCGCGGGCGTCGCCGTGGCGGCGCCCATGGCGTCCGCCGCCGCGCCCGCCGACACGGCGACCGTGTCCGCCACCGATGCCGCCACCCGTGCGCCGCGCACCACCCACGGGCCGTGCGCGTACACCGAGACGCCCGACGAGCCGGCGGCCCGTCCGGTGCCGCTGCCACCGGACCCGCGGCGTACGCCGGCCCGGGGCAGCGTCCGGGTGACCCTGGTGACCAACCACGGGCCGATCGGGTTGACCCTGGACCGGGCGGCCGCCCCGTGCACCGTGCAGAGCTTCCTGCACCTGGTGGGCAAGCGCTTCTACGACCGGACCCCGTGTCACCGACTGACCGCGTACCCGACGCTGAGCGTGCTGCAGTGCGGCGACCCGTCCGGCACGGGCGAGGGCGGCCCGGGCTACAGGTACCGCGACGAGTTGCCTACCGACCTGCCGCCGGCGCCGACCGACCCCACCGGGGAACGTCGGGTCTACGCCCGGGGTGTGCTGGCCATGGCCAACGCCGGGCCGGACACGAACGGCAGCCAGTTCTTCCTGGTGTACGCCAACTCGGCGCTGCGACCGAACTACACGATCTTCGGCGAGGTCGACGCGGCGGGGCTCGCCACGCTGGACCGGATCGCCGCCGGGGGAGTGGCGCCGACGGCCGAGGACCCGGCCCCGGTCGACGGGGCACCGGCGTTGCCTGTGGACATTCGCCGGGCGGTCCGTTCGCACCACCACCACCACTGAGCGACAGGCGCGGTGGGCGGCTCGGGCCGCTCACCGCGCCATCGGTGATCCACAGCTCCGCCGGCCGGCGGAATTTTCGGCAGCCGATCGGTAACGGCGTGACCAGCGTCCGAGGTGGTTCCAGCCGTCACGCCGAGGCGGGCGACCCGGTCGGCGGCGCGGCGGTGCTGTCCCGTACGACCAGTTCGGTGGCCAGCTCGACCCGGGGCGAGTCGATGCCCTCGCCCTGGGACAGCCGCAGCACCGTCCGTGCCGCCAGCCGGCCCATCTCGACAAGCGGTTGGCGCACGGTGGTCAGCGGCGGGGACGCCCACCGCGCCTCCGGCAGGTCGTCGAAGCCGACCACGCTGACGTCGTCGGGGACGCGCAGCCCGCGTCGCCGGATGGCCTCGTAGACGCCGAAGGCCATCTGGTCGCTCGCCGCGAAGATGCCTGTCGGTGGGTCGGCGAGGTCCAGCAGCGCCGTTCCGCCGGAAAACCCGGAGGCGTGGTAGAAGTCACCCGGGTAGATCAGCTTGTCGTCGATCGGGATGCCCGCCGCCTCCAGCCCGGCCCGGTACCCGTCGAGGCGGGCCCGGCTGCACAACAGGTGCGTCGGCCCGGCCACGAACCCGATGCGCCGGTGCCCGATCGACAGCAGGTGCTCGGTCGCGGCGAGCCCGCCGGACCAGTTCGTGGCGCCGATCGTCGGCACGTCCATGGCGGGTACGCCGGCCGGGTCGACGACCACCACCGGCACGTTGAGGCGGCGCAGCTGCGCGTGCAGCGGTGGGCTCAGGTGCGAGGTCACGAAGATGACGCCGTCGGTGGCCCGGGTGCGCAGGTTCTGCAACCACTGCCGGGCGGCGGTCGGCTGCCTGTGGATCGCGGAGACGACGGTGCCGACGCCGGCGCCGTGCCCGACGTCCTCCACACCCCTGATGATTTCCACGGCCCAGGGGCTGTCCAGGTCGTTGAAGACCAGGTCGACGAGGCCGGCGCGGCGGACGCTGCGGCTGCTGCGCCGCCGGTAGCCGTGGTGGCGCAGCAGCTCCTCGACCCGTTCCCGGGTGTCGGGGGCCACATCGGAGCGTCCGTTGAGCACCCGCGAGACGGTCGGCACCGACACGCCCGCCTCCCGTGCGATCGCGGTGATGGTCACCCTGCGTCCGTCGTCCGCGCCCACCCGCGTCTCCTTCACCGCCTCCGGAGGCGACCGCAGAGCCGTCGCCGCCGTGTGTGCCGGAACGGCGTGCACCGTTCCTCGCGCCATCTTGCCTCACCGACGGGGGTTGACGACATGCCAGGTCGGTTCTAGCGTTCCCGGAGTTGCGGAAGGTTTCCGGACGTCTTTCGGCACCTTTCGCTCCCCCGGGCCGCCGGGCGGCTGTTCGACGCAGCGTCGAGAGGACGTCACGTGTACACGGACCTTCCCGAGGATCAGTTGCGCGGTTACCGCAGCGCGGTCCGGGACCCGGGGGACTTCGACCAGTTCTGGGCCGCGACGCTCACCGAGGCACGCGACGCCGGCTGGCCCGTTCGGGTCGAGCCGGTGGAGACCGGGCTGGCCGGCATCGACGTCCTCGACGTGACCTTCGCGGGCTTCGCCGGCCAGCCGGTCCGGGCCTGGCTGCGGGTGCCGCGCGCGGCCGGGACCGCGCTGCCGACAGTCGTGCAGTACGCCGGCTACGGCGGCGGACGCGGGCACCCGATGGAGAACCTGCTCTGGGCGGCGGCCGGGTACGCGCACCTGCAGATGGACACCCGGGGGCAGGGATCGGGCTGGAGCCGCGGCGACACCCCGGACCCGGGCACCGCCGGCCCGGAGGCGCCCGGGGTGACCACCCGGGGCATCACCGACCCGCGCACCTACTACTACCGCCGGCTGATCACCGACGCCGTGCGGGCGGTGGACGCCGTCCGGACCCTGCCGATGGTCGACCCGACCCGGGTGGCGGTGCTCGGGCACAGCCAGGGCGGAGGCCTGGCCCTGGCGGCCGGTGCGCTGGCCCCCGGCCTGCGGGCTGTTGTCGCGTTCGTACCGTTCCTCTGCGACATCCCGCGTGCCGTGGTGGTCACCGACGCCCGCCCGTACCGGGAGATCCGCGACTACCTGGCCATCCACCGCGACGCCGAGGAACGGGTGCTGACCACCCTTTCGTACGTCGACGGGGTCAACTTCGCGCGCCGCTGCCGCCGGCCGACGCGGTTCTCGGTGGCGTTGATGGACGACATCGTGCCGCCGTCGACGGTGTACGCGGCCGTCAACGCCCACGCCGGGCCCACCGAACTGTCGGTGTGGCGGTACAACGGTCACGAGGGTGGCGGCATCGACGACGACGAGGCGGCGCTGCGCTTCCTGCGGGAGCACCTACTCGACGGCTGATCAGGCGCGGAGCCTGACCAGGGCTGATAGACAGGACTGGTGCGTCATCGCATCGGCGTCCTGCTCGCGCTCGCCGCGCTGCTCGGCGGCTGCTCGCGGCCCGAGCCCCGCCCCGCGCCGGCGGTGCCGCCGCCGACCCCGGTGGTGAGTCCGAGCCCCACTCCCACGCCCGCCGAGCGGCTCCCCGGGTTCGTGGTCCTGACCGACGTCGATCCGCGCATCCGGACCGACATCAGGTACGCCACCTCACACAACTTCGTCGGCCGGCCGATCGCCGGCTACACCGAGCCGCTGTGCCTGCTCACGCGGCAGGCGGCCGAGGCGTTGCGCCGCGCGCAGGACGCCGCCCTGGCCGGCGGACACAGCCTCAAGGTGTACGACTGCTACCGTCCGCAGCCGGCCGTGGACGACTTCGTCGCCTGGTCGAAGCGGCCCGGCGAGCAGCAGACCAAGGCCGAGTTCTACCCGGACGTGGCCAAGGACAGGCTCTTCGCCGACGGCTACGTCGGAGCGCCGACGGCCCACAGCCGGGGCAGCACCATCGACCTGACCCTTGTCGACGAGCCTGCCGCCAGCCAACCCCCGTACCGGCCGGGGCAGCCGCTTGTCGCCTGCACCGCGCCGCGCGGTCAGCGCTTCGAGGACAACAGCATCGACATGGGTACGGGGTTCGACTGCTTCGACCCCCGGGCGCACACCGTCGACTCCCGCATCACCGGCACGCCCCGGGAGAACCGCCTGTTGCTGCGGCGGCTGATGACCGACGCCGGGTTCGTGAACTACGACCGCGAGTGGTGGCACTACCGCCTGCGTGACGAGCCGTACCCGGACACGTTCTTCGCCGCGCCGGTCGCCCGCTCGTCGGTCGGCTGACGCCCGACGGTCAGGTCCAGTAGAGGATCCGGCAGGCCGGGACGCGCGCGGCCAACTCGTCGGTGAACCAGCCGCGCAGCTCCGCCATCGTGTCGCGGGGGTAGACGTACTTCACCGCGCCGAACTTGCCCCGCTTGCGGCTGCGGGACTCCTCGTCCATCTCCAACCGGGTGCGCGGGTACCAGCCGAGCAGCACCTCCTTGCTGCCCGGGGTGAACCGGTGGGTGATCAGCTCGGCGGTCAGGTCCAGCCCGGGCACCCCGTCGACCGCCGCGCGGACCTGGTCGAGCAGTTCGCCGTACCGCTCCCGCCAGTCGGGCAGCGCGATGATCGGCGCGATGGTCAGCCCGACCGGGTAGCCGTCGAGCGCGAGCCGGCGCAGCGCGGCAAGGCGCTCCGGCACGCGGGCGGTGCCGCCCTCGAACCGTTCCCCGACGGGGGCGCAGTTGACGCTGAACCGGACCCGGGTCCGGCCGGCGTGCGGCAGCCCGACGAAGCTGTCCACGTCGGCGTACTTGGTGGTCCAGCGCAGTTGCACGGGCGCGTCCCAGTCGGCAAAGTGCCGCACCGCCCGCCGCCAACTGCCGGTCAGGTGCTCCAGGGCGAGCGGATCGGTGTAGCAGGACGCCTCGAAGGTGGTGCCCTCGTCGGCGCGCCGCGCGTTGCGGCTGGTCACCGTGCCCCGCCCGGCGTACGCGGCGAGTCCGGCGAGGATGTCGTCGAGGTCCGCGTACACCCGGGTCACCGGCGGGCCGGACAGCGACCCGGCGAGGTAGCAGTACTGGCAGTGCGCCGGGCAGCCCTCGGCCAGGTCGACCCGCCAGTCGGCGCTCGGTGCGATGGGTTGCAGGGCGCGCCGTGACGGAGGGCTCACCACGATCGCCATGGTCGCCTTGGCCCGGGCGTACGTCTCGCGGTCGGTCTGCCCGCGTACCCCGGTGAGCCGGTTGGACCGCAGGTGTTCCACCTCGATGCCCTGTGCCTGCACGCGGGCGACGATCCGCCGGCCGTGGGGGTGCTCCAGCGCGGCAGGTGTGGCCACCACCCGGCGCGGGGTCCAGCGGCGCGCCGGCCGGGCCGGGGGCGCGAGCCCGGCCAGGTCGCGGGTCGGCACCCACTCGCCGCTGGCGTCGTGCGGCGCGGCGGGCGCGTCGACGGCGAGCGGCTGGTCGACGTCGACGGCGTCGGGGCTGGTCATCCGGCCGGCGTACCCGTTGACGTAGGAATCCCACCTGAATCGGTCGGTCCGCGATTGACGCGCTCACGTCAGAGGAATAACCTTTCGTCAATCTGTAAACAATGTGAACAGATGTTCACGTCGACGCGGCGGCGCGCGTCCCGAGCGAAGGGACGATCAGGTGATCGCAGAACTTCCGGCCCGTACCAGACGGATCCTCGCGGTGTTCGTCGCCCTCGTCGTCGCGCTGACCGCCGGCGTCGCGGTCACCGCGACACGCGGCGCGCAGGCCGCGCCGACGTTCAAGGTCCTGGCCTTCTACAACGGCACCTGGGACGCCGCGCACATCGACTTCGACAGGGACGCCCGGGCCTGGTTCCCGCAGGCCGCCGCCCAGTACGGCTTCTCCTGGGAGTCGACCACCAACTGGAGCCTGCTGAACGCCGCCAACCTGGCCCAGTACAAGGTCGTCATGTTCCTCGACGACGCACCGCCCGCCGCGCAGCGCCCCGCGTTCGAGCAGTACATGCGCAACGGCGGGGCGTGGATGGGCTTCCACGTCAGCGCGTGGACCGACAACCCGTCGAGCTGGAGCTGGTACTACAACACCTTCCTCGGCTCCGGCTCGTTCCAGACGAACACCTGGGGGCCGACCCGGGTCACCATGCGCGCCGACAACCGCACCCACGCCGCCACCCGGAACCTCCCGGCGACGTTCGGATCGTCGATCAGCGAGTGGTACTCCTGGAGCAACGACCTGCGGCAGAACCCGAACATCGACATCCTCGCCTCGGTCGACCCGTCCAGCTTTCCGGTCGGCACCGACCCCAACCAGTCCTGGTACGGCGGCTACTACCCGCTGGTCTGGAGCAACAGGCAGTACAAGATGCTGTACGCCAACTTCGGCCACAACGCGATGAACTACAGCACCAACACCGGGCTGTCGTCCACGTTCGACAGTGAGCAGCAGAACCGGCTGCTGATCGACGGGCTGCACTGGCTCGCCGGCGCCAGCACCGTGCCCCCGACCACGCCCCCGCCGGGCGACGGGCCCATCTCGCCGACCGCCTGGCACACGGTGGTCAACCGGGGCAGCGGAAAGTGCGTGGACGCGCGGGCCGCCGGCAGCGCGAACGGCACCGCCATCCAGCAGTACGCCTGCAACGGCAGCGCCGCCCAGCAGTACCAGTTCGCGTCGCCCAGCGGCGGCTACCTGCGGGTCAACAACCGCACCAACAGCGCCCAGGTGCTCGACGTGACCGACCGCTCGACCGCCGACTCGGCGCCGATCCAGCTCTGGTCGTACAGCGGCGGCACCAACCAGCAGTGGCGGGCCGAATCCGAGGGCGGCGGCTACTACCGGCTGGTCAACCGCAACAGCGGCAAGTGCCTGGACGTGCCCGCGGCGTCCACGGCGGACGGCGTCCAGCTCATCCAGTACGCCTGCAACGGCACCGCGGCGCAGTCCTTCCGGCTGGTGGCCCTGTCATAGTTGCGCGGTAGCCTGCCGGCCATGGCGATTCCCGACCGTGTGCCGATCGCGTACGAGCCCGACTACCGCACCCGCTACATCGGGCAGTACGACAAGGGCCAGTTCTTCGGCTCCGTCACCGCGACACTCGCCGACGGTGCCGGAGCCGAAGACGACTGGTACCGCCACAAGCGGTGGTACGCCGTGCTGCACCGGTTCGACGCCGACGGCGTGCACACCGACTCGGACATCTGGTTCGCCGGCACCAGTGAGGACGAGCAGGTCTCCATCGACCGGGCGGAGGCCCGCCTGCTCGAATGGCTCGACGCGCTGCCCGGCCGCGCCTACGGCGACATCGCCATCGGGCTCTTCCAGGTCGAGGTCGACGGGCACGTCTTCGGGCTGGTCGACTGGTCCCACGAGTACGACGGCGAGGACCATGCCGAGTTCCTCCCCGACGACCTGGGCTTCGACCCGCCCTGGGACGGCTGCTACGACACCTGAGCCCGCCTCGCCGCTGGGCGGGCGGCCGGGGACGCACCCCCTGGTCCGCGCCCTGTAGAGCTGCCCCACGAACGGGGCAGGCAAGAGAGCGTGCGGTCGGCACCGCAGAACCCACGGTCGACACCGCGACCACGGGCGATCATGAGCGGTGCCGGGGCTGTCGCGGGCCGTTGTTGGCGGCGCTTCCTCCTGCTGGCCCCGGCCGCCGCGTTGGCGCCGCTGCCGTGGAAGTCGGAGAACGCCGCCGACTGGTGGTGGGAACGCTGCCCCATATTCGGGGCAGCTCGACAGGCCACCAGAGTGATCACCCCGACCGGAAAAGGCCGCCGAGGCCGCACCACGGTCAGGCGGTCAGGCGGTCAGGCGGTCAGGCCACGGCAAGGCGCGCTGACGCAATATCCTTTGCGGACAGCTCCTGCCCCACCTACCGTCATGCGGAGTACGGCCGGCCGAGCACACGCGGGGGGAGCACGCCATGTGGCAACGCACAACCGTCGACGCCACCCGGCGGGCGCCGGGTTCCGGCGCCGTCTTGTCGTCCGCCGCGTCGTACCGGTGTCTCAGCCGGTCCGTGCGGGACCGCAACCAGGACCGGTACCAAGGGCAGCGACCTCGCTGACGCCACACGCGTCAGGCGTGGCCGCCCACCCCCTGCGGGTTGGTGGCCCTTTTCGTATCCGCCGAACTTTCGCGCCGGTTCCATCCCGACGCGCGATCATTTCCGGTCAGCATCAACGATTGGTGCCGGCCTGACACGAGGAGACCACGATGGGATTCACCCCTCTCGCCGGTACCCGGGCGCCGGTCCGGGTCTGGACCGACCCGTACGCCATCGAGCCGCAGGCCGCCAAGCAGCTGCGCAACATCGGCGCGCTGCCCTGGGTGCAGGGCGTCGCCGTCATGCCCGACGTGCACTTCGGCAAGGGCGCGACGGTCGGCTCGGTCATCGCCATGCGGCAGGCCGTCTCGCCGGCCGCGGTGGGCGTCGACATCGGCTGTGGAATGTCTGCGGTCCGCACCTCGCTGACCGCCGCCGACCTGCCGGACGACCTGGCCGCGCTGCGCTCGGCGATCGAGGCGACCATCCCTGTCGGTTTCGCCCAGCGCACGGACTCGGTCGACACGCGGCGGATCCGTGGTCTGGAGCAGCGCGGCTGGGACGACTTCTGGGGCCGGTTCGCCGGCCTGGACCGGCGGGTGGCGCAGCTGGAGACGCGGGCGCGGCGGCAGATGGGCACCCTCGGCGGGGGCAACCACTTCATCGAGGTCTGCCTGGAGCAGGGCGGCGCCGACGAGGGACGGGTCTGGCTGATGCTGCACTCCGGGTCCCGCAACATCGGCAAGGAGCTGGCCGAGCGACACATCGGGGTGGCCCGGGGCCTGCCGCACAACGCCGACCTGCCGGACCGGGACCTGGCGGTGTTCCTCGCCGGCACGCCGGAGATGGACGCCTACCGGCGGGACCTGTGGTGGGCGCAGGAGTACGCGCGGCGCAACCGGGCAGTCATGCTGGCCCTGCTCTGCGGCGTGGTGCGTGAGCACTTCCCGCAGGTCGGCTACGACGAGCCCATCTCCTGCCACCACAACTACGTCTCGGAGGAGAGCTACGACGGGGTGGAGGTGCTGGTCACCCGCAAGGGCGCGATCCGGGCCGGCCGGGGCGACCTGGGCATCATCCCCGGGTCGATGGGCACCGGGTCGTACATCGTGCGGGGTCGGGGTAACCCGGACGCGTACTGCTCGGCCTCGCACGGGGCCGGCCGGCGGATGTCGCGGGCCCAGGCCAAGCGGACGTTCAGCACCGACGACCTGGCCGCGCAGACCGCAGGTGTGGAGTGCCGCAAGGATGCCGGGGTGGTCGACGAGATCCCCGGCGCGTACAAGGACATCACCGAGGTGATGGCCCAGCAGGAGGACCTGGTGGAGGTGGTCGCCCACCTCAAGCAGGTGGTCTGCGTGAAGGGCTGAGCAACCGTGCGGGCCGGGTCGGCCGGCCCGCACGGCTGTCGGTCAGAACCCGGCGAAGACGCGGCGCAGGTCGTCCAGGGTCACCGGCCCGGTCACCCGCACCCCGTCCGGGGTGTGCTGCGGGCCCAGCCGCCCGGTGGCCAGCCGCAGCCACGCCTCGGCCGGGGCGCTCAGCTCACCGTCGGGCTGCTCCGGCACGTCGACAAGCGCGACCGTCTCGCCCAGCCGCAGCCCGTACGTCCGCTCGGGCTCGCTCAGGCGCAGCAGCAGGGTGGCCTCCCGGCCGGCCAGCTCCTGCGGCCGGCTGGTCCAGGCCAGCATCCCGCCGATCTGGTCGAGCAGCAGCGACGTCGCCTCCGGCGTGACCGCCGCGAACGGGTTGAACGCCACCTCGACGTCCCACTGGTGCAGGGCGAACTCGCTGAGTCGGAACCGGGCCGCGGTGGCCAGGTCCACGGGTTCGGGCAGGAACCCGAGGTCGATCCGCAGCGTCGCGCGGGTCTCGGCGTCCAACGCCTCGTACGCCTCGACGAGCCGCTGGTTGGCGGCGAGGAACCCGGCGGCGTGCTCGGCCGGCGCCATGGCGTCCCAGCGTGCCCAGACGCCCTTGTTGAAGTCACCGTCCGGGCCGGGCGCGCCGGTGCGGGCGGCGTCCAACGACGCCAGGGTGATCTCCGCGCCGCTGCCCAGGTGACTGAGCACCTGGGACACCTGCCACTCGCTTGCTCCCGACGGTCGGAGCAGGTCGTCTTCCTTGAGGTCCCGGACGAGCGCGGCGAGCTCCTCGTGGCCCGTGCGCAGAGCGGTGATGATGCGGTCGGCAGGTGTGGACATGGGTCTCCTCAAACGGACGTTCG
This sequence comes from Micromonospora sp. NPDC047521, assembly GCF_055587305.1. Lineage (NCBI taxonomy): Bacteria > Bacillati > Actinomycetota > Actinomycetes > Micromonosporales > Micromonosporaceae > Micromonospora > Micromonospora sp. NPDC047521. The sequence goes on along the minus strand of NZ_JBVJGN010000020.1, from coordinate 59,836 downwards.
ACGGTGATCGGGACGCTACCGGACGGGAACGCCGGCCGGTCCACCCCCGGCGGGGCGGTCCGGCCGGCGACGGCACTCGGCTCAGCCCATGTGCACTGTGTTACCGGTCGGGATGTCTTCCTTGCGTACCTTGACCAGGACCAGCGTGACCAGTCCGGCGAGCACGATCAGGGCCGCGCCCCAGGCGAACGCCACCCGGTAGCCGTGCACCAGCGCCTCGATCTGGTTGACCGGGTTCGGCACCCGACCGACCAGGTACGCGGCGACCGCGCTCGTGTACATGGTGTTCAGCAGCGCGGTGCCCAACGAGCCACCGATCTGCTGGGTGGCGTTCAGCGTCGCGCTTGCCGCGCCGGCATCGTGCTCGGGCACCCCGACGAGGGCGAGGCTGGACAGCGGCACGAACGTGAAGCCCAGGCCCATGCCGAGGATGACCTGGGCGGGCAGCAGCAGGGTGAGGAACGACGTGTCCACGTCGATCCGGGTCAGCGCCAGCATGGCCACGGCGGCGAGCACGGCACCACCGACCATCAGCGGCTTGGCGCCCACCCGGGGCATCAGCTGACTGGCGCCACCCGCCGCGATCAGCACACCGGCGGTCACCGGCAGCGAGGCCAGCCCGGCTTCGAGGGGCTTGTACTGCAACACGACCTGGAAGTAGAAGGTCAGGAAGAGGAACGCGCCGAACAGGCCGGCGCCGATCAGCGTCGAGGCGAGGTACGCGCCACCCCGGTTGCGGTCCAGGATGATCCGCAGCGGCAGCAGCGGGTGGTTGGAGCGCAGCTCGATCACCACGAAGGCGGCCAGGAGCAGCACGCCGGCGGCGATGAAACCGAGCGTCGCGGTGGCGTCCCAGCCGTCCTCGGCGGCCTTGGTGAAGCCGTAGACCAGGGAGACCAGGCCGGCGGTGACCACGATCGCGCCGGGCACGTCGTAGCGGGTGTTGCCGTGCGCCCTGCTCTCGGGCACCAGCGGGAGCGCGAAGGCGATGGCGATGGCCGCCACCGGGATGTTGACCAGCAGGCACCAGCGCCAGTCGGCGTACTCGGTGAGCACCCCGCCGAGCAGCAGGCCGACCGCCGACCCGCCGCCGGCGATGGCGCCGTACACCGCGAAGGCCTTGGCCCGCTCGGTGGCCTCGGTGAACAGGACGGTGAGCAGGGCGAGCGCCGCCGGGGCGAGCAGGGCGCCGAAGGCGCCCTGCAACGCGCGGGCGGCGAAGAGCATCCCGCCGGTGGTGGCCAGGCCGCCAAGCGCGGACGCCAGCGCGAACCCGGTCATGCCGACCAGGAAGGTGCGCTTGCGACCCCAGTAGTCGGCGATCCGGCCGCCGAGCAGCAGCAGCCCGCCGAAGGCCAGCGTGTAGGCGGTGACCACCCACTGCCGGTTGGCGTCGCTGATGCCCAGGTCGGCCTGGGCCTGCGGCAGCGCGATGTTCACGATGGTGGCGTCGAGGACCACCATCAGCTGCGAGATCGCGATGACCGCCAGCGCGATCCAGCGCCGCGGGTGCGGCGCCCCTGTCGACGTCCCGGCGCTGGGCGCGCCGGGGGCGGTCGAGGTGGTTCCGGGCATGGTGAAGCCTCTCGTGTTACGGATGTCGATGGATCAGGCCCGGGACGGGCGATCGGGGTGGTAGCGGAGCACCGGGATCAGCACCTGGTCGACGACCTGGGTGAGGAACGCGTCATCGGCGGGCAGGCCGTGCGCGAGGATCCGGGACATGGTGAGCGCGGGCGCCAGGTCGTGGAACAACTCCCGTTCACCGGCCTCGAGAGGGATCTCTCCCCGGGCGGCGGCACGGAGCAGGATGGCTGTGGTGGCCACCCTGCCAGCGGGCAGCACCTGGTGACGGACCAGGCGTTCCAGCTCGGGACTGGTCCGCATGGCGAAGGTCAACGCCTGCATCAGGTCGCAGTCGGCCACGCAGATCGCGGCGGTGGCGCGCAGCAGCTCGATCAGGTCGCCGCGCAGCGAACCGGTGTCGGGCGGGTTGTGTACGGCCACCTGGCGACCGCCCAGGGCGGCGGCGACCAGCTCGGCCTTGCCGTCCCAGCGCCGGTAGATGGTCGCCTTGCTGACGTGGGCGCGGGCGGCGACGGCGTCGATCGTCATCCGGTCGAAGCCGACCTCGCGCAGCAGGTCGATGACCACCGCGAACAGCTCGCTGTCGGAGCACCGTGCGCCCCGGGCCGCCGGCACACCGGCACCCGCGCCCACCTGCTGACCGCCAAGCATCCCCGACCCCCCGCGAAACGATGTCGTACTGACCCTAGTGCGCTGGTCGGCGTTCATGCAGGCTTTTATGACCTGCGTCGCACCGGGTGGACGAAACGATTACGTTTCGCTCTGCGATCGGGCAGATCAACTCGCTGGTCAGGCCCCGGGCGCGAGCACCACCGGCACGGCCACCGTGTTGATCCGGGAGCCGTCGCGCGCGGACACCTCGTACACCTCGACGGTCCCGCGCTGCTCCCGGGCCGTGCGCCAGCCGACCACCACGCGGTACGTGCCCCGGCAGCCACCGCCGCAGCTGGCGGTGCCGAAGCCGGTGGCCACCTCGCGTCCGGCGGCGTCGAGCACCCGGACGCTGACCGTGGCCTCGAACACGTCGGCGGTCCCGCTGACGGTGAGCGGGGCGCCGACCCGGGCGCCGACGCCGGGCGCGGTGACCACGATCGGCGGCAGCACGCCTGGGTAGTCGGCCCGGCCCACCGGGGGGTCGTCGTCGAAGCGGACCCGCCGCACGGTGGGGAACTGGGTGAGCGTCCACACCACCTGCGCCTCGCGCAGCCGCCCCGCCGGGTCGTCGGCGGACGCGACGGACGGCAGCACCGCCACACCGTCGGTGATCCGGGTGACCTCGACTCCTGTCGGGAGCAGGGTGGTCAGCCCGGTGGCGGCCTCCGCCGGCGTCGGCCCGGCGGCCAGTTCGGTGAGCGCCAGCCGGGACGTCGCCACGGTGGCCGGCCGGGTCCGCCAGGTCGGCACGAGCCGCCCGGACCGGACGAACCACAGCTCGACAGTCACGGTGGCCGGCTGCCGGACGCCGGCCGGCGCCGACGGGCGCACCGGGCCGCCGGTGGCCGACGGTGCCGCCTCCCGCGACGGGACGGGCTCCGGGTCCGGGGACCGGACCGGTGGCGCGCTCGACGGCTTCGCGACGGGCGCCGGACCGAGATCGCCGGAGCGCGCAGGGCCGCATCCTCCCGCGAGCAGCGCGGCGACGAGCACCGGTGCGGCCAGCCGGGCCGCGCGGGGCCGGCTCACCCCGCACCACCGGCAGCCGTACCGGCCGGGTGACCGGTGTGGTCGCCGTCGGGCCGGTGCGCGGGGTCGCCGACGTGGGCTGGCAGTTCCAACCGGAACCGGGTGCCGGCGCCCGGTTCGCTGCTGACGCTCAGCACGCCACCGAGCAGGGTGGCGTGTTCCCGGGCGATCGCCAGGCCCAGGCCGCTGCCGGGCGCGGAGCGCGACGGCTCGACCTTGTGGAACCTGTCGAACACGCGCGGCAGGTGCTCCGCCGGGATGCCCGGCCCCTCGTCGGTGACCTCGAAGACGACAAGCGGACCCGCGCCGGTCACGGTCGCGGTGATCGCGCCGCCGCCGTGCTCGACCGCGTTCGCGACCAGGTTGGCGAGCACCCGCTCCAGCCGGCGCGCGTCGGTGCGCACCGTGGCCGGGTCGCCGGAGACCAGCACCCGCTGCGTCCAGCCCCGCGCCGCGACGATGCCGCGCAGCAGCGCCGGCGCGTCCACCGGCTCGATACTCGGTCGCTCCTGCCCGGCGTCCAGCCGGGAGATCTCCATCAGGTCCTCGACCAGGCGGCGCAGCCGGACCACGTCGCCGACCAGCAGCCGCGCCGCCGGCCGGGCGTCGTCGGGCAGCCGGTCCAGGTGCTCGCCCAGCAGCGAGGCCGCCGCCACCAGAGCGGTCACCGGGGTACGTAGCTCGTGCGCGACATCGGCGGTGAACCGCCGCTCCCGGGCCTGCGCCGCCGACAGCGCGGCGATCTTCGACTCCAGTGCCTCGGCCATCTCGTTGAACGACGCCGCCCAGTCGCTGAACTCGTCGCGCCCGCGTACCGGGAGTCGGGTGGCGAGCAGACCCTCGGTGAGCGCCCGCGCGGCCCGGCTGGCCCGACCCACCGGCTCCAGGGTCCGGCGGGCCAGCGCGTGCCCCACCCCGGCGGCGAGCAGCACCACAAGCACCCAGCCGGCCAGCAGCGCGGTCCGCAGCTGGTCGAGGTCGGCGGCGACGTCGTCCTCGTCGGTGAGCACGTACAACTCGGCGGTCGAGCCGGGGATGCGACCACCGACCACGAGCAGGCGGGGGCGGTGCGCCGGCGCGGAACGCTGGTAGCCCAGCCTCCCCGCCGCGACAGCCGCCCGCAGTTCGTCGCCCAACGTCGGGGCGTACGCGGGGTGCGACGGCCGGGTCGAGCCGTCGACGAGCACCACGTGTCTCCCGCTGCTCTCGAAGCTGGTGAGCAGGTCGGTGCTGCGCTGCTCGGTCAGCGGCAGGAACTGTCCGGCCAGGACGAGCTGGTAGCGCGCGTCGGCGGCGGCCTGGTGCAGTGAGGCGTCCCACCAGGACTGTCGCAGCAGGAGCCCGGTGCCGCCGGCGAGCAGGCCGGCGGAGACCCCGGCGACCAGGACGAACGCGACCGTCAGCCGGCGCCGCAGGCGGCCCGGGGACACCGCGCGTCCGGCCATCGCCGACCTCCCGTCAACCAGTGGACAGCTTGTAGCCGGCGCCGCGCACGGTCCGCACCAGCCTCGGGTGCGCCGGGTCGTCCTCGACCTTGGCGCGTAGCCGCTGCACCGCCACGTCGACAAGCCGGGAGTCGCCCAGGAAGCCGTGGTTCCAGACCAGGTCCAGCAGCAGTTCCCTGGTGAAGACCTGGCCGGGTCGGCGGGCCAGCTCCAGCAGCAGGCGGAACTCGGTGGCCGCCAACGCCACCTCGCGGCCGTGCCTGCGCACCACGAAGCCCTCCGGGTCGATCTCGAGGCCGCCGACCTCGATGGTGCTCGACGTGACCGGAGTGCTCGCCCGGCGCAGCACCGAACGGACCCGGGCCACCAGCTCGGGCAGGTCGAACGGCTTGCGCAGGTAGTCGTCGGCGCCGCACTCCAGCCCCACGACCACGTCGAGCGTGTCGGTGCGCGCGGTGAGCATCAGGATCGGCACCTGGCTGGTACGCCGGATCTCCCGGCAGACCTCCAGACCGTCGAGGCCGGGCAGCATGACGTCGAGCACGATCACGTCGACAGGCCCGGCCCGCCACGCCGCCAGGGCGTGCCGCCCGTCGACGGCGGTGTCGACCCGGAAGCCGGCGCGGCGCAGACCGAGGGCGGTGACCTCCCGGATGGAGGCATCGTCCTCGACCACCAGTACGCGGCCCTCCACCAGCCGAGCGTAGACCCGTCGCCACGGTGCGGAGCCTGGCGGAACGGTCGGTCTCCACAGCCCGGCCGGCCTGTTGAGCGGCACGCCGCACCCGGCTGGGCGTGAACTCGGTGGAAGGCGGTCCCGTGGATTTCGTACGCCCCGGCGGGGTGACAACTCAGCCTCCGCATTGAAGACTAGCTTCACTCTGCCATGCAGATTGGTCAATATCTTACGGAGGAAGCGTGCTCACGAGACGAAACCTGCTCGTCGCTGCCGGCGCGGCGGTCGTCGGCGCCGTACCGCTGGCCAGCTCGGCCTCGGCCGCGTTGCCGCAGCTGGACATGGAGGCGCTGATCAAGGCGGCGCAGATCGATCCGCGTCGACCGGACACCGCCCTGACCGAGGGGGCGAAGGACAGTGTCCTGCTCGTGGAGCGCGCGCTGGTGGCGAGAGGGCTGCTGTCGTCGACGTACGTCGACGGGCACTTCGGCACCAGCACGATCGCCGCGTACGCGGCCTACCAGCGGTCCCTCGGCTACACAGGTCTCGACGCGACGGGCCTGCCCGGCCCGTCGTCGCTGCGGTCGCTCGGCGAGGGGCGTTACACGGTGGTCAGGGCGATCTCACCCGGCAGCGTGGTGACCCTGCGCGGTGTGCAGGTCAACACGCGCACCAGGTCGATGCTGCTCGAGGCCGAACGCCTGCTCGGCCGTCAGCTCGGCATCACGCAGGGCTCGTACAGCAGCGGTGTGGGCGCGTCCGCCGGCACGCACGACGGCGGCGGCGCGCTCGACCTCTCGGTCAGCGGCCTCTCCTCGGCCGTGCGCACGGATGTGCTGCGGCGACTGCGGACGGTGGGCTTCGCCGCGTGGCTGCGGACCCCGGACCAGGGGGACTGGGGTTACCACATCCACGCAATCGCGCTGTCCGACACCGACCAGTCGACAGGTGCGCAGAACCAGGCCGGCGACTACTACCTCGGTCGTAACGGCCTGGCCAGCCGGGCCGCCGATGACGGGCCGGCGGTGAGCCCGAAGCGGACCTGGGAGGAGTACCAGCGCACGCTCTGAGAGGGTCGGCGCCGGTCACCTGGCACGACCCGCCTGCGTGGCCTACTGGCGTCCGATCCGCTGGCACCGCACGTCAGCCGACGTGCGGTGCCAGCGCCGATGGGCCGCGCGACGTCCGGCACTGATCACCACTGGTGGGCCACGTCGAGGACGACGCGACTGTGCGCGCCCGGACCGGCGAGGACGAACGTGCGGAACGGCAACCGCGCGCGTACGCCCACCGCGAAGGTGCTGTAGCCCTCGAAGCTGCCGCCGAAGACGACATCACGCAGGGTCGGGTAGCGCAGCAGGTTCGCGGCGTGCTCACCGACCGCGTACGGCACGGTGCCCTGGCGGGCGTCGTCGTACGCCGGCGCGCGCAGTGCGACCCGCAGCAGCGCTCCCCCCGCGGTGTACGGCGACAGCGCCAGCCCCTCTCCCTCGGTCCACGTCTCGCCGTAGCCGACCGTGTAACCGTCGACCGGGCCGGCGAACTCGAACACCACCCGGTCGTAGCAGTCGTGCCGGCCGGTGCGGACCTGGACGAGCGGGGCGTCGCTGAGCGTGCCTGCCGACTTCTCCGCGCTGCCCCAGGTGATGCCGCAGTACGCCGACCCGGTCGTGGTGCCCGCCGCGGCGCTGCTGCCCGCCCCGACGGCCAACCCGGCGAGGACGACCACCACCGCCGTCAGTGCGCCTCTGATCCTCATCGTGGTTCTCCCCTCCAGGGTCGGGGCCACGTGGCGGCGACACTGCCGGTGGCCCTCTGCCGCCACGGTCGTCCCCTCCCGGCACCGGCACTTCGCCGCGGCGTAACCGCTGGGTAACAGTGGCCTCGAGTCGACAGTGGGCGACCCGTCGAGGCGCTGATCGCCGCCGCTTCTCGGCGGTATGACGCCTCCGCTATGCCGGACATCGGCCGGCCGGGCCCTGGCATTCACATACATCGATGACTGGTGGCCGGTGGCCGCCGGGCGACCGCAGGGGAGTGCGTGATGTTCCGACGACAACTGAGACGTACGGCGCTGGCCATGCTCGTGGCAGTCCTGGCGGCGGCAGGTGTGCAGCTCGCCACCGGCGCGCCGGCCGCCGCCGTGCGGACCGTCTACTACGACGCGAGCCGCACCGGCGAGTTCCGCACCAACTTCGACCAGGCGGCGCAGATCTGGAACAGCCGGGTCAGCAACGTCCGGCTCCTGGCCGGCACCCCGGCCAGCATCACCATCTACGTCGACGACGGCTGGCCCCGGGCGCAACCGACAGGCCTCGGCTCGGGCCGGATCTGGATGGGCCGCACGGCCGTCAACCAGGGGTACGACCGCAACCGGATCGCCGCCCACGAGATCGGCCACATCCTCGGCCTGCCCGACAGGCGCACCGGCCTGTGCACCGACCTGATGTCCGGCAGCAGCGCCCCGGTCTCCTGCCGCAACGCCACCCCGAACTCGACCGAGGCGTCCCGGGTGAACTCGCTGTTCGCCGGCACCCTGGCCGCGCCCACCGCTGGCACGACGTACACCTGGACCGGCGAGGCCGGTGACATCGGCCCGCTTGTGGTCGGCGGTCGGCCGGCAACCGAGAACTACCCGTTCATGGTGTACGTCTCCGGCTGCACCGGCACGCTGATCAAGGCCAACTGGGCGGTCACCGCCAAGCACTGCTCCACGCCGTCGTCGGTGCGGGTGGGCAGCGTCAACCGCACCAGCGGCGGGACGGTGGTCCGGGTGACCCGCGCGGTCAACCACCCGAGCGTCGACGTCAAGCTGCTGCAACTGGCCAGCTCGGTCGCGTACGCCCCGGCCCCGATCCCGAGCGCCTCAGGCGCGGTCGGCACCGCCACCCGGATCATCGGCTGGGGTCAGACCTGCGCACCCCGGGGCTGCGGATCGGCCCCGACCGTCGCCAACGAGCTGGACACGTCAATCGTGGCCGACAGCCGGTGCTCGGGCATCAACGGCCCGTACGAGATCTGCACCAACAACACCAACGGCAACTCCGGCGCCTGCTACGGCGACTCGGGAGGCCCGCAGGTGCGCCGGGTCAACGGGGTCTGGAACCTCATCGGCGCCACCAGTCGGGCCGGCAACAACAACTCCACATGCGCCACCGGCCCGTCGATCTACGTGGACCTGCCGTCCATCAGATCCTGGATCTCGACCCAGGTCGGCGGCCTGCCCGTTTGACCACTGTGGATCCTCGGCGGTCGGGGAGGCGAGTGTCCCCGACCGCCACGCCGGGGTGTCACCCACAGGTGACCCGCTGTGCGGTAGCGTGCCTGGCACATCGACACATCCGAGGTGGACCATGCCTGCTGTCGTCGCCCTCGTGCTGACCCTCGCCCTGGCGCCCGCGCCGTCCCCGTCGACCACCTCGGGGCCGATCGGCGACCTTCTCGGGGGCGTCGGGCAGATCGTCGACGACCTGCTGGGCGGCGGTTCGGCGCCGAGCACGTCCCCGACGCCGGCTCCCACCGTGGCGCCCACGCCGAGCACGTCGACGGCGCCCGGCCGGTCGGATCCGGCGGTGCCGGCGAGCACCCCACCGGCCAGGTCGACGCCTCAGGCGTCAGCGGCGCCCGGCCCGCCCGAGCGTCCCGCGAACGGCCCGGGGCCCCGGGAGGCGTCGGTGCCGCTGCGCACCGGCGACGCGCCCGCTCCGGCCGCCCCGCCGACGTTCACCACCCCCACCCGGGGCGGCTGGCCTCCCGCGTACTATCTCGTGCTCGCCGCCGTCTTCGGGGTCCTGGCGCTGCTGCTGCTGTGGCGCCGCCGCCCGGTGGTCGTGGCGGCCGGTCCGACATCGGCACCCGCGCCCACTCCCGCACCCACGCCCGCTCCCGATCTCGATCCGGACCCCGGCCCGGTGCCGGACAATGTCAGCCGGCTGCCGACGAACCTGAACGCCATCTACGAGCTGGGTCGCCTCGACGAGCGGCTCGAGCAGGAGCGCGGGCGCCGGTCCTGAGCGGCGGTGCTCAGTGCGCCGGCCGGGCCCCCTCGGGCGGCGGGATCTCGTCGCGGTACGCCCCCACCGGCCCGGTGTAGCGGTCCGAACCGTGCGGGTACGGCCAGGCGTTGGCGGTGCAGCCGTGCAGGCCCAGCGTCTGCTGCTGCATCACCGGCGCCGCCCGTCCGCGCCCCGGGCACCGTTCGTGTCCCAGCCCGAGCCGGTGACCGACCTCGTGGTTGACCATGTACTGCCGGTAGGTGGCCAGGTCCGCGCCGTAACCAGGCACGGCCTTGACCCAGCGGGCCACGTTGAGCACCACCCGGTCGCCGTTGCGGCACGACGTGTAGCCGTCCGGCACATCCTGGCAGAGCGTGTCGCGGGTGCCGGGGGTCGCCAGGTAGATGGTGAAGTCGGCAGGGGTGCCCGCGCCCACCCGGCGCAGCCGCCATCTCCCGCCGGCCGTCCACCCGCGCGGGTCGTTGAGCGTCGCCGACACCGACGCCGCGACCTCGGCCGCCGGCAATCCCCTGATGTCGCGCTCCACCAGGACCCGGTAGCGCAGCGGGTGGCCATCGCCGCCGGCGCCGGCAGTCGTCTCGGCCGCCGCCGTCGTCCAGCGGTTGCCGCCGGTGGCGGGGTAACTGACCACGACGGGTGGGGGTGCGGCGCCGGCGCTCCCGGCGGCGGCAGCGGGCCGCCCGGTCGGCACCTGTCCCGCCGCGGGCTGCCCGCCGAGCGCCGGGCCGGTCGTGGCAGGCCCGGTCAGGGCCGGCTCGTTCGTACCGGCGACCGGCCTGTCGCATCCGGTGAGCAGTGCCACCACCAGCAACGCCGCGCAGGCGGCGTGACCACGGCGGGTAGCCTTCGTCGACATGTCTCTCCCCTCGCGCGCCGCACGGAGGCGGCGCGGGGGAGAAGACGGGTGATCGCGGCGAAAAGTTGAGGGGATCCGGACTCAACTTTTCGGCGGCCCCGCCCGTCGGTACCGGTGTGGCACGGGGGAGGGCGCGCGGTGGCGCGGGGTGACGCGGAGTTCGTCCAGTTCGCGCAGGCGGCTACCGCGCGGCTGGTGCACGCCGCGTTCCTGATGACCGGAGACCATCACCGGGCCGAGGACGCCGCGCAGACCGCTCTGGTCCGCACGTACGCGTCCTGGTCCCGGATCCGCGACGACGACGCCTACGGCTACGCCCGCCGCATCCTGGTGAACCATCTGGTGGACGGGTGGCGGCGCCCACTGCGGGAGTATCCGACCGAGCAGGTCCCGGAGCAGCGGCGCGACGACGTGGCCGACGAGGTGGTCACGCGGCGCTGGCTGACCGCCATCCTCGGCGCGCTGAGCCCTCGCGAGCGGGCCATCGTCGTGCTCCGCTACTACTTCGACCTTCCGGAGGCGCAGGTGGCCCGGGAACTCGCCATCTCCGTGGGTACGGTCAAGAGCACCAGCTCCCGGGCCCTGGAGAAGCTGCGCGCCGCCGGCCCGTTGACTGTCGACACCCAGGAGGTGCGGCGATGACCGAGCTGGACCGGCTCCGGGACGCCATGCGCACGACCGAGCGTCCCGCCGCCACCCTCGACCTGGCCGCCGTCATGCGGGAGGGACGACGGTTGCGGACCCGTCGACGGGTCGCCGGAGCCGGAGCGGCGACGCTGGCGACCGCCCTGGCCGCCGTCGTCGTCATGGTGGCGGTCGGGCCGCGGCCGGGGGAGCCGCCGCCTGTCGACCGTCCGCCGCCGGTGGCCGTCGCTCCGCCGCCGGCCGCCGTCTCGCCGACGCCGAGGTCGCAGGAGCCCACGCCGCCGCCGTCGACACCACCGCCGAAGCCGTTGGGCCGGACCGTCGACAGTGGGGTCTGGCACGGCACCCACCAGCGGGTGTACTACATGGTCAGGGTGTCGGTGCTCGGCCAGCCCGGGGTGTCCATCGGGCTGGCCGCCGGGCGCCGCGCCCCGGACGGCACCCTGACCACTGACTTCCTGGTCAACGACGTCGAGGGGGCCGACCGCAGTCCGGGCTTCCACCAGATCGGCTACGACGAGCGGTCGTCCGCCGCGCCGGTGCCCGCCTTCGGCTACTTCGTCGGCCCCGCCCACCGGATCGTCGGCACCGTCGGTGGCCGGCAGGTCGACGCCCGACTGGCCCGGTGGAGTCTCGACAAGCAGGTGGTCATCTTCTGGTTCGAGCCGGCCGAGCTGGCCCCGGGGCAGCGGCTGGACGGCATCGTCGCCCGCGACGGCGACGGCCGCCGCCTCTGACGGGTCTGTCGTTCAGGCCGGGTCGTCCAGCCGACGCTCGATCGTCACAGTCGTCCCCTCGGCGGTGGAGACCAGCCGCACGTCGCCGTACGCGTTCATCAGCAACGCCCCGCGCCCCCGGTCCATCGCCGGGCGGCGGTCCCGCCAGGTGCCGAAATCGCGGACCGAGATCCGGATCAGGCCACCGCCGACCTGGAGCCGGACCCGCACCTCCGGGCGACTGGGCCGCTGCGCGTGCTCGACGGCGTTGTTCATGGCCTCGGACGCGGCGAGCAGCAGATCCTCCAGCAGGTCCGGGCCGACGTCCAGATCGGCGAGCGCCAGCCGTACGTCGCGGCGCAGCGCGGCGGCGGAGGTGGGCGCCGAGGGGTACGTCCAACCGGCGTCGAGCGCGTCGCCGGCCGGATCCGTCGGTGCTCCGGTGACCGGTCCGGTGGCGGTGCCGGACAGGTCGGGGCCGTCGGGCGCGGCCGGCTGCGGTTCGACTGTCGACGCCGGCAGCCCGGTGACGACCTCGCCGGGCCCGGTGGTGGCGGGTGCCGGAGTGACACCGCCGGCCGGGGTCGGGCCGGTGGTCGTGCCGGCCCGGGCCCGACGGATGGCGGCCCGCACCCGGGCGATCAGCTCGGCGGCGGCGAACGGCTTCACCAGGTAGTCGTCGGCTCCGAGGCTCAGGCCCGCCACGCTGGCCTCCTCTCCGGCGCGGGCGGAGAGCACCAGCACCGGCAGGGTCCGGGTCGCCGGGTCGGCGCGCAGCTGGCGGACCAGGTCGAAGCCGTCGAGCACCGGCATCATCACGTCGGTGAGGACCACGTCCGGTCGATCGCGGTGGATCGCGTCCAGGGCCTGCCGGCCGTCGTTGACCGCCCGTACCCGCCAGCCCTGGGCGGTGAGCAGCCGACTCAGGTACGCCCGCATGTCGCTGTTGTCGTCGGCCAGCAGGATGTCCGCGCCGGCCAGCTCGTCGGTGGCCGGACCGGACGCCGCGGCGGTCTCCCGCACCTCGTCGGCCGGGTCGGTCAGCCAGCCCATCGCCTCGGCGACCGCCGCGCGGGCCGCGTCACCCCGACCGTTCACCGGTGGGCCGGTCACCGCACGACGTGAGGTCGACCGGGGCAGCGCCACCGTGAAGCTCGTCCCGACGCCGACCTCGCTGGTCACCCGGACCTGCCCGCCCTCCAGGCGGGCCAGCTCGTGGACCAGGGCCAGCCCGATCCCGGTGCCCTCGTGACTGCGTGAACGGGTGCCCTGGACCCGGTGGAACCGTTCGAAGAGCTTCGGCAGGTCCTGTTCGGCGATGCCGATGCCGGTGTCCGCGACGGTGAGCCGGACCTCCTCGTCGTCGGCGTCCAGCGCGACCCGGATCCGCCCGATGAATGTGTACTTCAGGGCGTTGGAGAGCAGGTTGGTGACGATCCGTTCCCAGTTGACCGGGTCGACGGTGACGGGGCCGGGCAGCGGAGGGCAGTCGACCTCCAGCACCAGGCCGGCCCGCTCGACGGCCGCCCGGAAGACCCCTGCCAGCTCGGTGGTGAGCGCCGCGAGGTCGATCACGCGGGCCTCGCTGGAGGCCCGCCCGGCCTCCAGGCTGGAGAAGGTCAGCAGGCTGTTGACCAGGGTCAACAGTCGGGTGGCGTTACGCCACGCGGTCTCCACCCGTTCCCGCTGCGCCGGCGCGAGCGGCGCGGCGGCGTCGGTGAGGGCGTCACCGAGCGGACCGAGCATGAGGGTCAACGGGGTACGGAACTCGTGGCTGACGTTCGTGAAGAAGGTGGTCTTCACCCGGTCCAGCTCGGCCAGCGCCTCGGCCCGACGACGTTCCTGCTCGTACTCCCGCGCGTTCCGCAGGGCCACGGACACCTGCTGGGCCAGCAGGTGGTAGAAGGACCGGTACGACTCGTCCAGCCCGCGGCTGGGACTGACCCCGGCGAGCAGGACGCCGAGCGGCTGCTCCTGGTCGGCCGAGGGCAGCGGCAGCGCCAGCGCGGCGCGCACCGGGTCGTCCCACGCGCCGCCGGACAGCTTCAGTCGTTCGGCGATCCCGGTCACCTCGGTCGGACGGCCCTCGGCGGCGTCCGGCAGCCCCCAGGCGTGGCCGGTCCGGCCCGGCTCGTCCAGGTGTACGGCGTCCGGGAGCCCGTGCGGCACCGTGGGGTTGTCCGGTTCGCCGCCGACGCAGGCGGCACGCCTCAGCACCGCGCCGTCGCGCAGGTAGATCGCGGCGAACGGCACGTCCAGCGGGTGACCGCCGATCGCGGAGATCAGGCGGGCGCAGGTGGCGTCCACGTCGACGGTCCGGCCGTCGCCGCGTACGGACAGGTCGCGCAGCAGCCGCAGCCGCCGTTCGCCAACCACCTGCTCGGTGACCTCGCTGCACACGGTCAGCACGCCGACGGTCCGGCCGTCGTCGTCGCGGGCCGGGGCGTGCGAGACGCTGAAGTACGCCTCCTCGCGGTAGCCGGCCCGATCCAGCAGCAACCGCAGGGCGGGCACCCAGCTGGCGACCCCGGTGGCCATGGCCTGCTCGATCAGCGGGGCGAGGACGTCCCAGCCCTCGGCAAGCGTCACGCGTACGTCGCCGCCGAGCGCGGCGGGGTGCTTGTCGCCGATCAACGCGGAGTACGCGTCGTTGTAGAGCTGGGAGAAGCGCTCGCCCCAGAGCAGCAGCATCGGGTAGCGGGAGGAGAGCACCACCCGGACCCCGGCGCGCAGGCTCTGCGACCAGCCGCTGACCGGTCCGAGCGGAGTGCCGGCCCAGTCGAGGTCGGCCATGAGTCGGCCGGTCTCGCCGCCGTCGGTGAAGAGATCCGTTCTGGGTCGTGTCACGTTCGACCCGGCCCCATCGCAAGCCCCCCGTTCCGGGCCCGTCGACCCCTGCTGGTGTTACCTACCCATCCTGGCATCTCTACTCACCTGTGCTGACGCCGGCACCTACCGTCGAAGCGGTGGTGGTTCCGGACGAACGACCGATGCCCGCTACATCGATATCTGTCAGTGTCGCGGTTATCTCTCCAACCCCCGAGGAGCCCTCATGAGAGGCAGAACGCTGAGCGCGGGAACCGCGCTCGCCGTGTTCGCCATGACGGTGACGATGGCCGCCCAGCCGGCGACCGCGTCGCCCACCACCACGACGACGCTGGCCCGGCCGATCGCCGCGTCCGCCGCCGCCCTGGCCGCACCTGACATCTCCGTCACGAACGTCCAGGCCCACCTGACCCAGTTCAACTCCATCGCCACCAGCAACGGCGGCAACCGGCGGGCCGGCTCGGCCGGGTACACCGCCTCGCTCAGCTACGTCAAGAGCAGGCTCCAGTCGGCCGGCTACACGGTCAGCGAGCAGTACTGCTCCAGCTGCACGTACCCCTCGAACAACCTGATCGCGGAGTGGCCCGGCGGCCCGACCGACCAGGTGGTCATGTTCGGCGCCCACCTCGACGGCGTCTCGGCCGGCCCGGGCATCAACGACAACGGCACCGGCTCGGCCACCCTGCTGGAGAACGCGCTGGTCCTGGCCGCGCAGAACCCGACTATGACGAAGAAGGTCCGGTTCGCCTGGTGGACCGACGAGGAGCAGGGGCTCAACGGCTCCCGCTTCTACGTGAACTCGCTGAGCGCCACCCAGCGCGGCTACATCAAGGGCTACTACAACTTCGACATGGTCGGCTCGACGAACGGCGGCTACTTCATCAACCGGGTCAGCTCGACCACCGCCGCGCCGTTGAAGGCGTACTGGGACTCGTTGGGCCTGCAACCGGAGGAGAACGTCGAGGGGCAGGGCCGCTCCGACGACTACTACTTCCAGCAGGCAGGCATCCCCACCTCCGGCTACGCCGCGGGCGCCAGCGCCCGCAAGACCAGCGCCCAGGCGGCCAAGTGGGGAGGCACCGCCAACTCGGCGTACGACCCCTGCTACCACCGGTCCTGTGACACCACAGCCAACGTCAGCGCCACGGTGCTGAACCGGGCGGCGGACGGCGTCGCGTACGCGCTGTGGCAGCTCGCGGTGGGTGGCGGCACCCCGACCAACGACTTCTCCGTCGCGGTCAGCCCCACCACGCGCACCGTGGCCCGGGGCGCCAGCACCACCGCTACGGTCTCCACCGCCACCACCGCCGGCTCGGCGCAGTCGGTGAGCCTCTCCGCTTCCGGGGCGCCCAGCGGGGTGAGCGTGTCGTTCAGCCCGTCCTCGGTGACCTCCGGCGGCTCGTCGACGATGACACTTACCGCTTCGTCAAGCGCCGCTACGGGCACCTTCACAGTGACGGTCACCGGGACCGGCTCGGTCACCCGGACCGCCACCCTCACCCTCACCGTGACCGGCACCGGCGGCTGCGCGGCCGCCCAGGTGATCGGCAACGGCGGCTTCGAGAGCGGCGCCACCGTGTGGACGGCGTCCTCCGGGGTGATCACCAACTCCAGCAGCAAGCCGGCCCGCACCGGGTCGTACAAGGCGTGGCTCAACGGGTACGGCAGCACCCGCACCGAGACCCTGTCCCAGTCGGTGACCGTGCCGGCCGGGTGCGCCAGCTACACGCTGTCGTTCTGGACGCGCATCGACACCGCCGAGACCACCACGTCCACGGCGTACGACAAGCTGACCGTGCGGATGGGTTCGACAACGCTGGCGACGTACTCGAATCTGAACGCCTCGACCAGCTACGTCCAGCGCACGCTCAACGTGGCCGCGTACGCCGGGCAGACCGTGACGCTGACGTTCACCGGCACCGAGGACGCCTCACTGCAGACCAGCTTCGTGATCGACGACGTGACGTTGCAGGCGAGCTGACCGCGTACCCGACATGAGGGAGGGCCGCCGTCGGGAACACCCGGCGGCGGCCCGTCGCGTCGGAGGTCAGGGGAGCTGCGGGTAGAGCGCGGCGACGCCGCCGGCCAGCCCGGCCTGCACCTGCCGGCTCAGGTCGTCGGCGACGATCTCGTACGCGTCGGCCTCGATGCCGTCCACGGCGATCCGGGCGATGGCGGCCGGGTCGGACTTCGGGCCGGTGGCCGTGGCGGCCATGTCGGTGTCCAGGTAGCCGACGTGCAGGCCGGCGACCCGGACGCCCCGCTCGGCGAGTTGGACGCGCAGCACGTTGGTCATCGACCATTCGGCGGACTTGGCGACGCTGTAGGCCGGGTGGGCCGGGGAGCCGAACCAGGACAGCACGCTCAGCACGTTGAGGATCGTCCCGCCGCCGTTGCCGGCGATGACCGGCGCGAACGCCCGGATCGTCGACAGGGTGCCGATGTAGTGGGTCTCCAACTCCAGCCGGACGAGGTCCAGGTCGCCGTCGAGCAGGTCGGTCCGGGTGTCGATGCCCGCGTTGTTGATCAGCAGGTTCACGTCGCCGGCCAGCTCGGCGGCGGCGGCCACCGAGGCGGGGTCGGTGATGTCGAGGCGTACCGGCGTCACGCCGGGCAGGTCGACGGTGTCGGGGTTGCGGGCGGCGGCGTAGACGGTGGCGCCCCGGGAGGCGAGTTCGGCGGCGAGGTGGCGGCCGAAGCCACGGTTGGCGCCGGTGACGAGGGCGGTGCTTCCAGAGATCTTCATGGGCGTCAGGCTATCCGGGCTGGCTTATGCTAGCCAAAGTCAGCTACGTCACGAGGGCGGCGCGCCCGGATCGGGAATACGACCCGGACGCCCCCACCGCCCACCCGGTGACGACTCGTATCCTTTGCGCGAACCTCCGCACGTGACAGAAGGGAGACGGTGTGAGCAACCAGGCCGAGACGTTGGAGTTCCAGGCCGAGGCGCGTCAGCTCCTCCAACTGGTCGTCCACTCGATCTACTCGAACAAGGACGTCTTCCTGCGGGAACTCATCTCGAACGCGTCCGACGCGCTGGACAAGCTGCGGCTGGCCACCATGGTCGACAAGGACCTCGTCGCCGACACCGACGACCTGCACGTCGCCATCGAGGTAGACCGGGACGCCCGCACCCTCACCGTCCGGGACAACGGCATCGGGATGACCCGCGACGAGGTGGTCGGCCTCATCGGCACCATCGCCAAGTCGGGCACCGCCGAGCTGCTGCGCCAGCTGCGCGAGTCCGCCGACGCGCGCGCCTCGCAGGACCTGATCGGCCAGTTCGGCGTCGGCTTCTACGCCGCGTTCATGGTCGCCGACCGGGTCACCCTGCTCACCCGCAAGGCCGGCGAGACCGGCGGCACCCGCTGGGAGTCCGCAGGCGAGGGCACGTACTCGGTCGAGGGAGTCGACGAGGCGCCGCAGGGCACGTCTGTCACCCTGCACCTCAAGCCCGCCGACACCGAGGACAACCTGCACGACTACACCTCCGAGTGGACCCTCCGCGAGATCGTCAAGCGTTACTCCGACTTCATCGCCTGGCCCATCCGGATGACCGTCGAACGCCCCGGCGCCGACGGTGCGGACGCCACGAGCGAGGTGCAGACCCTCAACTCGATGAAGGCGCTCTGGGCGCGGCCCCGCGACGAGGTCGACGCCGCCGAGTACAACGAGTTCTACAAGCACGTCAGCCACGACTGGGCCGACCCCCTCGAGGTCGTGCACATGAAGGGCGAGGGCACCTTCGAGTACGAGGCGCTGCTGTTCCTGCCCAGCCACGCCCCGCTCGACATGTTCGCCCCGCAGGGCCGCCGCGGCGTCCAGCTCTACGTCAAGCGCGTGTTCATCATGGACGACTGCGAGGCGCTGGTCCCCACCTACCTGCGCTTCGTCAAGGGCGTGGTCGACGCGCACGACCTGTCGCTGAACATCTCCCGCGAGATCCTGCAACAGGACCGGCAGATCCAGATCGTCCGCCGCCGTCTGGTCAAGAAGGTCCTCGCCACGGTCAAGGACCTCAAGGCCAACCACCCCGAGCGGTACCGCACCTTCTGGACCGAGTTCGGCACTGTCGTCAAGGAAGGGCTGATCGACGACACCGACAACCGGGACACCCTGCTGGAGATCCTGTCGTTGGCGTCCACCAACGACCCGGCCGAGCCCACCGACCTCGCCGGCTACGTCTCGCGGATGAAGGACGGCCAGAGCGACATCTGGTACGCCACAGGCGACTCCCGGGCCACCATCGAGAACTCTCCGCACCTGGAGGCGTTCCGGGCCAAGGGCCACGAGGTGCTGCTCCTGACCGACCCCGTCGACGAGGTGTGGGTCGAGCGGGTCGGCACCTACGACGGCCGGCAGTTGCGCTCCATCGCCAAGGGCGAGGTCGACCTGGACACCGACGAGGAGAAGCAGCAGGCCGAGACCGAACGTGAGCAGCAGCGGCAGGAGTTCGCCGCGCTCGTCGAATGGCTGGGCGCCACCCTCGCCGACAGTGTCCGGGAGGTCCGCCTGTCGTCGCGGCTGACCACCTCACCGGCCTGCGTCGTCGGGGACGCGCACGATCTCACCCCGACGCTGGAGAAGATGTACCGGGCGATGGGGCACGAGATTCCGTCCACCAAGCGGATCCTGGAGATCAACCCGGGTCATCCGCTGGTCGCCGGGCTGCGCAAGGCCCACGAGCAGGGCGACTCCTCCGAAACCCTGACCGAGACGGCCGAGCTGCTGTACGGCCTGGCGGTGCTCGCCGAGGGCGGCGAACTGGCCGACCCGGCCCGCTTCACCCGGACGCTCGCCGACCGGCTGGCCCGCACCCTGTAGTCGCTCCGACCGGCGGGGCACCCGGCAGGGGCCCCGCCGGTACGCGACCCTGACCTCTGCCCGAACGTCGATTCCGGGAGGGCCCGTGCCTGTCGGCACAGTGATCTTCAGCGGCCAGGGGCCGCACGGCGACCCCTGGCACCCGTTGGCGCAGACCAGCGCCATCCTCGCGGACATGATCGGTGGTGCCGCCGTCGTGACGTCCGTCGACCGGCTCGCTACCGCGCTCGACGGTGCCCGACTGCTGGTGGTGAACGCGAGCGCCGACCGGTCCTCCCCGGTCCCCGACGACGCGCTCTTCGGGCTCGTTCTCGACGGCTTCCTGGCCGGCGGCGGCAACCTGCTCGCCGTCCACAGCGCGACCCTCGCGTTCCCCCGGGTGCCGAGCTGGCGTGCCACGATCGGCGCCGCCTGGGAGCACGGCCGTTCGTTCCATCCGCCGATCGGTTCCAGTCTCATCCGGCGGACCGCCGTCGCGCATCCGATCACCGAAGGGCTCGGCGACATCGAGGTCTTCGACGAGCGCTACACCGACCTGGAACGGGTCGATGGCGTCCACATCGAGCCGCTCTACGGGCACCGGGAGGGCGGCGTCTTCCACCCGCTCGTCTGGGCCCGCACGGCAGGGGACAGCCGGATCGTCTACAGCGCCCTCGGCCACGACGGCCGGTCGTACGAGTCGCCAGGCCACGTCGAGCTGCTGCGTCGAATCGTCGCCTGGCTCCGCCCAGAGCGCTGATCGCAAACGGTCCATCGTGGTCACTGCACAGTGCCGCGAGGCCCGCAACCGGTGGGCGCAACGCGGAGCGCTGCCCGGTGAAGAACTTCACAGCGAGTGGGCGTTCGTCACCGACCGTGCCTAACGTCGGTCGGGTTCGCCACTGCGGACACCACGGCCGGCAACGCCAAATCCTGCCCCCGGTCGTCGGAACCCAGTCCACCGGGCAGGAGCGGGGGACCCAGGTTTTCCGGTGCACGTCACCTCGGGGTGAAGCCGCCACCGCGCGGCCGGGCTCCTCGGCCCGAACCCGACAGCTCACCTCGCCGGCGTGGAGGAAATTCATGACTTCTGCTCACACGCCCCGTCATCGACGGGTCACCACCCGCCGCCTCGCCGTCGGCACCCTTGCCGTCGGCGCGGTCACCGGTGCTGTCGCCCTCTTCGGCCCGGCCGCCCCGGCGCAGGCCGGCGTCAACTGGGACGCGATCGCCAAGTGCGAGTCCGGCGGCAACTGGAAGACCAACACCGGTAACGGTTACTACGGCGGGTTGCAGTTCTCGCAGAGCACCTGGGCCGGTTACGGCGGCAAGAAGTACGCCGCACGCGCCGACCTGGCCAGCCGCGGCGAGCAGATCGCCGTCGCCGAGAACGTGCTCGACGGGCAGGGCATCGGCGCTTGGCCGACCTGCGGCAAGAAGGGCGGCTCGTCGGGCGGCTCCGCCACCAAGTCAACGAAGTCCACCAAGTCAACGAAGTCGACCAAGTCAACGAAGTCGACGGAGTCGAGCTCGAAGCCCGGGCCGTCGCGCGGCGAGAAGCCGGCGACGCGCGACAACGAGCGCACCGCGCCCGCGGCGGGCGGCGAGACGTACACCGTCAAGCCGGGCGACACCCTGTCGGAGATCGCCGACCGCCAGCGCTCGACCGGCGGCTGGCAGGCGCTGTACGAGCGCAACCGGCAGCTGATCGGCGCCGACCCGGGTCTGATCTTCCCGGGTCAGCGGCTCAGCCTCTGACGCACGACGCATGACGCACGAACGCTCGGCCGGGTCACCGGCCGAGCGTTCGCGCGTGACGACGCGGGTCGCGGTCAGGCCGCGGTGGCGGACGCCCTCTGCTCCCGCTGCTGTGCGGGCAGCGGCCCGGCGTTGCGGCCCCAGCGCGGCGCGGTCCCGCCGGGCCAGCCGGGGCGGCTCTCGTCCCGTACGTCGTCGACTGTCATCTCGACCGACGTGGACTCGCCGCGGGCCAGCCGCAGCGAGTGCTCGGCGCCGGTGCGGGCCTCGCACGGCCACCCCTGGCCGGCGCACTGGAGATTGCGGCAGTGCCCCTCGTCGTCCGGCTCGTGGGCGCTCAGCACGTCGACCGCGAGCTGCCAGAGCAGTGGGTCGGTCACGTCGTGCGGACGCTCGACGCGACGGCTCGGTCGGTTGCTGGTGTCGTCGGACATCGTAGGGCCCCCCTCGTCAGGCTGTTCCCCTCAAGGGTCACCCGTGGGCGGTCGGCTAAACCGCCGACCTGCTGTGATGTGTCACCGATCGCAGGAAACGCGGCCATCAGTCGGGCAATAGCGGCATCTCGACGCCGGGATCGCGGCCGAGCAGCACCGCCCGGGTGAGGGCCGCCGATCCGAACCGGTCGCGGACCGCGTCGACCGCCGCGTCGAGGTCGGTGCCGGGGTCGGGTTGGAAGGGCAGCTCCGGCTGGACCGGGTTGTCGTCGAGGTTGCCCACCGAGACGCCGATCAGGGTCACGCCCCGCCTGTCGATCTCGGGCTGGGTCGCCCGCAGCAGCGCCCGTGCGGCGGCGAGCACCTGTGTGGTGTCCGCGGTCGCCTTGCCCACCGTGTGCGAGCGGGTGGCCCGCGTGTAGTCGCCGAAGCGCAGCCGCAGCACCACCGTGCGTCCGGCCCGTCCGGCGGCCCGCATCCGCCTGGTGACCCGGTCGACCAGGCCGGCGAGGATCGCGTCCAGCTCGGCCGCCGCGTGCGGGGCGCGGCTCAGCGCGTGCTGCGCCCCCATCGACCCACGCCTGCGGCCCACCTGCACCGGCCGGGGGTCACGGTTGTGGGCCAGAGCGTGCAGGTGCCGGCCCGCGCCCGCGCCGAGCAGCGAGACCAGCGCCGCCTCACCGAGCCGGGCCACGTCGCCGACCGTACGGATCCGGCGTTCGCGCAGCCTCGCGGCGGTGATCGGACCGACACCCCAGAGCCGCTCGACCGGCAGCGGATGCAGGAACGCCAGTTCGCCGTCGGGTGCGACCACCAGCAGCCCGTCCGGTTTCGCCACCCCGCTTGCCACCTTCGCCAGGAACTTCGTCCGCGCCACGCCCACCGTGATGGGCAGGCCGACCTGCTCGCGGACCTCCCGACGCAGACCCTCGGCGATGTCGGCCGGGGGCCCGACCAGGCGGCGCAGGCCGCCCACGTCCAGGAACGCCTCGTCGATGGAGAGCCCCTCGACCAGCGGGGTGGTCCGCCGGAAGATCTCGAACACCGCTCGGCTCGCCACCGTGTACGCCGACATGCGCGGTGGCACCACTATCGCGTCGGGGCACAGCCGGCGTGCCTGCTGGCCGCCCATCGCGCTGCGGACGCCCCGTGCCTTCGCCTCGTAGCTGGCCGCGAGCACCACCCCGCCGCCGACGATCACCGGGCGTCCTCGCAGGCGTGGGTCGTCGCGCTGCTCGACCGACGCGTAGAAGGCGTCCAGGTCGGCGTGCAGGATGGTGGCCCCGGGCGACACGTACACATGTTCGCATAGCGCCTGTCGCCACGACAGTGACCTGGGCGAACGCGGTCACGTGTCGATCAGTCGAGGCAGAATTCGTTGCCCTCGGGGTCGGCCATGACGAGGTGGCCGGTGCCCAGCGGGGGAGCGGGTTCGTGTCGGGCGAGCCGGGTGGCGCCGTACGCGACGAGCCGTTCGGCCTCCGCTTCGAGGGCCGCCATCCGCTCGTCCCCGGCGAGGCCCGGCGCCGCGCGGACATCCAGGTGGACGCGATTCTTGACCTGCTTGCCCTCGGGTACGCGCTGGAAGAACAGCCGTGGTCGGGAGCCCTCGGGGTCGACCACCGCCGAGGCGTCGTTGCGGTTCTCCGGCGGAACGCCCATCGCGTCGAGTGCCTGCTCCCACGACTCGAAGCCGCCGGGCGGGCCCTGCAGCCGGTAGCCGAGCGCCTCGGCCCAGAACCTGGCCAGCGCGGCCGGGTCGGCGCAGTCGAACGTGATCTGCACGTCGCGTGGCATGGCAGCTCCCTGATCTCGTCGGTCATGGTCCCAGCCTTTCGGAAATCGCGGACAGGATCGTTCCTAGATCCGTGCAACGATCGGCGGGTGAGTGTCGAGGCGACCACCGAGCGGGTTCTGCGGTTGTTGGCGCTGCTGCAACGACGACCGTCCTGGACGGCCGCCGACCTCGCCGCGCAGCTGCGCGTCACCGACCGCTGCGTCCGCCGCGACGTGCAACGCCTGCGGACGCTCGGGTATCCGGTGCGCGCGGTGTCAGGTGTCGGTGGCGGCTATCAGCTCGGCGCGGGCACCCGGCTGCCGCCGTTGCTGCTTGACGACGAGGAGGCGATCGCGACCGCCGTCTCCCTGCGGCTGGCGTCCGGGGGCACGGTCACCGGGGCGGGCGACGCGGCCCTGCGGGCGCTGGCCAAGCTCGACCAGGTGATGCCGTCACGGCTGCGCGCCGAGGTGCGGGCGGTGCACGGCGCCACGGAGACGCTCATCGGGCCGGTCGTCGAGATCGACGCGGAGCTGCTGGTGATGCTGGCACGGGCCTGCCGCGACGCGGTGCGGGTGCGGTTCGGCTACCCCGGACGGGACGGGGAGCGCGAGCGGACGGTCGAGCCGGTCCGGATGGTCACCACCGGCCGACGGTGGTACCTGATGGCCTGGGACGTCGATCGGGCCGACTGGCGGACGTTCCGCCTGGACCGGATGCGTACGGCGGTGGCCACGACCTGGCGCTTCCGGCCCCGCGCGCATCCCGACCCGGTCGCCTTCGTGCAGCGGTCGGTCACCGGGTCGCCGTACCGGTACGTCGCCCGGGTGCGGGTACGCGCCCACCCCGACCAGGTGCGGGCGTCGGTGCCGCCGCAGGTGGGCCGCGTCGAGGACGACCGCGACGGGTGGTGTGTGCTGCTCGTCGGCGGCGACGATCTGGACTGGCTCGCCGCGCACATCGCCCGCCTGACCTACGAGGTGCAGGTGGTGGAGCCCGCGGAGCTGCGTGACGCCGCCGCCGGTCTGGCGCGCCGCCTGGCGGCGATGGCCGAGCCCGCCGAACCGGGCCCGGTCAGTCCGGGGCGGGCCGGGCGCGGACGGTGAACTCCCGCAACGACACCGGGCCGCCGTCCGGAGCGGTCCACGGTGCCGTGCGGGTGCCCGTGCACCGCCACCCGGTGCGTTCGTAGAGCGCGACGGCAGCGGCGTCCCGCACGGCCACCTCGAGCACCAGGTCCATCGCGCGCTCGTCCGCCCACCGTCGGGCGCGGGCCAGCAGCGCGTCGCCGAGCGCCAGCCCGCGCGCGGCCGGCGCCACGAAGAGGCGCGCCACCTCGGCTGTCGGCCGGTCGGCCTCGGACAACCTGTGCACCGCGACATGTCCCACGATGGCCGCGTCCGGCGCGACGGCGACCCAGGCCCGTGCCGGTCGCGGTTCGCACAACCACCGGTGCGGGTCGGCGGGCCAGTTCATCGGGTACCCGTCGACCCGGTGCACCTCGGCGAGGGCCGCGACACATCCATCCAGGTCGGTGGCGCGGCGGCGGCGGACGTGCGGCGGGATCACAGGTCGTCGAACGGGCGGGCGTAGCGGAACTCGCCCCGGATCGTGTCGCGCCACGCGTTCATCGGGCGGGCCATGAAGTACTGCGGGCCCCACGGCCGCGGCGGGGTGACGCCCACCTCGACCGCCGGCCGGAACCCGAAGCGCGGGTAGTAGTCGGGGTGCCCGAGCAGTACCACCAGGGGTTCGTCGCGCGCGTCGGCCGCGCCGAGCACCGCGTGCATCAACGCGCTGCCCACCCCGCGCCGCTGCCACCCGGGCAGCACGCCCAGCGGCCCCAGGCCCACCGCCACGGGCTCACCGGCCACCCGGGCGCGGGTGCCCACCACGTGCCCCACCACCTGGCCGTCCGCGTCGGTCGCCACCAGGGAGTACGCGGGTAGCCAGCAGTCGTCGGCGCGCAGCGCGTCGACGAGGGTGGCCTCGACGGGGACGCCGTCACCGCCGGCCGGCGCGACGAAGGCCGCGGAGTGCACCGCCCGGATGGCATCGACGTCGGCGGGTGTCTCGCGTCTGATCAGCACCGCGCCACCATAGGCGTGCGGCGCCGCCGGCCGCACGGGGTTATCGCCCCTGCCGACCTGGGGCGGGAGGTCAACCGACGGCGGTGGCCGACGGCGGGGCGCTGCCGCCCTGCGGCACCTCCGGGGTCATCAGTCGGATGATCTCCGCCTGGTCGGCGGGCGACGGCAGCCCCCATCCCGGTCGGTAGCCGTACACCTCGTGCAGTGGGGTGGAGCCGGTGCGACCGTCCAGGATCTCCACGGCGTCGGTGTCGATCAGGCCTGGGTGTTCGACGCCGCACGCCTCGGCGACCTTGGTGAGGTCGCGGCGCAGCGTCGCCAGATAGTTGGCCGCCCGGACCGACTTCAGGGTCGGGTCCAGGCCTCGGGCCAGCCAGGCGTTC
Organism: Micromonospora sp. NPDC047521; assembly: GCF_055587305.1. Classification (NCBI taxonomy): domain Bacteria; kingdom Bacillati; phylum Actinomycetota; class Actinomycetes; order Micromonosporales; family Micromonosporaceae; genus Micromonospora; species Micromonospora sp. NPDC047521. The sequence continues at coordinate 34,141 of NZ_JBVJGN010000020.1, read as the reverse complement.
TGCGTCGCGACGCCGGTGGGGCAGGTGTCGGTGTGGCACTTCTGCGCCTGGATGCAGCCGATCGAGAGCATCGCCTCCCGACCCACGTTGACCATGTCGCAGCCCAGCGCGAAGGCCACGATGGCGTTGTCCGGCAGGCCGAGCTTGCCGGCGCCGACGAACACCACCTGTTCGTGCAGGTCGTGCTCGGCGAAGACCTTGTAGACCCGGGAGAAGCCCTGCTGGAACGGGAGAGACACCGAGTCGGTGAAGATCAGCGGCGCGGCGCCGGTGCCGCCCTCGCCGCCGTCGATCGTCACGAAGTCGACGCCCCGGCCGGTGTCGCGCATCAGGGTGGCCAGTTCCTGCCAGAAGCCGAGGTCGCCGACCGCTGACTTGATGCCGACCGGCAGGCCCGTCTCGGCGGCCAGCAACTCCACCCAGTCGAGCAGGCTGTCGCAGTCGGAGAACTCGGCGTGCCGGGACGGGCTGACGCAGTCCTCTCCGGCCGGGATGCCCCGGGTCGCGGCGATCTCGGCGGACACCTTCGCGCCGGGCAGCAGCCCGCCGAGGCTGGGCTTGGCGCCCTGGCTGAGCTTGATCTCCAACGCCCGCACCGGTGCGCCGGCGACCAGGTCCTTGAGCCGGTCCAGGCTGAACCGGCCGTGCTCGTCGCGGCAGCCGAAGTACGCCGTACCGAGCTGGAAGACCAGTTCACCGCCGTTGCGGTGGTACGGCGACAGGCCGCCCTCGCCGGTGTTCTGGAGGCAACCGGCCAGCGCCGCCCCCTTGTTGAGCGCGGTGATCGCGTTGCCGGAGAGCGAGCCGAAGCTCATCCCGGAGATGTTCACCACCGACTCGGGCCGGAACGCGTGGGCGCGCCCCCGGGCCGCGCCGAGCACCTTCGCGCACGGCAGCCGCACGTCGTGCCCGGCGCCAGGAGTCGACGGCGGCACGGCCCGGCCGAACGTGCGGTGCTTGATGATCGGATAGCCGGGGGTGTACTCGATGTCGTTGTCGGTGCCGAACCCGAAGTAGTTGTTCTGCTGCTTCGCCGACGCGTACACCCAGCGGCGCTGGTCGCGGGTGAACGGACGCTCCTCGTTGTTGCCGGCCACGATGTACTGCCGAAGCTCCGGCCCGATGGCCTCCAGCAGATATCGGGCGCGACCGACCACCGGGAAGGTGCGCAGCAGCGCGTGGTCGCGCTGGAGGAGGTCCCGCGCGGCGAGCGCCGCCATGGCGGCGGCGACGGCGGGTACGGCTCGACGGGCCCATGTCATGCCCGGCTCTCTTTCCGGCCGGACGGCGGATCAAACCGGCCGAGAGAGACGCGGTGCTGGTCAGCCCCGTGACTGGGTGCGGGCCGGGCGGCGGTGCGGTGTGCCCCGCACCGCCGCCGTTCGGCTCAGCGGTGCCGCAGGCTCTGGCGGACCGTACCGCCGACGATCGCGCACCACGTGCTCGTGCTGAGCTTGCCGTTGCGCGGCAGGTTGTGCAGCGCCTGGAGGTCCTGCACGGCCGCCCGGGTGGCGTGGTCGTACGCGCCGGTGACGGTGAGCGCGTACCCCTTGGTGGCCAGGATCTCCTGCACGGCGGTGACCGGCGCGCCGGTGGCGTGCTGGTCCAGCTCCGGCGCCAGGGTCTCCCAGGTCGGCGTGGTGAGCGTGGCGTCCACGTCCACGGCGATGCCGTTGCGGGCCTGCCAGTCCTGCACGGCGGCGACTGTCGCGGCGTCGAACGTGCCGCTGACCGTCACCGCGTAGCCTCGGAAGGCGAGCAGGTGCTGCACGACCCGGACCGACGGGGAGTTGACGAAGCGCCACAGGTCCGGCCAGCGGCGCGCCGGCACGTCACCGGGCTTGGTGCCCAGGGCCGTGTGCACCCGGCGGCGAAGCTCGGGGAACTGCCTGTAGAAGGCCGCGCCGGGGCACTGGGTGGTGCGGAAGTCCCAGTGTCCGAAGATGTCGTACGCGTGCAGACCGTACTGGCGGCAGATGGCGACGCACAGCTTGACAAGCGAGTCGGTGAGCGCCTCCGGTGGCGTCTCGGTGACGTAGGTGCCCTCGTTCTCGATGCCGATGGCCCGACCGTTCTCGCCGGGGCAGTGCGCGGAGATCATCTGCCTGTCGCCGGCTTCGAGGCGTTCCAGGCTGCCCCGGCGGCCCTCCAGCACGTAGCCGCCCCGGCTGACGGTGAAGTGCTGGCCGGTGTCGGACCAGCCGTTGCCGTCCATGTGCAGGTCCTGGCAGTCGTGGGCCAGCTTGACCGCCTGCTCGCGGGAGTAGTCGGTGACGTTCGGGAACGCCATGTGATGCACGATGATCTTGTTGGTGGGAATGGCGCTTATCGACAGCGGGTCCTTCGGCGGCCGCGCCGCCCACTCGTCACAGCTGATGATCCAGTCCAGATCGGCGCCCGGAGCGGCCTGAGCCGTGGCGGGAAAGGCCAGCTCGCTCCCGACGACGGCGACCGTGGCGGCGCCGAGACCGGCCCGCAGCAGCGTCCGGCGGTCCACTTCGGAGTGGTCGACGTGCATGAAAGTCTCCTCCTGCGGCCGACGGCGGGGGGATGAAAAGTAGCTCCAGTGGCCGCACGCACTCCGGAGAATATTGCCAAGGCTGTCCCCGCGCCAGACCCCGTGTCACCAAGCGCGGCGTTTCCCCGCCGGTGCTCGGGGGTAGGTCGGGGCTGACCGTTCGGCTGTCCCGCGTGAAGGAATGACCAGATGAGTGACAACGTCAGCGACGCGGTGGGCGACGCCCTGCGCTCGGTGATGCTCTTCCTGCCCAAGGCCGTCGCCTTCCTGGCGATCCTGGTGGCCGGATGGCTGATCGCCAAGGCCGTGCTGAAGATCGTGGAGAAGGTCCTCGAACGCGTGGGCTTCGACCGCGCCGTCGAACGTGGCGGCGTGCGCCGCGCGTTGAGCCGATCCCGGTACGACGCCAGCGACATCGTCGCGAAGCTCGCCTACTACGCGGTGCTGCTGTTCACCCTCCAGCTCGCGTTCGGCATCTGGGGCCCCAACCCGATCTCCGACCTGCTCGGCGCGGTCATCTCCTGGCTGCCCCGCGCGTTCGTGGCGATCGTCATCGTCGTGGTCGCCGCGGCCATCGCCAACGCCGTGAAGGACCTCATCAGCGGCGCGCTCGGCGGCCTGTCGTACGGCCGGGTGCTGGCCACCATCGCCTCGGTGTTCATCCTCGGCCTCGGCGTCATCGCCGCGCTGAACCAGATCGGCGTGGCCACCGCGGTCACCACCCCCGTGCTGATCGCCGTGCTGGCCACCATCGGCGGCATCCTCGTCGTGGGCGTGGGTGGCGGTCTGATCCGTCCGATGCAGAGCCGCTGGGAGGCCTGGCTGACCCGCGCGGAGCAGGAGTCGCAGCAGATCGCCGCGCACGCCCGCGCGTACCGGGCCGGCCGCCGCGACGCCGAGGCCGAGCTGGCCCGCGCGTCGGCACCCACAAGCGATCCGGAGGAGACCCAGATCGTGACGCGGCCGGTCGACCCGGACGCCACCCAGGTGGTACGCCCGTCCGCCGACTCCGAGGCGACCCAGGTGGTGCGCCCGTCGGCCGGCTCCGAGGCGACCCAGGTGGTGCGCCCGTCGGCCGACTCCGAGGCCACCCAGGTGGTACGCCCGTCCGCCGACTCCGAGGCCACCCAGGTGGTCGTCCGCCCCGCCGATCCGGACGCCACGCAGGTGGCGAGCGTCGACCCGGAGGCGACCCAGGTGGTCCCGGGTGGCACCGACCGCGCGGTGCCCGAGCAGCGCCTCGGCGACGACAGCGAGGCCACCACAGTCATCCCGCCGGTCGACCGGCGCTGACCGTCAGCGGCACGAGGCGGGGCGGGATCCCGGAAGATCCCGCCCCGCCTCGTCGTACGCCATGCCCAAAACGCTGGCCGGGGCCGGGAGGCTTGTCTAGCATCGCCGACATGACCTGGCGATGTTGATCCAGCGGCGTAGGCCGATCCCGTGGACCGCCACGGACACCGCATGTCCGGTGTTCGTCTCGACTCCCACGGGAAGGCCAGATGATCCACACGACCTCGCGCGTGCCCGGCCCGGCGCTCCGCCGGCTGACGACAACCCTCTACGGGTACGCGTTCCTCAGTGACCTCGTCCTGCTCTACCCGCTGTACGTGGTGTTCTTCGCCGACACCGGGCTGTCGGTGGGGCAGATCTCGTCGCTCTTCGTCCTCTGGTCGGCGGCCGGCATCCTGTTCGAGGTGCCGTCCGGCGCGTGGGCCGACGTGGTGTCCCGCCGGCTGCTGCTGTGCCTCGCCCCGCTGGTGACCGCCGGCGGGTACGCGCTGTGGGTGCTGCTGCCGTCGTACCCCGCGTTCGCGGTCGGGTTCCTGCTCTGGGGGGCCGGCGGCGCGTTGGTCTCCGGCGCGCTGGAGGCGCTGGTCTGGACCGAGATGGACCGGCTCGGCGCGGCCGACCGGTACGCCCGCGTGCTGGGGCGTGCCCGCACGGCGGGCGTGCTGGGAGTGGTGCTCTCCGGGGTGCTCGCTGGTCCGGTGCTCGCGGCCGGCGGCTACCCGGCGGTGGGTGCGGCAAGCGTGCTGGCCTGCCTGCTCGCCACGACTGTCGCCGCGCGGTTCCCGGAGCACCGCGCCGTGCCCGCCGCACCCGACGACGATGGTGACCTGGGCTGGTGGGACACCCTGCGGGCCGGGGTGGCGCAGGTCCGTACCCGCCCGCCGGTGCGCTCCGCCGTGCTGCTGGTCGCCGTGGTCGCCGCCGACTGGGGCGCCCTCGACGAGTACACCCCGCTGCTGGCCCTGGACACCGGCGTCGGGCCGCGCGCCGTGCCGCTGCTGCTCCTGCTGCTCTGGGCCGGGGTCACCGTCGGCGGCCTGCTCGCCCCGGTGGGGGAGCGGTGGGGCGCCCGGGGCTACGCGGCGCTGCTGGGCCTGGTCGGTGTCGCGCTGGCCGGGGGTGCCCTGCTCCGGCACCCGGCCGGGTTCGTGCTGCTCGCGGTGGCATTCGGAGCCGCGCAACTGGCCACGGTGCTGGCCGACGCGCGGCTCCAGGCCCGGATCACCGGCGACAGCCGTGCCACAGTCACGTCGCTCGCCGGGATGGCCACCGACCTGCTGGTCATCGGGATGTACGCGGTCTACGGCCTTCTCGCCACGGAACTGGGCAACGCGGTGGCCTTCGCGGTGACGGCCGGGCCGTACCTCGTCGTGGCAGTGGTCCTGCTGCGCCGCCGCCGGCGCTCGGCGGCAGTGCCCGTCGCCGCCGCGCCCGGGTCGACCTGAGCGCCGCCCGGCGGCGGCCTCTTCCGGTCGCCGGGCGGCACGCTCAGCTCGCCAGGTGCAGGAACGACCACTGGTGGCCGTCGAGGTCCCGGAAACCGCGCATGTACATCGGCCCGTCGGCGACCCCTGGGCCGAGCGGCTCCCCACCGGCGACCGCGACCCGGTCGACCAACTCGTCGACCTGCTCGCGGCTCTGCGCCGACAGCCCCACGATGACCTCCCGGCTGGTCGCCGTGTCAGTGGCGGCGACCCCCGTGTACGCCTCGAAGGCCGAGCGGACGTGCAGCATCAGCCGGGTGGTGTCGGAGATGGTGAGCATCATGCTGTCGCCGGCCGGCGCGGTCTGGTCGCTGGTGAAGCCGATCGCCCCGTAGAACTCGGCGGCGAGGGTCAGGTCGCTCACCGCCAGGTTGATGAACGTCATGGTCATCGGAGGTCTCCGTTCAGCTCGGTGGGCTCCGGTCAGCTTCCCGCGCGGGACGCCGACCCGGCCCTCGACGCGCCGACGGCGGCGTCAGCGCTGGTCACCGTCGAGGTAGACCCACCGGCCGTCCTCGCGGACGAACCGGCTGTGCTCGGTGAGCGTGCCGGGCCGACCCGCATCCCGGTAGTGGGCGTGGAACGTCACGGTGCCGGCGCTGTCGAGCAGGCCGCCCCGCTCGGTGTCGACGATCTCCAGCCGGGTCCACCGCTGCCCCGGGTCCAGGTCGAGAAGGGCCGGCCGGGTCGAGGAGTGCCAGCTGCGCAGCAGGTAGCCGGAGTCGCCGAGGGCGAAGGCGCTGAACCGGGACCGCATCAACGCCTCGGCCGTCGGGGCCTGCGCCGCGCCGCCGTGCACCGGGGCGCAGCAGTGCGCGTACGCCTGCCCCGACCCGCACGGGCAGGCCCGCCCCGTTGTCGCGTTCGCCCGCCGCCGCGCACCACCCTTGCCCACGCCCTCATCCTGCCGCACCCGTCCGCGGGCCCCGACGCTGGCCGAGGGGTTGACGCTCGTCCCTAGACTCGCGGCATGACGCGCTCGCCCGCCGTGCCGCTCGCCCCCGACGTCTGGCGCATCCCCACGGTGGGCCGGTCGGCAGTCAACTCGTACGCCTTCGTCGACGACGACGGCAGTGTCACCCTCGTCGACTGTGGGCTGGCCAAGGCGCCGGCCCGGATCGTGCGGGGGCTCGCGGCGATGGGCAAGGTGCCCGCGGACGTCACCCGGATCGTGCTCACCCACGCGCACCCCGACCACGCGGGTGGCGCGGCGGAGATGTCCCGCCGCACCGGCGCCCCGGTCTCGGCGCACACCGCCGACGTGCCGTACGCCGAGAAGGGCCGCTCGCCGACCGGTGACCCGGCGGTGACCGGCGGCCGGTTCTTCGCCCGGGTCGCCGACGGCCGGTTCCCGGCGGTCGAGGTGGCGCAGCCGCTGGCCGACGGCGACGTGCTGGACGTCGGCGGTGGCCTGCGGGTGGTGCACACGCCCGGTCACTCGCCAGGTCACGTGTCGCTGCTGCACGAGCCGACCCGCCTGCTGATCACCGGGGACGCGCTGTTCAACGTGCTCGGGGTCCGCTACTCACCGAAGATCCTGTGCAGCGACTTCCGGATGACGCGGCAGACCGCCCACGTCCTGGGCGAGTTGGAGTACGACACGGCCGCCTTCACCCACGGCCCGGAGTTGACCGACAACCCCCGGGCCCGGATCCGCGCCTTCCTGTCCCGCCACCGGTGAGCACGGCGGGCCGCCGCCGTCAGAGCCAGCCGGAGCGCCGGAACAGGCGGTACAGGGCCAGGGCTGCCGCCGCCATCAGCGCCACGGCGCCCGCGTAGCCGTAACGCCAGGCCAGCTCCGGCATGTGCTCGAAGTTCATGCCGTAGATGCCGGCGATGCCGGTCTGGGTCGCCGCGATGGCAGCCCACGCCGCGATCTTGCGCATGTCGTTGTTCTGCTCGACCGCGAGCTGCGCCAGGCGGGACTGGACGATCGAGGTGAGCAGGTCGTCGTACGCGGCCACCCGGTCGACCGCGCGGCTCAACCGACCGTCGACGTCCACGAACCAGCGGTGCAGCGTACGCGGCGGGCCGGCGGGGCCGTCCGGGGTGAGCAGCGTGCGCATCGGCGCCTGCAACGGCAGGACCGCCCTCTTGAACTCCACCACCTCCCGCTTGAGCTGGTAGATGTGCTGGATGTCGGCGGAGCGGTCGCGGGCGAACACGGCCTCCTCGACCCGTTCCAGGTCCCGTTCCACATGCCCGGCCACCTCCAGGTAGGAGTCGACCATCCGGGCGCAGACCGCGTACGCGACCGCCCACGGGCCGGCGGCCAGCAGCGCGGGCCGGCGTTCGATGTCGGCCCGTACGCTGCGCAGCGCCCCGGCGGCGCCGTGCCGCACGGTGATGGCGAACCGGTCACCGAGCAGCACCATCACGTCGCCGGTGTCGATCACCTCGGAGGTGTCGGTCAGCTCGTCGTGCTCGACGTACCCGGCGGTGCGCAGCACCAGCAACGTCACCGGCCCGTGTGGCTGCACGGTCGGCCGGTGCCCGTCGGCGAGCGCCTGCTCGACGGTCAGCTCGTCGAGGCCGAAGGTCCGGCCCACCGCGGCGAGCGCCGCCGGACCCGGGTCGTGCAGGCCCAGCCACACGAAGGCGTCACGACCGCGCCGGGCCCGGGTGTACGCGTCGGCGTAGTGCGGGCGGCCGGGCTCCCGTCGTCCGTTGACGTAGACGGCGCAGTCGACCACGGCGTCCGGGTTGGACAGGCGCGGGGTGGGGGAGTCGTCCTCGGCGCGTCCGAGCAGTCGACGGGCCAGCGCGCGTACGCCCCGACCGGCCCGGTCCCGTACCGTCCGCCCGTCCGCCACCGCGTGCCCCCGTCGCCGCCGTACCGCCCCGATCACCGATCGTGTCACCGCATTCTGCCCAGCGGGGTCGGGCGTGCGACAGGCGGGCGGCAGGGCTCAGGCGGTGCGGGTGGCGAGGACGACGATGTTGTCCACGTAGTTGCCGGTGGCGGCGTCGAAGCGCCCGCCGCAGGTGATGAGACGCAGGGCTGCGACGTCCGCCGGGCCGTAGACGAGCGCGGTGGGGAACCGGTCCTTGGGGTACGCGCGCACGTCGTCCACAGTGAACGTGGTGACCCGGGCGTCGGCCCTGGTGACCTCGATCTCCTGGCCGGCGCGCAGGCGACCGAGGTCGAAGAAGACCGCCGGGCCGGTGGGTGAGTCGACGTGTCCGACCAGGACGGCGTTGCCGGTCTCGCCGGGGCTGACCCCGTGCCGGTACCAGCCGGCGAGGGCGGGCCGGTCCAGGGGTGGCACCTCCAGCACCCCTGCGGTGTCCGCGCCGACGGGGACGATCTCGGCGCGTACGTCGATGGCGGGTATCCGCACCCGGACCGGCGCGGAGCGCGACATGGGCGGCAGGTCCGGCGCGGGGTGGGTGCGGGTCGGCGCGTGGGCCGGCGGCTGTGGTGGCCGCGCCGGGTCGGCGGTGAGGCCGACGGTGATCAGCCCCAGCCCGGTCACGCCGAGCACTGCGACCACGGCTGGCAGGGTCCGCCGCCACCACACGTGCGTGCCTCCGTACGGGATCGTCGGGGTGCCCGCGCCGGTGTCACCGGCACGGGCACCCGTCCTCAGGGATGGAGCGGGTCGCCGGTCAGGCGACGGCGGACGCCGGTCGGCGCCGGCGGAACAGGACCACCGCGCCGGCCAGGGCGGTGCCGAGCAGCGTGCCGCCGGCGGCGAGGGCGCCCGTGTCGCGGCTGTCGCCGCCGGAGCCGGCAGGTGCGCCGCCGATCGGCGTGACGGTGAACGTGGCGCTGCCGGCTGAGCTGCCGTCGCCGCAGGTGGCGGCCACCGTGTACGTGCCCAGGGTGAACCCGGCGGTGAAGAGTTCGGCGCTCAGGCCGCCGCCGGCGGCGGCCGTGGTGGATCGGACGTTCTGGTCGCGGTTGGGGCCGGTGACGCGGAAGAGGGCGTCACCCGACTTCGGGTTGCAGGTCGTCGCGGTGAGCACGACGGTTCCACCGACCGGGGTGGTGGCCGGTGACACGGTGGTGTCGGCCAGCGCGGCGCCTGGCAGCAGGAGCGTGCCGAGGCCCACGCCGAGCGCCGCTGAGCAGAGTGCTGTTGAGACCTTCATACGCGTCTTCCCTCACTTTTCGTCCGCTGACTGCGTGGGACGTCGTTCGGGTGGCCAACTCCGTGACTAGCACCGGTGTGCCCAACACTAGGTGGGTTGGGACCTCGATCCGGTGAAAATGAGAAATCCTCGTTGCCGTCACGTGTCCACCCGAAGGCGGGGAGAGCTGCCCAAAGGCCCGGACGGGCCGACCGGCACCGGTGCTCCGTCGATGTCTCCTGCGGGCAAGCTGTCGTCGCTGGGCCGATGGCGAGGTATCGCGTCGCCTGTCCCAACGGTGCCGGATGCGGCGCGGAACAGGGCGGGGCCGTGTGGCAGCGTGGTGCGGGTGACCGACTCCGCGCCACTCGACGTCGACCTCGCGCTGCTCGGCGGCGGCGGCGCCGCGTCGCTGCTGCTCGCCGCACTGGACCGGCACCACGTCCGCGACCTGCGGATCGCCGTCGTCGACCCGGTGCGCCGACGCGGCCAGGACCGCACCTGGGCGTTCTGGGGCAGCCCGCACGACGACCTGGACCCGCTGCTCAGCGCGAGCTGGCGGCAGGTCGAGGTGGCCACGCCCGCGCGGCGCCGCGTCCTGGACCTCACCCCGCTGCGGTACGCCATGCTCCGCTCCGGCCCGGTCTACGACCGGGCTGCCGAAGCCGAGCACCGCCTGGGCGCCACCCGGATCGTCGCGCCCGCCCAGGCGGTGACCGACGACGGCAGCCGCGTGGTGGTGCGCACCGGCGACGGATCGGTCGTACGGGCCGGCTGGGTGCTCGACTCCCGCCCCCGTCCACCGGCGCGCGCGGGTCGTACCACCTGGTTGCAGCACTTCCGCGGCTGGTGGCTGGAGGCCGACCGGCCCGTCTTCGACCCGGAGCGGGCCGTGCTGATGGACTTCCGCACCCCGCAGCCGCCCCGGGGCGTCTCGTTCGGGTACGTGCTGCCGGTCAGCGACCGCTACGCCCTTGTCGAGTACACCGAGTTCTCCCCGGAACTGCTCACCGACGCCGGCTACGACACGGCGCTCGCCGCGTACCGGGACCTGCTCGGGTTGGACCCGGCCGGGCTGCGGGTACGCGAGGTGGAGAACGGGGTGATCCCGATGACCGACGCGCCGTTCCCGGCCCGGCCGACACCCCGGGTGGTCCGCCTCGGCACGGCCGGCGGCGCGACCCGGCCGTCCACCGGGTTCACCTTCTCCGCCATGTACCGCCAGGCCGACCAGGTGGCCCGCGCGCTCGCCGCCGGTCGCCCACCGGTGCCGGCACCCGCGTACCCGCGCCGGCACCGCTGGATGGACGCGGTGGCGCTGCGCGCGCTGGACCGTGGTGGGGTCGGTGGACCGGAGTTCTTCGACAGGCTCTTCGACCGCAACCCCGCCGAACGGGTGCTGCGCTTCCTCGACGGGGTCACCACCCCGGCCGAGGAGGTCGCGATCATGAACTCCACCCGGCTGCTGCCGATGATCACCGCCACGGCCGGCGACGCGGCGCACCGACTGCGCGACCGCCTGCGCCCCACCCGGCCCGCGCCGGCCATCCCGGCGGCAGTGGTGGGCGGCGCGCCGACGATCCCGCCGAGCTGATCCGGGCAGGTCAGCGCCGGGCGGCCACCGCGTCGCGGACGAGCACCCGCAGGTCCTCCATCGGGTCACCGTCGCCGGCACCGAGCAGTGTCTTCGTCGCCGCGACGGTCAGCCCCAACCCGGGGTAGGCGTAGGCGAGACTGCCACCGCTGCCGGCCGCGCCGAACGAGCCGTCGGGATCCACCGCGTACCCGAGGCCCCAGGTGCCCTCCTGCCCGAACACCCACTCCGGGCCGGGCAGGTCGGGGGTGGTGGCGGCGCGCAGCCGGATCGGCGAGATCAGCCGGACGCCGTCCACCTCGCCGATAAGCGCGGCGAGCATCCGGGCCGCGGCGCGGGCCGTCATCGTGCCGGTGGCCGGCACGTCGGCGGTGAGGACATCGGCGCGGGCGCCGATCTCCGCGCCGGGGCGCACACCGGGCGGGGCGACCCGGTCGAAGTTCGGCAGGTTCGCGCCGGCGTACGCGAACAGCGCGGACAGGTTGCGGTCCTCGACCCGCGCCAGCCGGCTCAGCTCGGTCGGCGGGACCCCGAGGTACAGCTCGTCGCGTACCCCGAGCGGGCCGGCGACGTCCTCGGCGAGCACCTGCGAGACTCGCCGGCCGGTGACCCGGCGGACCACCTCGCCGACCAGCCAGCCGAACGTCCACGCGTGGTACGCCTTCAGCTCCCCGGGCCCGGCGATCGGCTCCGCGTCGGCGACGAGGGCGCACATCCGGTCCCAGTCGGTGAAGTCCTCAGGCGTGACGTCCGCCGGGAGCACGGGGACTCCCGCCGTGTGGGTGAGCGCGTGCCGCAGCGTGACGCCGCCCTTGCCGTGCCTGGCGAACTCCGGCCACACGTCGGCGATCCGCAGGTCGTAGTCCAGCTCCCCGCGTTCGACGAGCACGTGCACCACAGTCGCGGTCAACGCCTTGCCCGTGGACGCGCTCCAGACGGGCGTGCCGGCGGTCAACGCCCGGCCGGTGGCCCGGTCGGCCAGCCCGGCGTGCACCTCCAGGATCGGCTCACCGTCGAGGTACGCGGCGACCTGCACACCCGACTCCCGACCGGCGGCGATCAGCTCGTCGATCCGCCGGCGCACCTCGGCCCGCAGGCCGTCCCAGTTCCCGTCGTCCATGACGATCGACTCTGGCAGACCGGCCGGAGCAGCGCGCGTGATTATCGGTGGCCGCGCCGACTCAGTGGTCCAGCAGACGCTCGCGCAGCCGAATGGTCAGCGCCTCGTCCACGCCGAGCCGGTCGGTCACGTACCCGACGACGGAGCCGTGCGTGGCCGTCAGGTCGGCCAGGAAGTGCCTGATGATCGCCTCCGGCGCCCGCCCGTACCCCGGCCACCGCAGCTCACGGTCGGGATTCAGGGCCCGCCAGTCGGCGACCAGCCGTTCGGTGGCCAGCTCGGTGCGCGCGAAGTCGGCGGCGATCTGGTCCTCGTCCACCCCGAGCACCGCCAGCAGCAGCGCTGCCAGCAGGCCGGTGCGGTCCTTGCCGGAGGCGCAGTGGAAGACAAGCGGACCGTCGGCGGCGGCGATCACCTCGAGCGCCTGGCGCAGCTCGTCCACCCCGTCCTCGGCGACCTCGGCGTACCGGTCGGCGAGGTAGCGCCACGGGTCCAGCGCCGGGTCGATCGTCGCCTGGTCGTAGGGACGGTGCTCGACGCTGAGGTTGTGCCAGGTGAGCCCCGCCATCTCCGGTGCCCGGCCGCGCGCGGCGATCTCCCACGGGTACCGCAGGTCGATGACCGTGCCGACCCCCAGAGCCCGGAACCGGTCCAGGTCACCGCCGCTCAACTTGCCAAGGGAATCCGAGCGGTAGAGCAGGCGCCAGCGCACCGTACGCCCGTCGTCGGTGCGGTAACCACCGAGGTCGCGGAAGTTGTGCAGGCGGTCGAACGTGACGTGTCGATCCATCCGGCCGACCCTAGCGGGCCCCGCCCGGCGTGGCGGCCCCCCGAGCGCCGGGCGTGGCATCGCCGCCCGGTAGGTTCGCCTGCATGGTGGACGCGGCGGCCGGCAGGGGCGTACAGATCTGGACCGACGGGGCGTGCAGCGGCAACCCGGGGCCCGGCGGCTGGGGTGCTCTGCTGCGCTACGGCGACCACGAACGGGAGCTGTGCGGCGGCGAGGCCACCCCGACCACCAACAACCGGATGGAGCTGATGGCGGCCATCCAGGCGTTGGAGAGCCTGAACCGCCCGGTCACCGTGGAGCTGCACACCGACAGCACGTACGTGCGCAACGGCATCACCAGTTGGCTCGCGTCGTGGAAGCGCAACGGGTGGCTGACCGCCGCGAAGCAACCGGTGAAGAACGCCGACCTGTGGCAGCGACTGGAGGCGGCCTGCGAGCGGCACCAGGTCACCTGGCTGTGGGTCAAGGGGCACAACGGGCACCCGGAGAACGAGCGCGCCGACCGGCTCGCCAACAAGGGCATGACCGAGGCGCGGGGCGCGCTGGCCAGCCGCTGAAACCGCGCCGGGCCCGCCCTCAGCGGGTCGCGTCCGGATGCCCCGGCATGCTCGACCCGCCTCCGCTGCTGCCGGACGAACCGCCGGTCATGCCCGAGCTGTTGTCCTCGGTCACGATGTCCGGTGGCACGTCGGTGTCGTCCGGCGGCGGGACCTCGGTGTCGGCCTCGACCTGCACCAACGGCACCTGGCCCGCCTCGTCCTCGGCATGTGCCGGGTCAGCCGGCAGCTCACCGTCGCGCTTTCGGTAGCCCACGCCGTGCCCCCCGTCGATGCCGTACCGCGTCGGCGGTGGCTACCCGGCGTGGTCAGGGCCGAAACCTCGCGCTCAGCGGTGCCGGCTCCGTCGGCCGCGACCGCCGGCCCGCGACGCCTGGCCCACCGGGGTGAGCGCGAGTGCCGTCCAGTGCGCCGGCCGGGTGCGGGTCGCCGGCAGCCCGGTGCGGACGTCTCCCCGCGCGGCATCGAGCTGGGCCTGGTGCAGGAAGAGGGTCGTGCGCAGGTCCGCGCCCCGCAGGTCGGCGCCGCGCAGGTCCGCGCCTGTCACGTCCGCCAGGCCCAGGTCGACGCCGCGCAGGTCGGCGCCGACCAGCAGCGCGCCGCGCAGGTTGGCCCGGCGCAGGTCGACCCGGCGCAGGTCGGCCCCGAGCAGAGGCGCGCCGCGGTGGTCCGGGCCACCCGGGGAACGCGCCGCCTCGCTGGCCCGCGACAGCAGCGGGTTGATCCGCTCCCGCTGCGCGGCGACGTCCACCGCGCGGAGCCGCGCGGGATCCCCCACAGTGAGCGCCGCGATCTCGGCGCGGGCGCGGTCCAGCTCGGCGCGCAGGTCGGCCGGCGGGCGCAGCGCGACCGCCTCGGTGAGGTACCAGAGCAGCTCGTGCAGCGGGCGCAGCACGGTGAACGCCTCCGCCATCGCCGGCAGCGTCTCCGGTGCGTCGCGCCAGTCCCGCCCGCCGAAGGTGACCTGGGCGACCTGCTGCCCGGCGCCGAAGCAGTCGAACACCGTGCAGCCGGGGAACCCGCGCTGCCGCAGCTCGGTGTGGATGCCGCAGCGGTGGTCGGCGCCCAGGTTGGGGCAGGGCTTCCCGGCGGGCTTGTCGATGGCGAAGTCCGCCGACCTGGCGAACGCGGGCACCACGCAGCACAGCCCGAAGCAGCGCCCGCAGTCGGCGCGCAACTGCGCCGAGCCGGGCGGCGGTGCGGGGCTGGACGGCACGGGGGACGTTCCTTTCGCCAACGGACGCGGGTGCCCCGATTGTCCCGCGTGCCGACCCGTCCGACCGGTCGGGGGTCACCGTCCGTGCGTGTCGCCGGCCGCCGAGGAGCGGGGTGCCGGCGTACGGGGACCGCCGGGTGACGGCACCAGCCGGCGGATCGCCCGTTCCCCGCCGTCGTGCCCGTACTTCTGGTCGAACTGCCGTGCCACGACGGCGGCCGGCGTACGGTCCCCGTCCACCGGCTCGGCCAGCTCGAACACCGCGGGGGTTGCCCCCGGCGCGCGGGGCGGCAGCACGGCCCGCACGGTCAGCGGCCCGGTCACCCGGAAACCGCTGCAGTCGACCCAGTGCTGCCCGTCCACGGTCACGTAGGGCACCCGCACCTCGACCACGTCCAGGTCGTCGTGGCGCAGTGTGACCGCCACCGACAAGTACCGCTCCAGGTCCAGGGTGGCCTGCGGGTGCTCCCACAGCTCCTCGAACCGGGCGTGCACGAACCCGCCCCACGGGCTGTCCATGTCCACCTCCAGCTGGGGCACGTTGAACGAGAGTTTCCCGATCGGGAAGAACGAGATGAGGGCACGCCCGTCCCACTGGTAGAGCTGGATCGACGGGGACGCGTCGTAGAGCCGGACCTGCAACCGGTGTCGCAGCCGGGCGTCGAGGGTGTCGGCGAAGGCGGCCAGGTGGCGCAGATTGGTACGGATCTGTCGCGGCACGTCCACCCGCTGCCGCTCCAGTTCCTCGGAGCGCTGCTGGGCGGCGGTGCAGTCCGGGTCGAGCAGGAGCAACTGCACCTGGGCGCCGTTGGTGAGCGCCGCGCGTACCGCGGTAAGGGTCTCCTCGCGGTGCCGCTGCTCCAGCAGGATCGTCCACGTGTCGAGGATGCGTACCCGACGGGCGGAGCGGTGCAGTCGCGTGACGAAGGCCTGCTGGTCGAAGCTCAGGTGCTCCTGCACCCGCGCCTTGCGGGCCTCCTCGAACAGCGGGTCGAAGATGACGTACGAGATGGCCGCGAGCACCACACTGGCACCCAGGTTGAGCAGGAGGTCACTGAGGAAGCCGCTGCTGCGCCAGGCCGCCAGCAGCATCACGACCGCCACCGCGAGCAGCGGCCCGCCGACGAGCAGGGCACGTCGTTGGCGGCCACCCCGACCAGCCCACCCGGGCATCCGGTTCCCCCTTCGCCGTCGGTCGACGCCACCGCCGATCACCGGAATGCGGAGGATACGTGCCCGCTTTGCCGCCCGCTGTCCCCTTCGCGACCGGCCGCGCCGGGTCGTCCCGCCCGTCCGTTCAGACCTGGCGCCAGTCGTCGGTGGTGAGGGCGTTCGCCTGTGGTCCCATCAGCAGCATGCCGCCGTCGACAGGCCAGGACGCCCCGGTGACGTACGCGGCGGCGGGGGAGGCGAGCAGGGCGACCACGGCGGCGACCTCCCGGGCGTCACCCGGCCGACCCACAGGTACGCCCGGCCTCCGCTCGGTGAACGGGTCGACGTCCTCCTGACCTGTCATCGGCGTGGCGATCTCGCCGGGGGCGACCGCGTTGACGGTGATCCCGTCGGCGGCCAGCTCCTGTGCCATCACCCGGGTCAGCAGGCCCAGCCCGCCCTTGGCGGCGCAGTACGCGGCGGAGCCCACCCGGGGTGCGTGCTCGTGCACGCTCGTGATGTTGATGATCCGTCCGCCGAGGCCGCCGGCCCGCATCCGTCGCGCGGCGCGTTGCGCGCACAGGAACGGCGCGTCGAGGTCGACGGCGAGCACCTCGCGCCACTGCTCCCACCCCGTGTCGACGAACGGCGTCGAGGCGCCGGTGCCGGCGTTGTTGACGAGCACGCCGATGCCGCCCAGCCGGTCGGCCAGCTCGTCCACCACCTCGGCCGCGTCCGGCAGGCCGGTCAGGTCCACCTCGGCCACCTCGCAGCGTCGACCGGTGGCGCGGACCTCGGTCCCGGTCCGCTCGGCGCCGTCCGGGTCGCCGTACCAGGTGATGCCGATGTCGAAGCCGGCTTGCGCCAGGGCGACCGCGCAGGCCTTGCCGATGCCGGAGTCCGCGCCGGTGACCACGGCGATCCTCGGGTAGTTCTCGTATCGCTGAGGCATGGGTGGGCGATACCCCGGGGCGGCGCGACGTACCGTCGCCGGATGCGGATCACCAAATTCACCCATGCCTGCGTCCGGGTCGAGCACGACGGTGGGGTGCTCGTCGTCGACCCGGGCACCTGGAGCGAGCCCCGGGCGCTGGCCGGGGCCGACGCCGTCCTGGTCACCCACGAGCACACCGACCACGTGGACGTGCTGCGGCTGGCCGGCCTCGGTGTCCCCGTGTACGCCCCCGAGGGCGCCCGCCTGCCCGACCTCGCCCCGCTGCCGGTGACCCCGGTGCGGGTGGGGCAGCGCTTCACTGCGGCCGGGATCGAGGTCAGCGCCCACGGTGGCCGGCACGCCACCATCCACGAGGGTCAGCCCGACTGCCCCAACCTGGGTTACCTGATCGGTGACGGGCTCTACCACCCGGGCGATTCGCTGCACGTGCCGGACGAGCCGGTGCACACCCTGCTCGTCCCGGCGCAGGGGTCCTGGATGCGGCTCGACGAGGCGATCCGGTTCGCCCACGCGGTGGGCGCCGAACGGGCGTACCCGATCCACGACGCGCAGCTCAACGAGCGCGGCCTGGCGAGCGTCGCCGGCTGGTTCGGCGAGACGATCCCCGGATACCGCCACCTCGTTCCCGGCGACACCGCCTGAGCCCGCCCAGGGCTTGAGCACAGGCACGCCCTGGGCGACGAGCGCCCGGTCAGCCCAGGAACAGCTGGACGAGGACGAGCACGGCGAGCAGCGCCGGCCCGCGTGCGCCCTGCCTCATCAGGTCGACGGGGACCATGCCGAACGGCGTGTTGACGGTCGCGCCGCCGTAGTCGATGGGTGGGCGGGTGGCGGCGCGGAAGGCGGCGGCCACCACGCCGAGCGCCAGGGTCGGCGCGAGCCACGCCGGCCCGGGCTCGACCGTCGGCAGGGTCGCCAGCCACCACAGGCCCGCGCCGAGCGCCGGCACCACCACGTGGATGCCGCGCAGCAGGGCGTCGCTGCCGCCGAGCGCCCGGCGCAGCCCGGTCGACCTGCTGATCGCGCGCAGTCCGCCGGTCAGCCGGGCGGCGGCGAGGTACGCGAACACCACCTGCGCGGCGCCGGCCAGCCCGGGCAGGGCGAGCGCGGCAGCGTACTGGACCCCGATCAGGGCCGCCCAGATCAGCAGGGCGCTGGGGTGGCGGCGCAGCCGGCGCACGTCGGCCTGGAGCAGCGCCCACCAGCCCGGGCCGGGCAGGAAACGGCCGCTGCGTACCCGGCCGATCCGGCGCCACCGGCGGCTCTCCACCAGACCGGTGAGCAGGCTCGGGTCGAGCAGGATGGTGGCAGTGGCGGCAGCGTTGGCGAACTGCGCGCCGGTGGTCAGGGTGGCCCGGTCGACCCGCGGCAGCGCCCGTACCGCGAGGACCGTGCCGACCACCGCGAGGGGCACCCCGAGGGCGACCAGGGCGATCGTCGGCGTCGACGCCGGCCGGGGCAGCCCGTCGCCGAGGCGACCGGTGAGCACCACGAGGGCGGTGATGACGGCGGCGGCCACCATGGGGACCGCTCCGGCCACTGTGGGCCATCGTCGACCCGCCCGGCTGCTCTGGGCGACGACGCTCAGCGCCAGCGCGGCGGCACCCCAGCCCGCGCCGGCGCCCGCCGCCCAGCCGAGCGCCGCCGGGTCGCTGACGCCGCCGAGCGCCGCCACGGCCACGCCGAGCAGCGCGGTGCCGGCGGCGGCGCCGGCCAGCAGGACCGCGAGGCGCGGCGCCAGCCAGGCCCGCCTGTCGACAGGCGCGCTCGTCACCCAGCTCTGGGTGGCCGGGGTGACCAGCAGCGGGCCGAACGCGCGCAGGCCACGCCAGGCCAGCCCGGCGCCGGTGAGGAGCGCGGCGACGGCCAGCCACCACCGCACTCCCGGCTCGGCCTGCCCCACGGTGGGGGAGGCCAGCATGTCCCGGCTCGCGCTTATCGCGAACCAGCCGTACATGCCGACGAACAGCACCATCACGTACGCGTCGCCCAGCACGTCGCCGAGGGAGTGCTCGTGGTGCCGGCGGCGGGCCAGGCGCAGGTGGGTACGGACCTGGCGGGCCGTGGGCAGCCCGGCCGGCGCCTCGGCGACGGTGGCCGGCGGGGCGGTCACCTGCCGATCTCGATCCGCTCGTCGACGACCGCGTCGATCAGTTCCGGGTCGTGCGAGGCCAGCAGCACCGTGGTGCCGGCGTCGCGTTCGCGGCGCAGCCGGTCGGCGAGCCACTGCCGGCCGCCGACGTCGAGGCGCTGCTCCGGCTCGTCGAGGATGAGCACCCGACGGGGCCGGACGAAGCACGACGCCAGGGCGAGCCGTCGGCGCTGCCCACTGGACAGGGTGACAGGCAGTTGGTCGCGGGCCGGCCCCAGGCCCAGCTCGGTGATGACCTCCTCGACCGGCTCGGCGCTGCCCCCGTGGGCGTACGCGACGAGTTCCAGGTGCTCGACGACTGACAGGTCGGGGAAGAAGTCGATGTCGTCAAGGGCGGCGGCCATCAGCGCCCGTACCTGCGGGTCGGTCTCGTCGGCCCGGTAACCGTGCACCCGCACCTCGCCCGCGTCCGGCCGGTCGGCGCCGACGACGCAGCGCAGCAGTGTGGTCTTGCCGCTGCCGTTGGGGCCGAGCACCACGGCGATCCGCCCGGGCGGAAGCGTGAAGCTCACGTCGTCGAGCACCACCAGGTTGCCGAAGTTACGGCTGAGTCCCCGTACCGCTAGCGCGTCCACGAGCACACACTCTCCCAGACCCGTGCAACCGGCCACCACGAGCGGCCTACGTCACCCCCGGTCACCTGCCGTATCGGCGCGGGTGTCCGGTTGCGGGGCGGGTGCGTAGAGGGCGGCCAGCCCCGACGCCGTGGCGGCCAGCCGCTCGCGGAGCGCGACAGGTGTCAGCACCTCCACCTCCGCGCCGAGGCGCAGCAGGTCGCCGTGGGCGTGGGTGAGCGACTCGATCGGCAGCACCGCGGTCACCCAGCCCCGGGCGTCCGGCGGACCGGCGCTGGCGTCCACGGCTGCCACCACCGGATCGCTGCCGATCTCCCGCAGCCGTTCCCGGCCGGCGGGGGAGAGCCGGACGGTGGCCTCGTCGCGGTGCAGTTCCGCCCGGAACCGGGCCACGTGCGCCCGCCACCAGGACGGCAGGTCGAAGTCGGCGGGCCTGTCGAACTCCTCGGTCAGGGGGGTCAGCGCCCGGATCTGGTTGACCCGGTAGGTCGCCGGTCGGCCCCGGCCCGGCTGGTCGGCCACCACGTACCACCGGCCGCCCTTGAGCACCAGACCGTACGGCTCCAGCACCCGTGTCACGTCGCCCTTCCAGCTGCGGTAGCGTACCTCGACGCGGTGCTGGCGCCACACCGCCTCGGCGGTGCGGGCCAGCTCGGGTGAGGTGTCGCCGTCGGCGTACCAGCCGGGCGTGTCCAGGTGGAAGCGTTGCTGGAGTTGGGTGGCCCGGTCGCGCAGGGGGGCCGGAAGCGCGGCGTGCAGCTTGAGTCGCAGTGCCGCCACCACGTCGCCGTAGCCCAGCTCGTCGGCGGGGCCGGGCAGCCCGGCCAGGAAGAGCCGGTCGGCCTCCTCGGCGGTGAGACCGGTCAGCCGGGTGCGCCAACCGTCGACGAGCTGGTAGCCGCCGGCGTGCCCGGCCTCGCCGTACAGCGGGATGCCGGCGGCGTGCAACGACTCGACGTCCCGGTAGATGGTGCGGGGGGAGACGGACAGCCGCTCGGCTAGCTGCGCGGCGGTCAGCCGGCCGTGCGCCTGGAGCAGCAGCAGGACGGAGAGGAGTCGACTGGCCCGCACTTCACTGACACTAGCTGTCAGGGAAGGGGTCCTACCGTCCCGGCATGGCATTTCGCGACAAGGACCTGCGAGCACCCGGACCGGTCACCGTGGACGGTCGGCAGCTCAAGCGCTATCACATCGACCAGCCGCAGCGGCCCCTCGAGCCGGAGGTGCAGAAGGCCGCGTACGACATGCTGCCCGCGCTGCTGGCCGACGTCCCGGACGACGGCACCCCGGCCGCCGGGTGGGTGGTGCTGCACCGGGGCGCGGACACGGGCGCCTACCTGCTGGCGTACACCTGGGTGTGGGACAACGCGGTGGAGGTGCGCGTCGCGGCGGCCGGGCAGCCCGCGCTGGACTGCCTGGACCAGGACCCGACGAACTTCGTGACGCTCCGCCGCCCCGCAGTGGGCTGCGTCTGGGAGTTGGCGGTGTTCGAGCACGAACGGGCCGCCTGGATACGGCACATGCTCGCGCCGGAACGTCCCGACCTGACCGGTTATCTGGGCGACACGCGAGCGGAAGGGCCGGTGGGCCGCTGATGGGCGACTTCGACTTCTTCGTGGGCACCTGGAACGTGGTCAACCGCCGGCTGCGCGAGCGGCTGGCCGGCTCCGACGAGTGGGAGGAGTTCCCGGGGGTGTCGGTCGCGCACGGCTTCTTCGCCGGCGGCGGCCACTTCGACGAGATCACCTTCCCGACGAAGGGTTTCTCCGGCGCGACGCTGCGGATCTTCGACCCGGCCACCGGGCAGTGGTCGATCTACTGGATGAACAGCTGTCGCGGCGAGTTGGAGCAACCCCCGATGGTGGGCCGTTTCGTCGACGGGGTGGGCCGCTTCTACGCCGACGACCAGCACGAGGGGCGTCCGGTCCGGTGCCGGTTCATCTGGTCGGACATCAGCGCGAGCACCGCGCGCTGGGAGCAGGCGTTCTCGGTCGACGGCGAGCGCACCTGGGAAACCAACTGGATCATGACGTTCAGCCGGGCGGCCGACTGACTCCGCCCGGCGACGGGGCGGTGGGCGCGGTGTTAGTGTCCGTCCACCGCCCCGGATCCAGGAGCGCCCATGACCCCCGACCACGTCGACGTGCTGATCATCGGTGCCGGCCTGTCCGGCGTCGGCGCCGCCTGCCACCTGCGCCGCGACTGCCCCGACAAGACGTACGCGGTGCTGGAGGCGCGCGACGCCGTCGGCGGCACCTGGGACCTGTTCCGCTATCCGGGCATCCGGAGTGACTCGGACATGTTCACCCTCGGCTACTCCTTCAAGCCGTGGACCGCGCCGAAGGCCATCGCCGACGGCGGGACGATCCGGGAGTACGTCCGGGACACCGCCCGCGAGTACGACGTGCAGCGGCACATCCGCTTCAACCACCGGGTGACGCAGGCCGACTGGGACAGCGCCACCGCCCGCTGGACGGTACGCGCCCAGCGCACCGACACCGGCGAGCCGGTCGTCCTGACCTGCTCGTTCCTGTTCGCCTGCACCGGTTACTACCGCTACGACGAGGGTTACACCCCACCGCTGCCCGGCCTCGACGCGTACGCCGGCCGGCTGGTGCACCCGCAGCACTGGCCCGACGACCTCGACTACGCCGGCAAGCGGGTGGTGGTGATCGGCAGCGGCGCCACCGCCGTGACACTGGTGCCGGCGATGGCCGAGCGGGCCGCCCACGTGACGATGCTCCAGCGCTCACCCACGTACGTCCTGGCCCTGCCCTCGCGCGACAGGCTGGCCGACGCGCTGCGGCGCGTCCTGCCGGCGACCGTCGCGTATCCGGTCGTGCGCTGGAAGAACGTGCTGATGTCCACGATCACCTTCCAGCTCAGCCGGCGGGCGCCGCGGCTGGTGAGGCGGATGCTGCGCCGGGCCACGACGGGCCGGCTCCCGGTGGGGTACGACGTCGACAGGCACTTCTCACCCCGCTACGACCCGTGGGACCAGCGGCTCTGCGTGGCACCCGACGGCGACCTGTTCACGGCCGTGGCCCAGGGCCGGGCGTCGGTGGCCACCGACACCATCGACACGTTCACGCCGCACGGCGTCCGGCTGACCTCCGGCGCCGAGCTGCCCGCCGACGTCGTGGTCACCGCCACCGGGCTCAACCTGCTGGCCATCGGCGGGCTGACCCTGCGCGTCGACGGTGTCGAGGTCGACCTGGCCGACGCCGTCGCCTACAAGGGCATGATGCTGTCCGGGGTGCCGAACTTCGCGTTGACCCTCGGCTACACGAACGCGTCGTGGACGTTGAAGGCCGACCTGGTCGCCGGTTACGTCTGCCGGCTGCTGCGGCACCTGGACCGCACCGGCCAGCAGGTCGTCACCCCGCTCCCGCCGCCCGACGACGAGCGGGTGCCGCTGATCGACCTGCGCTCCTCCTACGTGCTGCGCAGCGTCGACGCGCTGCCCCGGCAGGGCGCGAACGCGCCGTGGCGGCTGTACCAGAACTACGCCCGTGACGTGCTTCTCATGCGACACGGCCGGCTCACCGACGAGGGGGTGCGGTTCTCCCGCGCCACCCGGCAGGAAAGGAGCACCCGTGCGCAGGTTTGAGTTCACCGGCGCGACAGCCGTCGTCACAGGCGCGGCCAGCGGCATCGGCGAGGCGTTGGCGCAGGCGCTGGCCCGCCGGGGCAGCGACCTGGTCCTGCTGGACCGCGACACCGAACGGCTGGACGCGGTCGCCGCGGCGATCCGCGCCGAACACCCGGGCCGGCGGGTGCACACCCACGTCGTGGACCTCGCCGACGCGTCGGCCACCGCCGCGGTGGCCGAGGAGATCCGCCAGCGGCATCCCCGCGTACGGCTGTTGGTGAACAACGCGGGCGTCGGCCTCGGCGGCCGGTTCGACCAGGTGACGTTCGCCGAGTTCAGCTGGGTCATCGACGTCAACTTCAGGGCCGTGGCGCAGCTGACCCACGCGCTGCTGCCCACCCTCAAGGCGGAACCCGGCGCGCACCTGGTGAACATCTCCAGCCTGTTCGGGCTGATCGCGCCGGCCGGGCAGACCGCGTACGCGGCGAGCAAGTTCGCGGTGCGCGGCCTCACCGAGGCGCTGCGCCACGAACTGGTCGACGACGGCATCGGCGTGACGTCGGTGCACCCCGGCGGCATCCGTACCCGGATCACCGAGAACGCCCGGATCGGCAGCGGCGTCTCGCACGAGGAGTACGCCGCCGGCCGCGCCCAGTTCGAGAAGCTGCTCACCATCGCGCCGCAGCGGGCCGCCGAGGTGATCCTGCGTGGCGTCGAGCGGCGCCGGGGCCGGGTGCTGATCGGCTGGTCGGCGAAGGTGCCCGACCTGCTGGCCCGGGTCCTGCCGGCCTCGTACAACAGGCTGCTGGTGACCGGCCTCAACCGCGGAGTCGTCCGGCCGGCCCCGCCCGTGCCCGCGCAGCGCTCCGCCGACACCGCCCGCGACGCGGTGTGACGGCAGGTCCGCTCACGGCGGCGTGCTGCCCCGCTTCTCCTCCTGCGCCAGCACCGCCTCGCGGTGCTCCGGGTCGTCGCGGCTGTCCAACTCGGCGGCGAGCCGCGGATCGGCCACCAACCGCTCCCGGTTGCGGTGCAGGAAACTCTCGAAACCCCCGGTGTACGGGCAGGCCAGGTCGCCCAGCGCCCGCTCGGGGACATAGCGGCACCCGGCGCAGTAGTCACTGATCTCGTCGATGTCGGTGCCGCCCACCGCGTACGGGCGGGTGTCGATCCGGGCCAGGTCGGCGTACTGGCTCATCCCGACGACAGTCGCGTTCATCACCCAGTCGGTGCCGTCGACGAAGCACAGCTGGAACCAGTCCGCCAGCTCGGACGGGCGCCAGCCGCGCTGCAACGCGTAGTTGCCGAGCACCAGCAGGCGGGGGCTGTGGTGGGTCCACGCCCGGTCCCGTACGGCGGCGAGCACGTCGGCCAGGCAGCGCGCCTCCACCGCGTCGGCGTCCAGCTCGACGAACCACTGCGGCAACGGCTCGGTCGCGCCCAGCCAGTTCGCGCCCCGGTACGGCGGCTCGAAGTACCAGTACAGCTGCCACAGGAACTCCCGCCAGCCGAGCAGGCCCCGGATGAACGGCTCCACCGCCGTCCGCGGGGCCGCGCCGCTGCGCCACGCCTGTTCGGCGGCGCGGATCGCCGGCTCCGGGTCGAGCAGTCCCAAATTGAACGAGGACGAGAGCGCGGAGTGCGCCAGCAGCGGGTCGTCGACGCTCATCACGTCGGCGTAGCGGCCGTAATCCGGCAGTCGGTGGGTCAGGAAGTGCGCCAGGCGGGCCTGCGCCTCGGCGTGCGTGGCCGGGTGTCGGCGGGGGCCGTCGCGGCCCACGAAACGCACCCCGTCGGCGGCCCACCGGTCCAGGTCGCGGCGTACCTGCGCGTCGATCTCGTCCTCGACGATCGGCGGCGGTACGGGCGGCGGCGTCGGCACGCCGTGGTCCTCGGCGCGGGTACGCCGGGCCGCCCCGGCCCCGCCGGCCGGGGCGGTCAGCACGTCGTGCCGGCGGCGGGCGTGCCGGTAGAAGTCGGCCATCCGCAGCGGACCGCGCCGGGTGCGGTCGGCCCAACCGGCGAAGTCGGCCTGGCTGGTGACGAAGCCGCGCGGGGGCAGCACGGTCAGCTCCGGCACCGACCGGGCGAAGCGCAGCGCCGCCCGGGAGTGCGGATGGCACACCTCCAGGGGCTCACCGACCTGTGCCAGCGCCTCCCGGAAGGTGTCGGTCCGCAGCACCAGCGCCCGGTCACCCAGCTCGGCCGCACGGTGGCGCAGCGCGGAGAGGATCAGGTGCGCCTTCTGCCGGTGCATCGGCCGGCGGCGGAACAGGTCACGGATCTCCACCAGCAGCACCGGCTGATCGGGGTCGTCGAGGAAGTGCGGCCCGAGTTGATCGGCCAGCAACCATCGGCGGCGAAGCATGTCGCAATTCTGCCCACCTTCGGGCCGACGCGCCCATCGGCAGGCCGGCCGGGCGCGTCCGGGTCCATACCGGTCGGATCATCCCGAACCGACGCCGGGCACCGCCGGCGCGGGCAGCACGTCGCGCCGGCGCAGCAGCACGGTAAACGCCACGAGTGCCACAAGCAGCAGCGCGACCGCGTACACCGGGGCCGGACCCAACGGCGTGAGCAGCGCGAGCAGTGCCACCACCGGGAACGCCACGACCACCGCGCCGTGCTGTTGTCGACGGACGTGCAGCACCCAGATGGTGAGCAGGAAGGCGGCGAC
Organism: Micromonospora sp. NPDC047521; assembly: GCF_055587305.1. Classification (NCBI taxonomy): domain Bacteria; kingdom Bacillati; phylum Actinomycetota; class Actinomycetes; order Micromonosporales; family Micromonosporaceae; genus Micromonospora; species Micromonospora sp. NPDC047521. Next base: position 8,392 of record NZ_JBVJGN010000020.1, on the reverse strand, counting down.
GGGGACGGCGAGCGCGTACCCGGCGGTGGTGCCGGAGATGTGCGCGAGGTGCCGCTCGTGGTCGACGGCCACACCCAGGCCGGCGCCGACGGCCGCGACCGCAGCGAAGACCAGGTAGTGGCCGTAGCCCCAGACCAACGAGTACGGCAGTTGGTCGGGCGCCTCGATGGGCCTGTCGAAGTAGAGCCACCACAGTGCGAACACGATCACCGTTGCAGCCGCCGCCAGCGTCCAGAGCTGACGGTCTCCCGCGTCCACTCCGGTCTGGATGGCCACCGACGTGGCCAGCACCACGTCACCGAGCACGATGAGGGTGAACAGCCCGTACCGTTCGGTGATGTGCCCGGGGTGCCAGGGGGTCATTCCGGGCCGTTCGGCCACCGCCGGCACCAGCAGGTCGGCCAGGGCCAGCACCAGGAACGACGCGGTGCCCCACTCCTGTGGCAGGACCAGCCGCAGCAGCCAGCCGAGCTGGACGACCGTGACACCGATGGCGTACCGCGTGGCCGCCGGGCGGTGCACCGGGTCACCGGCCGCGGCCCGGGACCAGTGCACGACTGCCGCGAGCCGCATCACCACGTAGCCGTACGTGATGATGCTGAAGTCGCCGTCGCTGAAGGCCCGTGGCACCCCGGCGGCGATGATCAGGGCACCGGCGATCTGCACGAGGGTCGTGATCCGGTAGACGTCGTCGTCGGTGTCGTAGGCCGACGCGAACCAGGTGAAGTTCATCCACGACCACCAGATCGCGAAGAAGACCATCAGGTAGCTGGTCAGCGCGTGGACGAGGTGCCCCTCGGAGACGTCGTGGTGCAGGCTGCCGGCCGCCTGCGCCACGGCCACCACGAAGCACAGGTCGAAGAACAGTTCCAGCGGGGTTGCCGCCCGGTTCGGCTCGTCCCGGCTGCGGGGCCGCATCGGCCGGTAGAACGGCCGTACCGACGGGGTCCTGGTCACCGCGGCTCCTCGGCAGGTGCGGTCAGTGTCGCCGGCGGCCGTGGGTCAGACCCTCCAGCACCAGGGTCAGCCCCGCGCCGACCAGCCAGACGTCCTTGGCGAGACCGGTGCCCTGCTGGGTCGGGCGGACGCTGCCCGGCTCCCGCATCCCCGGTGTCTTCAGGTACAGCTGCACCAGCCCCGCGCCGAACGCGGTCAGGCCGAGCCCGACCAGGGGCGCCGGGACGAACGGCGTGAGCAGCGCGGCCCCCAGGGCGATCTCCGAGTACGACAGCAGCTTCGCGAACCGCGCCGGCTCGAACTGATTGAGCTGGGGCATGGCGGCCACCGCCATGCCGTGCATGCCCTCCGCGGCGGCGCCCTCCAGATTCCGCTTACCCAGACCCGAGTTGAGGATGTACGCGCCGATGCTGACCCGCAGCGGCAGGTGCGCGAGCTTCATTGTCACTCCCGGTGGCCGTGGTCGAATGCGGCACGCGTACCCGGGACGGCCGGCGATAACCCGCCGGGGTGGCTGGGCTGGTCGTGGTGGTGGCGGTAGGTTCGCCCCAGGGCCCACCGCCGAGCCCGGCGCACCCGCTGACCCGGCGTCCGGCCCCGCCGCACACCACCAGCAGGAGGCCACGTGAGCCAGGAAGTCCGGGGAGTCATCTCCCGCAGCAAGGGAGTGCCGGTCGAGGTCACCACCATCGTGGTGCCCGATCCGGGCCCCGGTGAGGCAGTCGTCCGGATCCAGTCCTGCGGGGTCTGCCACACCGACCTGCACTATCGCGAGGGCGGCATCAACGACGACTACCCGTTCCTGCTCGGTCACGAGGCGGCGGGCATCGTCGAGCAGGTGGGCGCCGGCGTCACCGACGTCGCCCCCGGTGACTTCGTGGTGCTCAACTGGCGCGCGGTGTGCGGGGTGTGCCGGGCCTGCCGTCGCGGCCGGCCGTGGTACTGCTTCGACACCCACAACGCCACGCAGCGGATGACCCTCACCGACGGCACCGAGCTGACCCCGGCGCTGGGCATCGGCGCGTTCGCCGAGAAGACCCTGGTGCACGCCGGTCAGTGCACGAAGGTCGACCCGGCCGCGCGGCCGGCGGCCGTGGGCCTGCTCGGCTGCGGGGTGATGGCCGGGCTGGGCGCCGCCATGAACACCGGAAACGTCACCCGGGGCGACTCGGTCGCGGTGATCGGCTGCGGTGGCGTCGGGGACGCGGCGGTCGCCGGCGCGGCCCTCGCGGGCGCCACGACGATCGTCGCGGTGGACACCGACAGCCGCAAGCTCGACTGGGCCCGCAGGTTCGGCGCCACGCACACCGTGAACGCCTCCGAGACCGACCCGGTCGAGGCGATCCGCGCCGCCACCGGTGGCTTCGGCGCCGACGTCGTGATCGACGCGGTGGGTCGCCCGGAGACGTGGAAGCAGGCCTTCTACGCCCGGGACCTGGCCGGCACGGTGGTGCTCGTCGGCGTACCGACCCCGCAGATGCGGGTCGAGCTGCCGCTGCTCGACGTCTTCGGCCGTGGCGGCGCCCTCAAGTCCAGCTGGTACGGCGACTGCCTGCCCAGCCGCGACTTCCCGATGCTCACCGAGCTGTACCTTCAGGGCCGACTCGACCTGGACGCCTTCGTCACCGAGGAGATCGCGCTCGACCAGGTCGAGAACGCGTTCGACCGGATGCACGGCGGTGACGTGCTGCGTTCGGTGGTGGTGTTCTGATGACCGCCCGGGTCGACCGTACGGTCACCGCGGGCACGTTCTCCCTCGACGGCCAGACCTTCGACGTGGACAACAACGTGTGGGTCGTCGGCGATGACAGCGAATGCGTCGTGCTTGACGCGCCGCACGACGTGGAGGCGATCCTCGCCCTGGTGGGGGACCGCCGGGTCCGGGCCATCCTCGCCACCCACGCGCACGACGACCACGTCCGGGTGGCGCCCGAACTGGCCGAGGCCACAGGCGCGCCGGTGCTGCTGCACGCCGCCGACCGGGTGCTGTGGGACATGGTCCACCCGCACCTGCCGCCGCACGGCGAGCTGCACGACGGGCAGGGCATCGAGGTGGCCGGCACCACGCTGCGGGTGCTGCACACCCCCGGGCACAGCCCCGGCGCGTGCAGCTTCCACGCCCCGGGTCTGGGCGTGGTGTTCACCGGCGACACGCTGTTCAACGGGGGGCCGGGCGCGACCGGGCGCTCGTTCAGCGACTTCGACACGATCGTCAGGTCGATCCGTACCCGCCTGCTCACGCTGCCGGCTGAGACGGTCGTGCACCCGGGGCACGGCGACGACACCACGATCGGCGCGGAGGCGCCGCACCTGCCGGAGTGGCTGGCCCGGGGCCACTGAGCCCCACGCGTGCCGGCGGGCGCGTCAGCGCTCGTCGGCCGCGCCCAGCACCGGCTTGACGTCCAGGATCGGGGTGCCGTCGAGTGCCTCCAGGTCGGCCACCCGCAGGCGCAGACCGTCCACGGCGAGCACCCGCACCCGGTGCAGGCCGATGGGGTTGGGCCGGTGTGGCGAGCGGGTGCTGAACACGCCCGTCTCCGGGCGGCTCTCGTCGCCGCGCGGACGCACCGCCAGCACGTCCCGCCGCGCCCGGTCCAGCCAGGTCAGCACCAGCAGGTCGCCGCCGACCCGCAGGTCGCGCACGGCGCGCTCGACCTGCGGGTCGAAGACCAGCCATGCCTCCGGCGCGCCCTCGTCGCCCTGCCGTGGCGCGGACGCCGCGTCGGTAAGCGGCGAAGAGACCCGGCCGACCGCTCGCAGGAGGTGTTCGTCGGCCATCCGTACTCCCTTCCGGACGGTGTCAGCCTACGGCGTTACGATCGCCCGCATGCCCGCCGAGCACCAGGTACCCGCCGTCCGTCAGCTGCGCCTCGTGGTGGAGGCGGCCGATTACGACGCCGCCGTGGCGTTCTTCCGCGACGCGCTGGGCCTGCGCGAGGAGGCGGCGTTCAGCGGCGAGGGGGACGCCCGGGTGATGATCCTGGACGCGGGCCGGGCCACCCTGGAGATCGCCAACCCGGCGCAGAAGCGCATGATCGACGAGGTCGAGGTGGGCCGGCAGGTGGCGCCGCGCATCCGGGTGGCCTTCGAGGTGGACGACGCCGAGGCGACCACCGCCCGACTGGTCGCCGCCGGCGCGAGCGAGGTCGCGCCGCCGACGCGTACCCCCTGGCAGTCGCTCAACTCCCGCCTCGACGCCCCGGCCGACCTGCACATCACGGTCTTCGAGGAGTTGGGGACGGCTGATGACGGCGACGACTGACGCGGGAGGGGTCCACGCCACGACCGGCCGGGCCGCGCAGGCGGCCGCCGTCGCGTACGTGCGGTCGCTCGCCGTGGTCGAGCGTCCCGCCGCGCTCGCCACAATCGTGCGGGAGTTCGCCGCCGCCGACGTCCACCATCGGCCCGAGCAGGTGCTGACCTCGGTCGTCGGGCATGGCCGGCTCACTGTGAACTTCCATCCGGACCGGCTGGGCGCGGACGGGCGGACGGTGGCCGCCGCCCTCGCCGACGACGGGGTGTACCGCAGTCAGTTCGTCACAGGGATCTCCAACGGCGGGCTCAGCCCGTACCCCGGCGGCGACCGGGACCGCTGGGAGCGGCGGATGTTCGACGGGGCGTACCAGCGGCCCGGGGTGACACCGGCGGACCGGCCCACCTACGGCGGGCTGAACCTGCTCGACCATCCGGACGGCGCCTGCCCCCGCTTCGGCTCCTGTCACCTGCGGCTGCGTCCGGCGGTGCTGTCCCGGGCCACGTTCTGCCTCGGCGACAGCCACCTCGGCCCGGGTGTGGTGGGCACCGCCGACGCGTTCGAGGCGGTGCTCGCCGGGTTGCTGACCGCCACCGCCGCCACCGGGGCCTGCCTGGGACGCGCGGGAACGGACGTCGGCACCCTGGTACGGACGGTTGTGGACGCGCCCGGCACACCGGCCACGGCGGGTCGCGCGCTTGACGACTACGTGGAGGCTCAGGTCCACGGCACCCTGGACCTCGCCACGGACGTCGAGGAACTGGTGGCGGATCCGTCCTTCGCCGGCACCCCGACCGGCGCGACGCTGGAACAGATCGCCAGGCGGTACGGTTTCCCGCTGCGGTGGCACGCCGGCTTCACGCTCGCGGTCGATCGGGTCGACCCGGACTTCCGGGGCCCCGCGATCCCGGTGTTGGCGGCGCGTCTGCACCGCGAGTTCGCCCGACCGGGCGCACCTGTGGACGCGGCGCTGATCGGCCGGGGCGCGGCGTCGGCGGTCACCGAGCCGGCCCGTTGGGCGGACCGGGGCCCGATCGCGGACACCCTTCAGCATCTCAAGCAGCTCTGGCACGTTCTCGTCCGGTTCGGCACGCCGCACGCCGGCTGACCGGTCCACAGCCCGTCCACACCGATCGTCCGGTTCGCCCGGGTGACCGGGACCGCATGCTGCGCCAGCTCGGGCATTTCCGGAATGCCCGACACGCCAAGCTGGTTGTGTCCCCCGTACCGCCGGAGCCCAAACCCTTTCCGCGGTCATCTCCCGAGGAGTGTTCACCCCGGAGCGCTCCGCACGATCGAAAGGGCAACCATCGTGAAGGTCGACTTCACTCGATGGCTCCCCGCCATCGCTAAGGACTCGTACCGCAAGACCGCGCTGAGCGTGGTGGGTGTGGCTGCCCTCGGCGGCCTGGCGCTCGCGCCCACCGCGGCTGCCGCCCCGGTCACCTCAGGACCGCACCAGGGCGCCGTCGCCGCCATCGACCTCGCCACCGGCAAGGCCGCCACCTCTGCGCGGCAGGAGGACCAGCCCGCCGAGTCGGGCCTGACCACCGGCTCCGCCACCGGCAAGCCGCCGGCCGGCAAGCCCAGCCGGGACCAGCTCATCCCGCACGGCATCGAGGGCGCCCAGTCGCGCATCCCGCTCGACAAGGCGCAGCTCGACAACGCGCGGGCGATCGTCGACGCCGCCAAGAAGACGGGCGTCGGTGACCGGGGCGCCGTGATCGGCGTCGCCACCTCGTTGCAGGAGTCGAAGCTGTACAACCTCGGCCACCTCGGCGCGTACAACGACCACGACTCGCAGGGCCTGTTCCAGCAGCGCCCGTCGTCCGGTTGGGGCACGCCCGAGCAGATCACCGACCCGGAGTACTCGGCCACGGCGTTCTTCACCGCGCTCAAGAACGTGGGCGGCTGGCAGGACCTGCCGCTGACCACCGCCGCGCAGACCGTGCAGGTCTCCGCCTTCCCGTACGCGTACGCGCAGTGGGAGGAGCAGGCGGCGGACATCGTCCAGCAGCTCTGGTGACACCCGCACACGAGAACCGGCCGGCTCCCCGCACGGGAGCCGGCCGGTTCTCTCGTACTCAGCAGGCGGGGTAGAGGCGGCGAGTGCCGACGCCTGCGGCGTACGCGGCCCGGTCACTGAACCGGCAGCCGTAGTCGGCCCGGGCCACCACCGCCGGATCGGTCACGGTGTCACCGGCCGGACGCTTGCCGGTGCGTACCCAGGACACCAGGTCGTCCCACGCGGCGCCCGCCTCGCTCGGGGTGAACTCGCAGTGCTGCGTGGCACGGATGGCCCGCTGCACCACCAGCCGGCCGCGACCGTTGCGGGCCACATCGGTGGCGTACGCCTGCTCCATGCTGAACGGCACGAACAGGTCACCGAGACCGTGCAGGCTGAGCACCGGCGCGGTGGGCCGGCCGGCGATCCGCGGCACCTCGGTAAGCGTCGGCAGGAGTCGCTGCACGACGTTCTCCGGGGCGACCCGCAGCACTGTGGCGTTGACGTCCACCGGGCTGTTCGGGGTGTAGCGGGTGAGCAGGTTGGTGGACAGCTGCCCGGGCCGCTGGGCGGGGGAGTTGCCGCTCCCGGTGGGCACGCTGATGGAGAAGAGGAAGTCCTTCCACACCGCGAACGCGGCGTCGGCTCCCGGACGCGGCCCGCCCGAACGGTTCACCGTGATGGCCCGCAGCTGCTTGCCCCGTTCGGTAGTGGTGTCCGGCCCGGTGGGGGTCAGCCCGGCCAGGCCGAGCGCCACCTGGATGCGCGGGACCGCGTTGCTCAAATAGTCGGCCGGCGTGGGATAGGCAGGCACCTCGGCCAGGGCCTGCGCGACCAGGTTGTAGTCCAGGTAGAAGTCGAGCAGCGTCTGGTCGCCGAGCACCCCGCACATGGGCAGCGCCCCGTCGTAGAAGCCCGGGTACTGCTCCAGGGAACGGCCGATGACGTACCCGCCCATCGACACACCGGCGAGGTAGGTGCGGTGCGGCTTGCGGACGGTCCGTCCGAAGTGGTCGGCCAGGTCTCTGGTGCCCAGCACCCCGGAACGGATGTCGAAGCCGTTGCGGTCGTACGACGAGGACGCCCACGCGTACCCCTGCTCCAGCAGGCGCTGGCGCAGCTCGTACGCGGGAGGCTCCGGCGAGAGCACCGTGCCCTGACCGCGGTAGCCGTGCGCCCACAGCACCAGGTCGCCGTTCCACCGGGCGGGGACCTCGATGATGTACCCGGCGTGGCGGTGCACGCCCTGGCGTACCGTTGTCGGCCGCCCGCCCACGACCAGCGGGGCCAGCGGCGGGTTCTCGATGGTGTACCCGGGCAGCGGCTGGCCGCCCCCGGGATCGCGGCCGGAGGCGGCGGCTGGCGCGGCGCCGGCCAGCCCGACGGCCAGAATGAGGGTCGCGGTGGCCGCGACCAGGCGGCGCAGGGTACGAACGGGTGTGGACAGCATCGACGCTCCCCATCGGACGGATGTCGCCTCCGGGGGCGACCAGGCGGGACGGTTGCCTACCGGCCGGTAGCGCCCTGAACCTAGGACCGCCGTAGACCGGAGTCAATGGGTACGCTGACCGGCCGCTCAGACGCGACTGTCCGGCCGGTCAGGTCGGGCCGGACGGGTGCCCGTCTCCGTTACCGGCCCGGGTACGCGCTCGGGCCGGGCGGTCGGGTTGACTGGTCCCCGTGGACGACTCGATCTGGGACGCGGTCCGAGCGATGCGCGGCTGGCTGGACGCGGCGAACGGCACCGGGCAGACGGAACTGACCTGCCGCATCCTCAAACTGACCGAGGAGGCGGGGGAGGCGTCCGCCGCCTGGATCGGCCTGCTCGGACAGAATCCGCGCAAAGGCGTCACCCACACCCGCGAGGACGTGGCGGCGGAGTTGGCCGACGTGGCACTCACCGCGCTCGTGGCGATCGAGAGTCTGGGGCTCGACGCGCAGACGATCCTGGACACCTCCGCCAGAAAGGTCCGCTCCCGCCTCGCGGGGTGAGGCCTGTCGGCCCCCGCCCGTTTCATGATCGACGCCAAGTCGCCGATGTGGCGGTGTCTCGGTGTCCTGAATGGCACCGTATCGGCGATTTGGAGTGGATCATCGTCCTGGGCGCCCGGGGTGCCCCCGCCCGGTGTCCGGCTGGGGTGTTTGTCTGGTCTGGGGTCGTGTGGGTTGTGACCGGT
>NZ_JBVJGN010000019.1:0-89572 GCF_055587305.1 Micromonospora sp. NPDC047521 | reverse complement strand
CCGTCGGCGTACTCCTCCAGGGGTGCGCCGTCGCTGTGGCGGGTGACGACCGTGACCTCGTGGCCGGCGGCGGCGAGCGCGACGGAGAGGGCGTGCACGTGGCGGCCGAGACCGCCGACGAGCACCGGCGGGTACTCCCAGGACAGCATCAGCACCCGCAGGTGCCGGGCGGGGTGGATGTCGATCACGTGGGCGTCGGGTGACATGCGGCCCCCTTTGAGTTGTCCCCGGGCGCGCGCCGACCGACACCGGAGTCGGTGTCGCCGTCGCGTCTGGATCGGGGCCAATCCTGCCGAAGCCGAGATAACCAGCGGCGACACCGCCGTTGCGGTCGTGTAAAGCGCTACTGGCCCTTTCGGCGTACCCGCAGCAGCTCGGCCACCGACCATGCCTGGAAGGGGCAACCGGTAGCGGAGTGCGGCGCGAGGCCGTCGGCCGTCTCGCTTACCGAGCCTAACCCATATTCGGTCAGATGGGCCTCAATGCCGATGAATACGTCATCGACCGACATCTTGCTCCGGCGGCACGCGTCCACGTACGGGCCGAGCAGCCACGGCCACACCGTCCCCTGGTGGTAACCGCCGTCCCGCTCGGCGGGACCGCCCCGGTGCCGGCCCACGAACTCCGGCGAATCCGTGGCGAGACTCCGGGGCCCGAGCGGGGTGAGCAGCCCCGCCGCCACCCGCCGCAGTGTCTGCTCGTCGGGCTCCAGCGGCGCGAACGGCAACGACCACGCGAGCAGCTGGTTCGGGCGCAGCGCGTCGTCGTCGTGCAGGGCGGCGCCCCCCAGCGGGTACGCCGGCGCGGGCGCGTCCAGCACGTCGTGCAGCCAGCCGGTCGGGGCGGGGAAACGGTCCCGGAACGAGGTCACCGCCTGCCCGTGCCGCCGCCACAGCTCGGCCGCGTCCTGCCCGGCCAGCTCGGTCAACTCGGCGAGCCCGGCCAGCCCATTGATCCACAACGCGTTGACCTCGACGGGCTTACCCGTGCGCGGGGTGACAGGCACGCCGTAGACCCGGGCGTCCATCCAGGTCAGGGCGGTGCCCGGGGCGCCCTGGGCGAGCAGCCCGTCGGCCGGGTCGACAGCGATCCCGTAGCGCGTGCCGGCCACGTGGGCGTCGACGACAGTCCGCAGCGCGGGCAGCAGCTCGTCACCGAGGTCGGTGTCGCCGGTGACCGTCACGTGCCGGCTCACGGCGTGCAGGAACCACAGCGTGCCGTCGACCGTGTTGTACTCCACCCGCCCGGTGTCGGCCGTGTTGGCCAGCATCCCCTCGGAGAGCGTCGCCGCGTACGACCGCAGCAGCTCCCGACCCTCGTCGGCGCGGTTCGTGCAGAGGAACAACCCCTCATACGAGATCATCGTGTCCCGCGACCAGGCGCCGAACCACGGATACCCGGCCACCACGTCGACCGCGCCGCCGCCGGGCCGCACCACGAACGCGTCGGCGGCCAGCGCCAGGGTCGCGTCGACCGGGTCGGCGGGCTGGGCCGTCGCCACCACCTGCCGGTTGCGTCGCCGGGCCGTGGCCACGATCTCCGTGGCGCCCGGGGGCTCCTCGTCGAGCCGACCCGCCCAGGCGCGTACCGACACCGTGTCGCCGGGGCGCTCCAGCTCACCGGTGAAGCGTCCCGCGTACCAGAGGTCCTCGTCCGGGTGCAGACCCCGGTGGGCCTCCTCGCGGTGGTGCACGCCCAACCACCACTGCCCCTCCGGCGTCCAGCCCGGGCCGGCCAGCCGGTACGCGCCCTCGACCACCGCCCCGTCGGCCACCGCCTCGACCTGCGGGGTCGGGCCGTCGGCGCGCCGTTCGCCGTGCGCGTCCCGCCAGGTGCAGGCGGCGGACAGCTCCAGCCGGACCGGCCCACCGGCGATCAGCCGGTGCACCACCGCCACGCAGGAGCGGCCCGGCAGCATGGCCAGCTCGCGTTCGATCACCACGGCGCCGATCCGCCACCGCCACCGGGGCAGCCCGTCGACCAGGTCGAAGCGTTCCAGCAGCTCGAACCCGCGCGGATCGACGACGCCTGAGGACCACTCGTGCGCGCCGAGCCGCACCCTTGCCCCGGACGGCAGGGTGACCGCCGGGTCCAGGCTCACCAGTCCCACCTGGCGGGACGCCGGGGTTTCGCCGGGCACCACCAGCAGACCGTGGTAGCGACGGGTGCGCAGCCCGGCGACGGTGCCCATGGCGTACCCGCCGACACCGTCGGGCACCAGCCATTCCCGGCTCGCCGCGCTGCCCAGATCGCCGCAGACCTGCGGGCCGAACCGAATGTCGATCAACTTTCCTCCACCGGCGGCGGGGTGTAACACGCCACGACGAGAATGGCCGCTGTGGTCAAGTACCGCGGCGGCGTCAAAGATGTGCACGTGATCACTGACCGATCGTCCTCCGACGCCTCGCCACCCGACGCTGAGCGGCTCCGGCTCGCCCAGGCTGACTCGGGTGAGCAGGACTGGCGCGCATGGGGTCCCTATCTGTCCGAACGGGCGTGGGGGACGGTACGGGAGGACTACAGCGAGCACGGTACGGCCTGGGACTACTTCCCACACGACCATGCGCGGTCCAGAGCCTACCGGTGGAACGAAGACGGGATGGCGGGCGTCTGCGACGAACGGCAGACATTCGCGTTCGCCCTCGCGCTCTGGAACGGCAAGGACCCGATCCTCAAGGAGCGGATGTTCGGCCTCGGTGGCGACGGCGGCAACCACGGGGAGGACGTGAAGGAGTACTGGTGGTACCTCGACAGCACCCCCACCCACTCGTGGATGCGCTGGCGCTACCACTACCCGCAGGCCGCCTTCCCGTACGACGAACTCGTCGCGGTGAACGCGCTGCGCGGCCGGGACGACACCGAGTACGAGCTGGTGGACACCGGGATCTTCGACGACGACAGGTACTGGGCGGTGACTGTCGACTACGCCAAGGCGTCCCCTACCGACCTGTGCATGGTGATCACCGTGGCGAACCGGGGGGACCGGGCGGCCACCCTGCACGTGCTGCCCACCCTGTGGTTCCGCAACACCTGGTCCTGGGGCCTGCCCGGCGGGGACCGGATTCCCCGGCTGACCGGCGACGGCGCCCGGCTGGTCGGTGAGCACCGGGTGCTCGGCCAGTTGCTGCTGGAGGGCGACGGTGACCCGGTGCCGCTGCTCTGCGACAACGACACCAACGCCGAACGGCTCTGGGGGCTGCCCGGCCGGTCGCCGTACCCGAAGGACGGCATCAACGACCACGTGGTCAACGGCGCGGCTACTGTCAACCCGGCCCGGGAGGGCACCAAGGGCGCGCTGCACTACGTGCTCGACGTGCCGGCCGGCGGGCAGCGGCAGATCCGGCTGCGGCTGACCCGTACCGCGTCCCCGCCGGCCGCCACCCCGCCGCCGCCGGCGGACCTGGGTGCGGGGTTCGAGGCCGTGGTGTGGGCCCGCCGCGCCGAGGCGAACCGCTTCTTCGCCGGGGTGATCCCGCCGGCCGCCACGCCCGACGAGGCGCTTGTCGCCCGGCAGGCCATCGCCGGGCTGATGTGGGGCAAGCAGTTCTACCACTTCGACGTCAAACGCTGGCTGGAGGGCGATCCGGGCTCGTCGCCCCCGCCGGCCGGTCGCCGGCACGGGCGCAACAGCGCCTGGTGGCACATGACCAGCTTCGACGTGATCTCCATGCCCGACCCGTGGGAGTACCCCTGGTACGCGGCCTGGGACCTGGCCTTCCACTGTGTGAGCATCGCCCGCGTCGACCCGGGCTTCGCCAAGGACCAACTGCTGCTCCTGCTGCGCGAGTGGTACCTGCACCCCAACGGGCAGATCCCGGCGTACGAGTGGGCGTTCGGCGACGTGAACCCGCCGGTGCACGCCTGGGCGGCGCTGAAGGTGTTCGAGATCGACGGCGGTCGGGACTTCGAGTTCCTGGGCCGGGTGATGCACAAGCTGCTGCTCAACTTCACCTGGTGGGTGAACCGCAAGGACACCGGCGGCAACAACGTGTTCGAGGGCGGCTTCCTCGGGCTGGACAACGTCGGCCCGTTCGACCGCTCGGCGGCGCTGCCGGTGGCAGGTGTGCTGGAGCAGTCCGACGGCACCGGCTGGATGGCCATGTACGCGCTCAACCTGCTCGACATGGCGATCGTGTTGGCCGAGCACGACAGGACCTGGGTGGACACCGCCACCAAGTTCTTCGAACACTTCGCGTACATCGCCGCCGCCGCGTACGAGCAGGGGCTCTGGGACGACGAGGACGCCTTCTTCTACGACGTGCTGCGCCTCGCCGACGGCACGAAGGTGCCGCTGAAGGTCCGCTCGGTGGTCGGGCTGCTGCCGCTGGCGGCCACCACCCGGCTCACCGCGAAGACCCTGCACCGCCTGCCGGAACTCGGGGCCCGGCTGCGCTGGTTCCTCACCAACCGCCCCGAGTACGCCCAGGTGATCGGCACCCGCCGGCTCGGCCCCGACGGGCGCCAGCAGCGGCTGCTGTCCATGGTCGGCCCGGAGCAGGTGGTCCGGCTGCTCGCCCGGATGCTCGACTCCGACGAGTTCCTCTCCGACTTCGGGCTGCGTACGCTGTCCCGCGCCCACCTGGACAAGCCGTTCTCGGTCACCCTCGGCGGGCAGGAGTTCTCCGTCGGGTACGAGCCGGCCGAGTCGACGAGCGGCCTGTTCGGCGGCAACTCCAACTGGCGCGGCCCGATCTGGATGCCGACGAACTTCCTGCTGATCAGCGCGTTGCGCGACTACGCGGCGTTCTTCGGCGACGACCTCCAGGTGGAGTATCCGACCCGCTCCGGTGTGAAGCGGACGTTGGACGAGATCGCCGACGACCTGTCCGCCCGCCTGCTCTCACTGTTCACGCAGGACGACTGGGGGCGGAGGCCGATCTACGGCGCGTGCCGCATCTTCCAGACCCATCCGGACTGGCGGGACCTGGTCGCCTTCCCCGAGTACTTCCACGGCGACAACGGCGCGGGGTTGGGCGCCTGGCACCAGACGGGTTGGACGGCTCTGGTCGCCGACCTGATCCTCACCCTGCGCCGCTGATCTGGTGTAGAGCGCCCCCCGATCGTGGCACGGACACAACGCAACCCCGACGGTCACGCTGGACTCGCTCAGAGGACTTGAGGAAATTCGACAGCACTCGCGGAGCTCCGTTGAGCGGTCCGACACCGAGACGCGTCGGGGTTGTCCGCTCGATTCATGTTGTCGTGATGTCCCTGGCGTGTTTCTTGATATCGATCCGGCCGAGGTCGCGTGACGGATCCGATGACCAGGGTCGAGATCCCCTCCACCGGCAGGCGGCAACTCTGTCTGGGCGTGGTGACCGACGGGTGTAGTCACCCGGTGAGAGGCTCGGGGACGAGTCGTCCCCACGCCACGTAGGCGGCCAGGGCGAGGTACACCGCGTTGAGCACCATGAACCTGGCTTCGCCGTGACGAAGATGGGTGAACATCGCGCCGACCATCAGCAGGCGTTCCAGCGGGCGGTCGAGATGGGCGACGTCCAGGGCTGGCTCGACATCCTGGCTCCGGACGTCGTTCTGCTCAGTGACGGGGGCGGCATCAAGCAGGCCGTGCTGCGGTCTGTCGTCGGAGCGGACAAGGTGGCTCGTCTGCTGGCCTCCCGGAAGGTCGAGGCCACCGCCCTGACGCTGCACCCGGCTTACGTCAACGGCCACCCGGCGCTGATCGTCCGGATCGACGGCGAACTCGACACCGTTCTGACGCTGCGTATCGACGACAGCCTCGTCAGCGGTCTCTACGCCGTCCGCAACCCCGAGAAGCTGTCGCACATGCGGCACGCGACCTCTCTGCATCGCTGATGGGCGGCCGACACGGCTGACGTGGGTCGCCGGAATATCGGCCGTGGTTAATTGTCGGACCACCCGGGACGACCCGGACGGGTGGCCCGGTCGACCGGATTTCCGGAACTTCAGACTGAAGCCACGCTGAACCGCGCTGTGCGCGACCAACTACCGTGGCTGGTATGACGGGCCGGCGACCGCGGTTGTTCATTAGCAGCGCCCAGGGTTACCTGAGTCAATACCGAAGTGCCGCCATTCAGATGGCTCCCCGGGTGGGGTTCGAGCCGGTCTACATGGAGGATTTCGGTGCCCAGGCACCGACCCCGCTCGAGGTCTGCCGAGCGGGCGTGACGGGCAGCGATGTGCTGTTGCTCCTGATCGGGCACCGGTACGGCTCGCGGCCGCCGGGCGAGACGAGGTCGTACACGGAGGTCGAATACGACTGGGCCACCGACGGCGGACTCCGGGTCCTCGTGTTCGTGGTCGACCCGGATCACCCTTGGCCACCGAAGGAACTCGACCGATCCGACGAGGACAGGATGGCGGTACGGGCATTCGTCGACCGGGTGTCTTCCAAACACACGGTGGACCGCTTCAGGGATGTGGGCGATTTTAAGGCGGATCTCGCGGTCTCTCTGATGCGCGAGCGGGACAACCTCGTCAACTCCGAATCCTGGGCCATGACCGAACGCTCCGCCGTGCGTCGCGCTCCGAAGCTCGTTGCCTTCCCCGACTACACGGGGGCGGCGCACTTCACCGGCCGGGCCGGGGAACTCACCGCCCTCGACGAGTGGTGTGGTGGTTGGATCGGCCCTGTGCGGGTGCTGGAGGCCTTCGGTGGCACCGGCAAGTCGGCGCTGGCCTGGACCTGGTTGACGGGGAGCGCTGTCGGTGCCGCCTCGCGCTGGGCCGGCCGGTTCTGGTGGAGCTTCTACGAGGGGTCGTCGTCGGTCACGCACTTCATCGTGGAGTTCCTCGCCTATGCCCGACCGGAGCGTGACACCACGACCCTGACGCCGAGCCAGCTCGTAGCGGAGGTCGAGGACGTGCTCGGGTCGGCGTCTTACCTTCTGGTCCTCGACGGGGTGGAACGGCTCACCCAGGCGTACCACCAGCTGGATCCCTCGAAGGTGACCGACGAGGACGTGGTCCGCCGTGGACTCCAACGGCCCAACGCCATCGTCGATATCGCGGCCTACGATCTTCTGGCCCGGCTCGCCCGGGCGAAACCGTCACGGATCCTGATCACCACACGGCTGACCCCGGACGCGTTGCTCGATTCCGCGGGTCGACCCACCGCCGGCGTCACCATGCAGAAGCTGGGTGGCCTTGACCCCGACTCCACCGTCACGCTCGTCGCCGACCTCGGCGTGACCGGCAACCCGGAGTTGGTGACTCGCTTCTTCAGCAAGCTCGACTACCACCCGCTGGTCATCGAGATCGTCATCGGTCTGGTGAACAACTACCGGCGGGCGCCGGGCGACTTCGACGCCTGGATCGAGGACCCGCTGCACGGGGGGAGCTTCCGGCTCTCCGAGCAGAAGTTCGTGCACCGGCGGGCACACGTGGTGGCGGCCGCACTCAAAGACCTGGACCAGGCGAGCGCCCGGGTCCTGCGTTACCTGTCCGCCCTGTCCAGCGCGGCGGACTGGGACCTCGTGCAGGATCTCAATCCGTTCCTGCCGGCCAAGCCCCGACGTCAGCCTCCCGACCTCAGCGCGCTCGGGCCCCGTCCGATCCTGACGTGGATGCCACCCGGCCCGGAGCGGGTGGACGCCCTCGCCGGGCGGGACCGGTGGGATGCCCGAGCCCGTGATCTGACGGACGCCGCCGACCGCGCCCACGCCGACGAGATGCGCCGGTGGTCCGCCTCGCGGGAGGCACGCCTCGCCCTGGTTGAACTGGAGAAGGCCCTCCAGGACCTTGAGGACCGAGGGCTCCTGTGGTGGGACCGAGTGGCCAACAGGTACGACCTGCATCCGGTCATCCGGGCTGCCGCCCACGAGGGCATCGACGCCGACGGCCGCTTGGACGTATCCAACCGGATCGTCGACCACTTCTCCTCCTGGCATCCACCGGCCGAGATTCGCACGGTCGAGGATCTTGCCCCCGCGATCACCGCCTTCCGTGCCCTGGTCGACGCCGGTGAGACCGAGGCTGCGCTGCGGGGCATCGGTGGCCACCTTCCCCAGCTTCTCGACCTGGGCGCCTTCGCCACGGTCGTCGAACTCCTCGAACCGCTGGCTGAGATGGCTGGAAGCTGGTACCAGAACTTCCTCATGGAAGCGTATGCGGCTCTGGGCAATGTGGCCGATGCGCTCGCGCACTACGAGAGGTCGGTCGCGGCGGCGCTGGCGGAGCGCGACCCGATCAGGGTGGGGATCTACATCAGCAACATCTCGCTGTGCATGACGGATCTGAACCGCTTCGCCCTCTCGGCTCGGGCTCTCCGGCTTCTGGAACGTCTCATGGAGGCGACCGGTGAAGACGGAGGAGACCGGGCACGATTCCTCGCTCAACGGGCCGAGGAGTCGTTGAGAACGGGCGACCTGGAGCCGGTCGCGGCGCTCGTGACCGAGGCGCGGGAGCTTCCGGAAAATCCCTACGACCGCAACTTCGCCAACCGTCTGTACTTCCTCGACCTCTACCTGCGTCTGAGGTCGGGACTCCTCACCTTCGACGACCTCGACAGCGCCGAGACGGCGGTGCGGTCCATCTACTACCGACTGGATCTGCTCAGACTCCGATTCGGCCTCGCGGTGCGTACCGGGAAGTTGGAAATCGCCCTGGACGCGGCGAACGACATGGCACGGCTGAATCGCGACGCCGGATGTCCCCACAGCACCGCACGTGTGGCCTGGGCGCTGGCCGCGCTGCGCCGGCCCGAGGCGCCGCAGGTCCTCGAGGAGGCGAGGGCGATCGAGGCACGGCTAGAGCCGCGGCTGCGTCAGCCGGGGTACGTCGCCGACAGCCTCGTCCTGCTCGGTCGACCGGACGAGGCGCGCACGTACGCGCTGCTCGCCTACCGGGCCGCCTGGGCGGACGGGCCGGGGTTTCACGACGTCGAGGAGGTCGCCAGGGCGGTGACCAGGCTCGAAGCACTGGGTGAGGCGGTGCCCGACATCGAGGTCGGCGACGTCGGGCCCTTCGAGTGGGAGTCGGCGTTCAACGACTTCGTCGCCTCGTACACCCGGTTCGACCTGGCTTTTCTTCGGCCGTACATCCGGCGGTCGCACGTCGACGCCTCGATCGCGGAGACCTGGCCCCAGCCGGACGGCAACTGGACGGCGTGGCTGATTGCGATTGCCAGGTCCATCGTCGGCGCCGAGGCGAGCGAGTACGTGGCGGTCGCGACGCAGCTCCGAAGCGTCCTGGAGGAGCGGGTCGGTGCGGTACTGGCCGCGACTCTCGTGGCGCAGGGGCACGCCGAGTTTCAACGACTGGACCTCCTCGACTTCGAAACCACCGAACGCCTGAAGAACGAGGCACTGACGAACGCCGCCTGGGCGGGTCGCATCCGTGCCGCGCTGGCCCGTCCGGCCGACGAGGTCGTCGTCGCGCTCGTGGAGGTCGTCAAGGGGTACTGGCTGGCGAAGCACCGCGCCCACTATCCACGGGTCGTCGTCTCGGTGGCTGCGACTATGGCGGAAGCGATCGTCGCCGAACTGCGCGATCCCGGAGCGGGCGAGGGGACCGGCGCGGGGTGACGCGCCGGCCTCAGCGCGGCGGCACGGGTTTCTCGGTGGCTGGCCACGAGACCGTTGGACGTCCGCTCCGGCGACGGCGCGCCGGAGGTCAGCGGCAGTTCGGCGGGGAGCAGCAACAGTCACCAATCCGTCACCGGGAGACTGCGGGCGGTGTTCGCCTCTACGCTCGTGAGCGTGCCCGGACCTGCCGAGAAGGCCACCGAACAGGACCGGCGCGACCTCATCGTCAGGGTCGCGCGAGAGTTGGCCGAGACGGAGGGCTGGGCGGGGGTGAGCACCCGCCGGCTGTCCGAGCGGGCCGAGATCGACATGGGGGACATCTACCGGCACTTCGCCGATCTGGAGGCGCTGCTCGCGGCCGTCGCGGTGTGCGCCTTCGCCGATCTGGCCGCCGATCTCGCCGAGGCGCACGCGGATGCCACAGACGAACCCGAGGGGGCCTGGCCGACGGTCGCGGCCGCGTATCTCGACTTCGCGTACGCGAATCCGGAGGTCTACGACGCGATGCTCGCGCTGACCCCTGACCTGGCCCTCGGCGTCGATGGTGTGCCTGCCGCGCCGCGCGCGGTCTTCACTGAGCTGCGGGCGGCCCTGGCCCCGCTCGCCGAGGGGCGGGATCCGGACACGCTCGCCGAGGTGGGGTGGAGCCTGCTGCACGGCGTGGTGATGCTCACCCGGGGCGGCCGGCTGCGACCCGAGGGGCAGGAGGAACGGGAGGCGATGATCGCCGAACGGTTGCTGCGGTGGCCCTGCCCGGCGGGCGGGAACTCACTGGGTGCGTCGGCCGACATGCCCTAGAGTTCCGGACCGCAGTGCGCATGATCGCGAGGGGGGCGGCATGACGGTGGACGGGACGGCCCGTCGAGGGGCACAGGTGCTGATCTTCGACGCGGACGACACCCTGTGGGAGAACAACGTCGTCTTCGAGCGGGTGATCGACGACTTCCTGGACTGGCTCGACCATCCCACCCTGGACCGGGCGCAACTGCGGGCCGTCCTGAACGACATCGAGCGCGCGAACACGGTGGCGCACGGGTACGGCAGCAAGGTCTTCCTGCGCAGTCTCGCGGACTGCCTGGAGCGGCTGCGGGAGCGACCGGCCACCGACGCCGAACGTCAGGACATCGACCGGCTGGCCCTGGCGCTCGTCGAGCACCGGGTGGAGCTGATGCCGGGGGTGGCCGAGGCGCTCGACGAGCTGGCCGGCCGGCACGACCTGCTGCTTCTGACCAAAGGGGACCGGGCGGAGCAGCAGCGCAAACTGGACGCCTGCGGCCTGCTGCACCACTTCTCCGCGGCGCACATCGTCGGGGAGAAGAACCCCGACACGTACCGGTGGCTGGCCCGGGAGCACGGCTTCACGCCCGACAGTGCCTGGATGATCGGCAACTCTCCGAGGTCGGACATCCTGCCGGCCCGGGCGGCCGGGTTGAACGCGGTATTCATCCCGAACGAGAACACGTGGGTGCTGGAGGACGACGAACTCGACCCGACCGACGCTGGCGTGCTGCGGCTCGCCGCGTTCCGGGACCTGCTGCGGCACTTCTGACGGTCCCGCACCCGAACAGCGCCCTAGATCATTGTCGCGTTACGCCGACATGCCTGTTTTTCACCTTGAGATCAGTCACGCCGCCTGACGTCCGGCAAGTCTTGTCCGGCCCGCCGGAGCCCGCCTAACCTGGGCCGGCGCTCACGGTCCTTCGGGGTGTGCCGGGGGCGCGGCGGCGTTCGGCGGGGGGCACCGTGGAGCTGAGTGCACGGCGGCCGGATCGCCGGTCACCCGCGTGTGGCGTCGTGCCACGCCCGCGCGGCAGGGTGCCGGAGCTGTCCGCTCCCAAGCCGGGCAGCCGAGGGTCAGGGCCGGGTAGTTGCGGACCCGGTCCTGATCCGGCCGCCGCCCCTGACGGGGCAGACCAACAGACCAGTCAGTTGTCAGGATGGGCGGCATGAAACGCAGAAATCTCCTGCTCGGTGCGGCGGGTCTGGCGCTGCCGGCGGCTGTCGCCCCGACGATCCCCGCGCTCGGCGCGGGCGGACCGTCGACGCCGGCCGTGGGACTGGCCTCGCGGCCCACTTCGACCCCGCCGAACCACCGGCTGGCCGCTCGGCTGGCCATCCTGCCGGCCCAGACCCGGCAGGCGATCATCGTCAGCGCCACCAACTACACCACCACGTACGCCACCCTTGAGACGTACGTGCGGGTCAACCGCAGCTGGCAGCCCGCCGCCGCGCCGATGCCGGCCCGGATCGGCTCCCAGGGGTTCAGCGACAACCACGTGGAGGGCGTGCCCACCACCCCCACCGGTGTCTACTCGGTCGGCCCCACCATGTACGGCATCGCCGCGAACCCAGGCGTGCGGTATCCGTACCACCGGTTGGTCAGCGGCGACTGGTGGAACGAGAACCCGTCGTCCCCGCTGTACAACACCTTCCAGCACAGCTCGACCAACCCCGGCGGGGCCAGCGAGGCGCTGTGGCAGGAGGTGCCCGCGTACACGCACTTCGCGGTGATCACCTACAACATGCCGCCGAACGTGCCGACGCCGATCCCGAACGCGGGCAGCGGCATCTTCCTGCACGAGTTCAGCACCAGCGGCGGTAACGCCACCGCCGGCTGCGTCGCCCTCGCACACGACCACCTCGTCAACGTGCTGGCCTGGCTGGACCCGGCGCTGTCACCGCGGATCATGCTCGGCCCGTACGGCCAGATCGGCAGGTACTGACCGCGAGGCCCCGCGCTCAGCCGTCGTTGCCGCGGACGATCGCCACTGCCACCCGGCAGAACTCGTCCATGTCCGGGTTGAACCCGGCCGCGATGTCGGGGTGCAGCCCGGACCGCGTCTCGTCCAGCAGCCGCTGGCAGACCTGTTCGACCGGCTCACCGGCGTAGTCGCCGCGGACCCGGTCGATGGCCGCCTGGAGCGCCGAGGTCAGCTGGTCCTCCAGCGGGCCGCGCAGCTTCTGCTGCACGGGGTCGAGCCCGCGCGGGTCGAGCGTGACATGTGGCTCCGACATCGGTGCTCCCTTCGTCGGCGTCCGCGATACCCCACCGCGGACGTCGGTCAAACCCCTGTCGGTACGGCGGCGACCCGCACCTGGTACGAGAAGTCCTC
Organism: Micromonospora sp. NPDC047521; assembly: GCF_055587305.1. Taxonomy (NCBI): domain Bacteria; kingdom Bacillati; phylum Actinomycetota; class Actinomycetes; order Micromonosporales; family Micromonosporaceae; genus Micromonospora; species Micromonospora sp. NPDC047521. The sequence continues at coordinate 76,953 of NZ_JBVJGN010000019.1, read as the reverse complement.
CGCCGGCTCCTCGTGGTACGACAACCTGCGGATCTGCCTGTCGTCGTCGTAGAGGGCGACGTCCACCAGGACGCCGAGGTGGGACAGGCCGATGCTGGACACCCGCTTCTTGTCCTGCAACACCGCACAGACGCCGCCGAGCAGGGTGCTGGCGTCGGACGTGCGGTGCCCGGGCGGGCAGCGCAGCACCAGGTCGACCTCGACGGGCCCGGCCAACGGCGTCCAGCCGGTGCGCTGGGCCGCCGTCAGGGCGGCCTGGAGCAGGGTGCGGACCCTCGTCGCCTGCCGGTGCCCGGCGGCGAAGATGGACAACGCTTCGGTCTTGACCGGTGGCAGGCCGCTCACCTCGAACGTCAGGGCGAGAGCGCGGGTGTCCTGCACGACGGCACCTCCTCGTTGGGACGATCCTGCCGAACCGGGGGAGCGGCGGTGCGACGAACCCGCGATTACCAACCGATCGGGCAGGCTGGGGTCGGCCGGAGGCGTGTCGACGGCGGCGGCGAACGCGCCGGCTGCGGCGCTGGGGAAAACGCTAGCGGACGCCGCCCGCGCTGGGTAGTCGGTCGTTCACCCGGTGGGACGGGGTGCGAAGGCGCAGAACTCGTTGCCCTCCGGGTCGGCCAGCACCCACCAGCTCGCCTCGCCGGACGGCTCGGCGACGAGTCGGGCGCCGTCGACGAGCAGAGCCGCCGGGCCCGAGTCGGCCAGGCGCAGATCCAGGTGTACGCGGGTCTTGCCGACCCGTGGCTCGGGCACCTTGTTCACCCAGATCGACTCGGCGTCGGAGCGCGCGGAGCGCGGATCGACCCGGGTGTCGTCGTCACCGGCGTCGGCCACATCGCCGTCGAGCATCCTGGCCCAGAAGCCGCCGAGTGCGAGCGGATCGTTGGCGTCCAGGCAGAGATCCTTGAATCGGGCCAGCATCGCTCCATCATGCCGGGTCCGGGCCTGCCCGTCCGGACGGGCAGACGGCACGTCGAACGCCATCCTTGCCGTTATATAACGTCGCACGTACTATCCGTGCATGCATGAATCCACATTCCTCATCCTCACCGCTCTGGCCGGGCAGCCGTTGCACGGCTACGGGGTCGTCCAGGCGGTCGAGGAGTTGTCGGCGGGCGACGTGAAGCTGCGGCCGGGCACCCTCTACGGCGCGCTCGACCGCCTGGTCGAGCAACGCCTGATCGAGGTCGACCGGGAGGAGGTCGTCGACGGGCGGCTGCGCCGCTACTACCGGCTCACCGAGGCGGGGGCGGTCGCCCTGCGGGCCCAGGCCGAGCGACTGCGTCGGCATGCCAGGGCGGCCGACACCCAGCTGGGCAAGCGCCTCGGCGGCGCCCTGGACTCCGGCACGGTGGTCGCATGACCGCCGCCGCGTGGTCGAGCGACGACCGCAGTCTCGAACGCCACTATCGGAAGCTGCTGCTTGCCTACCCGGGCCGGCACCGGCGGCGATACGGCACCGAGATGATCACCACGCTGCTGGAGATGGCGGTCCCCGGCCAGCGCCGCCCCCGGCCCGGGGAGGCCCTGCACCTGGTCGCCAGCGGCCTGCGCCAGCGGCTCCGGCTGCCCGCACGCGGGCCGCTCCCGGTGATCGCGGCGGTCCTCCTCGCCCTGACGACGGGTGCGTTCGGTGCGGCCGCCGGGTCATGGGCGGGCTCGCAGACGTTCGCGGAGCTGCCCGACGACGCCGCGGTCGCCGCCCTGGCCGAGCGGGCCAGTGGGTCCACCGACGACACCGTCCAGATGCGCATTCCGTCGCCGTGGCAGGAGGAGTCGATCTCGACGACCACCGTTGTCGGCGGCACCTGGGACGCCGAGCAGGCTCGGCAGCGGTTCGCAGCCGACGGCTGGTCGGTCTCCGACATCGCGCCGACCGAGGGGCGGGCGGTCACGTTCCACCCCGGCACCAGATCCGGCGTCGACCTCCCGATGCGCAACTCGACGTTCAGCGCCAGCTCGGGCGGGTTGACACTCCAGGTGCGGGGCTACCTCACCGCCGACCGCGGCTCTGTCCACGTCATCGGTTGGTCACAGAGCAGAGCATCGTTCCTGCCGTTGATCGTGACGGGCACCGTGCTCGGCCTCATCGTCGGATGGCTGATCGCGGCGGCCCTCGCGTACCGGATCGTGGAGGCGTCGGCCGAGCGGCGGCGTACCGCCGCCGGGCTCTGGGTCGGGGCACTGATCGCGCTCGCCCTGCCGGCGGCAGCCCTCTACGGCAACGTGCTGCGGGCGTTCCGGGACCACGGCGACGTCGGCCCGGTCTTCACAGTGCACAGCGCGTTCACCCCCGGCGCCTACTACCCGTTCGGGCCGACCTGGCAGATCCTCGCCCTGACCATCGCCGGGGTCGTGCTCGCGGGCGCCGCGATCCTGCTCGCCCGACCCGGCGCCCAGCCGGGAACGCGGGCAGCGGTGGTAGCGAGCTGAAACTCCGCCGCCGTCGTCCGACTCCCGGGCCGGTAGGGCGTGATCGAGCCCGGGGCTGCGATGAGAAGGCCCCCGGGGGCCTTCTCATCGGTTGTGGTCAGTGCTGCTTGGCGTACCCGACGAAGGCCTTCCAGGCCGCTGGGTCGACGTGCAGGGTGCCGCCGTCGCGGTCCTTGGTGTCGCGCACCAGCACCACGGTCGGCAGGTTGTCGGCGACCTCGGCGCAGGACCCGCCGTTGCCGCCGGACCGGGTCGACTTGCGCCACTGTGGGGTCAGCGTGCCCATGACTTCGCCACTTCCTTGATCAGCTCGGTTGACTGCCGGCGGGGGAGCGCCTCGTTCCGCACGATGTCCCACGTCTTCGCCAGCCTAGCGACGTCCGTCGGTGCATCGACGAACTGCGCGGTGAGCTGGTTGTCGGGTTGGGGTGTTCGGGCCAGCGTCGTCGTCCTCGGGCCGGCCCGTCGTCTGCGCCCGCCCGTTGTCCGGGAGCGCTGTCCCCGCGCGTGATCGACTCGGCTCTCAGAAGGGCGGGGCTTCCCTGGTGCGGCGATGGCCCGACTTTCAGGAAGGCGAGTTGATCACGCACCTGGTGGCGGCGCAGGCAGAGGCGGCCGGGCTCTCGCTCTGACGGCCAGGTTTCGTGGCTTCACGGCTGGGGCAGAGTAGCCGCTACAGAGCGTTCGCGCCGGCGTTTCCGCAGCTTGCCGGCTCGGAACCGGCTCGCCGTGCGCCGGGGCACGGATGCCCTTCCCCGGTCTTTCGCCGAGGAGAGGGGGAGGGCGATGACAGACCCCGAAGCGGCTCGACACCGACGGCGGCCGGTTGTCCGGCTGGGGGCGGCGGCCGCCGCGCTGGCGCTTGTCGCGCCGCTGGCGGCGTGCGCCGGCGACGACAGCGGCGGTACGCCGACGATCAACCTGTACTACCCGCCGGAGCAGAACCTGCAGAAGGTCGTCGACGACTGCAACGCGCAGGCCCAGGGTCGATACAAGATCGAATATCGGGTACTGCCCCGTCAGGCCGACGACCAGCGGGTGCAGATGGTGCGCCGGCTGGCCGCCGAGGACCCCGGGATGGACGTCCTGGGTCTCGACGTCACCTGGACCCAGGAGTTCGCCAGCGCCGACTGGATCCGGGAGTGGACCGGCCAGGACAAGGCCGAGGTCGAGCAGGGCACCCTCGCCGGGCCGCTGGACACCGCCCGCTACGAGGACAAGCTCTTCGCCGCGCCGAAGAACACCAACGTGCAGCTGCTCTGGTACCGCAAGGACCTGGTGCCGCAGCCGCCCACCACCTGGGACCAGATGATCAGCGCGGCCCAGCAGCTCAAGGACCAGGGCAAGCCGCACCAGGTGCTCACCATGGGCGCCCAGTACGAGGGCCTGGTCGTGCTCTACAACACCCTGGCCGAGAGCGCCGGCGGGAAGATCCTCTCCGACGACGGCAAGCAGGCCGTGATGGACGACGGCACCGTCCGGGCGCTGGAGCAGTTGCAGCGCTTCGCCACGTCGGGCGTGACCTCGCCGTCGTTCAGCAACGCCACCGAGGACCCGGTCCGGTTGGAGTTCCAGTCCGGCGCCGGCGCGTTCCAGGTGAACTGGCCGTTCGTCTATCCGGCCCTTCAGGAGGCCAACCCGGACCTGGCCAAGCAGGTCGGCTGGGCCCGCGTGCCCGGCGTCGACGAGGGCACCCCCAGCAAGGTCACCATCGGCGGCGTGAACCTGGCCGTCAGCTCGTACTCCCGGCACCCGGACCTGTCGTTCGAGGTGGCCCGGTGCCTGCGCAGCGCCGAGCACCAGAAGTTCTCAGCCATCAACGACGGCGTGCCGCCGACCATCGAGGCGGTCTTCGACGACCCGGAGATGACCGAGGCGTACCCCATGAAGGACACCATCCTGGAGGAGCTGAAGGAGCCGGCGACGCGGCCGTTGACCCCCGCCTACCAGAGCATCTCCACAGTCATGTCGGCGATCCTGTCCCCGCCGTCGGCGATCCGTCCGCAACAGACCGCCGACGAGCTGCGCGACGCCATCGCCGACGCCCTGGAGTCCAAGGGGGTCCTGCCGTGAGCATCAACGCCACGCCAACCGGTACGGACACCGCCGCCGCGGAGACCGAACGGCAGGCCACCGTCCCCGCCCAGCGCGGCGGCGGACGCCGAAAGGCGCCGCTGAGCGAGAACAAGAAGGCCGAACGCAAACTCGGCTGGCTGCTCTGCGCGCCGGCCGCGCTGGTGATGGTCGCGGTGACCGCGTACCCGATCATCTACTCGGTCTGGCTGTCGTTGCAGCGCTACGACCTGCGCTTTCCCGACCAGCGCGAGTTCATCGGGCTGGAGAACTACGTCACCGTGCTCACCAACGAGTTCTGGTGGACCGCGTTCGGGGTGACCGCGCTGATCACCGTGGTCACGGTGGCCGTGGAACTGGTGCTCGGCATGGGGCTGGCGATCATCATGCACCGCACGCTTGTCGGGCGCGGCCTGGTGCGGACCTCGGCGCTCATCCCGTACGGCATCGTCACCGTCGTCGCCGCGTTCTCCTGGCGGTACGCCTGGACGCCCGGCACCGGCTACCTGGCCGACCTGTTCAGCGACGGCGCGCCGCTCACCGAGCGGGCCAGCTCCCTGGCGATCATCATGCTCGCCGAGATCTGGAAGACCACCCCGTTCATGGCGCTGCTGCTGATGGCCGGGCTGGCGCTGGTCCCCGAGGACCTGCTCAAGGCCGCCTCCACCGACGGGGCGACCGCCTGGCAGAAGTTCACGAAGGTGATGCTGCCGGTGATGAAGCCGGCGATCCTCGTCGCGCTGCTGTTCCGCACCCTCGACGCGTTCCGCGTCTTCGACAACATCTTCGTGCTGACCGCCGGCGGCAACGAGACCTCGTCGGTGTCGATGCTCGCCTACAACAACCTGATCCGGGGTCTGAACCTGGGCATCGGCTCGACGATGTCGGTGCTGATCTTCATCACCGTGGCGATCATCGCCTTCGTCTTCGTGAAGTTGTTCGGTACCGCTGCCCCCGGCAGCGACGACGGGGAGAGGCGCTGAGATGGCTGTCGAAACCACCACGCGGGCGAAGCTGCGCTGGGGTCTGCTGGACGTCCTCGTGGTCGTCTTCGCGCTGGTCCCCGTCCTGTGGATCGCCTCGCTGTCGTTCAAGACGCCGGCCACCCTCACCGACGGGAAGTTCATCCCCCGGGAGTGGACGCTCGACAACTACAAGACGATCTTCGACACCGACCAGTTCGTCCGGGCGCTGATCAACTCGATCGGCATCGCGTTGATCGCCACGCTGATCGCGGTGGTGCTCGGCGCGATGGCCGCGTACGCGATCAGCCGGCTGGACTTCCCCGGCAAGAAGCTGCTGGTCGGCGTGTCCCTGCTGATCGCGATGTTCCCGCAGGTGTCGCTCGTGTCACCGCTGTTCGAGATCGAGCGCCAGCTCAAGATCTTCGACACCTGGCCGGGCCTGATCCTGCCGTACATCACGTTCGCGTTGCCGCTGGCGATCTACACGCTGTCGGCGTTCTTCAAGCAGATTCCGTGGGACCTGGAGAAGGCCGCGAAGATGGACGGCGCCACCCAGGCCCAGGCGTTCCGCCGGGTGATCGCCCCGCTGGCCGCACCAGGCCTGTTCACCACCGCGATCCTGGTGTTCATCTTCTGCTGGAACGACTTCCTGTTCGCCATCTCGCTGACCTCCACCGAGCGGTCCCGCACGGTGCCGGCCGCGCTGTCGTTCTTCACAGGCGCGTCGCAGTTCGAGGACCCCACCGGGGCGATCTGCGCCGCCGCCGTCGTGATCACCGTTCCGATCATCCTGTTCGTCCTCTTCTTCCAGCGCCGCATCGTGTCCGGCCTGACCTCCGGCGCAGTCAAGGGATAGGTGAGTAGTCATGGCTGACATCGTGCTCGACAAGGTGAGCAAGAAGTTCCCGGACGGGACCGTCGCCGTGCAGGACGTCGACCTGGAGATCGCCGACGGCGAGTTCGTGATCCTGGTCGGCCCCTCGGGCTGCGGCAAGTCCACCACCCTCAACATGATCGCCGGTCTGGAGGACATCAGCTCCGGCGAGCTGCGGATCGGCGGCCAGCGGGTCAACGACAAGGCTCCCCGGGACCGGGACATCGCCATGGTGTTCCAGTCGTACGCCCTGTACCCGAACATGACGGTGCGCGAGAACATGGCGTTCCCCCTGCGGCTGGCGAAGCTGGACAAGGAGACGATCAACCAGAAGGTTGACGAGGCGGCGAAGGTCCTGGAGCTGACGCCCCTGCTGGACCGCAAGCCGGCCAACCTCTCCGGTGGGCAGCGGCAGCGGGTGGCGATGGGCCGGGCGATCGTCCGCCAGCCCAAGGCGTTCCTGATGGACGAGCCGCTGTCCAACCTCGACGCCAAGCTGCGGGTGCAGATGCGCACTGTGGTGTCCCGGCTCCAGAAGCAGCTCGGCACGACCACCGTCTACGTGACCCACGACCAGACCGAGGCGATGACCCTCGGCGACCGGGTCGTGATCATGCGCGGCGGCGCGGTGCAGCAGGTGGGCCCGCCGCAGGAGCTGTACGACCACCCGCGCAACCTCTTCGTGGCCGGCTTCATCGGCTCGCCGTCGATGAACTTCCTGCACGCTGCCGTGCAGGACGGCGGGCTGCACACCGCGCTGGGTGACGTGCCGCTCGGCGACCGGGTCCGCCGCGAGCTGGAGGCCGCCGACGCGCCCCGCGAGCTGATCCTCGGCATCCGCCCCGAGCACTTCGAGGACGCCGAACTGGTCGACGACGACACCCGCCGGCGTGGCCTGGAGTTCGAGGCGCCCGCCGACATCGTGGAGTCGATGGGCTCGGACAAGTACGTCTACTTCACTGTGGAGGGGGAGAAGGCCAGCGCCGCCGAGCTGGAGGAGCTGGCAGCCGACGCGGGCGCTGCCGACTTCGCCGGCGCCGGCGGCAACCTCGTCACCCGGCTGTCCGCCGAGTCCCCGGTCACCGAGGGGCAGACCCGCCGGGTCTGGTTCAACCTGGAGAAGATCCACCTGTTCGACCCGAGCACCGGCCGCAACCTGACCCTGCACGAGGGCCGGGCGGCCGGCGCGCTCGCCGACTGACCGCGTCCACCGCGACGGGGCCGGCGGGTTTCGCCCGCCGGCCCCGTCGTGTCCTGCGCCGCGTGCCCGGTCGTGGCAAGGTGGTCGCAGGTCGCGTCGTGAAGCGGGGGACGGATGAACCGACGACTGGCCGCGCTGGCCAACGCGCACGGCGTGTCCACCTGGTACGAGGACTGGCGGCACCGCCGCGTCGAGGTCGCCCCGGAGACCGTCGTGGGTGTCCTCGGTCTGCTCGGTGTGGACGCCACCAGCCCGGCCGCCATCGCCGACGCGCTCGCCGCCGCACGCGCCGTCGACAAGGCCGCGCTGCCGCCGACAGTGGTGCTCACCCACGGCGCCACCAGGGCGCTACCCGGCCCCGGCGTGGTGACCCTTGAGGACGGGGGCCGCCGGGCGGTCGACGCCGAGCTGGCGGGGGACCTGCCGCTGGGCTGGCACCGGCTGGCCTGCGACGGGCGTGAGGTGACGCTCGTCGTGGTGCCCCGGCGGCTGCCGGAGCCGCCCCCCACCTGGGGTTGGATGCTCCAGCTCTACGCGCTCACCTCGGAACACTCCTGGGGCATGGGCGACCTCGGCGACCTCGGGGAGTTCACCGGCTGGGCCGGCGCCAACGGCGCGGGGCTGGTGCTGCTCAACCCGCTGCACGCCGTCGGCCCGTCGCACCCGGTCGCCGCCTCACCGTATTCACCTGCCAGTAGGCGGTTCGTCAACCCGCTCTACCTGCGCGTCGGCGCCACCGCCGCGTACCGGGCGGCGGACCCGCCGACCCGCGCGATCGTCGACGCCCTCCGCCCCGACCGTGGCGACCTGATCGACTACGACGAGGTGTGGGCCGCCAAACGGCACGCCCTGGAGCTGCTGCACCCGTACGCCCAACCGGTGGACCTCGACGCGGACCCGGCGCTGACGTCGTTCGCCACCTGGTGCGCGCTGGCCGAGCGGCACGGCAACGACTGGCGGGCCTGGCCGGCCGAGCTGCACCACCCCGACTCGACGGCGGTCGCCGAGCAGCGCCGTCAGCTCGCCGACCGGGTGGCGTTCCACGCCTGGCTGCAACACCTGTGCGACGAGCAGCTCGACGCGGTCACGGCGGCGGCCCGCTCGGCCGGGATGCCGGTCGGCGTGGTGCACGACCTGGCTGTCGGTATCGACCCGGGCGGCGCGGACGGCTGGCAGCTCGCCGACGTGCTGGCCCAGGGTGTACGCGTCGGCGCCCCACCGGACGACTTCAACCAGCTCGGGCAGGACTGGGGGCTCGCCGCGTGGCGACCGGACCGGCTCGCCGCCACCGGGTACGCGGCCTACCGGGACATGCTGCGTCGGGCCCTGCGGCACGCCGGTGGCCTGCGTGTCGACCACGTCGCCGGGCTGTGGCGACTGTGGTGGGTGCCGCCGGGCGGTGGCGCGGCCGACGGCACCTACGTGCGCTACGACGCCGAGGCGATGCTTGGCATCCTCGCGCTTGAGGCGCACCGGGCCGGCGCGGTGGTCGTCGGCGAGGACCTGGGCACCGTCCAGCCGGCGGTGACCCGGGGCCTGCGGGAGCGCAACATGCTCGGCTCGACAGTGCTGTGGTTCGCCCGCGACGACGAGGGCGACTTCGTCCCGCCGAGCCGGTGGCCCCGCAACGCGCTCGCCACCATCTCCACCCACGACCTGCCCACCGCACCCGGATTCCTCACCGGCGAGCACGTGCGGGTACGCGACGAGTTGAAGCTGCTCAGCACCGACACGGCCGTCGAGCGGACGCGGGCCGCCGAGGAGCGGGAGCTGTTACTGACGATGCTGCGCGCCGAGGGTCTGCTACCGGACGGCGAGGTGTCGCCCGACGGCGAGGAGGCTGTGGTGGCGATGCACGCGGCCCTCGCCGCCAGCCCGTCCCGGCTGCTCGGCGTGTCCCTCTACGACGTGCTGGGCGAGGTGCGCCAGCCCAACATGCCAGGCACTGTCGACGAGTATCCGAACTGGCGGCTGCCGCTGCCGGCCACCGTGGCGCAGATCCGCTCCGACCCCCGGGTGGCCCGGATCGCCGCGTTGCTCAGCGAGGCCCGGCCGAGGCCGGCAAGCTGAGCCAGGCCACGCCGCGGCCGGCGCGCTGACCGGTCAGGCCTGCCACTCGAAGCGGGGCGGCAGGCCGAGGAAGTCCGCGTACCGGCCCAGGGCCTGCTCCACACGGGCGCGCGCCGGGGCGGTCAGGGGCGTCAGCGGCTGGATCGTCACGGTGACCGTGGACCTGCCGATCCGGCGCTTCCACAGGCCCGCCACCCGACCGGCGTGGACCACCGTGGCCTGGAAGATCCCGTTGTTGCCCGGCACCACGGCGGCCTGGTGGGCGAGGTCGAGCATCAGCGTGCGGTCCCGGTAGCCGAGCAGGTACTCGTCGAACCCGGGCAGCGCCCGTACCTCGTCCAGTGGGGTGCGCGGCGCGTCGGCGAGCGCCACGTCCACGTACATCGGCTGGCCGTCGACGCGTACCGTGCTCAGCGCGTCGCCGGCGGCGGTCAGGCCGCGTCGCGCGTCGGTCAGGGTGAGGCCGGTCCAGCCCGCGAACTCGCGGTCGGTGACCGGGCCGTGCCCCCGCACGTAGCGGTGGGCAAGCACCGCGAGGGCCTCGTCCCGGTCGAGCTGGCGCGGCGTGGGCGCCCACTCGTCGAGCAGGGCGAAGGTCTGCTCGGCGCCGACGTTCGGAGCCACACAGGTGACCCCGCGCACGCTCGCGAACCACAGCAGGTGATAGCCGCGCTGCCCGTCGGTCCCCAGCCCCGCCTCCCGCAGGGTGGCCAGGCACTGCGACCGGGTGAGTCGACCGCCCCCGGTCAACGCGGCACCGAGGACGTCCAACGCCCGATCGACGTCGGCGTCGGTGAGCCCGAGTTGCGCCCGGCGGGTCGCCGCGCCGGCCAGCGAGCGGACGCCCGTCACCTCCAGCATCCAGCGCGCGTCGGCGGGTGGGACGAGGTGCACGGTGCCCCGCATCGGCCAGGTGCGCAGCGCCTCGCGCCGCTCCAGCGCCTGCTGCACGTCGGTCAGGCGGGAACCGGGCAGTCGGGCGCCCAGCGACCACAACCCGCTGGCCAGGTCCTGGGCCTGCATCGCGCCGAACCACTCGACCACCTCGGCGACGGTGCCCGGCTGGCCACCGGGATGCGGACGCAGCAGCAGACTTGTCATCCGCAGTGCCAGCGCTTCGGCGGCGCTGAGGTCGGCAGGCATCGCCACGCCCCTTTCCGGTGGCCGGGCCGCCAGCCTAGGCGGAGGCACCGACAGATCGTGCCGGCGTGAGGCGTAACAGCGGTCGACCTGGGAAAGCGGCCGGCCGGAAGTACGCGCGCCGCGCGTGCGGAAGGGAGTCTCATGACTGCCGCAAGTGAGCCGGCCCGGGGTGCCGGCACATCGGCCGGGTCCCGGGCCCATCGGGGGGACGCCCGCGCGAAGACGAGCGCGGCCGCCACCTTCGCTCTGGTCTTCGGCGTCGCCGGCCTGCTCAGCGTGCTGACCGCGATCCTGGCCTGGATCGGTCTGGTGCTGGGCATCATCGGGATCATTCTCGGCATCGTCGGCCTGAAGATGAGCCAACGGCCCGGGGTGACCGGTCGGGGCGTGTCCATCGGCGGCCTGGTGTTGAGCATCCTCGCGGTGCTCATCGGTCTGGGTCTCGCCGCGGGAATCACCACCTTCGTCAACAACGAGGGCGCGGTGGACCGTCTCCAGCAGCAGGTCGACGACCTGCGCGACAAGCTCGACTGACAGTGGGGCCCGATGGCCGGGGGCCACGGCGTGCCGTGGCCCCTGACCGGGCCTACTTGGACTCGACCCGTCCGACCGCCTCGGCTCCGGAGGTCAGCTCCGCGCACGTCGTCTGCCACGCGGAATCCCCGGGGTCCAGCGCGCTGCGCAGGTAGGCCCAGGTGAGCGCCTGGACCGCCGCCACCCGCCGCGGGTTCTCGTCGGTGGTCTCGGCGGCGTCGTAGCCGGAGATCCCGCCGAGACAGTGCTCGGCGTCGAAGAGGGTCAGGAGAGACTTGGGGCCGGGGGAGAGGACGTACGGGTCGGTGTGCCACTGCGGGCCCTGGACCGTCAGGTGCTCGGAGGCGTCCCTGTCGCCGGCGACGACGAGCGCCGGTGTCGTCATCGTGGAAAAGTCCGTGCTCTGGAAGAACGAGAAGCTTTTCGCGTACTCGGTGAGCGCGTCCCCGCCCCGACCGGGCGCGGCGAGGAGCACCCCCGCCCGGATCCGGGGCTCGGCCAGGTTCACAGGCGTCCCGTCCCGGGGGTCGGTGAGCCGCGCGCCGAGCAGCAGGCTCGCGGTGTGTCCGCCCATCGAGTGCCCGGCCACGGCCACCCGGCTCCGGTCCAGACGCCCGTTGAGCTGCGGAACGGCGGCCTCGATCGCGTCGAGGTGGTCGAGGATGCGGGTCATGTCCTCGGCCCGTGATCGCCAGTAGAGCGGGGCCTCCGGGTCGGCGGAATCGAGGCTCAGGGTCTTCGAGTCCAGATGGGTCGGCTGGATCACGACGAAGCCGCGCGCCGCCCAGGAGTTGGCAAGTGGGCCGTAGCCGTTGAGCGAGGAGAGGTTGTTCGACTGTCCGTGGCCGTGCGAGAGCAGGATGATCGGCAGGTCGCTGCCTGCCATCGGTGCGGAGACGCGTACCTGCAGGTCCACGGCGCGGCCGGGAGCCGGCAGCACGATCGGGCTGACGGACAGGACCGGGGCGTTGCTGGTGTCGGCGACGAGAGTGGGTGCGTTCATGATGGTGATGCCTTCCCGGGCTGCTGGTGCGGAGCCGGCGCGGTGAGGCCGGGCAGGACGTTCCTGCTTCCGCTACAGTCAAAGCGGATCGCCGTTCCGTTAGAACTATACGGAACACTGATCCGTTTTGCCAACCGTCCGTGTGAAGGAGAACCGGTGTCGGCCACGAGCCAGTCCCCGCAGGTACCAGCCCGAGGCAGGCGGGCCGACGCGGTACGCAACCAGCAGGCACTGCTCACCGCCGCCGCCGCCGTGTTCGTCACCTCCGGCGTGGAAGCCCCGATCCGCGAGATCGCCGCCCGGGCCGGCGTCGGCATCGGAACCATCTACCGGCACTTCCCGACCCGGGCCGACCTCGTCGTCGCCGTCTACCGGCACCAGGTCCAGGCCTGCGCCGACGCCGGCCCCGCGCTGCTGGCCAGCGCCGACTCCCCGTTCGCCGCGCTGCGGCAGTGGGTCGACCTCTTCATCGACTTCCTCGTCACGAAACACGGCCTCGCCAACGCACTGCAATCGGACACCGGCGGCTTCGACGCCCTGCACACCTACTTCCTCGACAACCTGGTGCCCGTCTGCGCGCAGTTGCTCGACGCCGCCGTCGACGCCGGCGAGATCACGCCCGGCACCGGCGCGCTCGAACTCATGCGCGGCATCGGCAACCTCTGCATCGGCGGCGACAAGGACCCCCGCTACGACCCCCGACGCCTGGTCGCCCTGCTCCTGCGGGGCCTGGCGCAACCGCGGTGACACGTGTCGGCACTCCCGGCGGGCACCCTCGGAGATCACAGTAGTGTGGGCGGCGTGCTCCGCCAGGTCACCGCGATCCGCTACGCCACCCCGCTGCGCGAAGGTGGCTCGCTCCCGGGCGTCGTCGAGGCCGACGACCTCGGCACGTACGTGGCGAAGTTCTCCGGCGCCGGGCAGGGGCCCAAGGCACTCGTCGCCGAGGTGATCTGCGGTGAGCTGGCCCGCCGGCTGGGGCTGCGCGTACCGCCGCTGGTCGTGCTCGACATCGACCCGGTCATCGGGCGGGCCGAGCCCGACCAGGAGGTGCAGGAGCTGCTGCGCAACAGCGGCGGCGCCAACCTGGGGATGGACTTCCTGCCCGGGGCGCTGGGCTTCGACCCGGTCGCGCATCCCGTCGATCCGATGCTCGCGTCGCGGGTGCTGTGGTTCGACGCGTACGTGGAGAACGTCGACCGGAGCTGGCGCAACCCGAACCTGCTCGTCTGGCATCGGGAGCTGTGGCTCATCGACCACGGCGCGGCCCTGTACTTCCACCACAACTGGCCCCGCGCCGAAGCCGCCGTACATCGTGCCTACCGGGCCGACGACCACGTGCTCGCGCCGTACGCCGACCGGCTCGCCGACGCCGACGCCGAACTGGCCCCGCAGGTCACCCCGGAACTGCTCACCGAGGTGCTGGACCTGGTGCCGGCGCAGTGGCTGACCGCCGCCGACTTCGACTCCGCCGACGAGGCGCGGGCCGCGTACGTGGCGCACCTGTCCCGCCGCGTCGCCCGGCCGGCGGACTGGCTGCCGACAGGGGGCGTGGCGTGAGGCATCCCTTCGAGTACGCGCTGATCCGGCTGGTGCCCCGCATCGAGCGCGGCGAGCAGATCAACGTCGGCGTGCTGCTCTACTGCCAGCAGCGCGACTTCCTGTCCGCGCGTACCCATCTGGACGTCGAGCGGGTCGAAGCGCTGGCGCCCGACGTCGACCTGCCGGCAGTGGCGGCGGTGCTCGACTCGTGGGACCGGACATGTACCGGTAACGGGCCGGCGACCCGGATGCGACTAGGCGAGCGGTTCCACTGGCTGGTCGCCCCCCGCAGCACGATGATCCAGACGGGGCCGGTGCACACCGGGCTCACCGCCGACCCGGCGGCCGAGCTGGAACGGCTGATGGTGGCCCTGGTCCGCTGAGCGGACGGGCAGGTGCCGTCCCCTGATCGCGCTGCGCCAGCATCGTTGCCGGCGGAGCGCGATCCCCCGTTCAGGCTCCCGGTGCGGGGCGGCGGATGGCTTCCGTCGGCACCGGTGACATCAGGATCGCTGTCCGCGACGGTCGCCAGGCGCCCACGACCGGGAACTTGCGGAAAACTTGAGCCCGTCGTTCGGGCGGCAGCTCCCCGGTGGCGTTTGTCGGCCCGGGTCACGGGTAGTCGCGGGAGCTGAAACCGGACGAGAAGGGGAACATCTGATGGCTGCCCAGACCAAGGTAGCGGTGATCTACTACAGCGCCACCGGCATCACCTACCAGATGGCGCAGGCGGTGTGTGAGGCCGCCGGGGACGCCGGTGCCGAGGTGCGCCTGCGCAAGGTGCGCGAGCTGGCGCCGGACGAGGCGATCCGCTCCAACTCCGGCTGGCAGGCGCACCACCTGGAGACCCAGGACGTGCCCGAGGCGATGGTCGACGACCTGGCCTGGGCCGACGTGGTGATCCTCGGCGCGCCCACCCGGTACGGCATGGTGGCCGCCCAGCTGAAGCAGTTCATCGACACCACCGGACCCCTCTGGGCGCAGGGCGCGCTGGCCAACAAGGTCTACTCCGCCTTCACCTCGACGGCGACCTCACACGGCGGCCAGGAGACCACGCTCACCTCGCTCTTCAACGTCTTCTACCACTGGGGTGGCGTCGTGGTCACCCCCGGCTACACCGACACCAGCCAGTTCATCGCCGGCAACCCGTACGGCCCGTCGCACACGAGCAACAACGGGGAAGTCGCCCCGGACGCCGTCGCGTTGGGGGCGTGCGCGCTCACCGCACGCCGCGCCGTCCAGATGGGAGCCGCGCTGAAGGCGGGCCTGGCAGCCGGCTGACCACGGCCGAGGACCGGCGACGCGGACGGGGGCTCTCGACCCGTGCGCGCCGCCGGCCCACCCAGCCGTACCCGCCCGGAGGGCTGACTACGCCCGACCGCCGGCCGTGGGCAGCTCGTCCGGTCGGTTCGCCGGCAGCAGGCCGCCCAGCAGTTCGGCCAGGACGGTGAGGCCGTCCGGGCTGAGCACCGACTCCGGGTGGAACTGCACCCCAGCGAAACCCTGCCCGCGCAGCGCGTGCACGGCACCGTCGCGTACGTCCCGGGCCAGCTCGACCGGTCCGTACGCGGTGTCCAGCCGGTCCGCCTGCGCCTGGGCGGTGAACGTCGAGTAGAAACCCACCCGGCGGCTCTGGCCGAACAGCGACACCTCCCGCTGCAACCCCTGGTAGGGCGCGTCCCGGCGGTGCAGCGGCAGACCCAGCAGCCCGGCCAGCACCTGATGGCCGAGGCAGACCGCGAGGGTCGGCCGGCCCTCGGCGAGCAGCCCGGCCAGCAGCTCGCGCAGCGCCACCATCTTCGGCTCGTCCGGGCTGCCCGGGTCGCCCGGCCCGGGGCCGGCCACCACCAGGTCGTAGTCGTCGACCGGGCCGCCTGCGTGCCACGGCCGCAGGGTGACGGTGAGACCCAACGCGCCCAGCTGGTGGGCCAGCATGCCGGTGAAGGTGTCCTCGGCGTCCACGATCAACGCACGGCGGCCGACCAGCCCGGGCAGGCCCGGCGCGTCAGGTGACCGCTGGTCCAGCCAGAACCGGGCCAGCGGCGCGTTACGCGCGGCAAGCGCGTCGCGTACCGCCGGGTCGTCGGCAAGCCGCGCGACCGCCCCCCGGTCGCCGGCGGGCGCCGCCGGGCCGAGACCGAGCGCGGTCAGCACCCCGGCGGCCTTGGCGTGCGTCTCGGCCACCTCACCTGCCGCCGTCGAATGCCTGACCAGTGTGGCGCCGACCGGCACCCGCAGCTCGCCGGTGGGGGAGATCTCGGCGGTACGGATCAGGATCGGCGCGTCGAGCGTCTGCCGGCCGGCCTCGTCGTGACCGAGCAGGGCCAGGACGCCCGCGTAGTAGCCCCGGCCGCGACGCTCGTGGCGGGCGATAACCCGGCAAGCGTTCTCCATCGGGCTTCCGGTCACTGTCGGCGCGAACATCGTCTCGCGCAGCACCTCCCGCACGTCGCGGGTGCCGCGCCCGGCGAGCAGGTACTCGGTGTGCGCGAGGTGCGACATCTCCTTGAGGTACGGGCCGATCACCTGGCCGCCGTGCTCGGCCACGGTGGCCATCATCTTCAGCTCCTCGTCGAGGACCATGTACAGCTCCTCGACCTCCTTGGGGTCGGCGAGGAAGCGCAGCAGCGCCGCCCGGTCGGGCACGCCGCCGGGGGGCCGGAAGGTGCCGCTGATCGGGTTCATCATCACCAGCCCGTCGTCGACGCTGACGTGCCGTTCAGGGCTGGCGCCGACAAGCGTCCGGGTGCCGGTGTGCACCACGAACGTCCAGTACGCGCCGCGTTCGGCGACCAGCAGCCGGCGCAGCGCGGCCAACGCGGCCACCAGCGGCGGGCCCTGCACCGTGGCGTGCAGGGTGCGGTGGATGACGAAGTTGGCGCCCTCGCCGCGCCCGATCTCCTCGGCCAGCACCCGGCCGACGATCCGCGCGTACTCCTCGTCGGTGACGTCGAACGAGGCGTCGACCGCGCGGACCGCCTCGTCGGGCAGGTCGGCCAGGACGTCGGCCAGCGGGATGCGGTGGTGCTCGCTGACCTGGAGGCACTCCAGCGGGGCGCCGTCGTCGACGCAGGCGAAGCCGCGTTCGGCGATCTGCCGGAACGGCACCACGGCCAGCGTCCGCGCCCCGGGCGTGCCCTGCGGCAGGGGAATGTCCGCCAGCCGGTCGACGGTGTCGACGGTGCCGGTGAACAGCTCCAGCTCGTCCGCGCCGTCGCGCCGCAGCAGCGCGAAGGGGCCCGGATCGGCGCCACGGGTCACGGCGGCGAGCAGGTCGGTCAGGTGGGTCATCGGAGTCTCCGTCAGGCCGGGGCGCCGCCGTTCGGGGCGGCCGTCCGGGGCCGGAGATCCGGCGGTCGCCTCAAGTGGCGGCCGCGTGGATGGAGCTACGCGCGGAGGGTGCCCGCCGGGTCGGCGGGCCACCAGCAGGTCGGATGCGCGAGCATGGATCCACCCTACGCGCCCGCGGCCCCGTTGGCACCGGGTAACTTGACCGGCGATGAACATTCTCGCGCTCGACCTGGGCACCTCCTCGGTACGCGGGCTGGTGCTGGACGCCGACACCGAGCCGCTGCCCGGTGCGCTGGCTCGGCGCAAGGTCAGCCTCACCATCGGCGACGACGGCACCGGCACGGTGTCCGGTCCGGGCTATCTCGCCTGCCTGATCGAGTGCCTCGACGAGCTGGCCGACGGTGGCCACCTGCGCGACGTCGATCTCGTGGCGGTCTCCGCCCAGTGGCACTCGGTGCTCCCGCTGGACCGCGACGGCACCCCGCTGGGCCCTGTGGTCACCTGGCTGGACACCCGGCCGACGCTTGCCGACGGGGCGACCGGGCCGGCCGACCCGGACGACTTCCACCAGCGCACCGGCTGCTGGTGGCACCGCTCCTACTGGTCGGTGCGGCTGCCCTGGCTGCGGGAACGGTCCGGCACCCCGATCGCCCGGTTCGTCGGGCTGCCCGAGTACGTGCTGGGCGAGCTGCTGGAGTCGGCGCCCATGTCGGTCTCCCAGGCCTCCGGCACCGGCCTGCTGGACCTGCGGAGCCTGCGGTGGGACGACGAGGCTCTGGCGCTGGCCGGGGCCCGACCGCAGGACCTGTCGCCGCTGGGCGAGCTGGACTGGCACGGTCGCCTGCGGCCCGACAAGGCCCGCCGCTGGCCCCAACTGGCCGCTGCGCGGTGGTCACCGCCGGTGGGCGACGGCGCGGCCTCGAACGTCGGGTCGGGCTGCGTCGACCCGAGCCGGGCCGCGGTGACCGTGGGCACCTCCGCGGCGGTACGACTGATGCAGCGGGTCCCCGCCGGTGAGCCGCTGCCCCGGCTGCCCGAACAGCTCTGGCGCTACCGGGTCGACCACGACCACGTGGTGACCGGCGCGGCGTACTCCAGCGGCGGCAACCTGTTCGCCTGGGCCGACCGGGAGCTGCGGCTGCCCCGAGGCGCGGAGCTGGACGCGGCGCTGGCTCTGGTGCCGCCCGGTGGCGCCCGGCCAGCCGACCCGCGTTTCGGCGGCGACAGGCCCCCCGGCCTGGCCCCGGCGGGCTCTGGTGAGCTGCGCGGGCTCAGCTTCAGCACCACAGGCGTGGACATCCTGGCCAGCCTGATGCAGGGGCTGTGCGAACTGGTCGCGGACGACCTGACAGTGCTGGAGTCCACGATCGACAAACCGGTCGAGGTGGTGCTCGGCGGAGGCGCGGTGGCCGCGTCGGTGTGGTGGCGGCAGGCGTTCGCCGCGGCGCTCGCACCGCGACCGGTGTCGCACCAACGTAACCCGGAGATCGGCGCCACCGGAGCGGCGTTGGTGGCGCTGGGCCGCTTCGGGGACGCGGTGGAGCTCGCCGACATCGGCCGGATGGACGAACTGGCGTCACCGACGACGGCAGGAGCTTCCCACCCGCAGTATCCTTCCTGAACTCCTGCCTCGTTCGGGCCGTTGACAGCGCTCCCGAGCCTGGTTGGATGGACTGCGCTCCCCGGACCGCGGTGGACGCGGTAGGACGGAGGAGGCAGGGTGGCGGCAGGTCCCGACCCGGCGAACGGCACGGTGTCGAACCATCGCCGGCGTCGCTTCGACGTCCGCGTCGTTCCACATCGACGCCGGTCCCCGTTCCGTCTGCGGGACTGGCGGATGAGCACCAAGCTGGCGACCGTGCTGGTGGTGCCGTCGGTGGCGTTCCTGGTGCTCGCCGGTGTGCAGACCAGCACGCTTGTCGGGCGGACGACGGCCTTGAACGACTTCGCCCGGCAGGTGGGCATCGGCAGGCAGATCACCGCGGCGGTGCACCAGCTCCAGCAGGAGCGCGACCGTACGGCGGGGGAGCTGGGCGAGCTGCGCCGGGGCGCCGACCGGGAGGCGGCGGCCTCCACGCTCAAGCCCCTGCAGACGGCCGCCGACCGGGCGATGGCCGACCTGAGCCGGGCGGCACAGCCGCTTGCCGACGCCGACGCGTCCTGGCGGGTGGCCTTCTCCGAGGCGCAGGAGGCGTACGACCAGGTGATCGACATCCGTCCGGCGATCCCGCCGGCGGTGCTCAGCAACGACACCATCCTGAGCAACTACCACCGGGCCGTGGGCGCGCTGCTCGACCTGCTCGCCGAGCCGACGCCGGGGCAGGGGCAGGCGGCGTTGAACGACGCGGTGCTGCGCTACGTGCAGATGGCCCGGGTCAAGGAGCTGTCGTCCCGGGTCCGGTCGCAGCTGTACGCCGCGTCCCGCGCCGGCAGGTACGGCACCGAGGACCGCGTGATCCTCGCCGACCTGCGCGCCCAGCAGTTGACCGCCCTCGGCGCGTTCCGGGTGGCCGCGACGACCGACCAGATCCGCCGGTACGACGAGACGTCCGTGGACCCGGTCTTCGTGGTCGCCACCCAGTTGGAGGAGCGCAGCCTTCCCGTCGGGAGCGCGGCGCCCGACGTGTTGCCGTCCGAGCAGTGGTGGTCGGCCAGCCAGCAGCGCCAGGAGTTGTTGCGGCAGGTCGAGGCCGGGGTGCTGGACGACGCCGTCCGGCAGGCCGACGAGGCCAGCTCCGGGCAGCTGCGGGCCACCCTGCTGGTCGTCGGCGGGATCCTCGCGGTGCTTCTGGTCGCCCTGCTGATCTCGCTGCTGGTCGGGCGGTCGGTGGCCCGGTCGATGCGGCTGCTGCGCAGCCAGGCGTTGCGGATCGCGCAGGTCGAGCTGCCGGACGCGCTGGACCGGCTGCGTACCGTCACCGGAGGCGTGCCGCCCATCGACGTCGCGCCGGCGGTGGTCCGGTCCCTCGACGAGATCGGTGAGCTGGCGGAGGCGTTCGTGGCGGTGCACCGCAGCGCGGTCACGGTCGCCGTCGAGCAGGCCATGATGCGCCGCAACGTCAACGCGATGTTCGTCAACCTGGCCCGGCGCAGCCAGGTGCTCGTGGAGCGCCAGCTGGAGCTGCTGGACGACCTGGAACGCGAGGAGAGCGACCCGGACCAGCTGGAGAACCTGTTCAAACTGGACCACCTGGCCGCGCGTATGCGCCGTAACGACGAGAGCCTGCTGGTGCTGGCCGGCACCGACTCCACCCGCCGCTGGAACCGGCCGGTCGGCCTGGGTGCGGTGCTGCTCGCCGCCGCCGCCGAGATCGAGCAGTACCGGCGGGTGCGGATCGAGCCGGTGGGAAACGTGCACGTGGTCGGTCACGCCGTCGGTGAGCTGGTGCACATGCTCGCGGAGCTGCTGGAGAACGCCACGGCCTTCTCCCGCCCGGACACGGTGGTCGTGGTGGACGTGCGGCTGGAGGCCGCCGGCGCGCTGATCGAGATCGTCGACCGTGGCCTGGGCATGAGCCCGGCGGCGCTGGCCGAGGCGAACGAGGTGCTGGCCACCCCGCCGGCCGCGGACGTCGCGGCGGTCGAGCGGATGGGCCTGTTCGTGGTGAGTCACCTGGCGGCCCGTCTGGGTGTGCGGGTGCGGCTCGACGGGGGACAGAGCGGCCTGGTCGCCAGGCTCGCGTTGCCTGCCGCGTTGCTGGCGCCGGCGGGCGGGGTGGAGCTGGATCCGCCGGCGCCGGCCCGGATGGTGGCCGCGGGCGCAGCCCGGGGGGTGGGTGTGCAGCGGCAGCAGGCGGCCCCGGCGCCGGTCATGGCGCCGCTGGACCTGCCGGTGGCCGGCCGCCCGCCGGCGACCGCCGTGCCACGTCAGGCCCGACCGGTCCCGGTACGGGCCGAGGACGTGCTCACCCCCGCCGCCGCGCCGGGCGCCGGGGGAGGCTGGTGGTCCCGCGAGGGTCCGTCCACGCTGGTGTCGCCCGGGCCGGCCGTGCCGCCGGCCACTCCGGTGACCGCCGGCACGAACGAACGGGGCCTGCCGATGCGGGTGCCCATGGCGCAGCTCTCCGCGGTCACCCGCCCGGCCCGACCCGAATCGGCCCCGGCGCGTGACGACCTGGACCCGGACGCGGTAGGCGGCATGCTTTCCCGGCTCTACAGCGGGGTACGGCGTGCCGAGGCCGAGGACACCACTGAGATACCCGTGCCACCGTCCAGGGGGCACGACGAAGGGGGACGACGACAGTGACGACGTTGAGCCAGGAGGCGCGGGACCTGAGCTGGCTGGTGAGCGCCTTCGCGGAGCGGGTGCCGGGTGTGGCGCACGCGGTGGTGGTCTCCTCCGATGGGCTGCTGGTGGCGATCTCCGACCACCTGCCGCGCGATCACGCCGACAAGCTCGCCGCGGTGACCTCCGGGCTGATGAGCATCACCGCGGGCGCGGCCCAGATGTTCGACGGCGACGTCGTCAAGCAGACGGTGGTCGAGATGGGGCGGGGCTACTTCCTGGTGATGCAGGTGCGGGACGGGTCGATCCTGGCCACCCTCGCCGCCGGTGACGCGGACATCGGCGTGGTGGGCTATGAAATGGCCCGGCTGGCCAAGCAGGCTGGGGAGATGCTGACCCCGGCGCTGCGGGCGGAGTTGCAGCAGGCGCTGCCGCGCTGACGCGGGTCGACCGCTGCCCGGACGGTCACGGCTCTGCGCCGGAGCCGAGCCGTCCGGGCCCGGCCGTCCGTCCGGGTTGCCTGCCTTCAGAAGCCGCCGTCGGCGATGACCGACCGATACCAGTGGGCGCTGCGCTTGAGCACCCGCCGCTGGCTCGGGTAGTCCACGTAGACGAGCCCCCAGCGCTGGTCGTACCCCTCGTCCCACTCGAAGTTGTCGAGCATCGACCAGACGTGGAAGCTCTCCAGCGGCACCCCGTCGGTGATGGCGCGGTGCGCGGCGGCCAGGTGGTCGCGCAGGAAGCTGATCCGGCCGGCGTCGTCGATTGTGTCGTCGGCGGCCAGGGTGTCGGGGGTGGGCAGGCCGTTCTCGGTGACGGTCAGCGGGATGGGGCCGTAGTCGCGGGTGACCCGGGTCAGGATGTCGTACATCCCGTCGGGGTAGATCTGCTGCCACTGGGCCTCGGAGGTCGGCCAGCGGTGTTCGGTGCCGCCGTCGGCCGTGACGTAGATGGGCGTGTAGTACTGCACGGCCAGCAGGTCGACGGGCGAGGAGATCACCGCGAGGTCGTCGTCGCGGATGCCGCGGACCATCCGACTCCCGGGGCCCAGGTCGGCCAGGACGTCCTCGGGGTAGCTGCCCTTGAGCAGGGAGTCGAGGTAGAGGCGGTTCTCGTAGCCGTCGTACAGCCGGGCGGCGGCGGCCGCCTGCGGTGAGTCGTCGGCGGGGTAGCAGGGGTGCAGGTTGAGCGCGGGGCCGATCCGGGCGGTGCCGTCGGTGGCGCGCAGCGCGCGTACGGCGAGCCCGTGGGCGAGCTGGAGGTGGTGGGCGACCAGGTAGGCGGCGTCCGGGTCCTGTCGGCCGGGGGCGTGGTGGCCGATGAGGTAGCCGTTCTGCACCACAGTCTTGGGCTCGTTGATGGTGAGCCAGACCGGCACCCGGTCGCCGAGTGCGGTGAAGACCGCGTCGGCGTAGTCGGCGAAGCGCAGGGCGGTGTCGCGCGACTCCCACCCGTCGGCGTCCTGTAACGCCTGCGGCAGGTCCCAGTGGAACAGGGTGGCCATCGGGGCGATGCCGCGGTCGTGCAGACCGTCCAGGAGGCGCCTGTAGAAGTCGAGACCACGCTGGTTGGGGGCGCCGGTGCCGTCGGGCTGGATCCGGGGCCAGGAGATGGAGAAGCGGTAGCTGCGCAGCCCGAGGTCGCGCATCAGGTCGAGGTCTTCGGCGTACCTGTGGTAATGGTCGGCGGCGACGTCGCCGGTGTCGCCGTTGCGGGTGCGCCCGGGGGCGTGGCTGAACGTGTCCCAGATCGACTCGCCGCGGCCGTCCTCCTTGGCGGCGCCCTCAATCTGGTACGCGGAGGTGGCCGCGCCCCATCCGAAGTCGTCGGGGAAGCGCAGCGGGCCGGCGGGCCCGGTGGGTATCGACATGGATTCTCCTCGTGGATACGGGGCCACCGCCGAGATTCGGGAGCGCTCCCAGGATAGGTCAGGGGCGGCCCTCCCGGTCAGCCGGCCGTCCTGGCGGCCGACGATGTCGGGTTGAGGCGGGTGAGGGCCCCGGACAGCGAACGAGGCCGACCGGGCGGCGCGTTGCGCCTGTCCCGTCGGCCTCTTTTCCCATCGTGTACGGGGGTTTAGTGTGGGGACGGGGGAGGGCAACCCCCGTCCCCACCGTAACTGCACACACACGGGCGGAATTTGGGTCCTGCCGTGCGTGTCGCGCGGGAGCCGGGCCACGCGAGTGGCTCTGGTTCCACCTCCCTCCGTGTGGCGGGACGATGGCTGACGGCGGCGTCCGGGCTGGCCCGCCGTCGGCCTTCGGGCTGATTCCCCGGGTCCGTCCGGAGACGGTCCCGGCGATCTTCTTGTTGGAACCTTGTCGATGGAAGCGCTCCCATCGACCGATGTTGCGACTGTAACGCCCGTCACGCCTTTGTGAAAGACCCAAAACGAGATCGAAACAAGGACCTGATTCGAACCGCTCTCCGCTTGTCGTGGGAGCGCTTCCATGGCACACTGTCGATTCGACGCGACAGGAGCCACATCGCGTGAGCGCGGGTCCGCCGAGGGCAGCCGGCAGCACGACGTCCGGTCACGGCACCCGAATGCGGCCGACGGGACCCTCTCCCGTGCGGGCCACACCGCCGTACCCCGGCCGGGCCCGGGGGAGACCACCTTCCCGGCGCCTCGAATCCCCCGCGACCACCACCCTCGCGGGCAGGCGCCCCGCCGGGACCATCCCGGCCTGGCCCGAGGAGACACCGCGCACATGAGACAACTGGCACGACGCCGCCGCGTGGCGATCATCGCCGCCGTCGCGCTCGCCGTCGGCGGGGTGACCCTGCCCGCCGGCGCCGCGCAGGCCGCACCCGCCTGCGACGTGGTCTACGCGACGAACGACTGGAACAACGGCTTCACCGCGAACGTCACCATCAAGAACCTGGGCGACGCGGTCAGCAACTGGACCCTCAAGTGGACCTTCCCGAACAGCGGCCAGCGGGTCACCCAGGGCTGGTCGGCCAGGTTCAGCCAGACCGGCAGCGAGGTCACCGCGACCAACGAGTCGTACAACGGCAACCTCGGCACCGGGGCGTCCACCACCATCGGCTTCAACGGCTCCCACACGGGCAGCAACCCGAAGCCCACCTCGTTCACCCTGAACGGGACCACCTGCAACGGCACCGCGGCCAACCAGCCGCCGACGGTCTCCCTCGGCGTGCCGTCCGGGCCCTTCACCGCACCCGCCGACGTGCCGCTGACCGCCACCGCGAGCGACCCGGACGGGACGATCAGCAAGGTCGAGTTCTACCGCAACGGCCTGCTGATCAACACCGACACCTCCGCGCCGTACGCGTACACACAGGAGGACCTGCCGGCCGGCAGTTACACCGTCCAGGCCAAGGCGTACGACAACGCCAACGGCATCGGTGTCGACGAGAAGTCGTTCACAGTCGGCGCCGCCACCGGCCCGACGCTTGTCGCCACCCCGTCCGCGGTGAGCGTCAGCGAGGGTGGCACCGCCACCTTCAACCTGAAGCTCAGCTCCGCGCCGACGGCCAACGTGCCGGTCACCCTCACCCGCACCGGCGACACCGATGTCACGGTCTCGCCGGCCACCGTCACGCTGACGCCCAGCAACTGGAACACCGGGGTCACCGTCACGGTCGCCGCGGCGGAGGACAGCGACACCGCGGGCGGCGCCGCCACCATCACCGCCTCCGCCACCGGCCTCGCCTCGCTGGCGGTCGCCGCCACCGAGATCGACAACGACACCCCCGGCGGCGGCGACAACGCCTACATCAAGAAGTTCCTCGACCAGTACGGAAAGATCAAGAACTCGGGCTACTTCAGCCCCGAGGGCGTGCCCTACCACTCGGTCGAGACGCTGATCGTCGAGGCGCCGGACCACGGCCACGAGACCACCTCCGAGGCGTTCAGCTTCTGGCTGTGGCTGGAGGCCTACTACGGCCGGGTCACCCAGAACTGGGCCCCGTTCAACAACGCGTGGACGGTGATGGAGAAGTACATCATCCCGACCCACGCCGACCAGCCCACCGCAGGGTCCGCCGGCACCCCGCAGTACGCCGCGGAGTACAACCTGCCCAGCCAGTACCCCTCGGCGCTGAACCCGAACGTCCCGGTCGGACAGGACCCGCTCCGCTCGGAGCTCCAGTCCACCTACGGCACCGGTGACATCTACGGCATGCACTGGCTGATGGACGTCGACAACACCTACGGCTTCGGTCGTTGCGGCGACGGCACCACCAAGCCGGCCTACATCAACACCTTCCAGCGGGGTACGCAGGAATCAGTGTGGGAGACCGTCCCGCAGCCGTCCTGCGACACCTTCAAGCACGGCGGTCAGTACG
Source organism: Micromonospora sp. NPDC047521 (assembly GCF_055587305.1). NCBI lineage: Bacteria > Bacillati > Actinomycetota > Actinomycetes > Micromonosporales > Micromonosporaceae > Micromonospora > Micromonospora sp. NPDC047521. Next base: position 51,285 of record NZ_JBVJGN010000019.1, on the reverse strand, counting down.
GCTACCTCGACCTGTTCGTCAAGGACACCGGCGCCCCCGCCAAGCAGTGGAAGTACACGAACGCCCCGGACGCCGACGCCCGCGCCGTGCAGGCCGCGTACTGGGCGCTGACCTGGGCCAAGGCGCAGAACAAGCAGGCCGACGTCGCGGCCACCATCACCAAGGCCGCCAAGATGGGCGACTACCTGCGGTACGCCATGTTCGACAAGTACTTCAAGAAGATCGGCAACTGCGTCGGGGCCAGCACCTGCCCCGCCGGCAGCGGCAAGGACTCGGCGCACTACCTGCTGTCCTGGTACTACGCCTGGGGTGGCGCGTACGACGCCAGCCAGAACTGGTCCTGGCGGATCGGCTCCAGCCACAACCACTTCGGCTACCAGAACCCGTTCGCGGCCTGGGCGCTGACCAACACCCCCGAGCTGAAGCCGCAGTCGTCGACAGCCGTCGCCGACTGGACCAAGAGCTTCGAGCGGCAGCTGGAGTTCTACACCTGGCTCCAGTCCGCCGAGGGCGGCATCGCCGGTGGCGCCACCAACAGCTGGGACGGCAGCTACGCCCAGCCGCCGGCCGGCACCAGCACCTTCTACGGCATGTTCTACGACGTCGACCCGGTCTACAACGACCCGCCGTCGAACCAGTGGTTCGGCATGCAGGCGTGGTCGATGCAGCGGATCGCCGAGCTGTACCTGCAGACCGGCAACGCGAAGGCCAAGGCGCTGCTGGACAAGTGGGTGCCGTGGGCGATCGCCAACACCACCCTCGGCACCAACTGGTCGATCCCGTCGGACATGAAGTGGACCGGCCAGCCGACCACCTGGAACCCGTCCAGCCCACAGCCCAACACCAACCTGCACGTCGAGGTCACGGTCAAGGGCCAGGACGTCGGCGTCACCGCCGCCTACGCCCGCACCCTTATCGCGTACGCGGCCAAGTCGGGCGACACGGCTGCCAAGGACACCGCGAAGGGCCTGCTCGACGCACTGTCAGCCGCCAGCGACGCCAAGGGTGTCTCCACCACCGAGTCGCGGGGTGACTACCGGCGCTTCGACGACACCTACGACGCGTCCACCGGGCAGGGCCTCTACGTCCCGCCGGGCTGGACCGGGAAGATGCCGAACGGCGACGCCATCGCCGCGGGCAAGAGCTTCCTGGACATCCGTTCCTTCTACAAGAACGACCCGGACTGGCCCAAGGTGCAGGCGTACCTGAACGGCGGCCCGGAACCCACGTTCAACTACCACCGCTTCTGGGCGCAGGCCGACGTCGCCATGGCGTACGCCGACTACGGCAACCTGTTCCCGAACGGCTGACAACGACCCGGGGTGGGTGGCGCCCCCGCCCACCCCGGGGGTTCGGTCGGGTCCGGGGGAACGACGGGACCCGGCCGGCGGACGGCCTGACACCCACGGTCAGGCCGGGGTGGGCCGGCCCTCCGGACAACGCAGCGGATCGGCCGGCTCACCCCACCCGCCCGGACTGGAGGAAGCCGCGAAAAAGCCCAGAAATTCGGGCCCTGGCGGGATCACACAAAGGACGGTGACGGAGTAACGTACGTCACCGGAGAGGCCGCTCCCCCCGTGGCGGCCTCTCCACTTTTTGTCCCGGACCGGCGCCCGGCTCACCCGCCGGAAGGCTCACCTGTGACCGGATGCCGCAACCCCGGATGCCCGGCCGGCAACGACCGGCGCAGCACCAGCCAACTCACCGCGAGCGCCGCCGCGACAAGCGGCCACGTCAGCGCCACCCGCGCCACCACCAGCCCGAGGACCTGCCCACCCAGGTACAGCGGCACGAACACCGCCACCCGCAGCAGGTACGTCGCCGTCCACACCCAACTGGCCCGGCCGTACCCGCGCAGCAGCGCCGGGTCGCGCCGCCACCGGGCCCGCTGACCGAGCACCGCGCCGACCAGCACCCCGAGCAGCGGCCAGCGCACCACGATGCTCACCGTCCACAACAGCGCGCTCGCGGCGTTGGAGAGCAACTGGATGAGAAAGAAGTTCTCCGCCCGGCCCGTCCGCACCGCGATCAGCGCCGCGACGCAGACCGCCAGAAGGCCGATCAGCACCGAGCGCGGCCGGTCACCCCGACGCAGCCGTACGCCTGCCACCGTCGCGCCGACGGCAAGCGCCGCGCCCACCCCGGCCCACAACGACTCACCGCCGAGCAGCCAACCCGCCGCGAACGCCAGCGGCGGCAGCGTGGCGTCGACGGCCCCGCCCCGGCCGCCCAGCAGGTCCGCCAGCGACTCGGCCCGCGCCGGACCGCCACCCGGTCCGTCACCGACCTGCCGCTGATCGCCGCGTTCCACCTGGCCCGCGTCGCGCTCCGGTGTGTCGCCCACCGCCACCTCCTCACCTGCGCCCCAACCTAACCATCGACAGGCGGCGGGCCACCGGTCGGCCGGACGACCCCTGCCGCTACGGTGTGCGGATGCGCGCGACGGCACGGGGTTGGACTGCGGTCTGGTTGGTCGTACTGGCCCTCGTCCAGGCGGCCGCCTTCCTCGCCGTCTGGCGGGTGGCCGTGCACACCGAGATCGGCCAGTGGGTGGACACGGTCGCCCTGACCGGCAACCGGATCGGGCAGGACCGCATCGACGGCCCCGTCGACCGGATCCTCAACGCGATGTCTGTGGTGTCCCTGGTGGCCGCCACCGCCGTGATCGGGTTCATCGCCCTCATCCGGGGGCGGATCGCGCTGGCCATCACCGCGACGCTGCTGATCGCCGGCGCGAACGTCTCCACCCAACTGCTCAAGTACGGGCTGAACCGGCCCGACTACGGCCTCGACCCGGAGCGGGCCGCCGTCGGCAACAGCCTGCCCAGTGGACACACGGCGGTGGCCGCGTCGGTGGCGGTCGCGCTGGTGCTCGTCCTGCCCCGCAAGGTGCGCGCGGTGGGCGCCTTCCTCGGCGCCGGCTACGCCGCCCTCGCCGGGGTGGCCACCCTCTCCGCCGGCTGGCACCGGCCCAGCGACGCGGTCGCCGCGTACCTGGTGGTGGGGGTGTGGGCGGCGCTGGCCGGTCTGCTCCTGCTCGTCACCCAGCGGGAACAGGCCGAGGTCGCGCCCGGCGACGCGCACCGGATCGCCGCGCTGGTGCTCGGCGTGGCAGGCGTCCTCGCCCTGATCGCCTGCGGGCTGGCGCTGTCCTGGCTCATCGACCTGCGCGGCACCGGGCCGGACGAGCTGAGCCGCCGTCCGCTCTTCGTCGGGTACGCGGGCAGCGCCGCCGGCATCGCCGGCACGATGGCCGTGGTGATGGCGCTGGTGCTGACCGTCGTGCACCGCCTCGTCCCCCGGGTCAAGGGCTGAACCCTCGACCGGGGCGCGAGGTCAGCTCGCGGAGCGGGGCGCGGGGACGTGCGGGGCGACCCGGCGCAGGTGCGTCAGCACCACCGGGTCGATCCGCCCCGGCACCAGCCGCTCCTCCAGATTTTCCAGCCCCGCCCAGGAGACCAGCGCCGCCTCGGGCCCGTCCCCGGCCACCTGGTGGCCGAGCGCGGTGAGCAGGGCCGCCACCTCGTCGGCGACCGCGCCGCTCAGGTCCAGCAGGGTGGCCGGGTCGGGCCGGCTGAACAGCATGGTGTGCACGGCCAGCAGCCGACTCAGCTCGGTGATCGGGTCGGGGTGGTCGTCCACCCGCAGGTCGATGAGCACGTCGCTGCCGCCGCCGTACCCGCCGCCGCGCTCGACCACCAGCAGCCCGGCGCTCTGCCGGCCCCGCCGGTCCCCGCCGGCCTCGTCACCGGCGCGCAGCGCGGCGACCAGCCGCTCGGCGAACGGCAGCGTCGACCCGGCCAGCCACGCGTCGGCCAACGCGTCGACCACCTCCGGGCCGGTGAGGATGTTGCCCTGCGCGGCCCAGCCGTCGCCGGTCCGCCCGCCGGCCCACGGATGGCAGGCCGACCCTGTCCAACTCGCGCCCGGACCGGTGGCGGCCACCACCCCGAGCTGGCGGTGCTCCCGTTCGGGGTCGGCGGCGGTCAGGCCGGCCACCACGTCGGCGGCGGCCACCCCGGTGCGCAGCAGGGTCAGCCCCTGGGGACGGTAGGCCAGGTTGACGTGCGCCTGGGCGGCGAGCGCGCCGACCTCGGCCTCCGCCGCGGGCACCAGCGCCCCGGCGGCGAGGAACTTGCTGGCCACGACGACACCGTGCAGGCGGCCGTCGGCGGAGCGGGCGACGAGGGAGAAGGTCACCCGCCGAGATTAGCCGGCCGCACCGCGCGGGCAGTGCCGTACGCCGATGGGTCAGAACGGTGGCGCGGCGGGCTCCGGCGGGGCGCCGCGCGCCCGGCGGGCGTCGGCGACCGCGACGGCGCCGAGCGCCAGCACCGCGACGGCGGCGGCGGCGAGCCCGGGCACGTACCGCAGCGGCACGGCCGCCGCCACCAGGACGAGGATGGCGATCCACCGGGACCGGGAGACCCTGCCGAACACCTCGTACTCGAAGCGGGCGCGGCCGGCCAGGAACAGCGCCGGTCCACCGAGCACCAGGGCCAGCCACGCCGGCGGAAACCGGTTCGCCGGATGCTCGATGAACAGCTCGTAGCCGATCGCGGTGGCGGAGAGGCCGACCACCATGACCAGGTGGGTGTCGGCGGCCGAGCGGCCGATGGTGGCGGGATGTCGGGCCTTCACCACCGCCTCACCCAGGATCTGACCGGCGCGCTGGACGTAGATCCGCCACAGCAGGATCGACGTGGCAAGGGCCAGCCCGAACGCCCACGCGTGCCCCGCCTCGTAGGTGCCCCTGCTGTACGCGAAGCCGGCCACCAGGATCGTCTCGCCCAGCGCGACGAGGAAGAACTGCTGGTACCGCTCGGCCAGATGCTCTCCGGCGATCTCCCACTTCGAGATCGTCGACCTACCCAGCCCCGGCACCGGCCAGCCGCACCGCGCGGCCAGATACTCGATGGCAAGCGCCGCCGCCCAGAGCACCACCTGCGGGTTGGTCGGCAACATCGCCCCACCGATCCACAACACCCCGGTGAGGGCGAAGATCACCGCCATGCGGACCTTCAGCCGGCGGTACGGGTGCGGGCCCAGCGCCAACGACAGGATCACCGGCCGGGACACCTGCGCCACCACGTACGCCACCGCGAACATCAGGCCGGCCTGGCTGAACGCCCGCGGGATCGCCACACCCATCACCATCCCGGAGACCAGCGCGGTCAGGACGACCGTCTGGAGCGGGATCTTGTACGGGTCGTACCTGCTTGTCGTCCACGCCGTGCCCTGCCAGACGGACCAGAGCGCCAGCAGCAACAGCAGCGTCTTGCCGCCTCCGGTGACCGCCGCCCAACTGTGCTCACGGGCCGGCGCGCCGGTCAGGTCCTCGAACGTCCGCGCGGAGATCCGGGTGAGCGCGAAGACGTACGCCAGGTCGAAGAAGAGTTCAAGGAAGGTGGCCCGGCCGGGCGCAGCCGCCGCCGGGACCGGCTCCAGGCGACCCGCCGCCCTGGAACCCATGATCAGCGGCCAGCGCCGGTGGTCCGTTCCACCTCGAAGTCGTAGCACCCTTCGCGGACGCGACAGCCGGAAACCGGCGATTCTGCCCAGTACGAAGATCTTGCTCGGGCACCCCGTCAACGGGCACGATCGATCGGTGACGAATCGATGGGGCATGACCGTGCCGTTCGGCGGGCTCGCACTGAGCGACCACGAGGCCGCCTACACGGCCCTCGACCGGGCCGGGTTCACCGACGTGTGGTCGTCCGAGGTCGCCGGGGCCGACGCGTTCACCCCGCTGGCGCTCGCCGCCGCCTGGCAGCCCCGGCTGCGGTTGGGCACCGCCATCGCCCCCGTGTTCACCAGAGGCCCGGGCCTGCTCGCGATGAGCGCCGCGGCGCTTGCCGAGGCCGCGCCGGGCCGGTTCGCGCTCGGCATCGGCGCGTCCTCGCCGGTGCTCGTACGGGACTGGAACGCGCTGCGCTTCGACGAGCCGTTCCGGCGTACCCGGGACGTCCTGCGCTTCCTGCGCGCCGCGCTGCGCGGCGAGACCGTCGACGAGGTCTACGACACCTTCACCGTGCGGCGGTTCACCCTCGAACGGCCGCCCGCCGTGCCGCCGCCGATCGTGCTCGCCGCGCTGCGTCCCGGGATGCTCCGGCTGGCCGGCGCCGAGGCCGACGGGGTCATCCTCAACTGGCTCAGCGCCGACGACGTGCCACGCGCCCTCGGCGAGTTGGGTGAGCGCCGCGCCGGCTTCGAGGTGGCCGCCCGGATCTTCGTCTGCCCCACCGAGGACGCCGCGTACGCCCGTGCGCTGGGCCGCCGGCTGATCACCAGCTACCTCACCGTCCCCGCGTACGCCGAGTTCCACCGCTGGCTGGGCCGCGACGAGGTGCTGGCGCCGATGTGGCAGGCGTGGGCCGCCGGTGACCGGCGCGGAGCCAGCGCTTCGGTACCGGACGAGGTGGTCGACGCGTTGGTGCTGCACGGCACTCCGGATCGGTGTCGTGCCCAGGTGCGCCGCTACGCCGACGCCGGCGTGGACGTACCGGTGATCGCACTGCTGCCCACCCCTGAGGTGACCGCCGGCGGCGCGACGGCGCTGCTCACCCTCATCGCCCAGCTGGGCACGGACACGGCAGGAGCCTCCGCGTGAACCTCACCGACCGGATCGTGGTGGTCACCGGCGGCGCCGGCGGCATCGGAGCGGCCCTGTCGCGCCGCTTCGCCGCCGAGGGCGCCGCCGCGGTGGTGGTAGCCGACCTGGACGCCGAGGCGGCGGACGCGGTGGCCGAGGGCATCGGCCCTGTCGCGCACCCCATCGCCCTCGACGTCACCGACGAGGAGCAGGTCCGCGACCTGGTCGCCGACACCGAGGAGCGCTACGGCCGGATCGACCTGTTCTGCGCCAACGCGGGCGTGACCACAGGTGGGGGAGTGGAGGTCGACGACGCCGGCTGGGACCGGGCGTGGCGGGTAAACGTGCTCGCCCACGTCTACTCGGCCCGTGCGGTGCTGCCCGGCATGCTCGCCCGGGGCGGCGGGCACCTGCTGCACACGTGCTCGGCGGCGGGCGTGCTGACGGCGGTGGGCGACGCCGCGTACACCGCGACGAAACACGCATCGGTGGGGTTCGCCGAGTGGCTGGCCATCACCTACCGGGACCGGGGCATCCGGGTCAGCGCGCTGTGCCCGCAGGGCGTGGACACGCCGATGCTCGCCGAGGGCATCGTCGAGGGTCACCTGGGCGCTCGGGTGATCGCCGCCTCCGGCGCGGTGCTCACCCCCGACCAGGTCGCCGACGCGGCAGTCGCCGGGCTCGCCGAGGAGCGGTTCCTGATCCTGCCGCACCCGGAGGTCGCCGACTACGCGCGCCGCCGCGCCGAGGACCCGGACGGCTGGCAGGCCGGCATGCGCAAGCTGGTCCGCCGCCTGAGCGCCTGATCGGAGCGGCTACGCCCTGGCCACCCGCGGGCGTCGGCGCGACCCCCTGAACAGGTCTTGATCAGCGCGGGGGTCGGCTGGCCCGCCGTAGGGGGGCCGGGTGGACGGACCAGAGGAGGCGACGCCACCAGGGGCGGGCGGACCGCAGGGTCGCCACGTAGGCGGTGGCCATCTCGGCGGCCCGGCCCGCCTGGTCGGGCGTCACGGCGCCGGGGGCGAAACCCACCTCGTTGAGCAGGACCGCCAACTCGTCGACGCCGTCCGGGTTCCCGGCGGCCGCCGCGCCGTCGCCCGTACCCGCGACACCGTCCGGGGCGGACGGCCCGCCGCCGGTGTGGCGGGCCCGGGCGTCGGCGAGGGCCTGGCGGGCGTGCCCGGCGACCTCGGTGGCCGCCAGGTCGTCGCCGACCGGTCGACCGGCCAGCCGCAGCGCGTCGGTGACCTCCCGCCAGGCGCCGGCGACGCGCTGGCCGGGGTCGCCCCGGACGAGCCGGTTGCGGGTGAGGGAGCGGCGCAACGCCAACAGGGTGAGCAGCAGAGCCCCCACCACCAGCAGCAGGCCACCGCTGCCACCGGCGACCAGAACGGGCGTGGACACCCCGCCTGGTGCGGGCGGCCCGCCCGGCGCGGCCACCGGCTCCGGCGACGCGGTCGGCTCCACGGTCGGCGCCGGCGCCTCCGAAGGCGGCGGGTCCTCAGGTGTCGGTCGGAAGTCCTCCTCCACAGGCCTCGGCTCCTCGTTCGGCCGGGGCAGCGGGTCGAACGGCACCCAACCCAGCCCGTCGAAGAGCACCTCCGGCCAGGCGTACGCGTCACCGGCCCGTACCGTCCCCTGCCCGCCCGACCGGAAGCCCACCACCACCCGGGTCGGCAGGCCGCTGAGTCGACCGAGCACCGCGAACGCCGCCGCGAACTGCTCCGACGTGCCCTCCTGGCCACCGGCGTTGCGCGGTCCGAAGAGGAAGAAACCCAGATTCGGGTACGCGTGCCCGCTCGGCGCGTCGGCCACCACCCGGTAGTGCTCGGCCAGGAACTGCTCGATCGCCGACGCGCGCGCGTACGGGGCGCCGTTGTCCTCGGCGAGTTGGGTGGCGAGCCTGCGCAGCGTGTCGGGTACGCCGTCGGCGACCCGCAGCACCCGGGCCACCTCGTCACCGGCGGGCACGTTCGCGGTGGTGAGCAGGTTGGTGTCCGGCCGTTCCCGCACCGAGGTCACCGTGTAGCGCAGCCCCGGCGCCAACCCCTCCGGCCGGATCAGCGTCCCGGTCGCCGGGTCGTACGCCACCCGCGCGCCGCTGACCTCGCGGGGCGTCGCCACGGCGGGCAGTAGCCGACCGCTCAGGTCCGCCACGGTGATCTGCTGCCTGACGGTCTGCACCGTGTTGTCCGACGCCGGCGTGGTGGCCGGCAGGATCCGCCCCGCGTTGCGGTACGTCGCGCCGACCCGCCAGGTCACCCCGTCGTAGTCGCTGAGCACCGCCAGCCGGATCCGCGGGCTGTCGCCTCCGTCCGCGGCCGGCCCGGCATCCCCGGCCGGGTCGTCGGACGGCACCGTGCTCACGTCGAGGAGCTTCTGCTCCGGGTGCAACGCCCAACCGGAGATCCGGATCAGCGGGTTCTCGTCGAGTGACTGCACCTGCGGTGGCTCCACGTACCGGCGCGGGTCCACCGGCCGGCCGTCGACCTGTGCGGCGACCACCGGGCCGAGCAGCGCCACGAGCCCGAGCACCAGGGCCACCCCCAGCGCCGAGGTGACGGCGAGGCGCAGTCGCACCGCCGCGCGTACCCCGGGGGTCAGGTCGGCGCTCGGATCGTCGCCGGCCGGTGCCACGCCCGCCGGTACCGCCAGACCGACCGCCGCGACGGCGACGAACGCCAGCGTCGGCCCCACCGCCGGTTCGGCGTTCGGGCCGACCACGTAGAGGGCGGCTGCGTACAGCCCGGCCGCCGGCAGGTAGCCCAGCAGCACCCGACCGGTACGCAACGCCACCTCCGCACCGGCCAGCCCGGCCAGCCAGGCGGCGACCACCGGCACCAGCACCGTGTCCGGTGTGGGCTCCACCGGGATCATCGCGGTGAGCAGCCGGGGGATGCCGTTGCGCGCGGCGTCCGAGGTAACCTCCAGCAGGCTGCCCGGCAGGTCGGCGCGCGACGCCGCCAGCCGCAGCGACAGCAGCGTCCACCCGGACATCGCGGCCACCGACACCGGCGCCACCAGCCACGACGGCAGCCGTCGGGCGGCCACGCTCACCAGCACCGACCCGACCGCCGCGCCGATGACCAGCCGGGTGAGCAGGTCACCCGCGTACACCCGGCCGAGCACCACCCCGGCGAGCGCGGTCAGCCCGCTCAGCGCCAGCGGGACCACGGCGGCCCGGAGCGCCAACGCGAGACGGGTCACCACCGGCGCACCCCGTCCCACTCGGCGGCGAACTGCGCGCCGTCGGCCGCGTCGACCACCACCAGGCCCGCCGCGCCCGGAGGCGTCGGCTCGGCCGCGCCGAACACCCCGACCACCACCGACGGGTACGCCCCGCGCAGCGCGCCGACATGACCCAGCTCGTCCCGACCACCCGGCCCGGTCAGCACGATGAGCGTGTCACCGAGCCGGTCCTGGCGCAGCCGGGTGGTGGCCGCGCGCAGCGCGTCACAGTCGTCGGAGAGTTCGGCGGCGGCGAGCCGGTCCAACGGGGCGGGCGAGGCGTCCGCGTCGCCGTCCCCGCGCTCGACCAGTTCCGGGCCGACCAGCAGCAACAGCACCGGCAGGTCGGCGCGGTGCGCGGCGGTGACTACCGACGCCGCCGCCTCGCAGGCCGACTCGAACGACTCCGCCACACCGTCCACCCGCTGCGGATGCGCGACCGCCCGGTTGTCCAGCAGGACGACCAGACGCGGCAGGCTGGTGTCCACGTCCTCCCGCACCATCAGCTCACCGACGCGGGCGCTGGTCCGCCAGTGCACGCGGCGCAACTCGTCACCCACCACGTACTCCCGCAACGAGTCGAAGGTGATCGACCCATGCGGCACCCCGTCGACCCGGCCGTCGAGGCTGCGCCCCGCGCCGGTCGGCACCGCAGTCAACGGATGGATGCGCGGGTGCACCCACACCGGGGTCGTCCCGCCGTACGGGCGGGCCAACGCCACCAGCCCCAACGGGTCACGCCGCGTCACCCGCAGCGGCCCCACCGGCACCACCCCCCGGCGGTCGGTCGGCACCTCGTACCGGACCTCGGTGTCCCGACCCGGCCGCACCCGCAGCAGCGGCACCGGCACCGACCGCTTCCCGCACCGGTCCTCGGCCAGCAGGTTCGCCGACCGCAACCGCCCGGTGTTGCGGACGGTCACCGTCATGCTCGCCGGCTCGCCCCGGGCCACCCGGTCCGGGTCGGCCCGCCGCGTCACCGTCAGCCGGGGCCGCCAGGCCGCGACCAGCGCCGCGTAGCCGACCGCCGCGCCGGCCGCCGCGCCGAGCAGCGTCAACTCGGGGTACGCGAACCGGAAGCCCACACCCAGCAGGACGACGGCGGCGACGAGCAGCCCGACGCCTCGGGCGGTGATCCCCATACCGCTGCTGCCGGTCAGCCCTGCACCGGCGCCGGCTGCCCCGACGGCAGCGGGACCGGCACCGACGCGATGGCCTGGCGCAGCACCTCCGCCGCGGTCACCCCGCGCACCTGGGCGTCCGGGGTGAGCAGCAGCCGGTGCGCGAACACCGCCTCGGCGAGCGCCTTCAGGTCCTCCGGCATGATCCAGCCCCGCCCGTCGATGAGCGCGTACGCGCACGCCGCACGGGTCAACGCGATGACCCCCCGGGGACTGACACCGACCCGCACCTGCGGGTGGGTACGGGTGGCGGCGGCCAACCGGACCGCGTACGCGTAGAGCGGCTCGGCGATGTGCACCCGACGGGCCATCCGGACCATCTCCCCGACTGTCGTCGTGTCGGTGACCGGGGCGAGCGCCTCCGGGGACCGCACGGTCGCGCCGCGCAGCACCTCCACCTCGACCGCCTCGTCCGGGTAGCCGACGGAGAGCTTCACCAGGAACCGGTCCAACTGCGCCTCGGGCAGCCGGTAGGTGCCGTCCATCTCCACCGGGTTCTGCGTGGCCACCACGAGGAACGGCGACGGCACCGGATGCCGGACACCGTCCACCGTGACAGTGCGCTCCTCCATCACCTCCAGCAGCGCCGACTGGGTCTTCGGCGACGCCCTGTTGATCTCGTCGGCGATGACGATGTTGGCGAAGACCGGCCCCGGATGGAACTCGAAGTCCCTGCTCGCCTGGTTGAAGATGGTCACGCCGGACACGTCCGAGGGGAGCAGGTCGGGCGTGAACTGGATGCGCCGCCACTCGCCCTTCACAGTGGCGGCGATGGCCCGCGCCAGTGTCGTCTTACCGACCCCTGGCACGTCCTCCAGCAGCACGTGACCCTGCGCGAACAGCGCCGTCAACGCCAGCCGCACCACCTGCGGTTTGCCGAGCACCACCGCGTTGACGTTCTCGGCCAGCCGGGCGGCCAGGGAGGCGAAGCCCTGCACCTCCGGCTGGGTGAGCGGCTCGTGGGTGTTCACGGTCGGCGGTGCTCCTTGGCTGGTGGCTCAGCAGGTGGGCAGGACGTTGATGTTGTCGCCGCCCTCCAGGTTGAGCCAGGCCCAGGGAATGTAGTTCTTCCCGTCGAACTCGACCTGCACCCACCAGGTGCTGCGCTTCTTGTCGTTGTAGATCCACGAGTCGACGTCCTCGCCCGACTTCTTGCAGTACGCCTGGAGCCGGCGGCCCGGCTTGGCCCAGCCCACCTGCTTGTCGTTGTCCTGCCGGGGGACGGAGAAGACCTCGTTGCCGTTGCGCTTACCGGGGATCTCCTTGTTGCAGTAGGTGCGCTGGTCGCCGTCCGGGCCGTTGTTGCAGGTGGCGATGCCGTACAGCGGCTCGGTCTGCTGCGCCCTCGTGGCCGTGCCCTTATCGGCGGCGTTGCTCGCCGTCACCGTGAACGTGTACTTCGTGCCAGGCGTCAGCCCCGGGACCGTGATGCTGGAGCACGCCCCGGCCTTCGCCGGCTCACCCGGCGTACTCACCGAGCAGGTGGCCCTTCCGCCGCCCGCGTCCACAGTGAACGTCACGGTCGCCGACGTGGCGGTCGCCGACGAGCCGGTCACCGTGACCCTCGGCTCGGCGACCGTACGCGCCGTCGTGGTGGCCTCCGGGCCGGGCCCCGCCTCGTTTACCGCCTTCACCTTCACCGCGACGTTCTGGCCGTTGCCCAGCCCGGTGACAGTGGCACTGGTGTCCGTCGCCTCGCTGACCCGCCCGCCGACGTCCACCAGGTACTTCGTCACCGGACGGCCGTTCGCCTGCGCTGGCGCCCACTGCACGCTGACCGCGCCCGGCTGGTCGGCGACCGTACCGGCGCGCAGGTCCAGCGGCTTGCCCGGGGCCGCGAACGGCACCACCGTGTTGCTGACCGGTGAGGCCGCCGAACCGGCGCCCCTGCTGTTGACCGCCACCACCGTGAACGCGTACTGGGTGCCGAACTCCAGCTCCCCGGCGGGCACCACCAGCTCGGTCTTCGTCGACTCACCTGCCGGCGCGTTCGTACCCGCCGAGCTGGCCGTCACCGCGTACTTCGCGATCTTGTTGCCCTGCCCGTTCGCCGCCGGCCACTTCACCACCACCGTGCCGTCCGGCCGCGCCTGCGCGGTGACGCTGGCCGGCGGATCGGGCACGGCGGCGGTCGGGGTCACCGGATTGCTGCTGCGCGAGGGGCCCTCACCCTTGGCGTTGACGGCATGCACCGCGAACCGGTACGTCTCACCGTTGGTCAGGCCCTTGACCTCCACGGCACGCTGGTTGGCGCCCACCTCCAGGCGTTGGCCGGCGCCCTCCACCACGTACTTCATGATCTCGGCGCCGTTCGCGGCGGCCGGCCGCCAGCTCACCCGGGCCTGGGCGTTGCCGGCGGCGGCGGTGACACTGCGCGGCGCGCTCGGCTTGCCCACCCTGGGCTTCTTCGGCGGGGGCGGCGGCGGAGGGACGGGCGGCGGGTCACCGCCGAGCACGTCGTTGGCGTACTTGTCGACCTCGCGCACCTGGTGCTTGTCGTCCACCACCCGGGCGGTCGACGCGTCGGGGGAGTTGATGAACAGGTGGTTTTCGCGGACCTCCAGCTCCAGCGGCCCGTTCGCCCGGCCACGGATTGTGTCGACCAGCTGGCCGCCGGCGTCGAAGGAGTAGATCGTGCCGGTGGCCTCGTCGGCGCAGTAGAAACGGTCCGCCCACGCCACCGCCGGGCTGAGCCGGTCACCACTGCCCGGGACCGTGAACTCCCGCTCCTGCCCACCGTCACCCACCACCAGCACCCGCCGGTCTCCGGTCACGGTGACCGGGACGCGCGACCCGCTGGTGCGAGCGGGCAGCGCCGCCGGCCCGGGCAGCGTCAACGGCGTCGGGCGCACCTCACCGCGCCGCACCCGCACCAGCTTGCCGGCCGTACGGTCGAGCACCGCCACCCCGTCGTCCAGGGTGGAGACGACAAGCTCGTGGCTGGGCTCCGCGACGTCGTACGTCTCGACCCGCTCCGGGCTGAGCCCGCCGCCGGCCGGCGTGCCCGACGCCGCGGCGGACGGTAACTTCGCGGCGGTCACCGCCGACACGGTGCCCTCGCTGGGCACCGCGATCCACAGTCGCCCCTCGCCGTCGAACGTGCCGCCGGTGATGCCCGGGGGATAGCGCACCGGCTCGCCGACCGGCGTCAACGAACGCGGATCGAGCTGCCGGACGATGCCCTGCACGGCGTCGACGACGAACGCCGCGTCCTCGTGCAGGGCCACACTCACGCCGAGGCCGGGGGTGGTCGGGGTCGTCGCGGTGAGTTGCAGGGTGGCCAGGTCAAGTGAACTGACCTGCCCGCTCTGCAGGTCACGCAGGATCAGCAGTCGATCGGTCTGGGTGACCTGCATCGGGTGCCGGCGCGTGCCCGCGACCTCGGTGCGGGTGTCGACCCGGGCCGTGACCCCGTTGACCCGGGCCAGCTCCCCGCGCGCCGCGCTCCACAGCCAGGAACTCGCGTCGTAGTTGGCCACCGCGTTGTCCGCCGCCCCCAACCCGAGGACGGTCAACCCCATGGCCGCCAACAGTGCCGTCACCGTGCCGACGGTCACCAGCCCACCGCGCAGCCGGGACCGGGAGCGGGGGGCGTCGGTCCGCACGGCGTCGTCGATGCTGGCCACAGCCGGCTGCCTCCCCTGAGTCGTGGCAGGTGGCGCGCCTCGCGGCAACCCCTCCCCTGAGCCGGGTGCCATCATATGGCCCGGCCGGGGCGGGGGGAACCCGCACCGTCACCTCTGTGGATACCCAGCGTGTGCGGTGTGGACGACCAGGTCAGCTCGGGGGCGTGGACCGTTCCCGCGTCGTGCACACCTGCCCCGAGGTCGCGAAGTTGTCAGTGGAGTAGACCGCCAGCACCGTGAAGCAGTAGTCCACCCGAGGGCTCAGCCCGTTGACCGTGTAGCTGGTCCGGCCCGGGTCCACCGTGGCCATCACCCCCAACGCCGACCCGGCCCGACCGCCGGCCACCATGAACGGCACCGCCCCGCCGGTCGGGTCCGTCCAGCTCAACGTGATCGTGACCGAGTCGTCGCGAAGCTTGAGGTCACCCGGCGGCGGCCCGGTCGCCGTCACCGCCACCGTCGGCGCGGGCGCCCCGGTCCCGGCCGGGGGCGGGTCGTCGCGCGTCAACACCACCGCACCCAGGCCGGCCAGCGCCACCGCTGCCACCCCGCTCGCCACGACCGCGCCGATCAGCGTCGCCCGGTTCCGGCCCGTCGACCCGCCACCCTCATCGGCGTACGCCTGCCGGTACGGCTGGTACGGCTCCTGGACGGGGTACGGGTGCTGCTCCGCCGGCGCGTTCGCCCGGATGTCGCCCCCGGGCGGGCCGCTACTCGCCGGCTGGACGGCCGGCATGACGACGGTCGCGTCGGACATCGCGACGTCGGCCGGGTGAGGTGGTGACACGTCTCCACCCCCGGCGGCTGGTCCGCCCACGTCGGTGTCCGCCGGAGCGGCGCTCACCGGGGCCTGGGCCAGCGCCGCCGTGCCGCCGCCGCTCCACGACGGTGCGGTCAACCCCCACGGAGGTACGGGAGGCGCGCTCACCGGCGGCGCCGAGATGGGGTGCTGGTACGGCGGCCCGGACACGGGGTAGGGCTGCCCCTGGCCGGGCGGCCCGGACACCGGGTGACCATGCCCCGGTGGTGCGGAGACGGGGTAGGGCTGCGCTGACACCGGGTGGCCGTGTGCCGGCGGTGCGGACACGGGGTAGGGGTGCGCGGGTGGCCCGGACACCGGGTGGCCGTGTGCCGGCGGTGCGGACACGGGGTAGGTCTGCGCGGGTGGTCCGGAGACCGGATAGGGGTGGGCCGGAGGCGCGGAGACGGGATGGGGGTGCGCGGGTGGACCGGACACCGGATGGGCCGGTGGCGCGGAGGTCGGCTGCGGGAACGCGGGTGGCGTGCCGACCGTGGGGGAGGGCGCTCCGCTGGCCGGCCGCACTGGTCCGGCCGCGTGCTGCGCCCTGTCCGATTCGCTTCCGCTGACGGGTCCACCCGTGCCTGATCCGCTCGTCCCGCCGGGCCCGGCTGCGGTGCGGGCGGCCTCCTCGGCGAGTAGCGGTTCGATCTGCCGTACCTGGACCGTCGGGTTGTCCCAACGGGGTGCCGGCTCCGGGGGCGCGGCGGCCGAGTTCGGTGCCGGGGGGGTCGACGGCCCGGGCGGCGCGCCGACGGCTGGGCGGGCCGGTTCCGCTGTGCGTTGGCGTGGCGGGAGGGCCGGTCCGGACGGCCGGTGCGGGGGCGGCTGGCCCGTCGGCTGCGTCGCCTGGCCTCCGACCTGGGCCGGAGTCGCCGGTCCAGTCGCCGGCGGCGCGGGAGGAGTCTCGTGGACGCGTTGACGCGGCGGCAGCGCGGGCGCGGTTGGTTGCTGCGGGAGAGGGGCGGACCGGGGCTGTGCCGGTGCCGTGGGCTGTGCCGGTGCGGGGGTCTGTGCCGGGGCGGTGCGCTGCGCTGGCGTGGTGGTCTGTGCCGGGGCGGTGCGCTGCGCTGGCGTGGTGGTCTGTGCCGGGGCGGTCGGGGCCGTCGCCGGCTGGACGGGTGCGGGTGCCGGTGGTGCGGTGGCGCCGGTACGGGCGGCGGGCGCGGCGGGTGCGCGTACCCCCGGAGGTGTCGGTGGGGACGTAGCCGGCGGCTGCGGGGGAGCCCACGGTGACGCGGGCCCGGGGGCACCGCTCGCCGCCGGCCGCATCGCGGCCAAGGTCGCCAGGGACAGCGTCGGACCGGAGAGCGCCGACTGGCTGCCTGTCTCCGCCCGGACCGTGCCCGTCGCCGACGCGGGGGCGGCGTCGCCGAGGTAGGCGCGGGCGGCACGTACCGCCGGGTGGTGCTCACCGAGCGCGGCGGGCCCGGCGGTGGCCACCCGGGTGTAGTTGCGGCGGGCCTCGTGCCGGTTGCCCAGTTCCTCGGCCACCTCGGCCAACTCGAAGGCGAGGGCGAGCAGCATCGGGTCAAAGTTCTCCCACCGCCGCTCGCCCGCCGCGAACGCCTCCTCCAACACCCGGCGGGCCGCGAGCGGGTCGTCCGCCTCGCGGTGCAGGCGGGCCAGCAGATGCGCGGTGTGCAGCATCTCCGGGTGGTCCTCGCCGAACATCGGGCGCGCCGATTCGACGGCCTCAGCCAGCAACTGCCGGGCGGCGCTCAGATCGCCCGCGGCACGCAGGGCGAGGGCCCGGTGCTGGGCGGCCGCCAGGGGAGAGGGATGGGGCACGTGCCAATGCTGCCGGCAGAGGGGCGCCGACCGCTACCCGGACACGGCTGCGGACGGCGTCGGTGGCATCCCGCGAGCCCACCTGAGCAGCGGCGGGAGCGCCTGGACGAGGCGGGAGCATGGCGATGTGCATGATCCACGAGCGGCGTGTACAGTAACTCCCCGTGCGGCCCGCTGGGCCGGCCTTCCGATGAAAGATCATCCAGGCCGGCGAGGTAGGCTGAACGTGTAGGTCCGGGTGGCGGAATGGCAGACGCGCTAGCTTGAGGTGCTAGTGCCCGTATAGGGCGTGGGGGTTCAAGTCCCCCCTCGGACACGAACCGAATCCCAACGGTGCGTGGCAAGATCGACATTTGCCCGCACCGTTTGTGATTCCGGGTCGTAGGTCAGGTGCAACCCGAGGCTGCGGTAGACCTCCAGCTTGTGTTCCGACTCGGCGTCCCGCAGGGCGTCCACGAGGTCTCCGAGCTCCTCGACAATGGCGATGATCTGATCCTCGCTGAAGCGAGCGGGTATGCGGGGTTCTTCTTCGGCTGGCGCTTGGTGGCGTTGCTCGGCGCGTTGCCGTTCTGCCTGGGTTTCGGCGATCCAGCCGGCGACCACGGCCGGGTCAGCACCAGCCGCGGTAGCGAGAGAGCTTTGCGTCGCATTCGGCAAGGGTGGGTCCTTCCGGTACGACTGCGGCCGCGGTTGGCATGTCGGTGTGGGCCTGGTCGAGGAGCGTGGCGATGGTGTGCCGGCGGGGAATGTGCGTAGGTCAATGCGGTAAGTAGCCGTTGGTTGGCCAAGCGGCTCTGCGCACCCTCGGAGCCACCGCACTGCTCGGGGGCGTGCCGCACAGCCGGCGCGGGTCCTGCGGCTGATCGCCCAAGTCAACGGAGTCGTCGCCGGACACTACTCGCCGGTCGCCAGGCAAGACCCGGCGTGGCCGCTGTCGCCCACTCCGACCAGCGACGACTGGAACGCCGGCCAATGGGGCCCGGATGTGCTGCGCGACATCGAAGCTCGCCGTCACCGCGACAGAACCTGATCTTGAAGTGCGGCCGGTGTCCAGCACGACGACCGCTACGGCAGGCAACATCGAACGGGCGATCGCCTCAGCCCGCCAGGCTTCGAAGCCGGTCCGCGACGCGTACGGCACGCAGAAGCCGGTTGCCGCGGCGCGAGGACGCTGAACTGCTGATCGTCTCGACCGCCGGGATGCTCAAGCGGCTGTCCGCCGCCAGTAACCCGCTATAGCCGGCCATGAGTCACATGAAGGTAGCTCGGTATATCCATTGCCATCCGATCGGCACAACCCTTACCTTGAATGAGCAAGGCCGTCCCGACCCATCCAAGGAGTTCCCCGTGTTGCAGTACGCCTATACCGAAACCACGCGGCTCATGCCGCGCGACGGTGTCGTGCTGCCCTCGATTGCGCGAGCCCACGATCTGTGCGCGAGTGAGCAGAACTGGAAGCCGGGGTGGCGGCGCGAATAGCGCCAGCGCAAGCTGCGAAGCCGCCCACCCCGACAGGGGCAGGGCGGCTTTCTCGTTACTGAACAACTTCATAGGGGTGTAGCTCAACTGGTAGAGCACCGGTCTCCAAAACCGAAGGTCGCAGGTTCGAGTCCTGCCGCCCCTGCTTTTCGTCCCGGCTGCGGCCGGCGGCGTTGCAGATTCTCAACTTCACAGTGGATGGCATAAGCAAAAACCCGGCCGGCGCCTGCGCGGGGCCGGCCGGGGGCATTACCTCCGGGACGAGGGAGACCGCTGACCCGCTCGCTCTGGGAGCGAGAGATACGGGGTTCGACACCCCGGTCCCGGATTATGGGGTTGTAGCTCAGATGGGAGAGCGCCGGTTCGGCAGACCGGAGGTCGAGGGTTCGAATCCCTCCTTCTCCACGCATCCATACCCTCCGGGCATAACCCGTAGCGCACGGGAGTGAAGTCCCCCGAGGGCTCCGAGGAGGGCACGTTGGCGGCGATCGTGGGCTCGCGACCGCGATTCCCGGCCGACTCCATGGGCCATTGGAGCAAGCTGGCAGCTCACCTGGTCTCAGCCAGGAGGTTACGGGTTCGAGCCCCGTATGGCCTACGCAAAACCATTCCCGGGTCGTCTATTCGGTAAGACACCGCACTCTGGATGCGGGGAGCTGGGTTCGAATCCTGGCCTGGGAGCCACGGCAGGGCGCGTAAGCGGGTCGGCACAGGGTGCGCCCATTGCGCCGGCAAACCGGAAGGGACTCTGTCGCTAACATGCCCTCGTAGCCCAATGGAAGAGGCGCGGTCGTGAGGCGGCCGTAGTTGCACGTTCGACTCGTGTCGAGGGCACCAAGCCGGCGTAGCTCACCGGGCCAGAGCACCGACCTTGTAATTCGGAGGCAGCCGGTTCGAGTCCGGCCGCCGGCTTCACACTCGCGGACGAGGACGCCAGGGAGGAGGCAGGGGTGTCGCGCCCCTGCCGGTGATCCCGTTGTCGAACCGGCGGCACCGTCCCGGCTCCCGACGACCCGCCGGGCGATGCCAGCGCAGCACGACTGGCGGTGCGCGCCCCTCGTGAGGACGAGGTAGGCCGTTCGGGTGGCCCCGCCGGCTCTCCCTGCCGACGTAGCTCAACGGCAGAGCATCCGGCTCATGACCGGAAGGCCCCCGGATCGACACCGGGCGTCGGCACCACGCGCTCGTGGTGGAACTCAGGTAGACACGCACGGCTCAGGTCCGTGTATTCCGTGAGGAATGTGGGGGTTCGACTCCCCCCGAGCGCACGCAAGGCTGAAGGCGAAGTGGAACCGCCGCCCTGGGGACCCAGGAAGAGCCGGTTCGACTCCGGACGGCCGCGCGATGGGGTCGTAGCTCAGTTGGTAGAGCGCTGCTCTCGCAATGCAGAGGCCGGCGGTTCGACTCCGCCCGATTCCACTCACCGGCTGCTGGCGGGTCCCATGCTGGCGTAGCTCAGCGGCTTGAGCACCTCGTTGTCAGCGAGGCGGTCGCGGGTTCGAGTCCCGCCGTCAGCGCCATGGAGAGGTCGCCTAGTCCGGCCGATGGCACCGCGTTGCTAACGCGGAGCGGGTGACACCGCCGAGGGTTCGAATCCCTCCCTCTCCGCCTGTCGTCGTGGCCAAGTTGGTTAAGGCACTGCGCTGATAACGCAGAGAACGTGGGTTCAACTCCCTCCGACGACACCATGCCCCCGTGGCTCAGCGGATAGAGCACCAGATTACGGATCTGGGGGTCGCGCGTTCGAATCGCGCCGGGGGCACGCATCGGGATGTGGCGCAGTCGGTAGCGCGCCGGTCTGGGGGACCGGAGGCCGCCGGTTCGAGCCCGGCCATCCCGACTCACGGTGAGGCCACCCGACAGGTGACGGGCGCCGCCTCGAAAGCGGACAGGGTCGCAAGGCCTTGGGGGTTCGACTCCCTCCCTCACCGCCATGCGCCGCTAGCTGAGTGGCTTAGCACCGGACTCTTAATCCGGGGACCGGAGTTCGATCCTCCGGCGGCGTACCAACTTGCCCCGCTAGCTCAGCGGGATAGAGCATCGCTCTCCTGAAGCGGGTGTCGCTGGTTCCAGTCCAGTCCAGCGCGCAGCGCAGCACGATGCCGCCGGCGCCTGATGGCCGGGCTCCGGACTTTGATCCGGACTGCGGGGGTTCGATTCCCTTCGGCGGCACTTGCGGGGTAGAGGAGTTCGGTCGTCCTCGCCGGCCCCATAAGCCGGACATCGCGGGTTCGAATCCCGCCCCCGCTCCCGCCCCGGTAGCTCAGCGGGAGAGCGTCGGCTCGACAAGCCGAAGGCCGCTGGTTCGACACCAGCTCGGGGCACACAGACGCGCGTTCGGTTATGGGTAGGCCCCTAGCCTTTCAAGCTGGTGAAGCGGGTTCGAATCCCGCACGCGCGACCATTCCGGCGTCGCCCAACCGGTAGGGCAGCGGACTGTTGATCCGTACAGGTACTGGTTCGAGTCCAGTCGTCGGAGCAGTGGAGGGGTCCCGGCGGTCACGGGGACACCGTTGGAAACGGTGCAGGGGGCGGAGGTCTCCTCGTGGGTTCGAATCCCACCCCTTCCGCGCATGCCCGCGTAGCTCAACGGGAGAGCACCTGGTCCACACCCAGGGGGTCGGAGGTTCGACACCTTCCGCGGGCACTGGCCCTCGGGCCGAAGGTGTGGCTGTAGCTCAACGGTAGAAGCGCCGGTTTGTGACACCGGAGGACGAGGGGTCAGCACCCTCGAGTCAGCTCAGGGGAGTGCGCCACCGATGGCGAGGTGGGCCGGGCTGTAACCCCGGTGCGTTCGCGCTCAGGGAGTTCGAATCTCTCCACTCCCACGCATGCCCGCGTAGCTCAGGGGACAGAGCACCAGCTTCCGGAGCTGGGTGTCGGGGGTTCGATTCCCTCCGCGGGCGCTTCTGCCTGGTCGTGTGCCCGAGTGGTGAGGGAGCGGTCCGCAAAACCGCGCACGCCGGTTCGATCCCGGTCACGGCCTCGACTGCCATCCACTGCGGATAGCGAGCGGGATGCTATTCCCGACAGGGGAGCCGGCCCCGGAAGAGGTCGGCTCGGTCGGCATTGAGCCCCGCCACCGCCTCGCGTACACGCAACCAAACCAACTCCCGCTCCGACATGCTCCTTGTCTTGGGGTGAGCGGCATCATGGCACGCCGGTCCGACGGAACCGTTCGGTCAGCCGCCCGGGCAGCGGGTGTCACCGCCGCTGTGTTCCACGCAGTGCCCCGGCGGGCCGGGCGTCGTCGCTGCCGGCGCCGGCTCGAGGCCCCGACCGGCGGAGGCAGCGAGCGGTACGGCGGGCACGGCGATCACAACGGTCAGCACCAGGAAGACGACTGCGGTGCGTACGAGCCGCAGGTGGTACGCGACGAGCGCGATGAGGGCCGGCCCGGCCGTCGCGACCAACGCGGCAATCAGCAGGGCCAGGCTGGCGCGACGTTCGACGTTCTCGAGTTCGTTGGGCTGGTTGTCGTAGCTGACGCTCCATTGCTCCAGGCTGATGCCCATCAACCACACGGCCGCCGCGATCAGTCCGCAGGCCCAGACCAGGACCAGGAATCCCACGATCGGACCACCCCGTCGACCTGTGCCGACCGCCTCAGACGTCATGCGGTCCAGCGTGGATGGCTCAACTCGGCGGGGCATCAGTCGGCGTACTCAGGCGTCATTTCTGCGGAGTGGACCCATGAAGGCGGCGGTACCGAGCGGTCGCGCCCGGCCGACCGGCGCTTCCGGGCAAGGTGGGGGAGAATCGAATCATGTTTGTCATCAGGGAGCGGTTCTTCTCGATCGGCGACGACTTCGACGTGCTCGACGAGCACGGCACCAAGGTCTTCCACGTCGACGGCAAGGTGTTCAGCGTCCGCAACAAGGTCGTCATCGAGGACGCCTCCGGCCATGAGGCCGCCACGCTGCACCGGCACCTGGTGGCGCTGCGTCCCACGTACGAGATCCGGATCGGCGGCGAGAAGGCCGCAGAGGTCCGCAAGAATCTGCTCACGCCGTTCCGCGACAAGTTCACCATCGACGTGCCAGGGCCCGACGACCTGGAGATGAAGGGTGACCTGCTCGACCACGAGTACGTGATCGAACGTGACGGCACCGAGGTGGCTGCGGTCTCGAAGCGGTGGCTGACGATCCGGGACACCTACGCCGTGCAGGTCACTGCCGGCGTCGACCCGCTGCTCATCATCGGCAGCGTCCTCGCGCTCGACCTGGCCATGGACCGCGACAAGAAGAAGAGCGACGACGACTGACCCTCTAAGAGACGTCTCGTAACTCCGAGCGCGGTTCGCAGCCGGATGCGATCCTGGGGCATGACTGGCCCAGCGCAGGATGGCACCGAGGTGGCATACCTGCGGGAGGTCACCGCGTTGGCCAAGAACCTCATCGCCGCGGAGGATCCTTACGAGGTAGCGCTGGACATCCACGGGGCTTCTGCGCATGCGTCGTTGGAGGTGGAGCCAGCAGGCTTCGTGTGGCTCATCTGGGGCGATCTAACCGACCGGGTGGAGCTCAACCATGACGGGCATCAGCAGGCCGCAGCCGAGATGGTCCGGGCGGCGCGGGAGTGGCTATCGCTGGATCTTGCCAATCGCGAGGCCGTGGACAGGTATCTGGACTACTGGGTGCACGACGTCTGCCGCTATGCCAGGCGGGCCGGCACGGACGCCGACCGATCTACGAGAATTCTGCTGAGCGATACCTCGTAACCCGCCCGTATCCCCGCACTTGGTGTCGAACCGGTTGCCGTCCATGGCCGGTCGCGGTCGTCGGGCGGTGGCAGTGCCACCACCGCCCGACGGTCCCCGATCGGGTAATCAGCTGCCGTAGGCCTGCAAGGACCGCAGAGAGTACCCGTACCCGGTTCCCCGGGCGGTGGTGTAGATCCGGAGGTAGCGGCCGGACCCGGTCAGGCCGGTGAGGTCCTGGATGCCTCCGGTGCCGGCGGTGGTGGAATAGATGGTGGACCAGCTTGTGCCGTTGGTCGAGGTCTGGATCTGGAAGGCCTTGGCGTAGGCGGCCTCCCAGGACAGTTTCACCTCGGTGATTGTGCGGCTGGTGCCGAGGTCGACCTGCAGCCATTGGATGTCGGAGTAGCCACTGGACCACCTCGTGTTGGCGTTGCCGTCGGTGGCCAGGTTCGCGGTGTAGGTGGTTCCCGGCTCCACGGACGAGGCGGTGGTGGGCCTGTTGAGTGCCAGATCGGTGCCGGTGCTCCCGCCGGCCGCTGAGAAGCTGAGGGTCTGGGCCGCTGCCGGTCGGGTGTCCCCCGCGGTCCCGGTGTTGTCCCAGTTGCGCTGGGGCGCCGTGACCGCCCCGGGTGCGCTGGAGGTCAGACTCAGGGCCAGGCCGCTGTAGCGGTTGACGAGCCGGTAGGTGCCCGTAGCCGTGGAAGCGCCGCTGGTGGCGGGGCTGCGCACGACGGTCTGCAGATACCACTGTTGGCCGGTTGTGGGGCTGGAGCCGAGGGTGGTCATGGTCGTCGGTGCCGCCCAGGCGCGCCCGGCGTTGGTGCTCGAGTCGACGCCGAGCGCTTGGCCGGAGGCCGCGTTGGTGACGGTGAAGAAGCCGTCGCCGGTGGCATTGAACATCCATTGTTGGGATGCCGACGTGCTACTGGATCCGCTGGTCGTCAGGGCGGTGCCGTTCTGGACCAGGTAACGGTTGGTGGAGGCCAGGATCTGGTAACCGGTG
Organism: Micromonospora sp. NPDC047521; assembly: GCF_055587305.1. NCBI lineage: Bacteria > Bacillati > Actinomycetota > Actinomycetes > Micromonosporales > Micromonosporaceae > Micromonospora > Micromonospora sp. NPDC047521. The sequence goes on along the minus strand of NZ_JBVJGN010000019.1, from coordinate 26,884 downwards.
CCCGCGGCCACGGGGGCGGTGGGCAGCGCGGATGCCGAGGTGGGTTGCAGGGTGATGGGCGTGTACTCGGCGCCGTAGGTCGAGCAGGCCACGACGCAGTAGGACCGGAACGTCTTGCCCACGACGGTGGAGCTGGTCAGGTTGCCGGAGTCGAGGAACCACCGGTACCACGCCCCGTTGAGGTTCCCGTTGGTCAGCCCGAGGTCGAACCACTGCTGCGTGGCAAGGTCCCTGGTGGCGTAGAAGTGCAGCGGGGTGTTGACGCCGGTGTTCTGGGCGACGTTGTTCTGCGGGGTCCCGATGTACAGGCCGAGGTAGGCGTTCCAGGCCACGTTCATGACGGCGAGTTGGGAGCTGTCGGGCATCGTGCCGGCAGCGACCTGCGCTGCCACGGTGCCGGTGGCGGTGGGGGAATAGTCCTTGTTCGGCGGGGTGTAACCGCTGCCCAGGCCCTCGGCCGGAATGATGTTGCTCTCGGCGCCGCCGACCCCGGGGGTCTGCCAGGCGCCGTCGTACCACTTGGTCCAGGAACTGGAGGCCATTTTCTGGGCGATCGGAGCCCGGGCGACGTGCTGCAGCCACACGGCGCCGCCGGTCTTGCCGACCGCGCGAGTGGCGTAGAAGACGTAGAAGTATCCCGAGGCGTAGTCGACGAACAGGCGCGGGTCGCCGTCACCGTAGTAGTAGGTGGACTGGGGGAAGGCGGCGGTGTCCCCCCGGGTGGTGCTGTACGGGGAGGTCAGGGCGTGGCCCGGGATGGCCCAGGTGTTGCCCTTGTCCTTGGAGACGGCGTAGTCGATGGCGTCGAAATGCAGGCCGTCACCGAAGGGCTGGCCGGTGAACTCGTTGTGGACCAGGCCGTACCACCAGCCGGTGTCCGGGTCGACCCACACACCGGTCAGGTCGCAGTAGTTCGGCAGGGGATACCCCGAGCTGGGGGTGGCGTTCACCCCGGTCGGGCTGGTGTTGCAGCGCGTGGTGGTGTCGGCGTTGTCGGCCACCGAGGTGATCGCGGCGGTGGTGACGTTGTCGAAGTTTGCGCCGGTGAAGAACGACCACTTGCGCTTGTCGTTCACCCCGTAGAGCGCGTGCGCCGACTGGTAGTAGAACTGACCGTTCGCGTCGATGTAGGGGAAGCTCGGGGTGTCGTCACCGTTGTTGAAGGGGACGGCCGCGCCGGAGGAGATGGTGTACGCCGACATGGGTGCGGTGGCGGCGGTCCATCGCTGCGTGACCTGGGCCGGGTCGCAGGGGGCCAGGCCGACCCGTGCGTTGTTGACGATCGAGCCGCCCACGACGCCCAGACACTTACCGGACTGGACGCTGTAGATGGTGCCGTCGGGCAACGCCTTGAACTTCTGCGCGGCGTTGGCGACGCAGTCGTACAGCTGGACCAGGGCGCCGGTGGCGTGCGAGCCGCCCGTGACGTCCAGGCATTTGGTGGTCCCGGTGGCCGGCGTGACCGCGACGGTGCCGTCGGTGCGCCAGGTCCAGCTCTGCGCGGACGAGCCGTTGCAGGTGAAAACCTGGATGGCGGTGCCGTTGGCGGTGCCGAAGTCGGCGTCGTCGAGGCACTTGCCACCGATGGTGACGGCACCGCCGGCCACCGCGGCGCTTGCTGCGGGTGCGGTGATCACGCCGAGGGCGAGCAGGAGAGGAAGGATCAGGAGTATCGCGAGTGTGGTGCGGGACGGGGGTGGGGGAATCCGTTTCACCGTTGCTCCGATCTTCGGACGTCCTTGCGGGGGATGACGCCCTTCGCGTGCCGCGTGGCGCGCTCAGGTCTTGATGCCGGCGACGAGGCCCTCGATGAACGTCGCCCATTCGTCCCGGGTCGCGGGTTTGCCGTCGACTCCGGGCCGGGTCTGCCAGGGCAGGGGTCCCTGGTGGGGGCGGTACTCGACGCCAATGACGTCCAGCCTCCGCAGGTGGGCTTCGAGCCGCGGCAGGAACTCCTCGTAGGAGCGGTCCTTCGGGCTCCACAGGGCTTCGGCGATGGCGCACAGCCGCGGGAAGGCGTAGTAGTCGACGATTCGCGGTGTGTCCATGTGCTCGGTCCAGATGTTCGCCTGACCGCCGAGCACTCGTGCCGCCTGGTCGGGCGTGAGCTCCTCGGGCACCGGGTCGAAGGCGTACGCGTCGCGCAGGGTGAGCGGGACGGCGAAGGGGATGGGTTCGCGGGGATCCTCGGACTGGCGGTAGTCCAGATAGACCTGGTCGTCGGGACAGGAGACGACGTCGAAGCCGCGCCGGGCCGCGGTGACGGCCCCGGTCATGCCCCGCCAGGAGGCCACCACGGCCCCGGACGGCGCGTCGCCTTCGAGGAGGTCGTCCCACCCGAACACGCGGCGTCCCCGGGCGGCGACGTGCTCGCCGATCCGGCTGATGAACCAGGACTGCAACTCGTTCTCGTCGCGCAACCCCCGCAGGCGCATCAGCTCCTGGGTACGCGCGTCGGTGTGCCACTGCTCCTTCGGGCACTCGTCGCCGCCGATGCCGATGTACGGGCTGGGAAACAGATCCATCACCTCGTCCATCACCTCGCAGAAGAACGCGACGGTGCTGTCCTCGGTGTTCAGCACGTTGGTGTTGATCCCCCACCGGGTCCAGGTCTGCAGTGCATTCCCGGTGACGCCAAGCTGCGGGTAGGCGGCGATGGCGGCCTGGGTGTGCCCCGGCAGGTCGATCTCGGGCACCACGGTGATGTGGCGCTGGGCGGCGTAGGCGACGATCTCCCGGACGTCGTCCTGGGTGTAGAAGCCGCCGTGCGGGCGCCCGTCGCCCGGGGCGTCGGGCGTGGCGCCGAGCTGGGACTCGCGGCGCCACGCCCCAACCTCGGTCAGGGCGGGGTGGCGCCGGATCTCGACCCGCCAGCCCTGGTCGTCGGACAGGTGCAGGTGCAGGGTGTTCAGCCGGTGCATGGCGAGCAGGTCGACGAACCGCAGCACGTCGTGCTTGGGCATGAAGTGCCGGGCCACGTCGAGCATCGCTCCGCGCCAGCCGAAGCGTGGGGCGTCGGTGATGGTGACGGCGGGCACCGCCCAGAGGGCGGGCCCGACCGGCGATCTGCGGTAGATCGCGGGCGGCAGCAGTTGCAGCAGCACCTGGCAGCCGTAGAAGACGCCGGCGCTGTCACCGCCCTCGATCGTGGTGCCGGCCGGGCCGGCGACCAGGCGGTACGCCTCGGCGGCCAGCTCCGGGCGGATGCGCAGGACGATCGCCTGCTCGGCCCGATCCTCGGTGATCGGCAGCGGGAGCCCGGTGGCCGGGCGCAGAGCGTCCTGCAACCACTGCGCGACGGCGGCGAGGCCGGCGGGGGCGTCGATGGCGGTGGAGGCGGTCAGCTGGAACACGCCGTCGCCGTCCAGGAACGAGGCGGGAAGTGGCAGCGGCATCGAGCGGGTCACCCTTTCACGGCGCCAGCGGAGATGCCGGTCACCAGCTTGCGTTGGATGATGAGGAAGAAGACCACCACGGGCAGCGAGAAGATGACCGAGCCGGCCATCTGGCCACCGAAGTCGGTGCCGGTCAGCGGTGTGCTGAACGAGGCCAGCCAGACCGGCAGGGTGTAGTGGTCCTGGTCCTGCATGAACGTGTAGGCGATCAGGTAGTCGTTCCACGCGGTGATGAACGCGAAGACGCTAGTCGCCACGACCCCGGGCACCACCAACGGGAACAGGACCCGGACCAGGATCTGCCAGGTCGAGGCGCCGTCGATCCGCGCGGCCTCCTCGACCTCGACCGGGATCGCGATGAAGAAGCCGCGCATCACCCAGATCGAGAACGGCAACACCAGCGCGACGTAGGCCAGCACCAAACCGAGGAAGGTGCCGAGCAGACCCATCTGGTTGAACACCAGGAACGTGGGGATCAACAGGGCCGTGCCCGGCAGCATCTGGAAGATCAGGATCGCGACCATGATGGTGCGCCGCCCACGGAACCGGAACCTCGACAGGGCTGCGGCCGCGAGCATCCCCAGCACCAGGGCCAGTACGACCGATCCGCCGACCACGATCAGGCTGTTGCGCAGGTTCAGCAGGAAGTCGGTCTGGCTGATCGCGGCGTCGAAGTTGCCGAGCGTGGGTGCCTTCGGGACGAACAGCGGGGTCGAGGTCATCGCCTCGGAACGGGGTTTGAAGGCGGTGTTCACCATCCAGTAGACCGGGAACACCCAGATCAGGCTGAAGATGATCGCGGCGGTGTTGTTCCACCAGCCGCCTACCGGGTTCCCGGCGTGATCACGGCGCGGCCGACGGTTGGTCACAGGTCCTCCCCGGAGCGCAGCATGCTGCGGATGTAGAAGGCGGTGATCGCCACGAGGATCGCGGTGGTGATGACGGAGAGGGCGGCGCCCTGGCCGATGCGGAAGGTCACGAAGGCGGTGCGGTAGGCGAAGATCCCCAGCGTGGTGGTCGCGGAGTCAGGTCCACCGGCGGAGACCAGCCAGATCTGGTTGAAGACGTTGAAGTCCCAGATCACCGACATCAAGGTGACCAGCAGCAGGGTCGGGCGCAGGAACGGCAGGGTGATCGACCACCACACGCGCCACTCGCCGGCGCCGTCCATGCGGGCGGCCGCCTGGAGTTCGGCCGGCATCTGGGTCAGCGCCGCGTACAGGGTCAGGGCGATGAACGGCACCGCCTGCCACACCACGAGCAGCCAGATTGCCAAATAGGCCAGGGTGGGGTTGTTGGCCCAGTCGGTGTTGGTCAGGTCGCCGAACAATCCGGTCTGCGTCAGCAGCCAGTTGATCACGCCGTAACCGGGCTGGAACAGCCATTTCCAGACCAGCGAGGAGGCCACGGTCGGCATCGCCCAGGCCAGGATCAGCACCAGGGTGACCACCGTACGCATGACAGTCGTCAGCCGGGTCAGCAGCCTGGCCACGCCCGTGCCGACCACGATGCTGCCCGCGACCATGGCCGTGGTGAACAGCACGCTGCGCAGCAGCGCCCACCAGAATTCCGGATCGGCGACGAGGGTCGAATACTGCTCGGCTCCGACGAACTCATAGCGCCCGGTGAACAGGGTCCGTTGGCTGTAGTCGGTGAACGAGGTGAAGATCAGGAAGGCGATCGGGGCGACGGTGAAGGCCAGCAGCACGATCCCGGCGGGGGAGACCAGCAGCCAGGCCGCTCGGCTTCGCCGATCCTCACGCCGCGGCCGACCGGTGGTGGCCGGGCGGGTCACCGGCGGGACTGCGGCCCCGAGAGCGGGGGAGAGGGTGGGGCGCCCCGCCCGGGCCGGGCCGCGGTCTGCGGCCAGGTCCGGGCGGGGTGGGCTGTCACTGCGCCGCATTCAGGGCCTTGCCCACCGCGGCGTCAAACGCGCCGGCCGCGTCCTGGGGGGTCTTGGTGCCCGAGGCGATGGAGGAGAACAGGGTGTTGATGTCCTTGTTCCCCTCGACCCGGGCCCAGTTGGCACTGGCGGGGGTGGCCTTGGAGTTCAGCGCCGCGCCGAAGAACGCCTTCTGCAGCGGGGGCAGGGTTCTGTCCGCCGCCTTGATGGCCTCGGTGCTGTTCGGGATCCAGCCGTCGTGGCCCGCGACCCAGGTCTTCTGGACCTCGGGGCTGGCGGCGATCTTGACCCACTGCAGGGCGAGGTCGGCGTTGGCGCTCTTGGCGGCGATGCCCCAGTCGGAGCCGCCGATCATCACCGGCTGGGTCTTGCCCGAGGAGCCCGGCATCGGGAACGTGCCGAGGTCGGCATCGGTGATCTTCGGGTTGGCCTTCTTGATCATCGCGATCCTGCCGTTGGTGTCCAGCATGGCCGAAGCCTTGCCGTCGGCGAAGATCTGGGTCTGGTCCGGGGACACGTTGTCGACCGTCCGGGAGGCCGGGACCGAGTACGTGTTCTGGAAGGACTTGTAGGCGGCCAGTCCGGTCTGCGACGCGGGCGATCCCAGGCCTGCGGTCCAGGTGGAACCGGACTTCGTGGCGATGTCACCACCGGCGTCCCAGACGAACTGCATGCCCGCGTACCAGCTCTGGCCGGGCAGGTAGAACGGCGAGAAGTCCGGAGCCGGGTTGGCCGCGCGGACCTTGTCGAGGTCGGCGGTCAGTTCGGCGAAGGTGGTCGGGGCGCTGGTGATGCCGGCCTTGGCCCACATGGTCTTGTTGTAGATCACCGCGCGGGCGCCGGCGAAGCCCGGCACCGCGTAGAGGTTGCCGTCGACGGTGGCCGGGTCGGCGAGGCCGGCAACCCAGGTCTGGCCCTGCTTGAGGTCCGCGGCGTACGGGGTGAGGTCCTTGAGGCCTCCGGTGGCGGCGAAGCTGGCAACCTGGGTGTTGCCCAGGTCCAGCACGTCGGGCGGAGTCGAGGTTGCCAGCGCCGTCGTGATCTTGGTGGTGATGCCATCCCACGCTTGCACCTGGACGTCGACCTTGGCGCCGGTCTGCTTGGTGAACTCCGTGTTGATCGCATCGAGGGTCTCGGTGGTGTAGTCATCGGTCATCACCCAGACCGTGACGGTCTTGCCGGTGCCGTTGACCGTGCTCACGGCCTGTGGCTCGGTGCTGCCGGCTGATCCGGAACCGGCCCCGCAAGCGGTCATGGACGCCGTTGCCGCGAGTAGCAGCGCCACGGCGACGCAGGTGCGCGATTGCTTCATCGAGATTCTCCTGAAAGGGGGTGGCAGATACATTTGGGGGAAAGCGGTACTGGTCTTCGCACGCCCAGGACCCGCGTCGGTAGCGGTGGGCGTTCGAAGCGTTCAGGGCAGCCCCGGATCCGGTGGTGGCCGGCAGGTCGGGACGTGCAGGATGCGGACGTCAGCGGGGCGCCGGACTACAGCACGCCCAGTTCCGCCGACAGCACCATGCAGGCACTTCCGATCAGGGTCAGGTCGGTGTCACCGGCCAGCGAGCGGATCCGCAGCGAGGCGCTGACGGCCGGAAGCGTGCGCGCCTGCGCGGTCTCGATCACCGCCTCCAGCAGAGTTCCTTCGATGAGGTCGGGCGGACCGGTCAGCACCACGTCGTTGAGGTTCAGCACACTGACGATCGGAGCGAGGACGACCCCCAGCGCCCTCCCGGCTTTAGCGAGCACCGCAGGGCGTTGCGCCTCGTCCGTACGCGCCAGGCGACCTCGCAGGTGCGTCGCGCTGATCAGCATGTCCAGGCAGCCGCGGCGCCCGCAGACACAGGCATCCCCGTCCTCCTCGACCGTGACATGCCCTATCTCACCCGCGGCGAACTGCTCTCCTTCGACCAGCTTGCCGCCCACGACCAGGCCCGCACCCACACCGTGGTCGATCGTCACGACCATCAGGTTCTGTACGCCCTTCGCGCGCTCGTGCAGGACCGCCAGCGCCGCCAGGTTGACATCGTTGCCCAGGTGAGCGGCGACCCCGAACCGCTCGGTCAGCCGCTGCGCGAGAGGTAGGTCGCTCCATCCCAGATGTGCGGCATGGCGTACGACACCGGTGTCGTCGATGATGCCCGGTGAGCCAATCCCGATGCCCAGCACCCGCCGGTGCGCCAGGGCGAACAGCTTCTGGACCAGCGTCAGCACCAGTTCGTAGGCCTCGACGCCAAGGGAGGCGCCGAGCTCCACTTCGGCCCGGTCCAGGATGTCGCCACGGAGGTTGACCACCGCACCGGTGAACCGGTCGCTGTGCGACAGGTCCAGCACCAGTACGTTCGTCCCATCCTCGTCGATGCGTACCAGCTTCGCCGGCTTGCCGACCCGGCCCTCCTGACGGGGGCCGATCTCGACCAGCAGTCCGTCCTGCTCCAGCTCCGCGACCAGCGCGGAGATCGTCGGGGCGGTGAGCTTCGAGGCCCGCGCCAGCTCGGATCGGCTCATCTCGCCCTCGTTGTACAGCCGAGCCAGCACCAGCGAGCGGTTGTGTGCCCGACTGTCCTGGGTGCTGGCCTTCGTGCGCTCCGGCGGAGTGCGCCGCTGCGGGGACACCTGGAACAGCCCTCGCTGCGGCAACCCGGCCCTGGCGCCGAAATCCGCCGTCCCCTGCACTGGCGATCACCAAGTTTCACTGTCTCGAAGATTTATAAGACGTCTTTACTTAATATGGCTTAGATATTCATCTTTTTGACGGGTGGCTGTCAAGAGCTCCGCAGCCCGGAGTTTCGGCAGGGCGACCGGCAGTGCCTCGGAGCGGGCCGCCGCGCGTCATGGGCCACGAGATCGCAGGCGGGATAACCGAAGTCGGTGGCGAGGTCACAGGTTGGCGGCCGGGGGACCGGGTCCAGATCATCGCCGCCATCCCGTGCGGTACGTGCGCCGAGTCCCGTGGCAGCCCGCGCTGATCGCGCTCCTCGCCTCCTGCGCGGCAGCCGGCGTCGAGGCGGGCGAGTCAGTCGGTGTATGTGGAGAGGCCGCCGCGGTCAGCCGCCCAGTGGTACGGACCAGCACGACAGGATGGCCCGGCTTGTCGTCGTAACAGGCCCGGAGCTGGCGAGCGTTGTGTCACAGGCCGCGATGGTGGTCTTTGCTGCTGACCGGCGAACCCGCCCGCGTCGACGGCGTACTGGCCGACCTGGCAACCACCCTGAGCAGGTTGGGTAGCGGGCGTGTGTCAGCCTTCCGGGTGCCCGTCGTAGACGCGGATCTTGTACTCGGTGGTCTCCAGCGCCAGCCCGAGCTCACGGATCTGCCGCGTGATCCGGTCGTGCTGGTCGCGCATGATGCGTCGGCGTTCCGTGACGGTGCTCGGGCCCTGCTCGACGAGCGAGATGTAGCGCTTGAGGTCGGTCATGGTCATGCCGGACAGGCGCATCCGGGTGAGGAAGACGAGGCGGCGCAGGTCGGATGCGGAGTACTCGCGGTACCCGGAGGCGTTGCGGGCGGGCCGCACGAGCCCCTCCTGCTCGTAGTACCGGAGGGTGTGCGTCGACAGGCCGACAAGCCGGGCGGCCTCGGCGACACTCCTGGGCGCCGTCGAGGCCTCGATGGTGGCGTCGTCGAGCAGCTCGTGCAGCGCGTCGATCCTCGACGAGGACGGTCCGTCGCTGGCAGCGAGGATGCGTTCGATCAGCGCTTCGGTGGCCATGGCATCAGCGTACGGCGATCAGAAGGCGCGAACCGCGGGCGGCATGCCTGGGAAGTCCGCCGACTCGCTCACCGACGCCCATCTCTGGACGTCGTCGAGCGCCCCACGGTAGACGCGGGTGAGGTTGCGAACCGCCTCGGCGCCGAGCGGGAGCCGCAGCGGCGCGTCGGGTGTGTCGAGCATGTCGCGGATCACCCGGGCGGCGCGTGCCGGGTCGCCCTCCTGGATGCCGTCGGCCTTCGCCATGTCCGCGCGCACGGCACCGATGACCTCGTCATAGATCGATTTCTGCTGCCCGGTGTTGAGCACGTCGGCGGCGTTGAACGCGGTGCGGAAGCGACTGGGTTCGACGATGAGGACGCGGATGCCGAACGGTGCCACCTCGCCCGCAAGCGCCTCCGGCCAGCCCTCGAGCGCGAACTTGCCGGCCGAGTAGCTGCCGACGGCGGGAAACGACATCCGCCCGCCCTGGCTGCTCATCTGCACGATCGCACCAGAGCGACGCTCCCGCAGGTGGGGCAGCACGGCACGCACATAGGCGGCCGGGCCGAACAGGTGCTGCTCGAGCATGGCCCGCAGCGCCGTGTCCGTGATCTCTTCGGCGGCGCCGACCTGTCCGGCGCCGGCATTGTTGACGAGCACGTCGACGCGCCCGAACACCTCCAGCGCCCGCTGCACGACCAGGGCCGCTCCGGCCGTGTCGCGCACATCGTGCTCGATGGCGAGGAGCCCATCGCCGTACCGCGCCCCGAGCCCGTCGAAGCGGTCGGCCCGTCGCGCGGTCCCGATCACCTGCTCGCCGGCCTCGAGTGCCGCCTCGGCGAGCGCCAGACCGAGGCCCGAACTCGCGCCCGTGATGATCCATGTCTTCGTCTCGTTCGTCGCGGTCACGGCCCGACGCTAAAGCTTCGAGCGCGCTCGAAAGCAAGCCGCGCTCGGGCCCAGGAGGCGACGAGCGGTCCCGCCCGCTTGATCCACCGCGCGACGATCTCGGTTTCGACGCGGTGCACGTCGGGAGCGCGCCGTACCGGTGCAGGTGGTCGGTGGCCCATGGCCACGTCGCCGACGTCGAGCAGCACCCTCGTTGTGCGTTGCTCGTTCCAGACCTGGGGTAGGTGTAGCGGGGGTCGGTGAGGATGTCGACCCCGCGGTGATCATGTCGGCGACAACTCGGACTTCGTGGTGTGGCCACACCTCGTCCACCCGGCCCCACCAGCGGCATCTCAAACGGCTGCTGCTGTACTAGCTGATCTTGACTGCCGCTTCTGTCGTCTGGGGAGGGCCAGGTTTGTCGTCCATCGCGCGCCAGACCCGGCGGTTGACGATCGGCAGCAGTGTGGCCAGGAAGTAGCCCCCAGCGGCGCAGGCGACAGCGACGGTGAGGCCGCTCGCATTCACGAGCCAGCCGCCGAGCAGGCTGCCCAGCGGAATCCCAGCCATGGCGACGGCCGTGGCCAGGCCGAAGACGCGTGCTCGCAGCGCCCCAGGGACTCGTTCATAGGAGGTCGCCGACAGGATCGGGTTGATCGCCGCAGCTGCCGCGCCACCGGCGGTCGCCACGACGAGAACCACGACGATGTCGTTGCTCAGCGCGAGCGCCAAGAACCGTGGTGATCCCGCTATGAGGAAGGCGATCGTGAACGTCAGGTACCGCGGGAGCCGCTTCGCGAGAAAGATGAAGGCGAAATTCCCGCCGAGCGCGCCCAGGGCGAAGCCCGCCGCGATGACACCCAACGCGGCGACGGGCTGCCCCCCGTCCCGGATCCACACCGGAACGAAGATGCTCAGGTAGGCGTTGTCGAACATGTTCGTCAGGAAGAGCATGATCAGCACGCCGAGAACGAGCGGGTCGCTCCTGAGAAACCCGAGACCGCCGCGCAGCGCGGTCAGATAGCCCTCTCGTGGCTCCTCCGCGCTGGATCCGGTAGGCAGGAACTCGGCCGGCACCCGGACCGTGGTGAGGATGATGATGGAGGAAGCGGCGAACAGGCCCGCCGCGACGGCCATCGTGCCCGAGACACCGAGTGCTGAGGCGATCAAAAGGCCGGCCAGAGGCGCCCCGACCAGAATGGACAGTCGCCACACCACGTCATAAACCGAGGCCATCCGGGTTAGGTCCGCGTCGGCGTACCTGACGACCGCCGGAAGCATGACCCGTTTGGCGTTGTCACCAAACCCGCGCATGACGCCCAACGTCGCCACCAGCGGGGCCAAGGTGATGAGGTTCCCCGGGCCGTGCAGCGAAACGGCGATCATGGCCAAGGCGCTTCCGGCGTCCGCGACCACCGAGACCCGGACCGGGCCGAGTCGATCGACCAGGGGTGGCCCCAGTATGCCGACCAGGACGTAGGGCACCATCTCTGCGGCCGTCACCACGCCGACGTAACCGGCGTTGCCGGTAGCGACCAGAACGAACCAGGGCACCACCACCACGGACATCCGGGTCCCGGTGAGCGCGAGCGCCTCCGCGGTGAGGAACGTGGTCAAGCTGACACGTCCGCGCCTCATCCCGATCACCCTTCGTCCGGCAGGGTATCCGTCACGACGCCAGGGGCCGGGGCAGCGGGCCGACGATACCCGGCAGGGAAGGCTTCGTCGTCCGACTCGCGCCCCCGGGCCGGTCGTGCAGCAACAGCCGCTCGTCCCGCTGCAGAACGGCTCGGTGCAGTGCCTGTAGCCGGGCGGACGGCTCGATGCCGAGCTGGTCGTTGAACTGCTGCCGGATCCGGTGGAAGGCCGTCAGGGCGCCGGCCGGGTCTCCGCTGAGATACAGCGCTCGCATCAGCTGTTCCGACGGCCTCTCGCGCAGTGGGTGGTTGAGAACCATGGTGCGCAGATCGCGGACGAGGTTGAGTCCGTCGCCGAGCGCGATGAGCGCATCGTAGTAGTCCTCCGTCGTGGTCAATCGGTGCTCGTCCAGATAGCCGAGCTCGCTGTGTAACTGCCCGGTGACCACGGCGGCCACGTCTTGCCCAGCCGTACCCGACCAGAGACGCAACGCGCGGTCGAGGTCGCCGACAGCCGCGTCAGCGTCGCCGCGGACCAACGCGGCATGCCCGCGGTCCGCCAGTTCCTTGAATCGCTCCACGTCCAGTTCGTCGCCGGTGGTGACCAGGCGATATTCGGCAGCCCCGCGACGGGTGACGAGCCGGGCGAGGGAAGGATCAGCCCGCTTGAGCGCCCTTCGCAGCCGCGACAGGTAGCTGCGCAGGTTGGAGTCCGCCGAACGGGGCGGCACATCCCACAGGGCCCGAGCCAGCGCCGACTGCGACACGAAACGACCGCCCGCCAGGAGCAGAACGGCGAGGACAGCACGATCCATGATCGAAGTGAGGGGCACCGCAAGTTCTTCCACCGTGGCCTGAACCGGGCCGAGGAGGCGAAAAGCCACAGTCACAGCTTCACTCCCAGGACATAGGGCGATCTATTCGCTTTCAACCTCCCAGACGACTCCATCGCATTGTCATCCACTGCTCACAACTCGCCGAGTTGAACGAGCGCTTCGGTCTCCCCGACCGGGTCGTTCGCCTCCCGGCAGAGTCGCAGCGCCTGCAGATACCACTGAGCGGCGTCCTCGTGGCCGGCCCGGCGCCTGGCCGTTCCGATCCTCATCAGGGCCTCTGCCTCGGCGCTGCGGATGCCGAGGCGCCGGATCCCGTCGAGGGCCGAGTGAAGGTGCTCCAGGGCGGTCTCGGGCTCGTCGAGGTGCAGGAAGATGGCCCCCATGTTGCTGCGGATGCGGGGCTCATGCTGGTCGGCACCGGCGTCGCGGGCCATCGCGAGAGCGTATCCCAGCCGGTCCAGACCGGCGTCCGGCTTGCCGAGCGCGAGCAGGGCGTCCGCCGAGCCGGTGAGCGCCTGCACCGCGAGGATGGGGTTGTCCGCCACCTCGGCCAGTTCGAACGCCCGCTCACTCTCGGCGAGGGCCTCACCGAAGTTCTCCTCGTCCTGGAGCACCCGGCTGATGCCGAGGCTCACGCTGGCCGCTCCGGCCGTGTCCCCGGCCTCGTCGTAGAGCGTGGCCGCGCGGGACAGATGCGCCAAGGCGAGATCGGGTTCATGCGTGACGGCGAGGGCGGCGCCGAGGGCGTGATGCACATATGCCAGGGGCCGGGGCTCGGCGACGGCGTCTGCCCGCTCGGCGACACTCTTCCAGAAGTCGATGTCGGACGGTGGGTAGCCGGCCATCACGAAATAACTGCTCACCTGGTAGATCAGCTGGATCGCGAATTCGACGTCGATCTCCAGCGCCATCGCGGTCACCTGTGCCAAGTTGGCCCGCTCGCCGTCGAGGACCCGGATGGCTTCGATCACGTTCGTGATCGGCATGACCGCGCTGCCGGACGGCGAGTCGTCCGGCAGAGGATAGCCGTTGCGGTCCGGGCGCAATACCCGGTTGGTGCGGCCGGTGACCGCGAGGTACCACCGCACCAGGCGCTCGCGGGCCACGTCGGGCCGGTCTCGTTCGGCATGCCGCCTCAGGAGCTCCACGGCGAAAGAGCGTATGAGTTCGTGCATCGTGAAGTACCGGTCGCCGAGGTCGACGACCAGGTGCAGGGCGACAAGATTTTCGATACTGTGCCGGATCCCGGCGGGCGGAACCCCGAGCATGGCAGCCACCGCATCGAGCTTCACCCTGACGCCGGGGTGAGCAGCCATGATCCGGAAGATGGTCGCGTCGTCCTCGCTCAGAGAGGCGTAGGCGCTGGCGAGCACCGACCGCACGCTGCGCGTGTCGCCGCCGATGACGAAGGCGTCGAGCGGCGCCGCGTCTGCGGCGCATTCGTCGGCGAGTTTCTCGAGCGTCAACGTCGGTTCGGCCAGCAGTCGCGCGGCCAGAGTCCGCAGAGCCAACGGCATTCCGCCGCATACATCGAGCAGGCGCTCCCAGGCCGGACCGTCCGTCAGGGTCGGCGCCCGACGAGCCGCCTCGGTGAGAACACTGAGGCTCTCCTCGCGATTGAGCGGCTCCAGCCGGCAGTAGGTGACGGGCACGTGCGTGTGCATGGCCACGAGACGGCTGCGGCTGGTGACGACGAGAAGCGCGTTCGGCGACGGGGGGACGGCAGGGAGGAGCTGCTCGATGCTCTCGACGTTGTCGAGGATGATGAGCAGCCGTTTCTCGCTGATGAGCGACCGCAGCAGGGACACGCGCTTGTCGATGCTGTCCGGAACCCGGTTCGGCGCGACCTGCAGGCTCTCGAGGATGTACCGCAGGATTGCGGCCGGTGTCTGTGCGTTGCCCGGCTCGTGGCCGTGCACGTCGAGGAAGATCTGACCGTCCGGGAACCTGCCCTTGACGGCGTGCGACCACTGCACCACGAGCGACGTCTTGCCCATTCCGGCGGCGCCGGTCACCGCGAGGACCTGCACCTGCCCGCACTCCGCGGAGAGGCGTTCCAGCTCGAAAACCCTGCCGGCGAAGCAGCCCACCTTCGGCGGGAGCTGCCGGGGCACCGGCGGTCGGATCTCCGCTTCGCCACCGGAGGGTGCCGCACCGGGCTCTGCGGCGTCCGGAACCTCGAGCAGGGCCGGGTCATTCCGCAGGATGCGCTGGTGCAGATCCTGCAGATCGGCGGCTGGATCCAGGCCGAGTCCGTCCGTCAACCTCGTACGGAGGTCCTGGTACGCCTCCAGCGCCTCCATCTGCCGGCCGTCGCGATAGAGAGCGACCATGAGAAGTCTGGTCAGACCTTCCCGGAAGGGGAACTTGGCGACCAGCCGGACGAGTTTGGGCAGCGCCCGTTGGTGCCGCCCCAGCTCCAGCTCCAGCCGGAGACACTCCTCCCAGGCTGCCGGCAGTTCCTGGTCGAGCAGCGTGGCCTCCGCGCGGATCACGGCGCTCCCCACGCCGGCGAACGCCGGCCCGCGCCACAGTTGCAGGGCTTGGCTCAGCGTCGCGGCCGCCTGCGCGAGGTCCCCCTCATGCTGCTCGGCCGCAGCCCGGCTGACGAGAGTGCGGAACCGGACGAGATCGAGCTGCTCGGGATCGATCGCGAGCCTGTACCCCGTGCGGACCGTCTGAATGATCTCTTTCGCGCCGGTCACATCGGCCCGCTGCCAGGCCTGACGGACCCGCGAGGCCGCGTTCTGGACCTGGCGTTCCGCGGAGTCCGGCGGCGCGCCGTCCCACAAGGCCTCGGTAAGCGCGCCGATCGGCACGACGACATTGGGACTGAGTAGCAGCCGGGCCAGAAAACGCTCCTGACGCGGAGGCAGGACGGGTAAGCGCTCCCTGTCCCACACCTCAAGAGTCCCCAAAATCCGGAAATCCATTCGACCGCCCCCGTGCCGTCGATTCTGCGATGCGCTACCGTCGGGTGCGCTCGGCAATGATAGTGGTAGACGGGGATCTATACCCCCCTTCCTTCATCCGAAGCGGCGGGATCGGCTTCCCCTGCTCAGCAGGTCGTCCGGATCACCCGCACCCTGGCTGGTAGGCAGACCAGGGCCGGTCCATCAGCGACGTCAGTGCCCGCCGCCCACGCCCGGCGCGGACGCGACCCTCCACCTCCGCTCTGCGCGACAACCCGCCCCGCAAGCCTCTACTGTGTACGCCCGGGGCAGCAGCGCTTGTCGGTGACGGGCACTGGCGGGTCAGGCGTACGCCGGGGCCAGACACTCTCTCAGCGCAGCCTCCACCAGCACGTCGGTCACGCTGACCATCGGCATGCCCGGCGGTGGCATCGGTGCCACCAGCGGCACTTCGGTGCAGGCAAGGACAGCGGCGTCGGCCCCGTCGGCCCATCGCCGAGCCAGGATGGCGCTGCAACGTTCCCGTAGGGGAGCGGCGGGCGTGCCCGCTTTGACCGCGTCGATCAGTGTCTGGAGCTCGCGTTGTGAATGCGCGTCCGGGTAGACCGGTCGGCTTCCGGGGGTGAGGTGGGAGTCGTAGAGACGCAGGTCAGCAGTGGCTTGAGTAGCAAGGAAAGCAGGCCGCCGGAAGCCAGCCCGGCCGAGGGCGACCGCCGTCTCGTCCAGCAGGTTCAGGACCGGAACGGCCACCGCGTGCTGAATTTCGGAGTGATAGGCGTGGGTGGTGGCTGAGGCGATGACGATCAGCTCGGCTCCCGCCTTCTCCAGCCGCCGGGCGACGTCGCGCAGCGCTGACGCCGGCGACCGGCCGGTGCCCAGGAGGTGCTCGACCCGGTTGGTCACCGCCGGACTCGAGACCAGTACGACGGGTAGATGTTCCTGATCGCAGTTCGCCGGCGTCCGTCGGACCAGCTGTTCGTAGAAGTGCACGCCGGCCAGCGGGCCGACGCCGCCAACCACCCCGAGGGTCTTCACGGCCGGACCCCCTCCGCCAGTAGAAGGAGATCACTGATGGCCGCGCGCCCGCCCGTCCCGTTGGTCAGGACGACCAGGGCGCTCCCGCGCCGGGGATAGGCGATGACGAGTCCATGCTGGTCGGGCCCGCTACCACCATGGCTCATCGACAGCGCGTCGCCCTTGCCGCTCACGAATGTGCCGAGCCCGTAGCCGGAGAACGGCGGCGTGGCGAGCATGCTGGCGAACCCGTCGGCGGTGAGCACGGGCGACGTCCCGCCGCCCGCGACGGTCAGCTCGTGACGGAACAGCCGGGCCAGGTCGGCGGCGGTGGTCCACATACCCGCGGCCGCCGCGAGGGCGGTGGACGGCATCGGGCCGGGAACCGGATGCCCCTGCTCGTCGTGCCGGTCGGCCCGAACGCCGACGGGCGCCTCCGGCCTGAATCCGGTCTGCCGCATCCCGGCCGGATCCAGGATCCACTCCTGGACCAGATCGGCGAATGAGTCTCCCGTCACGTCGGCCAGGAGCTGCTCAACGACGGCGAAGTTCAGGTTCGAGTACTCGTACGCCGTGCCCGGCGGTTTGGCGTAACGGACGGGTCCCCAACCGGGAACCTCACCGGCCAGCAGCTG
The DNA here is from genome assembly GCF_055587305.1 of Micromonospora sp. NPDC047521. Lineage (NCBI taxonomy): Bacteria > Bacillati > Actinomycetota > Actinomycetes > Micromonosporales > Micromonosporaceae > Micromonospora > Micromonospora sp. NPDC047521. Next base: position 9,970 of record NZ_JBVJGN010000019.1, on the reverse strand, counting down.
CACCAGCGTCGGGCGGGGACGCCCGGACGCCACCGGAACGTCGTCCAGAAAAGGGAACCCGGACGTGTGCCGCAGCAGCATCCGGGGCGTGACCGGAACCCGGTGCTGCGGCAGCTGCCACGAACGTAGGTAGTCGGAAGCGGGACGGTCCAGGTCCAGCACTCCGCGCTGGGCCAGGCGTAGCGTGAGTAACGCCGTCACGTGCTTCCCGATGGAACCGCCGCGGAAGACGGTGTCCGCCGTCACCCGATCCGAACGTTCGCTGTTGACGACGCCCTGCCCCCAGAGCGCCGCCACGTCGCCGCCACGCAGCACTGCCAGCGCGACGCCCGGGACGTGGTGCCTGGCCAGCACCTCGTCGACGCTGCCGCTACCGGGCGAGAGCAGGGGCGTTTCGCGGCGTCGTATGCCCTTGGAGAGCAGATCGGTCAGATGGCGGACGTAGTCGGAGGCCAGCTCTTCGACCTGTCCAGCGGTGAGTTGACCCGCGGAGTAGGTCCAGTTGAGGTGCAACCGTCCATCGACGACGCCGGCGTTGACGTCGAGCAGGTAGGGACGCCGTCCGTCGGGCGCTCGGTTGGGCCCCCAGCTGCGCGGGAGCGGACGGAACATGCCGTCGTCCTTGTTGCGCTGGCGATCGAGCCGTCCGTGGTAGTTGAAAGAGATGCCGGGACGTACCGTGGCCGCCATCCTCGCGGCTGAGCCGGCGCGCAGATAGCGGGCCAGTCCGTGCCCGATGCCCCGGTGCGGGACGGCGCCACGCTGGTCGCGTACCACGGCGACAGCCTTGGGCCAGTCCTGCTCGCCCGAGCCGAGACAGAGCGGTAGCAGGCTGGTGAACCAGCCGACCGTACGCGAGACGTCACAGTCGGCGAAGAGCGGCTCGCGCCCGTGGGCCTCGAGTTCCACCCAGACGCCGTCACCGTCGTCCCATCGTCGCAGGGTCCGGCCGAGGACGGCCAGCAGGACGTCGTTGATCTCGGCACCGAGCGCCGCCGGAACCTCGCCGATGAGCCGTCGGGTCGCCCCGGCGTCGAGGGACGTCTCGACGTGCGCGGCGTTGCGCTCCAGGCCGGTGTCGATCCGGTCCGCCACCGCGGCGCCCGTTCGAGCGGTCCACGCCGCGGCCTCCTCGGCGAAGTCGTTCGATTCGGCGTACGCGGCGAGGCGCTCGGCCCAGCCCTGGAAGGAAGTCGTCTTCGGCGGCAGTTCGACAGGCCGGCCGGCCTGGAGCTGATCGACGGCGGTCCGTAGGTCCTCCAGCAGGATGCCCCAGGAGACGGTGTCCACCGCAGCGTGGTGGATGACGAGTTGCAGCTGGTGGGGCGCGTCCTGCGCGGTGAAGCAGGCCGCGGCGACGAGGCGGCCGTCGGCGAGCGACAAGCCACTCTGGAGGCCGGCCGCGACTGCCCGGCACCGGGCGTCCCGCTGGTCGGTCGTGAGACCCGTGAGATCAACGACCGCCACGCGAGGGCCGGCGCCGCTGTCGGGCGCGGCCACCGAAGCCGTCCAGCCGCCTGATTGCCGGGACATGGAGGTACGCAGCGCATCGTGGTGCTCGATCAGGGCCGTCAGCGCTCGCTCGATGACGGTGGGGTCGACCGGGTGCACGCACTCCAACAGAACGGCCTGGTTGAAGTGGTCGTGGCGAAGGTCCGGCTGTTCGGTGAACCACCGCAGGATCGGGGTGAGGGTCACCTCGCCGCTGACCGGCTCGAGGCGCACGTCCACCCGCTTGACCCCGGTCGCCGGCAGCGCCTCGGCGAGTGCCGCGATCGTGCGATGCGCGAACATCTGGCGGATGGTCAGCGGGAGCCCGGTGTTCTGCGCCCGGGCCACGATCTGGATGGAGAGGATTGAGTCGCCGCCGAGTTCGAAGTAGTCGTCGTGGACGCCGATGTCGTCCACGCCGAGGACCTGCTGCCAGATGCCGGCGAGCGTCTTCTCGACCGGCGAGTGCGGCGCGGCATAGGCCCGGCGGACGCGGCCGGCGACCGGCGCGGGCAGAGCCCGTCGATCGACTTTGCCGCTCGGCGTACGCGGGAACTCCTCGAGCCGTTCGAACGCGGCCGGAACCATGAACTCGGGAAGCCGGCGCGCTGCGGCCTCGCGCAGGGCCGCGTGATCGGTCTGCGCGCCGCGATAGTAGGCGACGAGCATGCGGTGTCCTGGCTGGTCCTCCCGAACGATCACGACGGCCTGCTGGACGGCAGGGTGGGCGGTCAGCGCGGCTTCGATCTCCCCCGGCTCGATCCGGTAGCCACGCAACTTCACCTGTTCGTCCACACGGCCGGCGTAGTCGATCTCGCCGTCCCCGGTCCACCGGGCCAGGTCGCCGGTACGGTAGAGCCGGCTGCCCGCCGGTCCGTGCGGATTGGCAATGAAGCGCTGCGCGGTGAGCCCGGGCCGGTTCAGGTAGCCGTGGCCGACCTGGGCCCCGCCGACGTACAGGTCGCCGAGGACTCCGACGGGAACGGGTTCCATCGCGGCGTCGAGGATCAGGACGTCCGTGCACCCGACCGGCCGGCCGATCGGCACGGACACGCCCGACGCCGCCGGTGGCACCTCGTACATGGTGGCGTAGATCGTCGTCTCCGACGGGCCGTAGCCGTTCCAGAGGCGGCCGACGCGATTCAGCACCTCGCGGGCGAGCGTCACCGGAAGAACCTCACCGCCGCAGACGCCCTTGACCCGGGGTGTGCGCCAGTCGGTCTCGGTGAGCAGTTGCCAGGTGGTGGGCGTTCCCTGTACCAGTGTGACGCCGGCGGCCTCGATGGTGTCGGCGAGCAGACTTCCGTCGCGTGCCATCTCCCGGGTGCCGATCATGATCGAGGCGCCTGCGGTCAGTGGGACGAGGAGTTCCACCACGGCGATGTCGAAGGAGACGGTGGTCAGGGCGGCCACCACGTCGCCGGAGTGCAGTTCGACGCGCCGGACCATGTCGGCGGCGAGTGAACTGAGCCCGCCATGATGGATCATCGCGCCCTTCGGGCGACCGGTGGAGCCGGAGGTGTACACGACGTACGCGAGATCATCACCGGTGACCGGTACCTGCACCGGTCCTGCCAGCTCGGTGAGGTTCGTCTCCTGGAGCATGTCGTCGGTGACGACGATGGCGGCGCCGCTGTCCGCGAGCATGAACTCGATGCGGTCGGCCGGATATCCGGTGTCGATAGGCACGTATGCGGCCCCGCACTTGAGTACGGCGATCATCGCGACGACGAGGCCGGGCCCCCGCTCGACCAGGATGCCGACGAGGCTGCCGCGTCCCGCCCCGAGCTGGACCAGCCGGTGGGCGAGCCGATTCGCCCGGTCGTCGAGCTCGGCGTAGGACACGCTCGCCGAGCCGAACATGACGGCCGGGGCCGCGCCGGGCATCGAGGCGATGATCTCGTGGATCGGCGGTCCCGCAGGTCGGGTGGGAGTGACGCGGAGCAGCTGCCGCCGCTCGGCCTCGTCCAGCAGCCGCAGGCCCGAGATCGGCGTTCCCGGGGCGGCCACGACCGCGGCGAGCAGGCGCGTGTACTGCGCGACCAGGCGTTCGACTGTCGCCCGGTCGAACACGTCGGTGGCGAAGACGGCTTCACCCGCCAGGCCGTCCGGCCCGTCGATGAGGACGAGGCTGAGGTCGAACTTGGCCGCCTCGCTGTCCAGCCGCACCGTCTCGACTGCGGCGCCGGGCAGGCGCGGATTGGCCAGCTGGTTCTCACGCAACTGGAACATGACGTCGAAGAGCGGGTTACGACCCATGTCGCGGGTGCCGCCCACCTCGTCGGCCAGTCGTTCGAACGGCACGTCCTGATGCGCGAACGCGCCGACGCACACCTCCTTGGTCCGGTCGAGCAGCTCGCTGAAGGCCGGGTCACCGGAGAGGTCGCCGCGCAGGACGACGGTGTTGACCAGGAAACCGATCAGCGACTCCAGCTCCGGGCGGTCGCGGCCGGCGATCGGTGACCCAACGGCGATGTCATCCTGGCCGGACCACCGCGACAGCAGCACCTCGAACGCGGCCAGGGCCGTCATAAACAGGGTCGCCCCGCGGCCCCGTCCCACCGCTCGCAGACCGTCGCGCACCAGCGGCGGCACCTCGAAGCGGACGACGGCGCCCTTGCCGGACCGGTTCGCCGGCCGGGTCCGGTCCAACGGCAGCTCCAGAGGGGTGAGCCCCGCCAACCGCTCGCGCCAGTGCGCCACGTCGCCGGCCTGGTCCTGCCACACCGCCACATCGCCGAACTGCACCGGCAGTGGCGGCAATTCCCGCCCCTGATAGGCGTCCATCAGTGAGGACCAGAGCACCGGTATCGACCAGCCGTCGCAGACGAGATGGTGAACGACAACCAGGACGATGTGCTCGTCGTCCGCGAGGCGGATCACCACAGTCCGCAGCAGCGGGCCGGCGCCGAGGTCGAACGGCTCGGCGATGGCGGTGGCGAGCACCTCGTCGGTCCGAGCCGACAGGGCCTCACCCGTCGCACCGCGCAGGTCCACGACCCGTGGGGCGAGCGGCCGGACGGCATCAACCAGCTGAACCGGCCCCTCGGCGCCCGGCACGAACCGGGTCCGCAACGATTCATGCCGCTCGACCAGCGCAGCCAGGGCGGACGGGAGGCGTTCCGGCTGGAAAGCACCTGTGATCCGCACGGCGGACGACATGTTGTAGTCGGCGCGCCCGGGCTGGAACTGTTCCAGGAACCACAGCCGCCTCTGCCCGGGCGTGAGGGGCGCCGACGATCCGGCGGGTCGGGCGGGGATGGGGCCGCCCTCCGGGGCGTCCCCGGTCAGACCGGCGGCGAACGCGGCGAGCACCGGCGAGCTGAACAGCTGACTGAGCGCGATATCCACTCCGAGTATTCGGCGCAGGCGCGACACGGCCTGGATCGCCGTGAGCGAATGGCCGCCCAGCTCGAAGAAGTCGTCGAAGGCACCGACCTGGTCAACGCCCAGCACCTGCTGCCACACCGCAGCGACCGCTGCTTCCCGCGCCGTTCGCGGTGGCTCGTGGTCGCGCGAGGAGTTGCGGTCCGGGACGGGCAGGGAGGACCGGTCGACCTTGCCGTTGGACAGCAGCGGCATCGTGTCGAGCTCGACGAGGTAAGCCGGCACGCAGACGTCCGGCAGCACCGCCCGCAGGCGGGCCAGCAGACCGGCGCAATCCGCGGCCCCTGTTCGCCAGGTGACGTACCCGCCCAGCCGCACCCCGCCTTCCGACCGGTCCACGATCACGCAGGCGTGCTCGACGCCGGGGTAGGCGGCCATGACCGCCTGTGCCTCGCCCGGCTCCACCCGCTGGCCGCGGATCTTGACCTGGTCGTCACGCCGGCCCTGGAAGCCGAGGTCGCCGTCGGACAGCCAACGGCCCAGATCCCCGGTCCGGTAGAGCCGGGATCCCGGCGGCCCGTACGGGTCGGCGACGAACGTCGTCGCCGTACGGGCCGGCTCGTGCACGTATCCGTACCCCATGCCGTTGCTACGCAGGTAGATCTCACCGACGGCACCGTCCGGCACCGGCCGCAGACGGTCGTCGAGAACCAGGCAGGCGGCGTGGGCGATCGGCCGGCCGACCGGGATGGCCTCCCGGTCGCAGTCCTGCTCGGTCACTTCATGAAAGGTCGAGGTCATGGTGCACTCGGTCGGCCCGTACTGGTTGAGCAACCGCAGGCCGGGGGCGAGCCGGCGCGCAGCGCGGGCGTGCGCCGGGGTCAGCCTCTCCCCACTGGTCATCAACAACCGCAGGCCTGGTGCGAAGTTCTGCGGCGCCACCGCGGCGACGAGGGCCATCAGGGAAGGGATGAAGGAGATCACGGCGGTGGCGCCGTAGCGGCTCACCGCGGCGACCAGCGCATCGGGATCGCGGGCCTCCTCGTCGTCAGCGAGCGCGACGGTCGCACCGGTCAGCAACGGGCCGAGGATGTCACGGACCGAGGCGTCGAACACCAGCGCGGAATGCGCCAAGACGACGTCGTCGACGGTCAGCCCGATCTCCGAGCGTAGGTGGTCCAGGTAGCTCACCACACCCGCGTGCCGGATGAGCACACCCTTCGGCTGTCCCGTCGACCCGGACGTGTAGACGATGTAGGCCACATCCTCGCCGGTCACCGTGGCCTCGGTCGGGCCGGCCGGGACCTGCCGGGCAGCGTGCATGACCTCGCCAGTCACCACCAGCTCGGCCGCGCTCTGGGCCAGGATGAAGTCGGTCCGTTCCCGGGGATGCCCCGGGTCCACGGCCACGTAGGCGGCGCCGCTCTTGAGGACCCCGAGCATCGCGACCACGACGTCGACGCCGCGACCCAGATGGAGGGCGACCACCGAGCCGCGACGGATCCCCCGTCCGGTCAGGTAGCGGGCCATCTGATTCGCACGATCGTCGAGCTCGGTGTAGGACAGCGTCTCGTCGTGAAAGCGCAGCGCGGTGGCCGATCCACGCTCGGCGACCCGCCGGGCGAATGCCTCCGTGATCGCCGGACCCGGACGTCCGGCGACGTCCCTGTGGAGCCGGTCCCACTCGGTGGCGCTGATCAGCGGTAGCCGGGACACCGGAGTCTCGGGTTCGGCCACCACGAAGGCCAGCACGGCGGTCAGCCGGTCGGCGAGCCGGGCCACCGTCGCGTGATCGAAGACGTCGGTGGCATAGACGAACTCACCGCGCAGTCCGTTCGGCCCGTCGGTGAGCACCACGTTCAGGTCGAACTTCGCCGACCCGTTGTCCAACGGCAGGGTGGTGACATCGGTTCCCGGTAACGGCGTGACGGGTGCCTCGTCGGCACGCATCTGGAACATCACGTCGAACAGCGGGTTCCGGCGTGGGTCCCGCGATCCGCCGAACTCCTCGATGAGCTTGTCGAAGGGCACGTCCTGATGGGCGAAGGCGTCGAGGCACCGATCGCGTACCTGACCGAGCAGACCGAGGAACGACGGGTCGGCGGACAGGTCCGCGCGCAGCACGACGGTGTTGACGAAGAAGCCGATGAGCGGCTCGAGTTCCGGTCGCACGCGCCCGCTGACCGGGGAGCCGACCACCACGTCGTCCTGGCCGCACCACCGGCCGAGTAGCGCCTGGAACGCCGCGAGCACGGTCATGAACATGGTGGCGTTGGTGCGCCCGGACAGCGCCCGAAGCCCGTCGTGTACGTCGTTCGGAATCTGGAAGTGCACCGTGGCGCTCGCCGCCGCGCGGTCACCCGTCCGGCCGCGGTCCAGGGGCAGCTCCGGCACGGACAACCCGGCCATCTGGGTACGCCAGTAGTCGAGGTCGAGGGAGGCGTCCCGGCCCTGCCAGGCCGCGAAGTCGCCGAACTGCACCGGTAGCACCGGCAACGGCTGGTTCCCGTACGCGGCGGCTATCTCCGACCAGAGCAGCCGGAGCGACCAGGCGTCGCACACGATGTGGTGGACCACGGTCAGTACGGTGTGCGCGCGGTCGGTGACCCGGTTGACCACGATCCGCATCAGCGGACCGGTGGCCAGGTCGAACGGCTGACTGACGGTCCGCCGGACCTCGTCGTCGGTGGCCGGTCGGTCGACGAACTCCCAGTCGAGCAGGGGCCGGTTTTCAACGACGCCGAACGCAGTGCCGTCGCGGTCCTCGAACGTGGTGCGCAGGGACTCGTGACGTTCGATCACCCGGAGGGCCGCGCGGCGGAACGCCTCGGGGTCGAAGTCACCGGACACCTGGAGCATGATCGGCACGTGGTAGTCCGACCGCTCCGGACGAAGTTGGTTCAACGCCCACAGGCGCTGCTGTGCCGCGGAGGCCGGGTTGTCGGATGCGGCCCGCCGCCTGATGGTTGCGGTACCGCCGGCCATCCGGTTGCGAGCGGCAGCCAGCCGGTCCCGCAGCGCCGATGCGCGGTCCTGCCCCGTCGTGGATGTCATGACTGACTGCTCCCTTCGCTGCTGGTGCGGTCGATGCCGTCGAGGTCGCTGAGTAGTGCCTCCTCGACGGCGGCTGCCAGTGCGGCGATCGTGGGGTGGTCGAAGATCAGTCGCACCGGAAGATCCAGCTCCAGCACCGTGCGGAGCCGTCCGGCAAGTCGCATCGCGAGCAGCGAGTGGCCGCCCTGCGCGAAGAAGTCACTGTGGACGTCGACCGCCGCGGCCGGCAGGACTTCGGACCAGGCGCAGGCGACGATCTCCTCCAGCTCGGTACGTGGCGCGGTCACGTCTCCGGTGTCGGTCACGGCGGCCTCGCGAGGATCGGGCAGCGCCTTCCGGTCGAGCTTGCCGTTGGCCGACAGGGGCAGGCGTGCCATCTCGACGAACACCGACGGGACCAGATGGGCCGGGAGGCGCTCGCTCAACGCCGCGCGGAGGCGCCGGACGTCGTCGCGCTGTTCCCCGCGGCGTACCACGTACGCGGCCAAGGCAGCCTCCGCCGGCGCCGGCTCCCATTTGACGACGACGGCGTCCTCGACGTCGGACAGGCCACGCAGGGCCGCCTCCACCTCTCCCAGCTCGATCCGCACTCCGCGGATCTTGACCTGGTGGTCGACCCGGCCGGCGAACTCCAGCTCGCCGGCAGCGGTCCAGCGGGCCAGGTCGCCGGTGCGGTACATCCGGCTTCCCGCCGGTCCGTACGGGTCCGCGACGAAGCGCTCCGCAGTGAGCCGCGGACGCCGCAGGTAACCGAGGGCGAGTTGGGTGCCGGCCAGGTAGAGCTCGCCGCGCACCCCGGCAGGAAGTGGTTGCAGATGGGGGTCGAGCACGTACGTCCGGGTGTTCCACACGGGCCGACCGATCGGCACCGACACCGCTGCGGGATCCGGCTCACACCGGTGATAGGTGACGTCCACAGAGGCTTCGGTGGGACCGTACAGGTTGTGCAGGACCGCTTTCGGCAGCACCTCAGCGGCGCGGCGCACGAGTTCCGGGGTGAGCGCCTCGCCGCTGCACACCAGCCGCTCGACGGTCGTGCAGCCGGCCGCGGCGGGCACGGCGAGCATCTCGGCCAGCATCGAGGGGACGAAGTGCACCGTGCTGATGCGCTCGCGTTGGATGACATCGGCGAGGTACTCGGCGTCACGGTGCCCGTCAGGGTCGGCCATCACCAGGGTCGCGCCCACCATGAGCGGCCAGAAGAACTCCCAGACCGAGACATCGAAACCGTACGGCGTCTTCTGCAGCACCCGGTCGTCCGGGGCCAGCGCGTACTGATCCTGCATCCACAGCAACCGGTTCACGATGCCGGTGTGCGACACCAGGACACCCTTCGGGACACCCGTCGAGCCCGACGTGTAGATGAGATAGGCCGGCGCGGACCCCGGTACCGGCCCGATCACCGGCGGCGGGGCGTCCAGCCGCGGCCACAGGTGCGCTCCGACCGGCAGCACCGGCGCGGGAAGCCCGGTGATCTCCGCGTCCGAGAGCACGACGACGGCACCCGCGTCCTGGACGATGAAGGCCTGGCGTTCCGGCGGGTAGTTCGTGTCGATCGGCAGGTAGGCCGCGCCGGCCTTCAGTACGCCGACGAGTGAGACCACCAGATTGAGGGAGCGCTCCTGGATGAGCGCGACCACGTCGCCGGTGCGCACTCCGGCGGTACGCAGGTGACTGGCCACCTGGTTCGCGGCGACCTCGAGCTGGGCGTAGGTGTAGACGTCGTCGCGGTGCCGCACGGCGACGGCGTCCGGGGTCCGGGCGGCCTGCGCGCTGATCAACTCGTGCAACGGCAGCTGGACGCCGTGGTCCCGGCCGGTGTCGTTCCAGCCGCTCAGGACCAGGTCGCGTTCCGCCTCGTCCAACAGGGGCAACCGCGACAGCGAACGGCCGGGATCGGCAACCGCACCGGCAAGCAGCCGGACCAGGTAGCCGGCGCAGCGGCGGACGGTGTCCTCGTCGAACAGGTCCGTCCGGTACTCGAGACAGGCGGCGATACCCGAGCCGTCGTGGTGTTCGGTGAATTCGAAGGACAGGTCGAACTTGGCGGTCGTGCGGGGTGCGGGCAGCAGTTCGGCGTCCAGGGTGCCCATCCGTA